>JBIQJF010000001.1:0-232919 GCA_044507675.1 Opitutales bacterium | reverse complement strand
CTGCGGCTGAGGCGGTCGGGGGCTAGGTTGGGGGAGGCCGGACTGGACAGCCCTTTAACAGTCGTGCCGGTGCTGATGTTCGCGGGCAGAGAGGGGGCGGCGAGGTAGCCTTTGACATGGGTGGTGCCCTTGATCTCGAGGTTGCCTCCGGCGGCCAGCACGGCGGAGTCGGTGAGATTGCTTCCACCATAGGGTCCGATGGTTGAATCGTAGCTGTTCACCGTGCCCGTGCCGGTGGTGATGGTGAGGTCACCGGTGGCGCCTGCAGCGTTGGGAAAGAGCGGAGCTGGGGCGATGGGGGCGCGGAGCTGGGTTTTCTGATCGGGGTTGTTGGGGATTTTGACGGTGGCCTCGGCATACACCACGGGCGCGCCGGTGGTAATCCCCCAGGAATTGCTCCACGCAGCGGTCCAGAATTCGGAGTCGTTGGGGGATTTGCCTTTGTTACCCGCTTTGATGCAACGATACCAGACCCCGCCGTAGGAACGGTAGGTGCCGACCGAATAGTTGGTCGAATCGTTCCATTGACGGGTCGTGTCGGCCGTGCTCGCCCAATAGGAATCGTAGTAGGGGGCAATTGTCGGTGGCGTGCGGCCATAATTATTTGTGCCGCTGCGGCTCAGATACCAAACGCCATTATAGCGCACGGTATCGTTTTGGTTGTATCGTCTGCCCGAGTCCCAATCGAGTGAGAACAGCGGCGTGCTTGCCCAATATGCAGAAGAGCCCGAGGGCGTCTGGCCGGAATGGGCGCGAGTGCAGCGATACCAAGAGGAGGTTCCGCTATGATAAACGACGTCGCCCAAGTTGTAGTTTAAAGACGAACTCCAAGCCCAGATAGTTGGCACGCGTGCCCAATAACCCGCACCTGAGTTGGTAACATTGTAAGTCCAGTTTCCGGTGTTGTAGTGGGTTGCTAGGCAGCGATACCAATTGCTGTCGTAATAGACGACATCGTTGAAGGTATAAGTTTTGTTCGTGCTCCATTTCCAAGCGTAGGAATAAGAATAGTCCGAGCCTTGATAGGTTAAGCGGACCAGATTAAACCCGCTGAAAGCCATCGCTTCCTGCCCTGATGACACATAAGGCCAAGCCGGAACGCTTGAATACATGCCAGCCAGAAGTTGCCAATAGGATGAATTGCCCGGGGATGAGGGGCGCCTGTTGGTATTCGAGTTCTTGCAGCGATACCAACGTTCGTTGTCAACGATGAGGTCGTCGTCGTTATAGGTCGTGGTTGAATTCCAAGCCCACGGAATTCCCTCGGGCACCCAGTAATTCCAGTTGGGAGGTGATTGGTTCGAGTGATTCCTGATGCAGCGATACCAGATGCCATTGCGACCAACGAGGTCGTTTACACGATAATTTATCGATGAACTCCAACTGGCACCGAGATGAGAGGCATCGTAATTGTCCACGCGGATTTTGACCGTGGCGGTGGTGCCTTGACCCAATTTGCCTGCCGGAAAGGACATGGTGGCGGTGGCGCGTTTGTTGGTCGTGTCGAGGGTCCAGTCGGTCGAAATGCCACTGTTCGTCCAGTCGTCCCAGTTGTTCTGATTGAAGGCGCGCAGGGCTTCCTCGATGCCGACTTCGGCGAGCTGTTTGCTGACGCTGACTTGGAAGGAACGGTTGCTGAGCTGCATGGCCCGCGAGCTGAGGGTGATGTAGCTCGCGAGGGAGATGCCGATCACGATGGTGAAGCACAGCGCCACCAGGCTGACGGTGCCGCGGGATGAACCAATGCAGCTTGGCCACGAAAAGACACCAAAAGCATTTGCATCGCCGGAGCGCATCCTGCGCGCGCCCATAGGCGTCTCGAGAGCCCCAAGCGCAGGACAAGATTTTTGCGGCTCTTTGTGGCCAAAAAATCTCCCGGGATTTGACTGGTTCAGCGGGCTCATTGCAGAAAGCCGCGGTTGCGGAGAATCAAACGGCCGGAAGCGACTTGATTCACGACGGTCCGGGTGCCGTTGGGCGCGCTGCCGGTCTGGGTGCTGAATTCGAGGCTCAGTTGCTTGATGCCGGCCAAGTAGTCGGTGTAGCTGGTGTATTTATTTCCGGAGGAATCATAGTAGCTGAGCGTCAGGGTGGTGATGTTGCGCAGCAGGACCTGCGCGGTGCCGTCGGCTGGTGTGCGTGTGAGGGTGGCGGCTGTGCTGTCGTAGGTGTAGGTTACATAATTCGTCGCAACCGCGCTGGTGGAAGGAAGGGTCAGCGTCACTTTGGTGGCGTCGGGAAGAACCTTGGGGGAGATGCCTGTGCTATCGATTCCCGTAGCCTGTTCCGCGTCTTGTGCAAAATAACCGAGGGCGCGCCGGGCTTCGGTTTCGAGGGTTTGCTGGTTGGCGAGGCGGGCGAGGTTGCGACCGAGATAGATGTAAGAGGAAAACACCGCGGCCATCACCATCGCCGAAAGCGTGGCGCCGATGAGCACCTCGACGAGGGTGAAGCCCTTTGACGCGCGCAGGGCGGGGGCAGCAGAAAATTTTTGGTCACGAAAAGTCACGAAAAGACGCAAAAACAGACCGAAGCAGAGGAGTTAACCACGAAGGACGCGACCCACACGAAAGAGCCGGCTGGAGAGCAGGCCAAGAGCCGTGATGTTGCGGATGAATCACCAATCCCGAGCCGTGGGGCGTTTCTGGAGGGAGGCATCGCTTTTGTGTATTTGGTGTATTCGTGGAGCCCGCTTTGGGACGAGTCACGAGCGCTGGATGGTGTTGTTCAGACCGTATTTTCCGAAAAAGGCCGTGACCCTGCGGGTGTAGGTGCGAGACGCTGCGGCGGAACTCGGCGTAACAGTCCAGGTGATGGTGAAACTGATCTCCTTCAGATCGGTGGTAACGTCCGCAGTGGTGCGGGACAGGGTGATGGACGAAGCAGTGAGTCCACAAGATGTGATGGCATCGTTGAAGTGGCTGTCCACGGAGGTGGTTGCGGTGCCGACCGTCGGCAGGCTGCTCCAAGCGGTCAGCCGTAACTTGCCGATCTCATGCTCGAGAATCTGTGAAGCGAGGGTCTGACGACGGGCGGTGGCGAGCATCTCGGAGCCGATGGTGATGGCTTGGATCATGCCCATGAAACCCACCACCAGAATCACCGAGGCCATCATCACTTCCACGATGGTGAAACCTTGCGCAGATCGCCGGAGTGCGCCGGAGCGTTGAGAATAGCAGATGGTCATGGAGCCGGTTATCAGGGTGCAGCCGGGCGGAATTGGCGCAAGCGCACTTGCAGGCGGCACGGATGCGGGACGAAACCGCCCCGGCACGGGTTACACCGAGAAACGGCGACGAATTTCCTGCAGCAAATCTGCGGGAGAACGGGCGACGTCGAGGGTGAAGGCGTCGGCCGGGGGCTCGAGTGCGACCAGCTGGCTCTCCAGCATTGCGGGTTTCATGTAATGATCGGCGCGGCCTTCGAGGCGGGACAAGAGCAGGTCAGGTTTTCCCGTGAGATGCACGAGGGCGACACGCCCGATCAGGCCGTCGAGGAGCACGCGACGATAACGCTCTTTGAGTGCCGAACACGTGAAGACAGCCGGCCGATCGGCCGCGAGCGCCGCTTCCATGGCCGCGCGGATGGCGCTGAGCCAGGGCGCGCGGTCGGTGTCGTCGAGCGGGATACCGTGGCGCATCTTGTGCTTGTTTGCCTCGCTGTGAAAATCGTCGGCTTCGTAATAGGTCCAGCCAAGCTCGCTCGCGAGCAAGCGACCAAGGGTGGTTTTGCCGGAACCGGCAACGCCCATGAGAAGGATAAGACGAACGGACATAGGACAGAAGTAACAGGTATCAGGTGACAAGTATCAAGATAACGAGCCGGATGGAATGGGCGGGCCGTTCCTTGTTCCTTGGACCCTGGCACTTGATACTTTCCGAGGAGCCGGGGTTGCGTCCCGGCTCATCGGTCTACGCGCTTGAAAGTCTGTCCGTAAAGGGTGACCGATTCGGCATCGTTGATAATCATCACATAGGGATCGGTCGTGACGAGGGCGGGTTGTCCGTCCTGCGTAGCTCCCCGGGCTGTGCGGATGATTTCCTCTGCGATGGATTGATCGGGACCGTATTTGGCGATGCGCATAGTGCCGGCGTTGTCGATGATGAGACGGCGATCACCCGGTTGGTTGCCGGTCTGGTATTGGCCGGCGACCCGGCCGAGGAGGCCAACGGCTTCGGTCGCGGACATGAGTTTGTATTTCGGTGCGAGCGAGCGAGCGGGCTTGAAAAGCATCCAAATGCCCGTGCCGACAAACGAGAGACTGATGACCGCGAGCAACGCGATCTTGGCCCAATCGGGAAATCCGATGCCGCCAGCGCCACCGCGGGCTTGGGGACGCAAAGGAATCGCGGTGGGCGGACGCTCGAACAATCGCGGGTTCGCCATCGGCTTGGCGACCGGGAGAGTCTGTCCTGTGATAGCGCCCATGATATAGGCGATGCTATGCTCCTCTCCCCGCAACGTTGTTTCACTGCCGACAAAACAGAGCCGGCGGTAACGTGTGCGCACAACGAAGACCTCGCGGTCGGTCTTCACGCGAATCTCGGGGCTGGAGGGTTCGTAGATGCTGAGGCTGGCGGCGACTTCTTCCAGCGCGCGCAACAAGTCCGTGAGATGCTCGGCGGTCACCGCTTGCAGTTGTTCGTCGGGATAATTCAAGCCCGCGTCCTTCGCGTCGGCCGCAAGGTGGTGCAGGGTTACACTGTAGGCGGAAGCGGCCATCAGGGTTCGAGAATGAAAAGCGGGCAATCGCCGAAGCCGCGGCGGAAATTACCCGTGTCGAGGTTGCCGTCATCGAGCGCGGCATCGATCTCCTCCAGGAGATCGGCGTCGATGAGCAGTGGTGAGTCGGAAGTGCCGACGATGGCGATGGCGGCGCGCCACTTGCCGCCCGGGCTGGTGCCGCCCGGGTGGGATTGGTTGTTTTCCCAGTCGAACTTGCCACCCATGGGCGTGCGCCGCCCCCATGTCTCGGGCTGCAGCTCCTGCTTGCTGATACCGGGGGGCAGCACGCCGGCGGAAGCTTCGGGCGGCCAGGAGCCTCTCTCGTGGGCGTAGCTTTGGAAGGCGGCGCCGAAGACGCGAAAATCGTTGGCGATCGTGGTGGCGCGGGCTTTGAGCTGGATTTTTTGGTAAGTGGGGACGGCGGCGGCGAACAGGAGACTGAGGATGAATACCGCGACCATCAGCTCGATAATGGTGAACGCCCGTGAGCCGGCGCGGGGCAGGCGCTGGCGGCCGAACAAACGGCGGGGACGGGGCGGCACGATCATCGTCGGCATCTTCGTCGGAGGGCTATGCACGTGGCAAGCATCTGTTGGCTGCACGGCAATGCGCATCATCGGCACAACTGTCACCGACCGAACCGGCACGCTGCGTGCCGAAGAGGTCGGTGCCCGGGATCCGCGAATTAGTTTTATAACCCTAATATACCCCTAACCCTGGACCCCGGACACCGAAAATCATTTGGTCTGATAAGCGCCCGGAACATAGCTCTCCTGCGCGGGCCAACCGAGAAGCTGCGCGATCTCGGCGGGCAGCGGAGCTTTGACGGGCAGCGAACGAGCGGGCGCGTAGTTGCGGAGCTCGGGGCTCTGCACGACCGCGTTGGGCGCGAGCGGCAGTAGCACGCTGTTCTTCTCAAATTTCGGGAGCTTCGCGTTGAGCTCGGCGGGCGACTGCAGCATGAATTGGTTGATGTCGCCGGCGCCGGGGCTCCAGGCGATGAGCGCCGGGCTGAGATTGGACACGAGCGTGGTATTTATGTCTTCCGCGCCCTTGGCGGCGCCGGGTGCGGTCGGGGCGGCGGGGCGCGCATAAACGTTATAATCGGCTACATCGAAGGCCGGATCCTTGAGCCGGTCCTTCAGGGCGGGATGCTGGTCGGCGCGCAACAGCGGACGCGTGAAGCGGGCATCGGCGAGCACGAGATTGCCGCTGAAAACGTGGCTGTGGCGTTCGTGCACGTCGGGGCCGGTGGACGGATGCCAGCCGAAGTGGTCGCCTTGGGCACTACGGAGGTCGCGTTCGAAGGACGCGGGCGCGTTGTAGAAGGTGTTGTTGTAGATCTTCGCGCCGGAGGAGTTGAGGATGCGAATGCCCTTGTCGCAGTTTTTGAAGACGTTGCCAGCGACGATGACGTTCTTCGAGATTTCCCAGAAGAAGCCGTCGAGGCAGTTCTCGACCCAGTTGTTGATGAACACGCCGTCCACGTTGCCGACGTCATACCAGAGGCCGTTCGAATGCGGATTGTCGATGATGAGGTTGTCGCGGCAGACGACGCGATAGGACTGGTTGAATATCTTCACTGCCGACGGGTAGTAGCCGGTGATCTCCTCGATGTTGTTTCGGGTGAAGATGTTTTTCTCCAGCAAGCAGTCGGAGGAATCGATGATGTAGATGCCCTCGGTGGAGGTGTCGCTGATGAGGCAATGGCGGAACGTGGTGCGATCGCCACGGAAGTAGCCCGCGACGCGCGAGCAGTGCGTGATGGTGGTGTGCTCGATGGTGGTGCCGACGACTTCCTTGCCGAAGTTGGCGGGGTCCTCGAGTTTCTGCGGTTCCGTGCCTTCGACTTCGAGCGCGCGATAAGCGTATTGGGTGAGCGTGAGACCGCGCATGATATAGCCCTTGCGGTCGGACTTCTTGCCGTGGACCTCGCGCGTCGTGCGGGTGAGCGCGCCGTCGAAGGCGGTGATCTCGATAGTGCGGCCCGTGGGGTCGAACTTGATGTGCACGTAGCCGTTTTCGTAGTCGATGGAGTAGGAATCGGCGTCGAGCTCACCTTCCCAGAACTTGGAGGCGAGGGGCTTGCCGTCCACGAAGACCATGTCGTTGTTGAATTTGTGGAGCGGAGTGCGCATGCCCTCGCGGTTGCGGCGCCACCAGTCGGCGGGTTTCTGCGGGAACAGCGTGGTCCACTTCGTGCGCCACACGCCTTCGCGGAGGGATTCCCACTTGTCGGCGACGAGGGTGCCCTTGAGCACGGGTTGCTCGTCCTTGTAGGGCTGGATCGTAATGCCTTGGTTGAGGAACAGCCCACCCATGCGGTAGGTGCCGCCGCGGAGAATGATGGCGTCGCCCGTCACAACCTTGGCGATCGCGGCTTCGAGCGTCGTGGGTGCTTCCAGTGAGCCCATCGCGTCGGCTTTGCCATCGGGGGAAACATAATAGACCCGCTTTGCGTCCTTCGGCACCTCATAGGTTTGCGGCAACGGGCCGTAGGGGCCGCCCGAAGGCTGGCCAAAAAGGACCGGGGCGAGCAGGGCAAACAACGACGAGGCAAACCAGCGGGGAAGACGGAATTTCATGGGGTGGAATCGGGCTTCAATCGCTACCAACCGAGACTCAAAGCGCAACCGGCCCGGTTGTGCTAACACTGGACGGGAATCGAGGGTGGTCGGAGTGCGGCCTCATCCACCTGTCGCCCAGTCTGTGAATTGCCGGTCATAAACCATTGTTGTCGTCGTCGATGCCACGACCGGCTGGACAGCTTTCGGAGCTTCGCCCAGTCTGCATGCCCATGGAAGCCGACGAGCTGGAGAGCTGCCGGGCGCTGCTAAGCGTGCCGGCGGGAGCATCGGCGGATGAGATCGAGCGGGCATTCATGCAGAGGAATTTCGCGCTGATCCGCGGACGCAGCGGAACGGCCGACGATCCGCTTCCGCCCGAATTGGTGGAGCAGAAACAACAGCTGCGGGCGGCCTACGAAAAACTTGTCGCGCACGCGCGTGAACAGGCGCAGGCGGAACTGGCCAAGCGCAAACGCCCGGTGCTCCCGCCGGCGCACGCGCCGAAGCCGACAGGCGCGCCCAAGACCCTGCTCACGCCGCCTCCGGTGCCAGCACGAGATCCGGCCGACGACGAGTTCATCCTCTATCGCTTCGACGATTGGAAGGTGAACACTTTCGTGCCGCCGTTGCTGCTGGCGATCACGTGGCTGATTACGATCAGTCCGCTCAGTTTTTTCCTGAGAGGATTCCATGTGTGGATGCACGAGTTCGGTCACTCAACGGCGGCGTGGCTGTGCGGTTTCCGGGCCACGCCCTTGCCGATCGGGTGGACACCGGTCGAGCCGGAGTATTCGCCTTTTGTATATTGGGGATTGCTGCTGTTGTTTGGCCTCCTGTTCGCGGCCGGTGCGAAGGAGCGCAAAGTGTGGCCCATGCTCGCCGCGCTCGCGCTGGCGGGGCTGCAATACTACATGACATGGAAAATGCCGCCCGCGCGACAGGAGTTCTGGTGGGGCGCGTTCGGTGGCGTGGGCGGCGAGTTCTACCTCAGCACGCTCCTGATGATGTCGTTCTGGGTGCAATTGCCCGAGAAATTCAAATGGGGCGCGTGCCGTTATGTGTTCTTCTTCATCGGCGCGACGTCCCTCATCAACATCTGGGTGCGCTGGGGCGACATTTACCGCGGAATCGAAGAAATTCCCTTTGGCAGCATGATCAACGGCGAGGAGGACGCGGGCGGTGACATGAACCGCCTGGTGGACGACTACGGTTGGAAGAAATTCGACATCCGTCGCAACTACCTGCTGCTCGGCCGGGGTTGCTGGATCGCGCTCGGTATAATGTGGGCGCTCTTTGCGCTGCGGCTGAATCGGGTCGCCGATTGGGCGGTGGGAAGATTCATGACGAAGGAAGAGGCATGAATTAAGAAACCGGAGCCGCGGTTTCCCGCGGCGGGGCTTTCTTAATTCTTCCTTCTTGCCTCCTCGTTCGTGCGTAGCGCTACGGCAGTTGCATCACGCGGATGCGGCGATATTCCATCTGTCCCTTGTCGCCCTCGACACCGATCGGGCCGGTGGCGGGCACTTTCATCGCTTCTTCGAGCACCTCGCCGTTGCATGTGGCGCGGGCGACGCCGTTCTTCACGGTGATCTCAATGTCGTTCCAGTCACCGGGGCGGTAGTTCTGCAATTTGGTGTAGGGGCCCGCGAGCAGGTAGTCGCGGCACTGGAGCTGCGGTCCGCGCACGTAGATGCCACTGTCGGTGTTGGGAATCGCGCGGAATTGCAGGCGCAACACGAAATTGCCGGGAAAGTCGCGCGTGGTCCACAGCTGTTGAATGCTGCGATGGCCGAGCGGCGTGCGAACGATGAGGCGGCCGCGCTTGGCTTCGAAGCGGCCGTCGGGACTGGCTTGCAGGCCGTCGAAACTCACCGCCTCTTTCACGATCGGCCACTCGGCGGCGTCGATCGCGCCGGACTGCCAGCCTTCCGCGGCCTTGATGTCTTCGGGCGGGGTCGGGCGGTAGCCCCAGCCGGTGAGGTCATGGCCGTTGAAGATGCTGGTGAACTCATTCTCGATGGTGAAATTGTCGTTCTCGCGGTCGAGGTAGCCGAGCGTGGCGAAGACCGGGCGGAGTGCGGCGGCCCACTTGGCGTAGCCGTCATTGTTGGGATGAAGCAGGTCGGGAAATTCCTCGGGGCGGGCGTTGTTGCCGGGACCGGCGAAAAGTTTCCACGTTTCAACAAGCGTCACCTGCGGCAAGTCGGCGGTCGCTTCGCGAATGAGCTGGTTGAGACGACGGATGTGATGAGGCGGACGGTTTTTCGCCGGCGAACTCGGGAAGATCTCGCAGACGATGACGGGCATCGACGGATTGTGTCGCTGCAATGCTTCGAGGATGAGGCGGATGTTGCTCGCGGCGATCCACGGGTTGCCGCCCTTTTCATCGAGATCGTTGGTGCCGGCGAGCAGCACGACAGCGGCGGGATTGAGTGCAACTACGTCCTCTTGGAGGCGAATGAGCATGCCGCGGGTGGTGTCGCCGCTGATGCCGCGGTTGGCGGCGCGCAGTTCGGGAAAGGCGTTGTCGAAATTATCGTGCCAGCCCTGCGTGATGGAATCGCCCAGGAAGACGATCGTGCGCTGGTCCTGTTCCACGCGGCTGGCCCAGCGGGTGCGACGCTCTTCCCAGAGTCGCTTGAACCAATCGTAACGGCGAATGGGGCCGGAGCCCGGCAAGCCATCGTCGGTGGCCGGAATGGCGAAGCGCGCGGTTGCGGATGCAGCGGGCGCAGACGGATTGGACTGGGCGGCGACGCTGCCGGCGAGCAACAGCATGGCAGAGACAAGGAGGGTAGGAGTGCGCATGGGGTGCTTCAAGCTGTAGGCGTTTTCTTCCGGAAAGCAAAGCGATGGTAGATCATGTCGCGTTTGCGGAAGCCTTCATACATCTGGCCGCCGACGAGGCCGGCGAATTCCCCAAAGAGATGTTGGAATGCGGGCGGAATGAACTCGGCGATGAGGGCACGCTTCCGCGCATCATCGGTCTGCATGGCATCGGCCACCGCGGCGGTGATGTCTTCAAAGGCAACCTGCTCCCAATCCGGGACGGCCAGCGCAGCATGCCAGGCGGGCACGTCGCTGGCGGGGCGGAAATCGGTATAGAGAAACCAGCCGCCCGGACGCAGCACGCGCGCGACCTCAGCGTAGAACTTTTCCACCTGACCGTAGCAGTGGCTGCTCTCGACATTGAGCACGGCATCGAAACTGGCGTCGGGGAAGGGAAGCTTCTCCGCATCGCCGACCACGAAGGCGAGGTTGGCCACGGCGGCGTGGCGTTTTTGGCAGAGCGCCACGGCCTGTGGGGAAAAGTCGGCGCCGGTGATTTTTGCCGGACGATGTTGCCGCGCGATGAAACTCGCTCCGCCGCCGCGGCCGGAGCCGACTTCGAGCACCTCCTTGCCGGTGAGGTTGGTGGCCGCGGCTACACGATGGTAGAGTTGGATACAGAGCCGGTCGGGTTCATCTTCTTTCGCTAGAACCAGTGGCGACTCACCAGCCTGCGGCAAGAAACCATAGTTCATGAACGTCCAGTCGGAACCCGTGTAGCGTTTGGCCAGCCGGCCATACCACCACCGCCACAACAGGCGTCGCAGCCACGGGGATGACTCCAGCAGGAAGACCGCGAGACGAATGAGCATACGTCCCAATCTGACATGCCCGTCCGAACGGAGGAAGGGCGAAAGCGTCCCATGCACAACTAACCTATTAGGTTAGTTATGCATGGGGGAGAGCCGTGCAAACGAGTCGGGGTTCCGCGCGGGCCGGTCGGCTCAGAGATAGAGGAACACGTAGGCGGCAAAGGTGACCGCACCGACGCCGGCGGTGGCGGCGAGCGACCAGAGCAGGTTGCGCTGCCGGGCGGCCATGGCGAAAGTCGCGATGATCACCGCGGCTTGCGCGCCCAACATGCCGTAGAAGAACCGCAGGCTGCGGCGATGATGCCGCTCGGCCTGAAGGTTACTCTGGCGCACCTGCACTTCATGGAGGTTGGCCGCTGCGCGGTTCAACCCGGCCTCGGCGTCGTAGCGCATCGCGGAGTAGGCCAAACGCAACCGGGCAAAATCGCGCCGCAACTCCGCCTGGCCGGAAGCATCGATGGCCTCGCCGAGCCGATCGCCCCCGGTGACGACGGGTTGGAGGCGCTCGTCGAACGCGCGCACGTCGTCCCGCGCGGTGCGGATGGCGGCGCTGACGAGGGCCGGCTTGGCGGCGTTGAGCCGCGGGACGAGTTCGGCGTCGGACAGGCCTTGCTCCATGCCCTGCAAAATCGTCTGCACTTCGGTGGGAGGCGCGACGGGTTGCGCGATCTCGGGCAGGCGGCCCGACAAGAGCACCGCGAGCGCCGCCTGCACGTCATCGGGGTCGGGCAGCGTGGCGGCGAAAGCGCGCAAGGCCGCAGCATCGGGCTGCGCGGTGCCAGCGGTGAATTGCACGGTATCGAGCGTGCCGAGCTGGATCGCGCTGCGCAGGCGTTTGGCCTGGAAGAAGGCCCATTGGTCGCCCGCCTTCGACTGCTGCTGCGCGGCCAGGGCGCGGGCGTATTGGGCCTTGGTCATCTCGCTGTTCGACAGACCCGCGAGCAGCGTGGCGATAACGGTCATCACGATGGGGGTCGCACCCAGCACCTTGCCCCACTTGGATTGCGGCAGATCCGCTTTCAGCGCCTCGGGGATGGTCGTGCTCATGGCCCGCATGCTGCCAGAGCGCACCGCGACAGCGAGGGGAAATGCGCCGCGAAAACGCCGCGATGAATTACCCGGCTTGGATCAGTTCGCGGCCTGAAGCCGATGTTTTTCGAGATCGCGCAGGGCGGCGTTGAAGAGCAAGCGGCGTTGGGCGGGCGAAAGGCCGGGCGTCAGCACGGCCGTGCGGTAGTCGGCGTAGCGCCGCCAGGTTTCCTCGCGAATGTAGGCTTGGACGAGTTGAGCGGATAGCTTGCCTGCTTCCGGCGCGCCGGCGCCGAGGGACTCGCGATAGCGTTGAAGAGCAAAACGGGCGGTCTCCATGTCTGTGGAGAGGGCTTGGTAATCGCGCAGCAAGGACTGGTTGGTCTCTTTTAGACGCTTTAGCACCGCGGTGCCGACTGGCTGTTCCGCGGCGGGTTGGGCTTCGATCACCGGCACCTTGTCGCGAAAGACGAGTTTGAAGCGAAGCGGCGCGAATTCGCGACCGAGCTTCGTGAGAATGAGCTTCGCCTTCGCTTGGAAAGTATCCTTGTCGGCCACGGCCTGGCCGACCATGCGCATCAGTTCTGAAGGAAATTCCGTCGGTGCGGGACGGTCGGAAGCCGGCAGTTCAGCCGCCGCGACTCGGACGCGTTCGGCAAGTCGATGCAGTTCGTCAAATCGCGGAGCCTGCTGGGTCGCGAGAGCCGTGTGTTGTTTGGAACGGCTGCCGGTTCGGTTCAGTTGCAAGATTTCCCGCCGCAATTCATCCCGCAGGTGGACGTGCAGCGCACGGTATTCCTTCAGGAGCGGAGCGAGTTTTGCGTCGGGATCAGCGGGCCAGCGCAGGCGGGCGGATGCTGGAAGGAAAAAATCCGTGGCATTGTCCCCGGTTGCGAGTGGCAGCAACGATTCGAAGGCGAGTTCGAGCAACAGGTGACGTTGCTCTATGGACAAACCGTCTTGAAAGTGAGCAGCGTGGATTTCTGAGAAATAATCGCGTTGGGCATCGGATTCTCCGGGCGGGAATTTTTCAAGCAGGTTGATGACCGCAGTGCCATCGTCGAGGTAGGTCAGATCGGTGCGGATTTTTTCCGCCTGATCTTCCAGTGCGCGCAGAGCCGATTCCTGCCGGGTTGCGAATTCACCCAGCGACTTGGCGGAATCTGCGGCTGGCAGCTTTCCCGCTGCGGTCAGTGCCTCCCGCAGCTCTCCGAGCAGGTGGTCTCGTGTTTCCCGATAAGTGGTAATCCGCCGGATATGGACCGGCTTTAGCAAACGCCGGAAATGCAGGCTGCCATGGGCCATGAAGAACGTTTCGCCCACGTGTTCAACGAGTGCGACCGGATACGTGAGTGTCGCCGGGTCGGGCTCCGTTTGGCCCAAGGCGGGCGGCAGGGGTGGCAAAAAGACCAGCGACTTCAGCTTCTCCGCCGATTCGTTGAGCCAGGCCTCGTTAACAAATCGCTCCCGAAAGTCGTTTAATATTCTGTCCTGCGCTTCCCGCCGCATACGCTCGATCTGCTGGGCCTCATCGAGCCGTTGGGTTCGGAGCTGCTGATCGCGGGCGGCGATGTCGGAAGGGATTGCCTGCTGGGCTGAGGCGCAGGTGCCGAGCAGCGCCATGAGCAGGAAGACACCGCCACGGCGGACGATTCGGATATCAGGCAGGGACGGGCGGGATGGCAGGGCAACGGAGCCAAGCAAGCGCTTCATGAAAAGACGGGGTTAACGATTCAAGCCGGCCCGAGTTGAATCGCAGGCAGGTTGCCAGTGCACGTGTTGAAGCCAAGCAAAAGAAAACCCGGGCGCGCGGCCCGGGCTTTCGGAGAACAGAGCTTGCAAGCAGGCAACGTCTCAGCCGCCGGGTTGGCAGAGGCAGGAGGAGGTGATGGTGACGTCGGCCTTGCGCCAGATCTTTTTGAACTGACCGCGCAGTGCGGCGACTTCCTTCATCTTACCCTGTTGCATCAATGCTTCGGAAAGGCCGAAAAGCGACCAGCCGTTGTTGGGCAGGCGGGCGAGATCGTCGCGATAGACCTGCTCGGCCTCGGCATAGCGTTCGGCGGACATAAGCAGGGCACCGAGCGCGTGACGGACGGGAATCATCCAGCCGGGAGGTTCATCGTAGTTGAGCTGGTCTTCGAGCGCGATGGCGGCGCGGAACTGCGCGACGGCTTCGTCCACCTTGCCTTCGCGCATGAGGATCTCGGCTTCGAGCATCGGCGTGACGATCGCGAGCACGGCCTGGCAGGTGTTGTTGCCGGCGGCGATCTGGTCGGGCGACACGAGTTTCGCGGCTTCGAGGTAGAGCGCCTGCGAACGGCGGGCGGCGGCAACGTCACCCTTGGCGGCGAAGGCAATGGCGCGCGCGGCGTGTTGGAATGCATAAACGAAACGTTGCTCAGGTGCGAACATCGGCTCGGCGAGCACGTCGTCCCAGCGTCCGAAGCGCACGAGCACCTCGAGCGGCATGGCGAGCCAGGCCTCGGCGACGATGCCGAACTCCGCCATGAATTCCGGCGGCAGCTTGGCCACGAGATCGCGCGTGTGTTTCACCGCCAGATCACCCTGGCCAGTCATCATCGCAGCGTAGGCGAGCATGTGGTCGTTGTGCGCGACATAGAGGGGGAGGAAGCCCTTCGCCGGGCCAACGATCTTGCGGTAGGCCGTGTCGGCCGCGACGGCGAGGCGATTGGACTCGACGG
The DNA here is from genome assembly GCA_044507675.1 of Opitutales bacterium. GTDB lineage: Bacteria > Verrucomicrobiota > Verrucomicrobiia > Opitutales > Opitutaceae > Lacunisphaera. The sequence goes on along the minus strand of JBIQJF010000001.1, from coordinate 218,252 downwards.
CCTTGTGCCAATCGCCGGTGCGGATGTAGATGTGCGAGGGCATGTGCACATTGTGGGCGAGACCGGGCTGGAGATTCAGCAGGCGGTCGGCGGCGGGCAGCGCGCGCTCCGGATGGTGCGAGGCTTCCACGGCGTGGATGGTGAGGTGATTCGCCAGCGGGTGGTTGATGTTGAGCTTCAGCACGGCGTCGAGGGTCGCGAGGATTTCCTCGGTGCCGGGCTGCGGCTCGCCGGCGCGCGTCCACTGGTCCCACGGACGCAGGTTCATCATGGCTTCGGCGAAAAACGTGCCGACGTCGGCGTCCTTCGGGAATTTTTTCCAGACCTCGCGCATGGCGTTGGCGTAGGCGAGGTCGAGTGGACCGCGGTCCTCTGGCTGCGGATTTGCGTAGCGGTGGCCGAGGGCTTCGATGAGCGCTTGCTCAACGGGTGTGGCCTTGGCGGCGTGTTGGCGGGCGAGCGTGAGTTCGGCCCAAGCCAGCTCGGCGGCGGGCGGCGGCACCATCGGGAAGTTGATATGCGGACCGCTGGCGTAGGCGATGCCCCAATGGGCCATGGCGCACTCGGGATCGAGGCGCGCGGCTTCCTGGAAGGAGCGGATCGCCGCGCCATGGTTGAAACCGAAGAGGAAACGCAGGCCTTGGTCGAAGTAACGCTGAGCCGCGGATGACTTGGTGGTGACCCGGTGGGAGTGTTTGCCGAGTGTGTCGAGGAGCGGGATGGCAGGTTCGGCAGCCGACAATGCGCCGGCCAACACGAGGGCGAACAGAACAGAAACGAAGCGTGGAGTTTTCATGACAGGATATCCGCACCCAGCCGAGAGCGGCGGGATCGTGAAGCGGATGCGCCGAACCTAGCAGGATGCCTCCTTCATGTATCTTAGCCGAAAGTAGAGGAACCGGCACAGTAGGGTCAAAAAAGAAGCCCGGGCGGTAACGCCCGGGCTGCGAAAGAGGTAGGGTTCGGAGGCCCCGCCTTATAACAAACAGGTCACCGCACGACGCGGGCGCCGCCGCCGCCGAAGGTCTTTTCGACCTCCTTGCGGGTGGCCATCGAAGTGTCGCCGGGAGTCGTCGAAGCGAGCGCGCCGTGGGCCGCGCCGTATTCGACGGCCTTCTGCGGGTCGTTGAACTGCAAGAAACCGAACTGCAATCCCGAGGCGAACGAGTCGCCACCGCCGACGCGGTCGAGGATTTCGAGGTCCGGGTATTTGCGGCTCTCGTGGAACTTGCCGTCGTGCCAGAGGATCGCGGACCAGTCGTTGACCGTGGCGCTCTTCACGACGCGCAGCGTCGTGGCGGCGACCTTGAAGTTGGGGAATTCCTTCACGGCGGTGCCGATCATGTCCTTGAACGCGTCGAGTTCGATCTTGGAGATGTTGTGGTCCACGCCCTTGACCTCGAAGCCGAGCGAAGCGGTGAAGTCCTCCTCGTTGCCGATCATGACATCGACATACTTGGCGATCTCGCGGTTGACCTCCTGGGCCTTTTTGAGGCCGCCGATGGTTTTCCAGAGCGAGGGACGGTAATTAAGGTCGTAGCTGACGATGGTGCCGTGCTTGTTCGCGGCCTTCACGGCTTCGACGGTGAGGGCGGCGGTCGTTTCGGAGAGCGCGGCGAAGATGCCGCCGGTGTGGAACCAGCGCACGCCGAGCTTGCCGAAGATGTGTTCCCAATCGATGTCGCCGGGCTTGAGCTGCGAGGCGGCGGTGTTGCCACGGTCGGGATTGCCGACGGCGCCGCGGATGCTGAAGCCGCGCTCGGTGAAGTTGAGGCCATTGCGGACGGTGCGGCCGATGCCGTCGTCTTCGCGCCATTTGATGAAGTCGGTCGCGACGCCGCCCTGCATGATGAAGTCTTCGACGAGGTGGCCGACTTCGTTGTCCACGAAAGCGGTGACGACGGCGGTCTTCAGGCCAAAGCATTTGCGGAGACCGCGGGACGTATTGTATTCGCCGCCGCCCTCCCAGACTTTGAATTCGCGGGCGGTGCGAATGCGGCCCTCACCGGGGTCAAGACGCAGCATGACTTCGCCGAGGGAAATTTGGTCGAACGCGCAGGCGTTGGCGGGTTTGATATTCAGGCTCATGAATGAAAGGAAAGAAGGATGAATTAAGAAGGACGAGGGCAGGACGATCACTTCACCGCGGCCGCGGCGGTGACGAATTCCTGGGCGCGTTTGGTAATCGCGGCCCAGTCGCCGGATTTCAACGCGGCGGGGGCGACGAGCGCGGAACCGGCGGCGGTGGCGAAGGCGCCGGCTTTGAGGAAGTCGCCGACCGTTTCGGGCGTAACGCCGCCAGTGGGCAGGAATTCGAGCTTAGGGAACGGCGCCTTGAGCGACTTGATGTATGCGGGGCCGAAGAATTCGGCGGGGAAGATCTTGATGACATCGGCGCCGCACTCGTGGGCAGTCCAGGCCTCGGTGGGCGTGAGCGCGCCGGAAAGAACGGGCACGCCGGCTTCGTTGCAGGCCTTGATGACGTCGGGACGCACGGCGGGCGTGACGATGAACTTCGCACCGGCGGCGATGCCGCGTTTGCAGGTGTCGGCGTCGAGCACGGTGCCGAGGCCGAGGAGCACATCGGGCAGTTCCTTGGAGACCTTGGCGCACATCTCAATTGCGCCGGGGGTCGTCATCGTGAGCTCAATGGCGCCGAGGCCGCCCGCTTGAAGGGCACGGGCACAGCCGACGAGATTGTCGGCGCTGTCCGCGCGGATGAGGGCGACGACTTTCTGCGCCCGGAGCCGTTGTAGAATATCTGCTTTGTTCATGAGAAAGGGAGAGGGAGCGCGAACTCAGGCGTGGTGCCCGTTGAAACCGATCAGGCGGGAGAGTTCGGCGGCGGATTGGGTGACGATGGCGGCGATCTCGGGAATGCGCTCACGGGTGAAACGGACCGTGGAGGCGGTGATGCCGATGGCGGCGGCGACGGAACCGTCGGAGGAATACACCGGGGCGGCAAGGCAGCGGACGCCGGGATTGAACTCCTCGTCGTCGATGCTGTAGCCGCGTTTGAAGGTGAGTTCGGCCTCGCGTTTGATTTCAGCGAGGGTGGTCAGCGTGTGCGGAGTGCGCTTGGTCGGGCGATTTTTGCCGTAGAGAGCGTCGATGCGGGAGCGATGAAGGAAGGCGAGCAAGCTCTTGCCGGTGGACGAGCAATGCAGCTCGGCGAGGAAGCCGGGGCGCGAGGCGGCGCGCAACGGGTGTGAGCTGTCCTGCACGGCGACGATGAGCGCACGGTCGTCGCAGGGCACGGCGAGGTGCGAGGTTTCGTCGGTGCGGTTGGTGAGGTCCTCCAGCACGGGCAGGGCGGCCGTGCGGATCTCGGTGCCGGCGAGCGAAGCATTGCCGAGATGGATGAGCACGGGACCGAGTTCGAAGCGACCCTCGACCTTGCGCGCGTAGCCTTCGAGCTGGAGCGTGGCCATGATGCGCAACGTCGTGGTGACAGGGATGCGGAGCGATCGTGCGATGTCGGCGGCTTTGTAGCCGTCGGGATTCTGTGCGAGCAGTTTCATGATCCGGCACGCGTTCCGCAGGTTCGGAATAACGTAGCGTTCCAAGGCAGCTTGTTCGTCGTTTTTGGCGGAGGCGCGGGTCATGTAAAGGGACTGTCCGGTAATCGGGGTGGGTGAGAGGGGCGATTTTTTTCTTGCCTGAACCCTAGCACAGTTCAACCTTGAACATCAAGTTCATTAGTGAAACACGCCAACCCCTCATTCCACGGACGTGTTTTGCTGTGATTTGTCTAACACCCCAACCCCGCATCCTCCATGGAAGCTACCCTGAACCTGTGGCGGCGCTTTACGCGCGCGCACCCCGGCGGTCTTAATCCCGCCCGCTCCCTCGCGTCGGTCATGCTGGCCCTGATCCTGTCCGGTTCTGTCTTTGCACAGAGCACCGGCTCGGTCGAAGGCCGCGTGTTGAACGTCGGCAATAACCGTTACCTCGGCAACGCCAAGGTGACGGTCGAAGGCACGTCCATCGAAACCTACACGAATGATTTCGGTGACTATCGTCTGAATAACGTCCCCGCGGGCGAAGCCCGCATCAAGGCCAGTTACACCGGCCTCGATGAGGAGACCCTGGTCGTCAACGTCGCCGCCGGCCAGGCGGCGAAGCTGAACTTCGAGCTCACCAGCCGCGCCCGTTACGGCGAGGACAAGACGCTCGTGCTCGACACCTTCGTGGTTGAGAGCCAGCGCGAATACGAGGGCGATGCCCTCGCCACCAACGAGCAGCGCCACGCGCCGAACGTCAAGGTGGTCATGTCCTCCGACTCCTTCGGCACCATCAACGAAGGCAATCCCGGCGAATTCCTGAAATACCTCCCCGGTATCACGGTGGACTACGTCGCCGCCGACGTTCGCACCGTTTCGGTCCGCGGTTTCGCCGCCCAGTTCACCAATGTTTATTGGGATGGCATGCGCATGACCAGCTCGGCTTCCGGCTCCTCCAGCCGCATCTTCGAGTTCGAGCAGGTCTCGATCAACAACACCTCCCGCACCGAAGTCATCAAGGTGCCGACGCCCGACATGCCCGCCGACTCCCTCGGCGGCACGGTGAACTTCGTCTCGAAGAACGCCTTCGAGCGCAAGGGCGCCCAGCTCAACTACCGCTTCTACCTGAACGCCAATAGCGAGAACATCGACTTCAAGAAGACCCCCGGTCCGGAAAGCGACGAGAGCTTCAAGATTCTCCCGAACTTTGACTTCGATTACACGCTCCCGCTGAGCGACACCTTCGGCATTGTGATCACCGGTCTGTCCTCGAACCAGTATGTCGAGCAGCACCGCTGGCAGCCCACCTGGAACCACGCCCAGGCCGGCGCCAACCCGGGCAATCCCTACCTCCAGCAGTTCCAGATCCAGGATGGCCCGAAGACCACGAACCGCGCCTCCCTCGGCATCAAGGCGGACTGGAAGGTGACCGACACGCAGGTGCTCTCGGTGGCCTTGCAGAACAACTACTACAAGACGTTCTTCGGCAATCGTAACCTCAACTTCAACGTCGGCACCAACGCCGCCTCCACTCCCGCCGGCGGCAACCCGCTGCTCTGGGGTCCGGACTTCGTGACCTCCGCGAAGGGCCGCGCCAGCGTCACGCAAGGCAGCTCCTTCCGCGACAAGCTGGGCAACACCTTCGCCGCGAAGATCAATCATGACTATCGGAGCGGGGACTGGCACATTGCCTCCGGCATTTCCTACGCCAAGTCCCGCACCTGGTATCGCGCGCTGGGCCGCGGTCACTTCGCCAATGTCGGCACCACCCTCCAGGGCGTGCAGACGGTCAGCGCCTTTGGCATCAATGGCGATGCCCCGATGGTCTGGGTGGCCCGCAATGCCGCCGGCGTCGAGATCGACCAGTATAACCTGGCCAACTACCGCCTCGGCAATCTCTCCGACGATCCCATCGACGGCTTCGCCACCATGCTGCAGGGCCGCGTGGATGTGGAGCGCCAGCTCAACACCTCCATTCCCCTGAGCGTAAAGATCGGCGCCAACACCTGGGAAGAGACCCGCGACAACCGCCGCCGCAACAACAGCTACACCTTCGTCGGCGCCGACGGCGTCGCCAACACGGCCGACGACAGCGCGGCTCCCTACCTCGACGCCACCTATTCGGGCCAGGATCCCTACTGGGGTTCGCGCCCGATCCAATGGATCAACCCCTACCTGCTCGCCGACACATTTGAGTCCAATCCGAGCTGGTTCCGCTACAACGACGTGACTTCCGAGACCAACCGCATCAACGGCTCGGAGCGCATCTCGGAGCGTGTCACCGCCGGCTACATCCAGTTCGAGGGCCAGCTCTTCGACAACAAGCTCGGCTTCGTGACCGGCCTGCGTTACGAAAAGACCGAGGACAAGGGCGCCGGTCTCCTGGTGGATCCCGACAACGTCTGGCAGCGCAACGCTGACGGCAGCTTCGTGGACGGCGATGCCGGCCAGTCGGGTGTCCAGCGCGTGCGCCGGGCCGACGCCGGTGCCGCCGGTTCGCTCCAGGAACTCTACCTGGTCCGCCAGGAGCGCGCCTTCAAGACCGACCGCAGCTTCGATGGTTTCTACCCGAGCGTGCACCTGACCTACAACTTCACCAACGACCTGCTGCTGCGTCTCGCGTATGCCAAGACCTTCGGCCGCCCGGACTATGCCAACATCATCCCCAACCTCTCGTTGGATTTCGATGACAGCGATCCGATCAACAATCCCGGCATCATCACGACCCGGAATCCCAGCCTCCTGCCGTGGACGGCTGACAACTACGATCTTTCCGTTGAATACTACTTCAAGGAAGGCGGTTTGCTCAGCGCCGGTATCTTCCAGAAAGACTTGTCGGACTTCTGGGAGTCACGCAGCGGCACCATCGATGCCGCCCTGGCCACGCAGCTCGGCCTGGATGATCGCTTCATCGGTTGGGGTGTAACCACGACGGTCAATGGCGGCGACGCCAAGATCGAGGGCGTGGAGTTCAACTTCATCCGCCCGCTGACCTTCCTCCCCGGTTGGGGCCGGTATTTCACCGTCAAGGTCAACGGCACGAAGCTGAACCTGTCGGGTGCGAAGACCGCCGATTTCCGCACCTTCATCGAGGAGACGGGCAACTTCAACATCGGCTTCAACAAGAAGCCGTTCTCCGCCAACCTTACCTTCAACTATCGCGGTCGCCAGAAGACCAACCCGCAGACCGGCGGCCAATACGGCGCCACCACCGGCTATTGGGAATACTATGCGCCGCGCACCTTCGTGGACCTCAGCGGCGAAGTGAAGCTCACCAAGAACATGAGCCTCTTCGCCGGCGTGCGCAACCTGTTCAACAAGCAGCAGGTCCTGCAACGCTACAACGACGCCACGCCGGTTTATGCCAAGGGATTCCGCTATGAGGAGTTCGGCATCTCCATGAGCGTCGGCATCAAGGGTTCGTTCTGAGCTCCGACGCATCGTTTCAAGATCACCTCTGCCCGGGGGGCCTCCGGCCCCCCGGGCAGATTTGTCGGACCACCCATGATTGCCTCGCCCGCCGCGGCCGGATGAGTCAAATTGCGGCTTTCTCATGAACATCCATCACAACCCCCTCGTGCGCCTGACCGGCACCATGTCCCCCGTCGAACTCCGGCGGTGCTTCGTGTTGGACGGGTTGTTTCGACGGGGACGCGTTGTGCTCAACTTCTGGGAGACCGACCGCACCGTGGTCGGCGGCGTCGTGCCCGCGGGCACCGCCCTTGCGCTGCACGTCCCGGCTGAGCTCCGCGCCAAGCATTTCAACGACCGCCGCGAACTCGGCATCATCAATCTCGGCGACCCCGGTCGCATCACCGTGGACGGAAAACGTTACACGATGGAGCATCTCGATTCGCTCTATATCGGACGCGGCGCGAAACGCGTGAGCTTCGCCTCGAAGTCTGCAAAGGAGCCCGCCCGATTTTATCTGCTCAGTTATCCGGCCCACGTGGCCTATCCCACGCGCCAGATCAAACGCACCGAACTCGAGCCGCGCGTGCTCGGCAGCGACGAGCAGCAGAACCTCCGCATCCTGCACCAGGTGATCCACCCGGCCCGGTTTCCCACCTGCCAGATCGTCATGGGCTTTACGGTCGTGCAGCCGGGCAGCAAATGGAACACCATGCCGCCCCACACGCATCTGCGCCGCTCCGAAGTGTATTGCTACTTCGGTTTTCCCCGCGGCGGCGATGTGAAGCATTTCCACGGACATCCCTCCCGCATCCGCACGTTGCGCCTGCGCGAAGGCGAAGCGGTGCTTTCCCCGCCTTGGTCCGTTCACGCCGGCGAAGGCTCCACGCACTACTCCTTCGTCTGGGGCATGGGCGGCGAAAATCAGGATTACACCGACATGGATCCCGTTGACCCGAAGGTCATCCACCGGGCCCGCTGAATTTCCGCACGGCCATGAGCAGCATCCATGATTCTTTCCGCCTCAACGGCAAAACCGCGCTCGTCACCGGCGCTTCCCGTGGCTTGGGCGCGGGCATGGCGCGGGCGCTCGCGGAGGCCGGCGCCGACGTCATTGTCACCGCTCGCGGCGACCTTTCCGCCACGCGGAAACTCGTCGAGTCTGCCGGCCGCAAGGCCTGGACCTTCAACGCCGACCAAGCCAGTCGCGTCTCGATGGACAAGCTCGCCGCCGCGCTCGGTGGCGAACTGCCACTGCCCGATATTCTCGTGAACAATGGCGGCACGATCCGCCGCGGCGCCTTTGCCGATTTTACCGACGCCGATTGGGACGAGGTCATGGAAGTGAATCTCAATTCCATTTTCCGCCTCAGCCAGGCGGTGGTGAAGCAGTGGCTCGCGCAGAAACGTCGCGGCAAGATCATCCACACGGCCTCGATGATGTCCTTCCAAGGCGGCATCCGCATCGGCTCGTATCCCGCCGCGAAGAGTGGACTCGCGGGCCTCACCCGCATGATGGCCAACGAACTCGCCGCGCATGGCATCAACGTCAACGCCATCGCCCCCGGTTACATGGCGACCGACAACACCGCCGCGCTCCAAGCCGACCCTGAGCGCAACCAAGCCATTCTCGCCCGCATTCCCGCTGCCCGCTGGGGCACGCCCGCTGACATGGCCGGCGCCGTCGTTTTTCTCGCGTCACCTGCTTCCGACTACGTCCACGGCCACATTCTCGCGGTGGATGGCGGCTGGCTTGGCCGCTGAAGAATTTTTCTCACCTCTCGCGTCGTTCTGAACGGAGCGAAGAATCCAGTTTTATCCCGGCGACTGGATCCTTCACTCCGCTCAGGATGACAAACTTGGAAACCCTCAACCCTTGATCGCGATGTCACGTATATTGTCGCTCCTTGCCGTTCTGACCCTTGGTCCACTCGCGAGCTTCGCTGCAGAGAAACTCGTCGTCACGGTCACGCACGATCTCGCGATCGCCCGTCCGTCCGAGACGATCACCGTGCCGTGGAGTGAAGTGAACAAGGCGCTTCCCGGTGCGCTGCTCCAGAAAATCGCGGTGATGGACGCCGCCGGCCGCGTGTTGCCTTACCAAGTCACCAACGTCGCCCCGCAGGCCAAGGATCCGAACAATGAGGGCATCGCCTACGGTGAACTCATCTTCCAGCACAACTTCGCGGCCGGCGAGAAATCCGCCACCTTCACCGTTGAAAAAATCGACACCGTCGCTCCCGTGTTTCCGGTGAAAGCATTCGCGCGTCACGTGCCCGAACGGCTCGATGACTTTGCTTGGGAGAACGACAAGATTGGCCATCGCACCTACGGTCCGGCCCTCGCGGCCCCCGCGCCGGCGGGCGTGGTCAAGGAAGTGCTCGTCACGAGCGGTCTCGATGTCTGGTGCAAGCGCGTGGATTATCCGATTGTGGATCGTTGGTATAACAAGGGCCACGACCACTACCACACCGACCAAGGCGAGGGCATGGACATGTATCAGGTCGGTCCGTCGCGCGGTTGCGGCGGCACCGGCGTCTGGGACGGCACCGCGTTGCATGTGAGCAGTAATTTCAAATCCGCCCGCGTGATCGCCAACGGTCCCATCCGCGCGATCTTCGAACTCACTTACGACACTTGGGCGGCCAACGGAATCTACGTTTCCGAGACGAAACGTTTCATCGTGGATGCCGGCCACCAACTCGATCGCATCGAGAGCACCTTTGCCGCGAGCGGCAACCGCAAGGAAATCACCGTTGGAATCGGCCTGAACAAGAATCCCGCCGATCGCGGTCAGGATCCGAAGATGGAGATCTTGCGCAACGAAGCCGGCGGCACGCTCGGCCAGTGGGTCGTGCAGAAGAGCAATGGCGAACTCGGCACCGCGGTCATCGTGCCCGCCGGTTTCGCTGGTTACGCCGAGGACGATCGCAACCTGCTGGCCCTTGCCAAGGCCGTGCCCGGTCAGCCCTTCGTCTATTATGCCGGTGCCGGCTGGTCACGTGCGGGTGAGTTCACCAACCAGCAGGCTTGGAGCGACTACATCGCGGCCATGTCCGCCCGCGTGCGCTCTCCGGTCAAGGTCAGCCTCGGCACCAAATGATGATCCCGGGCGTGCAATCCGCCGTCTGGCCGCGCCTTGGGACGCGCTAACGACCAACCCGTTCCTGTCATGAAAAACCTTCTCCGTTTCTTTGTTACCGCTTCTGTCCTGGCTACCGCTCTCACCGGCGCGGAAATTCCGCGGCAATTCCATGGGGCCACGCCGCTCGAGTGGTCGCGCCGCCTCGCCGATTCCGAGATGGCCCGCTATGGCGATCGCCTGTTCCACGGCGGCTCTAATCCGCGTGCGCGTTGGGACTACACGACTTCGCTGCTCGGCCTCTCGCTGGTCAAGCTTGCGGATGCCACCGGCGATCGCGCCTACGCCGAGTGGGGTGCGAAGACGGTGGAGAGTTTCATCACCGCCGACGGCTCCATCCGCACCTACAAGATGGAGGAGTTCAATATCGACATGGTTCCGCCGGGCAAGGTCATGCTCCTGCGCTGGGAGCAGGGCGTGCGCGACGCGAAGTTCCGCACTGCCATCGAGACCATGCGCGAGCAGATGCGGAAGCATCCGCGCACCAGCGACGGCGGGTTCTGGCACAAGCTCCGCTATCCGCATCAGATGTGGCTCGACGGCCTGTTCATGGCCTCGCCGTTTTTGGCGCATTACGGCCAGGTTTTCGAAGAACCTGCGATGTTTGATGAGGTGGCGAAGCAGATCAGCCTGATGGACAAGCACGCCTACGATCCGAAGACCGGACTCCACTACCACGCGTGGGACGAAAAGCGTGAACAGTCCTGGGCCGACAAGCGGACCGGACAATCGCCCAATTTCTGGAGCCGCGCCATCGGCTGGTATGGCATGGCGCTGGTGGATTCACTCGACTTCTTCTCGCCCACGCATCCCGAGGTCGAGCACATCAACGAGATTCTCCGCCGCGTCGCCGACGGCATCGTGCGCTGGCAGGACCCGAAGAGCGGACTCTGGTGGCAGGTCACCGATCAGGGCGCGCGTGAGGGCAATTACCTCGAGGGCACCGCTTCTTCGATGTTCGTCTACGTATTGGCCAAGGGCATCAACCGCGGTTACCTGCCGCGCGAAACCTACCTGCCGGCCCTGCTCAAGGGCTACGAGGGCCTGCTGCGCGATCTCATCAAACCCGAAGGCGACACCGGCCGCATCAGTTTATCGCAATGCTGCGCGGTTGCCGGGCTCGGCTACACCAACTCCAAAGGCATGGCTCGCGACGGTTCGTTCGAATACTACATCAGCGAGCCCATCATCGACAACGACCTGAAGGGCACCGGTCCTTTCATCCTCGCTGGTATCGAGCTACAGAAGCTCACGGAAAATCCCACGCCGTCGCCCGTCGTCCGCGGTTGGGGTGACTACGAGCGTGTGCTCGCTCGTATCAAGGCTCCTGTTTTCCCTGATCGCGATTTTCCCATCACGCGGTTCGGCGCACAACCCGGCGCGGATGCCTCCGCGGCCATCAAGGCCGCCATCGCAGCCTGTTCCGCGGCGGGCGGCGGTCGCGTTGTCGTGCCGGTGGGTGAGTGGATCACCGGCGCGATCCATCTGCTCAGCAACGTCAACCTGCACGTCAGCGAGGGAGCCACGCTGAAATTTTCCACCAATCCCGCCGACTACCCGATCGTCTTCACGCGCTGGGAAGGCCTCGAGTGCATGAATTATTCCCCGCTCATCTACGCGTGGAAGCAGGAGAATATCGCCATTACCGGCACCGGCACGCTCGACGGACAGGCCGATTGGGACACCTGGTGGGCGTGGAACCGCAAGGCCGCCGGCCAGCCCACCAAACAGGTGCCGGCACGCAACCGCCTCCTCGATCTCGCCGAGGCCGGCGTGCCCGTCGAGCAGCGCGTGATGGGCGACGGCGCCTTCCTGCGGCCGAACTTCATCCAACCGTATCATTGCAAAAACATCCTCATCGAGGGCGTTACCATTGTCCGTTCGCCGATGTGGGAGATCCACCCCGTGCTCTCGCAAAACATCACGGTGCGAGGCGTGAAGATCTCCACGCACGGCCCCAATAACGACGGCTTCGATCCCGAATCCTGCCGCGACATCCTGGTCGAGGACTGCGTGTTCGACACGGGTGATGACTGCATCGCCATCAAGTCCGGCCGCAACGCCGACGGTCGTCGCGTCAACGTGCCCAGCGAAAACATTGTCGTCCGCCGCTGCGTGATGAAAGACGGTCATGGCGGTGTCGTGCTCGGTTCCGAGTGCACCGGCGGCATCCGCAACGTCTTCGTCGAAGACTGCGAGATGGATAGTCCCGAGCTCGATCGCGCACTGCGCTTCAAGAATAATGCCGTGCGCGGGGGCATCCTTGAAAACGTTTTCATGCGCAACGTGCGCATCGGTCGGGTGGGGGAAGCCGTCGTCACGATCGACCTGCTCTACGAAGAGGGCGCGAATGGCGCATTCAAGCCGGTCGTCCGTAACGTCCAGCTCGACAACATCACCAGCTCCGCCAGCCCACGCGTGCTCTTTATCCGCGGTTTCGAGGGTGCCATCATCGATGGCATCCGCATCAGCAACTCCACATTCAACGGTGTAACGGAGACCGAGGTTGTGCAGCACGCCGGAAGCATCACGTTCCACAACGTCACCATCACCCCGGCCAAGCTGGTGCGCGGTCTCAACTCCGTGCCGCCGCCGACTCCGGCCGCGAAGTGACTCGAAAACCGTTGTCCCGCTCTTTACCTCCCGCCAAGGTCCGGCCACCCCTATCTCTCGCCTCATGGATCGCAAAGCTTACTCCTTCCTCTTCGTTGGTCTCGTGACCGGCGCCTTGCTCGCCGCTGCGTTTTTCGTCGGCGTTATCCGCAAGGGCAAACTCTCACCCGCGGCCGGTGGCGCTGGCGGACCGGGCACTGTGCTCAAGCTCGCCCACGCGCTCGACCAAGCTCACCCGGTCCACGTGGCGATGGAGCTGATGGCGAAACGCGTCGGCGAACTCTCCAACGGCACGGTCACCATCCAGGTGTTTCCCAACGGCCAGCTCGGTTCCGAACCCGAAACCATCGAACAGCTCCAGCGCGGCGCTGTCGCCATCGTGAAAACTTCCGCCGCCGCGATGGAAGGCTTCGTGCCTGAGATGGCCGTGTTCGGCCTGCCCTACCTTTTCCGCGACGACGAGCACTACTGGACGGTGCTCAACGGCCCGCTCGGCCGCCAGTTCCTCGCTGCCGGTGAGTCCGCCGGCATGCACGGTCTCTGTTATTATGATTCCGGCAGCCGCAGTTTCTACACCGTGGGCAAACCCATTCTGACGCCCGCCGATGTGAAGGAGCTGAAGATCCGCGTGCTGCCGAGCAAGATGGCCCGCGACCTCATCGCCACGCTCGGCGGCGGCCCCACGCCGATTCCGTGGGGCGAACTCTACACCGCACTCCAGCAGAGCATGGTGGACGGCGCGGAGAACAATCCGCCCAGTTATCTCACCAGCCGCCACTACGAAGTGGCGAAGCATTTCTCGCTCGACGAGCACACCCGCATTCCCGACGTCGTCATCTTCAGTCAGAAGATCTGGGCCGGCCTTTCGTCGCAGCAGCAGGCTTGGATCGCCCAAGCCGCCGCCGAATCCGTCGAGTTTCAGCGCAAACTCTGGATCGAGAAGACCGCCGAGGCGCTCACCATCGTCGAGAAAGCCGGCGTGACCATCTACCGTCCCGACAAGCAGCCTTTCGTGGACGCCACGATGCCGATGTATCAGGCGATGGCTGGCACCCGGCTCGGCGACCTCGCCCAGCAGATTCGCGACGTCAAATAAGGATCACCCATGACCGCCTTTTGGAACCGAATCGTTCGCGGCCTCGAGTGGTTCACCATCGGCCTGTTCGCCCTGCTCGTGCTCGACGTGATTTGGGGCGTGCTCTCGCGCTACATTCCCGGCATCCGTCCCAGCGACTGGACCGAGGAACTCGCCGTCTATCTGCTCGTGTGGGTGTCACTCTTCGGCGCCGCGCTCACCTACCGCGGTTACGGCCATCTCGGCGTGGATTACTTCGTCGCCAAACTCGATCCTTCGGCCCAGCGCTTCGTGGCCATCCTCATCGAAGTCGCCACTTTGATATTCGCGGGCTTCGCGTTCTGCTACGGCGGCTGGCGGCTGGTGGCCGACACGCTCGGCGCCAACCAGCTCACTCCGGTGCTCCAATGGAAGATCGGCTACCTTTACTCGGCCGTGCCGCTGAGCGGGGTCTTCCTGTGCGCCTTTGCCACCGAGCATCTCCTGAAACTTGAACCCGCCGGCGCGCACGCGACGGAGAAGGACGTCTGACCATGGCCGCCGAAGTTGCCATCCTCCTCGTCGTGTTTGTGGGGCTCATGCTCCTCAACGTGCCCATCGCCGTCTGCATCGGCCTCGCCACTGTCGCCACCATCGCGACGCTCGGCGACGTGCCCACCGGTTACATTGTGGCGCAACGCCTTTCGACCGGTATCTCCAGTTTTCCGCTGCTCGCCATTCCGTTCTTCGTGCTCTCGGGTGTTCTCATGGGCGACGGCGGTATGGCGCGACGGCTCATGGAATTTGCCTTCTCCCTGGTTGGCCGCTTCCCCGGCGGTCTGGCCTACGTGAACACGCTTTCGTGCATGCTCTTCGGCGCCGTCTCCGGCTCGGCTGCCGCGGCCGTGTCGTCCATTGGCGGTTTCATGATCCCGCAGATGGAAGAGAAGGGCTACAAGCGCGAGTTCGCCGTCGCGCTCACCGCGACGTCCGCCACCACCGGCCTGCTCATTCCGCCGAGCAACATCATGATCGTTTTCGCCGTCGTGTCGGGCAACGTGTCCGTCGCCGCGCTCTTCCTCGCCGGTGTGTTGCCGGGATTCCTCGTCGGTATCGCGCTGATGGGCGCAAGTTTTGTGACCTTGCATTTCCTCGCTCCAGCCGAGGCGCGTGCTGCGGCGAAGGCCGCCGCCAAGAACGCTTCGGCTAAAGCGGTGGCCGCCCCGTCCATCATTGGCGCCTTCGTCCGCGCCATCCCCAGCCTGTTGCTCGTCGTGGTCGTGCTCGGGGGCATCCTCGGCGGCTTGTTCTCCGCGACCGAGGCTTCCGCCATCGCCGTCGCCTACTGCCTCGTGCTCGGCATGTTCTTCTACAAGGAAGTGAAAATCGCCGCGCTGCCCGAAATCCTCCTGCGCGCGGCCAAGACGACCTCCGTGGTGATGCTGCTCGTCGGCGCCAGCCAGGCCATGAGCTGGGTGCTGGCTTACGAACAAATTCCCCAGATGGTTAGCAATGCCATGCTCGCGATGTCGGCCAACCCGATCATGGTGCTGCTGCTCATCAACCTGCTGCTGCTCATCGTCGGCACGTTCATGGACATGACGCCGGCCGTGCTCATCTTCACGCCGATCTTCCTGCCGGTCGTGATCGGCCTCGGCATGGATCCGGTGCACTTTGGCATCGTGATCATCGCCAACCTCTGCATCGGCCTGTGCACCCCGCCGGTCGGCACCTGCCTGTTCCTCGGTTGCAGCGTGGGCCGGACCACCATCGCGCGCGTGATTCCCTCGGCCATCCCGTTCTTCATCGCGATGTTCATCGCGCTGATGTTCATCACCTATTGGCCGTGGCTGTCGCTCGCCCTGCCGCGTGCACTGAAGTTGATGTAAGGTGAAACGGCTCGCGCAGCTCTGGATTCTGTTGATGCCGGTCCTCCTTCCCGGCGCCGTCCGCTGGCGCGAAGTGCTTGCTCAACCCACCGCTTGGTATGCCAGCGCCGAGGCGCGCGCGGTGGCGGACACCGTTCTGCTTTATCAAGACGCCAGCGGCGGATGGTCCAAGAATCGCGACATGACGGAGCCTCCGGCCGCGCAGCCGGAAACCAAGGAGACGGACGCCCCGACGATCGACAACGGCGCCACGACCACGCAGCTGCATCTGCTGGCCCGCGTATTGTCTGCGCAGCCCGATCCAATCCTGCGTGCCGCTTTCGACCGTGGTTTCGATTATCTATTGGCGGCGCAGTATGAGAACGGCGGCTGGCCTCAGTTCTTTCCGCTGCGCAAGGGCTACACCACCCACATCACCTACAACGATAACGCCATGGTGAACGTGCTCACGCTCCTGCGCGAAGCCGCCGCCGGGAACGAGCCCTTTGCCTTCGTGGACGAACCGCGTCGCGCCCGCGCCGCCGCGGCGGTCGAGCGAGGCATCGCGTGCATTCTCCGCACCCAGATAAAACAGGAGGGTAGACTCACCGTGTGGTGCGCGCAGCACGACGAGCATACGTTCGCGCCGGCGCCCGCCCGCAAGTTCGAGCCGGTCTCGCTGTCGGGCGGCGAGAGCGTCGGGATCGTGCAATTCCTGATGTCGCTACCGGAGCCCTCGTCAGAAATCATCGCCGCCGTCGAAGGCGCGGTGGCGTGGTTCGCAGAAGTGAAGCTGTCGGGAGTGCGTGAGGATCGTCCGCCCAATCCCGAAATGCCGCACCGCTTCGATCGCGTGCTCGTATCCGATCCTGTGGCGCCGCCGCTTTGGGCACGCTTCTATGAACTCGGCACCAACCGCCCCATCTACACGGGGCGCGACGGCATTGTCCGTTATCAGCTGGCCGAAATCGAGATCGAGCGCCGCAGCGGCTATTCGTGGCACAACACCGAACCGCAAAAGTTGCTCGAGCACGACTATCCGCGTTGGCGGGAGAAAAACAATCGGCCATGAAAACGCTGCCAACCTTGCTATTCTTGCTGGTCTTGGCGCCGGGCTTGCTGGCCGCTGATCCCAAGCCCGACGCCATTGTCGCGGCGGACGGCACGGGCGACTACCCTTCCGTGCAGGAGGCCATCAGTCGCGCGCCCATGCGCACCGGGAAAAATGATCCGCGCTGGATCATCCATGTCCGACCCGGCACCTATCGCGAACGCATCCACGTGCAACGCGAGCGCGGCAATATCCTCGTGCGTGGCGACGACGCGGCTACGACCGTCATCGTCTTCAACGACCACGCCAACATTCCCGGCACCGACGGCAAGCCCATCGGCACTTTCCGCACACCGACCGTGTGGATCGACGCCGACGGCATGATCTGGGAAGACCTCACCCTCGCCAACGACGCCGGTCGGCCCGGTCCGCGTCCTGAAGGACCGCCGGTCGCCCAAGCCCTCGCGCTCCGCGTGGATGGCGATCGCGTGGTTTTCCGCCGCTGTCGTTTCCTCGGCTGGCAGGATACCATCCTCACCACGCGCGGTCGCCAGTATTTCGCCGATTGCTACATCGAGGGCAACGTGGACTTCATCTTCGGCGGCGGCACGGCCTTTTTCGACCGCAGTCACATTCATTGTCTCGCCAACGGCTACATCACGGCTGCTTCGACGCCGGAAGGAGAGCCGCATGGTTTCGTCTTTGCCGACGGCAAGGTCACTGCGGACGACGACGTGAAGACCTATCTGGGCCGGCCGTGGCGCGATTTCGCGCGGACCGTTTTTCTGCGCACCGAGATGAGCGCGGCGGTTCGTCCCGAAGGCTGGCACAACTGGAACAAACCTCACGCTGAGGTCACGAGCTTCTATGCGGAAGTTGGCAGCACAGGCCCCGGGGCCAACGACGCCGCGCGCGTGTCGTGGGCGAAGCCGCTCACGGCCGAACAAGCGGCTGCGCTCACGCCTGCCGCCGTGCTCGGCGGTGCGGATGATTGGGATCCTGTTAACTTCAAATGAACCCGTTGCGTCGGCTTCTCGCATTCCTGTTGCTGCCGCTGTCGGTCGCGTCGGCGGACCAACCGGTGCACATCGTTCTGGTTGGCGATTCGACCGTTACTGATCTCTCCGGCTGGGGCCTCGGCTTCCGGCAATTCATGGGTGAAGGTGTCAAGGTGTCCAACGTCGCTGCCAATGGTCGCAGTTCGAAAAGTTATCGCGACGAGGGACTCTGGGACAAGGCGCTCGCGCTCAAGGGCGACTATTACCTGATCCAATTCGGCCACAACGATCAACCGGGCAAGGGACCCGCGCGCGAGACCGATCCCGCCACGACTTATTACGCGAACATGGCCCGCTACGTGGATGAGGTGCGTGCGCTCGGCGCCACGCCGGTGCTCGTGACCTCGCTCGTGCGTCGCACATTTTCCAAGACCGATCCGGGCAAACTTGAATCCGTGCATGTGCCCTATGTGGAGGCAGTGAAGCGTGTCGCGACGGAGAAAGGCGTGGCGCTCGTGGACTTGCACGCGTGCAGCCTTGCGCTCTGCGAATCACTCGGACCCGAACGCACTGCGGCTTTTGATTTTCCGGATCGCGCGGGTAAGATCGATACCACGCATTTGCAGGCACGCGGTAGTGCGGTGTTTGCGGAGTTGGTCGTGAACGAACTCCGTCGCGCGGTTCCCGCGCTCGCACCGCATCTGCGAACGGAGCCGCGAGCGACCAAGCTCACCGATCTTACCTATGGCGCGGCGGGCGGCGAAAAACTACTGCTCGACGTCAGCGTGCCGGCGGGGGAGGGACCTTATCCCGTCGCCATCCTCGTGCATGGCGGTGGCTGGAGTGGCGGGGACAAAGCCACGACCGAGGGTGGGGCGGGCATCGCGCCATGGTTCTCGGCGTTGACGGATGCGAAATACGTTTGGTTCTCCATCAACTACCGGCTTGCGCCCAAGCATCGCTGGCCCGCCTGCCTCGACGACGTGTTGACCGCCATCCGTTGGGTGAAAGCCAACGCGGCGGCCTTCAACGGCGATCCGGAACGCATCGCGTTGTTCGGCCACTCGGCCGGCGGGCACCTTGCATGCATGGCGGCCATGGTCGTGGATGATTCAACCCGCGTGCAGGCCGTGGTCGGTTTCGCCCCGGTAACCAACCACGAGCAGGAACTCCCGGTGCGCGGTGGACTCAGCCCGTCGCTCCAGAGTTTGCTCAACCGCCCGAAGGAAGTTACGCCGGAATCGCTCGGCCTGTTGCGCGCCATCTCGCCGCTCAACCATGTGCGACCGGGTTTGCCGCCGTTCCTGCTTATCCACGGCGACGCGGACAAAACCGTGCCCATCCAGCAGTCCTACGATTTCCAGGAGAAACTTCGCGCCAATGGCGTCGAATGCGACCTGCACGTCCTGCCTGGTGCCGGTCACCGGCTGTCGGAATGGACGGCAGCCGCGCCCGGTTACATGGCTGACTATCTCGCATGGCTGGACCAGCGGCTGCGCTGGGCCGCCGCGGGAAATGTTCACCCGTGAACCGGTCGTTCCAATCAATCGCATCACACCACCGACGAGCCGGCCTTATGACCGCGGTTCGTTGGCCTCGGGACTTGCTGATGGGGCGCGCACGGAGTTGAATACCCCTCCGTTATTTTCATCCATGAAATCCGAAGAATATCTGAAATCCTATTTTGGCCTCGAAGGTAAAGTCGCCGTCGTCATCGGCGGCACGGGCGAACTCTGCGGCGCGATGGCCGAAGGCCTCGCCGGTGCCGGCGCGGAAGTCGTGATTGTCGGCCGCAACGTCGAGAAAGCGCAGGCGCGCCTCGACAAGATCGCTGCTGCGGGCGGCAAGGCGTGGTTCCACAGCGCCGAGGCCACCAGCAAGGCCGAGCTTGAAGGCCTGCGTGACGCCGTGCTCAAGCGCAGCGGTCACGTGGACATCGTCATCAACGGTGCGGGCATCAATTCGGCGACGCCGTTCTTCGACATCACCGAGGAGGAGTTTGACCGCATCCTGCGCGTCAACGTGAAGGGCGTTTTTCTCGGCTGCCAAGTCTTCGGCAAATACCTCGTCGAACGCGGGCAGGGCGGTTCCATCATCAACCTCGGCTCGATGTCGGGTATCGTGCCGCTGTCGCGCGTCATCACCTACTCGGCTTCGAAGGGCGCCGTGCACAATCTCTCGCTCAACCTCGCCCGTGAGTGGGCCACCGCTCGCGTGCGCGTGAATGTCATCGTGCCCGGCTTTTTTCCCGCCGAGCAAAACAAGAAGGTGCTCACACCCGATCGCGTGGCCGCCATCATGGGTCACACGCCGATGAAACGCTTCGGCGAGGCTCGCGAGCTCATCGGCGCCACACTGCTGCTCGCGTCTGACGCCGCCGGCTCATTTATCACCGGTGAAGAACTTATCGTGGACGGTGGCTACCACGCGATGACGATCTGACTTCTAACGGGTAGGGCGCGCCGGGCTGGTGCGTCCTGCAGCCAACTCCTTTCTGCCATGTCCGCGATCAACGAATTCCTCCTGAAGCACAACCTGCGCATCGCGCAGAATCCCTGCGTCTCGCCTGACTTCTGCCTCGACTGGCCCGCGCTCCAAGCTGATCTCGGCGCCGGCAAGGCCTGCGAATACGCCAAGAGCCGCTTCGCCACGAAGGCGGGCGAATTCACGCTCTGGGAAAATGCGGCCGGCGACTGCGCTTGGAAACTCCACGCCGCGGGTTCACCGCTGGCGGATGGTGTGGTCATCGGTGATGCGACGTTCTTCCCGGCCACGTTCGCAAATCTGCTCACGCTGAAGAATTTCATTCAGGAGCACGATGCCGGTTCGACGATCTTCCCGACGGCTGGTGCGAAACTCGGACGCTCGACGCTCGGCGTCGGCGCGCGTTTCACCACGCTGCACTGGCCGGCGGTGGAGTGGGCGATGAGCGCGCTCGAAATCGGTCTCACCGCCAACCAGAACTCCATCCCGCGCGAGTTGGTTTATGATGTGGATGCCATGTTGGGCAACCGCCTCGACGCCGTGCCATTTCCCTTTATTGGCACCAACGTCCCCGAGGGTCACCAAGGGCAGAGTGTCGAGGGCATGAGCCACGGCTGTGTGCTGTCGAAGCTCAAGACCGGTTTCCATCGTCGCCGCATCGCCTGGTCGTTCAACGCAGATCATCAACCCATCGGCGGCAAGTTCGACGTCCGCGAAGACGCCCTCGTCAAGGGCTGCCTGCTCGCCAGCTACATCACATTCGACCTCTCGCCGGAACTTGCGCTCAACCAAAAGGCCGACGTAGCCAGCATCCCGGCTGATGTTGTTGCGAAAACCCGTGCGCGTGTCGCCGCCGCCGGCCTCAAGCTCGATGCTGCTGCGTTCAACGCGCTGCTCGCGACCGTTTGGACGCCGATGCAGAAGATGAAGCGGCGCGACGACAAATACGCCGCCGCCCGCCGCGCGGCCTTTACCACCGAGGTTGGCCGCACCTACCTGCGCGAGCTTTCCATCGACGAGCTGCCCGGTCTTACGACACCCGAGACGACCGCCATCATGCTCGCGCTTTGCGAGGTGCTCGGCATGCCGGTCAACTTCGTGGCTCCGGCCTTCGGTTTCCAGAAGAACACGCCATATCCGGACAACGCTGCGCTGCGAAAGCTGATCGAAGCACAGTGGAACGTCTGCAAGCAGTTTGGCGTCTCCATCGGTTTCCACTCCGGCTCGGGCAAGTCCGCCGAGAACTATCAAGTCATGGGAGAAGTCACGGGCAGTGCGCTCGAGATTAAGACCAGCGGGCGCTACACCTACGAAATGGGTGTGGCATTGTCGCAGTCGCAGAACTCCGCCGATGCCGCCCTCTGGCGCGATTGGTATCAGTTCACCGTGGACATGGCCGTCGCCGGTTCGTTCAGCACCGACGCCACCGAACAGAAGATGGCGCGCGTGTTTGTCACGACCTCGCTTGAGGCCTGCGGCAAGCCGACCGACGTCTTTGCCTCGCCCGCCGCCTGTCGCGCGGCGCTCGAAGCGCTGCCGCCTTCGGCCGAGCACATGACGTTCTTCGAATACAATTTCCTCTACGTCCTCGCTGCTGGCGGAAAACCCGAGAAAGTCGCCCTTGGTGATCACAGCCCGGCGGGCTATCAGCAGCGAGCGCGTTTCTACGCAGTCAGCCCCGAGGCGCGCCTGCTTTTCGCCAAGCGCATCGCCGCCTACTTGATCTTCCTCGCTGAAAACACCGGCCTCACTTCAAAGGAACGCTGCGCCGCCGCGAGTAAACTGCTCGCCAGCTACGCGACGCTCGATGCCATGCTTAACGATATCAGCCGATGAGGTTTTTGAACCACCAATGGGCACGAATGGACACAAAGCTAAGGCAAGCCCCGCGATGGCGGTAATCTCGGCTCATTCGTGTCTCTTAGTCGAAACCATGCAGCCGGATGTGGGTCAGCGCGCTTGCGCGCGTTCAGAAAATGCGCCCGCAAGCGGGCTGCCCACAAAATCACGGAAGGAAGCTTTCACCGCCGAATGCGATCAGGTTGAACTGCATCGTTCCGGCTTAGTGTCCATTCGTGGTTAACTCCCTTTCCCCATGAGACCCTTCATCCACGACGACTTCCTGCTGCATACCGACGCGGCCCGCGATCTCTATCACAACTTCGCGAAGCACGAACCGATCTACGACTACCACTGTCACCTCTCGCAGCAGCAGATCCTCGAAAACAAGTCCTTCGCCGACCTCGCCGAGATCTGGCTCGGCGGCGACCACTACAAATGGCGGGCCATGCGTTCGAACGGCGTGAATGAAAAATTCTGCACCGGCAACGCATCGCCGCGTGAGAAGTTCGACGCCTGGTGCGCGACCGTGCCGCACACGCTGCGCAATCCGCTCTATCACTGGTCGCACCTCGAACTCGCCCGTTACTTCGGCATCACCGACGTCATCAATCCGGCTTCAGCCGACAAGATCTGGCAGGAGGCCAACCCGAAGCTCGCGAACCTGCGCGTGCACGACATCCTCGCGGCCAACAAAGTCTCTGTCATCTGCACGACCGACGATCCGGCCGACCCGCTCGACCAGCACGAGCAGATCAACAAGTCCGGTTTCAAGACACGCGTTTATCCGACCTTCCGGCCTGACAAGGCGCTGATCGTGGACAAGCCCGCGGCCTTCAACGCTTGGTTGGAGAAACTGGGCGGTGCCGCCGGAATGCCGGTGAAGACGTTCGACGACTTTCTCGCGGCGCTCGACAAACGGCACGCGGCGTTTCACGCCGTTGGCGGACGTCTTTCCGACCACGGTATGGAAAGCTGCTATGCCGAATCCTGCACCGCCGCCGAGGCCAAGGCCATTTTCGATGCCGCCCGCGCGGGTCGTGCGGCCAACGCGACCGACACGGCGAAATTCATTTCCTTCCTGATGCTCGAGTTCGGCCGCTGGGACGCGAAACGTGGCTGGACCAAGCAGCTCCACCTCGGCGCGCTGCGCAACAACAACACCCGCCTGCTCACGAAACTTGGACCCGACACCGGTTTCGATTCCATCGGTGACTTCTCGCAGGCGCGCGCACTCAGCCGCTACCTCGACACCCTCGATTCCACCGACGAGCTGCCGCGCACCGTGCTCTACAATCTCAACCCCGCCGACAATTACCTGATCGGCACGATGATTGGCAATTTTCAGGACGGCTCGGTCCCCGGCAAGATGCAGTTCGGTTCGGGCTGGTGGTTCCTCGACCAGAAGGAAGCGATGGAGTGGCAGATCAATGCACTGTCCAATCTCGGCCTGCTCAGCCGCTTTGTTGGCATGCTCACCGATTCGCGCAGCTTTCTTAGCTATCCGCGCCACGAGTATTTCCGTCGCACGCTGTGCAACCTGCTCGGCGCCGACATGGAGCGCGGCGAAATCCCGAACGACCGTGCGCTCGTCGGCGGCATGGTGAAAAACATCTGCTTCGCCAACGCTCGCGATTACTTCCGACTCGAATTGCACGCGGACTATCGCGGCTGAGAGCCATGCGTCGTTTGCTTGCCGTCGTCGTGCTGTTGTTGGCGCTTTCCGTGACGTCGTTGCTCACTGCGGCGGCGGAGACGCGGAGCCTGTTGCGCGCGGGCGAGGCTTTGCCACGCGAGCAATTGGAAGCCCTATTGCCCAAAGCGCTGCGAACGCCGATCGTCACGATCACCGACAAGCCCCGGCCGCCACCGAGCGGCGATCTGCATGATTACGTCAGCTACGCGCGCTATTGGTGGTCTGATCCGAAGAAAGCCGACGGCCTGCCATTCGTCCGCCGCGACGGTCACCACAACGAGAAGCAGGTGGCCGCGGGGGATCGCAAAAAAATCGACCGACTGGTGGACGCAGTCACCGTGCTCGCGCTAGGTTGGAATCGACTGGGTCGGGAGGATTGCGCTCGCCGCGCCGGAGAATGGCTGCGGGCCTGGTTTGTGGATCCGGCCACGCGTATGAATCCCTCCCTGGATTACGCGCAGGTCCGGCTCGGGCACAACGGCGGTCGCGGCAGTCCCTCGGGAATCATTGATACACGCACCTTCGCCGAACTGGTGGCAGTCCTGCCTGCGTTGGAAACTTCGCCTGCGCTCACGCCGGCTGATGTGGCTGCCATTCGGCGATGGTTTGCGGATTATTTTCACTGGCTGGAAACAGCGCCTGTGGCACTCGCCGAGCGCCGCGCACAGAATAATCACGGCTCGTGGTTTCTGGTGCAGGCCTGCGCGATCGCTCTTTACCTCGGAGAGAAGGACGCCGCCCGGCAACTCGGCGAGGAAGGCCGCGCGCGCATCGCAGCACAATTTGCACCTGACGGGAGTCAGCCCGCCGAACTGGTCCGATCCGACGCACTCGGTTACAGCGCCTTTAACTTGGAAGCGCTGTTCCAACTCGTGCCACTGGCGCGCCAGGCCGGTGTGGAGCTGTGGCACTATAAGGCTCCTAACGGCGCCAGCCTCCGGGCCGGCTTCGATTACCTGCGGCCCTACAACGACGCGCCGGAGAAATGGCCGCATCAGCAGAACGAGAAACTGCCGCCCGGTTTTCTGACGCCGTCACTGCAGACAGCTGAAGTTTTGGAGAAAGACTGAGCCACGCAGGAATCGAGCCCTTTGTTCGCGGGCTTGACTTCCGTAATTTAGTTAACCAAGTGGTTAACTACAGAACGCATGTCACCCGATCGACTCAGCAAGGTTTTCGCCGCTCTCGCGGATCCCACTCGGCGGGATATTCTCGCCCGGCTCTCGCAAGGCACATGTTCGGTCACGGAGTTGGCCGAGCCGCATGACATGAGTCTGCCGGCTATTTCCAAGCACCTGCGCGTGTTGGAGCAGAGCGGTCTTATCCATCGCGGCCGTGAGGCTCAGTGGCGACCGTGCCGTATCCAAGCGGCGCCGCTCAAGGAGGCGGTGGATTGGATCGAGCAATACCGCCGCCATTGGGAGGAACGCCTCGACCGGCTGGACGACTATCTGCAGGAACTGCAGGCGAAGCAGAAAAAACCGACCGGAACCGGCCGTTCCGCGAAAAAGGCCCGCTGAACGATGCCCTCTTCCGCCCACGCCATCGTCACTTCACGCGTGCTCGCCGTCGCACGCGACAGGGTTTGGGCGGCGTTCAGCGGTCCCGAAGCATTGGGAGGGTGGTGGGGTCCGGCGGGATTCAGGAATACGTTTCACGAATTCGACTTCCGCCCGGGTGGCGTGTGGCGGTTCACCATGCACGGACCCGATGGCGCGGCCTACGAGATGGACCACCGTTTCCAACAGAT
Source organism: Opitutales bacterium (assembly GCA_044507675.1). GTDB lineage: Bacteria > Verrucomicrobiota > Verrucomicrobiia > Opitutales > Opitutaceae > Lacunisphaera. The sequence goes on along the minus strand of JBIQJF010000001.1, from coordinate 192,843 downwards.
TGTCGCACCGGAACGCCTCGTGGTGCGCCATCTCCAACCGGGCCACGATTTCACGCTGACCGTAACGCTGGCCGACCGCTCCGGTTCCACGGAGATCGTCTGGCACATGCTCTTCGACGATCCCACCGAGGCGGCCCGGGTCCGGCCCTTTGTCGTTCCGGCCAACGAGCAAAATATCGATCGTCTCGCCACCCATTTGTCCGAAAAGCCGCCAGCCGTTCGTTGAACATTTAATCCGCATCCACGCCATGTCCGACCCGCATCTGCCCTCCGATACCGAGATTGTCATTTCTCGCATCCTCCATGCCCCGCGCGAACTCGTCTGGCAGGCGTGGACCGATCCGAAGCACGTGGTGAACTGGTGGGGGCCGCGCGGCTTCACCAACACCACCAAGCGGCACGATTTCCGTGTCGGCGGTTACTGGGAGCATACGATGCACGGGCCGGACGGCACCAACTATCCCAACAAGGCCAAGTTTCTTGAAATCGTGGCGCTGGAGCGCATCACCTACCTGCTCGGAGGCGGCAGCGACCTCGAAGCAGACGAGCGTCGTGGCGCGACTTTCCGGGCCACGTGGACCTTCGAGGCCTTGGCGCCGGACCGCACGCGGCTCACCGGTCGCATGGTTTTTCCATCCAAAGACGCGCGCGATCGCGTGGTGCGCGACTACGGTGCCGTCGAGGGCGGCAAACAGACGCTCGAACGGGCCACCGAATACGTCTCGGGCATGCTCACGAAACCGTTTGTCATCTCACGTGAATTTGCCGCGTCGCGTGATCTCGTTTGGCGAGCTTGGACGGAAGCGGAGCACTTCGGCCGGTGGTTCGGTCCCAAGGGATTCAAGATGGACCTCGCGCGCTTCGAACTGCAACCGGGCGGCACGACCCACTACAGTATGACGTCGCCTGACGGAAAGAAGATGTGGGGCAAGGCCGTTTATCGCGAAATCGTGCCGCCGACGAAGCTCGTCTGGATCAATTCGTTTTCCGACGAGAATGGTGGCATCACTGCGCATCCGCTCAGCAAGGATCCGTGGCCGCTGCAGATGTTGACCATGGTGACCTTCAGCGAAGCCGCCGATAAAACCACCGTCACGATCACGTGGACGCCGTTTGATTCGACCCAAGCCGAGCGCGATACGTTCGAACGCGGTCGCGGCAGCATGGCCATGGGCTGGACGGGCACGCTCGATCAGCTTACGGCTTATCTCGCGGTCAAACCTTAACCCCGAATCCCATGTCCTCCACGCCCGCACCCTCCCGCGTTCCGTTCTACGTCAGCATTGTTCTCAGCGTTCCGCCCGTCCTCATGCTGCTCATGAGTGGCGTGATGAAGGTCATGCAGACCGAGCAAGTCCGACAAGGCTTTGCCGACTGGCCTCCAGGCAGCGCCGTTGCGATTGGCACCGTTGAATTGCTTTGCACGGTCATTTATCTGATCCCGCGCACTGCCGTGCTCGGGGCGATCCTGCTGGCGGGCTATCTCGGTGGCGCTGTGGCAGTGACGGTGAAGATGGGCTTGGGCATCGCCGGTTGGTGGATGCCGCTGGTGTTTGGTATCCTGCTCTGGGGCGGACTCTGGTTGCGCGACCCGCGCATCCGCGCGCTCATTCCGTTGCGGAGCTGATACGCATCACTTGTCGGTTTTATTAGCGTTCGCGCCGTTGCATTTCGCAGGAGTCTGGGCAAAGGTGGTTTCTTTAACCCCACCAACCCAGCATGAAATCCCTCCGGATCCTCGTCCTCGCCGCCGTCACTTTGGCTGCGGGCCTCGCCGCCCACGCCGAGCAGTTCAAAGCCCTGCTCTTCACCAAGACCGCCGGCTGGCACCACGATTCCATCAACGCCGGCGTCGATGCCGTCCAGGCGCTCGGCAAGCTGCACGACTTCGATGTGTTCTGGACCGCTGACGCCAACCGCGTGTTCAACGATCGCGAGCTCGCGAAATACAAGGTTGTCATCTTCCTCTGCACCACCGGCGATGTGCTCAACGCCGAGCAGCAGGCTGCCTTCGAGCGTTTCATCAAGGGCGGCGGCGGCTTTGTCGGCATCCACAGCGCCTCCGACACCGAGTATGAGTGGGAGTGGTATCGCAAGATGGTCGGCTACATGTTCCACATCCACCCGGCGGTCCAGACCGCGACGCTGAAGGTGCTCGATCGGAACTTCCCCGGCATGGACCGTTTTGCGAAGCGCTTCATCTTCACCGAGGAGTGGTATGAGTTTGGACCTCCCGAGGGCAGCAAGCTGAACGTCCTCCTTTCTGTGGACGAGAAGACCTACAAACCCTACGCCAAGTGGGGCCCGAAGGAAGGCAAGGGCATGGGCGAGCTGCACCCGATCAGCTGGTATCACGAATACGACGGCGGCCGCTCCTTCTACACCGCGCTCGGACACCTGCCCGCAACCTACGGCGACGCCAATTTCATGCACCACGTATATGGTGGCATCTATTGGGCCGCGACGGGCAATACCTTCTCGGCAGAGTAAGCGTTTGTCGAATGACACGCCCAAGGTCCGAACGCCATGCGGCGGGACTTTGGGCGTTTTGTTTTTAGGGAGCCGGACAATTCCCAGACGGACGCATCCGTCGGATGGCGGTGTTCCAGGTCGATGACGGCGCCTCAGGTCAGCGTGAAGGTGTGGCCGATGGTATTCAATTGTCCACTAATCCGGCGCAGCACGCTGAAAGTGTCGAGGAAACGCGTGCTGGATGCGAGGCTTGCGCCGTCGTTCGCGGCGAGGCTTGCGAAATGCCGCTTCTGGACCGCGATGCACCATTCCTTCACGGCATCGCCTTCCGCCAGAAATTGTCGCGCCAGCTCACTGTCGCGGGTCGCGAGCACCGAGATCGCAATGTCGAAGCGGCGGAGAACCTTGCGCTGCAGTTCCTGCAGGTCCGCCTCGTCGGCCGGTTGGAGCGGGACGCCGTCGCGCGCATGCTCGCGCACGGCAGCACACAGCGACTTGTCGATCATGTCGCCGATGGCTTCCAGCTGGCTGGAAAAACTCAGCAGCCCGAACTGCAGCTGCTGGTCTTTGGGCGCGAGCGCCTCGGCGGGGATCTGGCTGAGGTAGGCCTTGATGCCGGCGTTCAGTTCATCGATGTAGTCGTCCTGCTTCTGCACCGCCGCGGCGAGGGCGGCGTCTCGGGTGCTCAGGGCACGCCAGGCGTCCTCGAGCATGCCCTTGACCGCATCGGCCTCGCGCAGGGTTTCGCGCGTGGCGTTGGCTAAAGCGAAGGCCGGGGTGGCGAGGGCCGCGGGATCCAGGTGGGTGGGGGGTGGCCGGGAGCCGGTTGGCTCCGCGGTTGGTTTCAGTGTTTTCTGCAGCAGGCGGCCGATGGGTCCGCCGAGCGCGACGCCGGCAGCGGTGACCAGGAGGTTGAACAGGGTGTGGAAATTGGCCACTTGGCGGGCGAGGGAGCCGCCGCTCGCGAACAGCCATTCCTCGATGCGCGGTAGCATCGTGAGGAGGGCGATGATGACCGCGAACTTGAGCAGGAGATTGGCCGCCGCCAGACGGCGGCCCTCCCACGTGGGGAGACCGGCGACGAGCGAGGTCAGGCCAATGCCGAGGTTGGCGCCGAGCACCACGGGGATCAGGAGATCGAGCTGCGCCGCGCCGGTGCCGCCGATGGCCAGTCCCAGGCCGAGGGTGGCCGTCGAGCTTTGCATGAACAATGTCAGGGCCGCGGCGAACACCACGACCAGCAGCTGGTAGTGCACGAGCACGCCCATCAGCGTCGCGAAGTCGGGATTGGAGGTGAGGTGAGTCGCCGCGCTGTTCGTGATCTCCATCGCCAGGAAGATGAATCCCAGGCCCATGAGCGCCTGGCCGGCGCCGCGCAAGGTCTCGCGTTTTGTGCCTTGGAAGAGCAGCAGGCCCGCGACCAGAAACGCGGCATGGTAATCGAAGATGCGCAGCGCGATCAGCTGGACCGTGCAGGTGATGCCAAGGTTGGCGCCGAGCAGGAAGCCCAGCACGGAATCCGTCGACAGCCGTCCCGCTCGCAACAACTGCAACGCGACCAGCGTCTGGGCCGTGGACGAAGGCGCGACCGTGCCGAAGACAAGTCCCGCGACGGCCGCCTGCCATGGGCGCCGCGCGCTGCGTTCGATCCACGCGTAGAGCTCCTGGCCGAACAGCCGTTCGAGGCCCTTGCGGAGAAAACGGATGCCGAAGAGAATCAGCGCAACCCCGCCAGCGATGTTCAAAAGTGCCATGGACCGTTCCGAGGTTTGGCGGCTCACCGGGTTCTGTCACGTCTTGAAATCGGCGCGGTGGATGAGCAGGTGATGGCGGCTGGAATGTTGCCCAACCTGTCCTTGCTTGGGCGGGGTCGGGGACTACCGTGTAACACATGCGCCGTTACCTCCTCCTCCTGTCGCTTGTATGTAGCCTGAGCCCCGTCATTGCCGCCGAAGCGCCCCCCCGCCTGGCCGTGGTTCTCGTCGTCGACCAGATGCGCTCCGACTACCTCGTGCGCTTCCGGCCGTATTTCGGCGAGGGTGGCTTCAAGCGCATGCTCGAGGGGGGCACGGACTACCGCAACTGCCACTACCGGCACGCCGTCACCAAGACCGCGGCCGGTCACGCCACCATCCTGAGCGGCGTGCACGCCGAGGTGCACGGCATCATCGGCAACGAATGGGCTGACGGCGCGACGTTCGAATGGTATAACGCGGTCGAGGACCGCGACGCCCCGCTCGTGGGCCTGCCCCCGCGTGCCAACCGTTACGCAAACGCCACCTTTGCCGCCAAGGCCGGCCGCTCGCCCCGCAATTTCCTCGGCTCCACGGTCGGCGACTGGCTGAAGACCCGTTACGGTGCTGCCGCCAAGGCTGTCGGCATCGCCGGCAAGGATCGCTCCGCCATCCTGCCGGTCGGTCATCGGCCCGACGGCGCCTACTGGTTGTCGGAGGGCATCTTCGTGACCTCCACCTACTACCGCCCGGAACTGCCGGCCTGGGTGCAGGAGTTCAACGCGAAGCACAACGCCGCTGCTTACGCCGGCCGCACTTGGGAGCGGCTACTGGACCACGAGGTTTACGATCGCGTGCAGGGTCCGGATGACGTGGAGGGCGAGGATGAGTCCGCCGGCCTGCCCCGCACGATGCCCAAGACGCTCGGCGAGCCCGGTGGCACGCTCAACAACGCCTTCACGCGCACTCCGTGGAGCAACGAACATGTGGCCCTGCTCGCCGCCCAGGCGCTCGAAAGCGAACAGCTCGGCCTCGACGATGTGCCCGACCTGCTCACCCTCAGCTTCTCCCAGCCCGACGTCGCCGGTCACGCCTACGGCCCAGACAGCCACGAGGTCATGGATTCCTACCTGCGGCTCGACCGGGCGCTCGCCGCGCTCTTTGCCAAACTTGATGCGCACGTGGGCGCCGGCCGCTGGGTTGCGGTGCTGACCGCCGACCACGCGGTCTCGCCGCTGCCCGAGCGCATTATCGCCGAGAAAGGCCCCGGCGCCGCCGGACGCATCAACGGCGGCGCGCTCGACCGGCACGTGACCGCCGCACTCGACGCTGCCTTCGGTGCGCTGGAGGCCCCGCTTTTCTGGGCGATGCGCGACAACAGCGGCTACCGCGTGAACCGCAAGGCGCTCGCGGCGAAAGGCCTTACCGAGGAGCAGGTGTCGGCCGAACTCGCAGCGGCGTTGCGCAATCGCCCGGAGATTGCCGCAGCCTACACCCGTGCGCAGCTGACCGGCTCCGGCCCGCTCGATGAATGGGGTGTGATGACACGCCGAAGCTTCTTCCCGGACCGCAGCGCCGATGTGCTCTTCATCGAAAACCCGAATTTCATGTTCAGCTCCAACGGCACGAACCACGGCACGCCTCACGAATACGACACGCACGTGCCGCAGCTCTGGTATGGCGCCGGCGTGCCGGCCGGCGAGCGCTTGGAGCGGGTCGGCGTCGACGACATCGCCCCGACTCTGGCCGGCCTACTCGGCGTCCAACCCATGCCTGAAGCCAAAGGCCACCGTCTGTTTTGAGGTGGATCCCCTGTCTGTCATTCTCAGCGATCCTCCTTCTGGATCCTTCGCTGTGTTCAGGATGACGATTGCGAGGCTTTGCCTTTTCCAAACCGCCGGGCATCCTTATTCCGCATGACTCTCGACTTTGAAGCTCTCGCGCCGCGCGATGCCTACGCATGGATGATCAACGCCATCACGCCGCGTCCCATTGCGTGGGTCTCGACGATCTCCGCCGCCGGGCAGACCAATCTCGCGCCGTTTTCCTTTTTCCAAGGCGTGTGCTCAAAACCGCCGACGTTGATGTTCAGCGGCGCGATCAACCGCCATGGCGTGAAGAAGGACAGCGTGATCAATGTAGGACAAGTGCCGGAATTCGTGGTGAACATCGTGCCATTCGCCCTGGCGGAGCAGATGAATCTCACCGCCACACCGCTGCCGCACGGGGAAAGCGAGTTCGAAAAATTCGGCATCGCCAGCGCGCCCTCGCTCAAAGTGAAACCGCCGCGCGTGGCCGCTGCGCCTGTGGCTTTCGAGTGCAAACTGGATCGTATTGCGGATTTTGGCGAAGGCCCGTCAGGCTCCAATGTCGTGTTCGGCACGATCGTCTGCGCACATGTCAGCGACGCGGTGCTCGGCGCTGAAGGCCAGATTGATCCAGCCAAGCTCGATACCATCGGTCGCATGGGTGGCGACAACTACGTGCGCACGCGCGAACTGTTCACGGTCGTCCGTCCGCGGTAAACGCGATTTGACCGTCGGCACCGGCTGGTGCGCTTACCTCTCGGGCAGTCGTCGCAGCACTTCGTTGGCCTGTGCGGCGGCGGACACGCGATTCTCCACGCCGAGTCGTTCCAGGAGCTGCTCCACGTGTTTTTCGATCGTGCGCGGGCTCGTGCCGAGGATGATGGAGATCTCGGCATTCGTCTTGCCCTGGGCGATCCAGTAAAGGACTTCCGCCTGGCGCGGGGTCAGGCCTAGCTTGGTGAGCTCGATCGGGCCGGGTGGAGCGTGCTCTTCGATGAGGTAGAGCACGGTCAGGGCATCGTCGCCTTTTTCAGTGAAGCGGTGGAGCAAAAGCGTGCCGACCTGACTGTGATAGCGCTCGGCCGTCGCCAGCTCGGGCGGCAGGCGACCGGGTTCGTGGTTGGTCAGGTGTTTGAAGAGAAGATGCGTGGCGCGCAGCGTCTGGAAAATCAGGCGCCCGTCGCGGTCTGCGATGAGCAGGGCGCGGTCGAGCGATTGGGCAAGCTGGGTTTCCGCATCGAGCCGGAGGGCGATTTCGGCCTCGAGTTGTCCATTTTTCTTCTGGAGGGCAATCCGGGTCGCCCGCAGGTCGAGATGCGTGCGCACACGCGCCAGCACCTCGGGTGGATATACGGGCTTGCTGATGTAATCCACCGCGCCGGCATCAAGGGCACGCACCTTTTGCTCCGGATTGTCCACGGCCGTGAGGAAAATCAGCGGCAATTCCCGCCAAGCCGGATGCTGTTGGATGCGGCCACAAACCGCGAGTCCGTCGAGTCCGGGCATGATCATATCGAGGAGGATCAGATCGACGGGTTGCTGCTCAAGCAGCTCGAGTGCGCGGGCGCCGGACTCGGCGACGAGCACGCGCAGCCCGGCGGAGCCGAGGGCGTCCAACACGAGGCCGAGGTTAGCCGGGGTATCATCTACAACGAGGACGGTGGGGGGTAGGCTCATGGGTGTTGGGTGCGTAGCAGCTCGCGCGCCCGTTCAACTTGGTAGGCAGCCACCATGGTTTCAAGCTGGTCGAGCGTGGATGACGCACCGGGCAGTTCGGTGCGGATTCGGGTGATTTCAATGCGCAACGCCTTGATGTCGCCGGCATCGGCGGCGGCGAGCAACCTTTTGCGGATTTCCGGAGGCAGCGGTGTATCCTCCACGGTTTTTGACTCGTCGGTGCCGAGCCATTTCAAGCCGAGGAGGCGTGTCAGCTGGTCGAGCAGTTGGGATTCGGTGAAGGGTTTGGGCAGAAAATCGTTCGACCCCGCGGCAGTCGCCGCCGCGGCATCGAACGTGAGCACGGAAGCGGAGGTCAGCACGATGGGCATCGCAGCAGTGGCGGAACGGGCGCGCAGGCGGCGGGTGAGCTCAAGGCCGTCCATGCCGGGCAGCTTGACGTCGAGGTAGGCCAAGTCGGGCGCGGGCTGGTGGTCGATCGCAGCCAGTGCGGATTCGGCGGACTCGAACAAGGCGCACTCGAAGCCGAGCGGTGTGAGCAGGTCGGCGAGCACGGTGCGATTCACCTCGTTGTCATCCACGATGAGCACGCGGCGGCGCCGGCCTTCGTAGCTCGTGAAGCGCGGGGCATGGCGGGATGCGGCGCGTGCATCTGTCGGTGCCAGCGCGATCGCGAAATGGAAACGGCTACCACGGCCGGCCTCGCTCTCGACCTCCAGTTCGCCGCCGAGGAGTTCCACGAGCCGTTTGGTGATGACGAGTCCCAAGCCGGTGCCCGCCTCGCCGGCGGGCCGGGTGGCGGCTTGTTCGAAGGGTTGAAACAGTCGCTGGCGATCCTCGGGCGTGAGCCCGACGCCGGTGTCGATGATGGCAAACTGCCAGCGCTCGGTGTCGGGAGCGGTGGAGCCCGTCCGGCCAACCTCCAAGGTTACGGATCCGCTGCGCGTGAACTTCACGGCGTTGGAGAGCAGGTTGTCGAGCACCTGGCGGAGCTTCTGGGCGTCACCCAACACATGTTCCGGCAGTGAATCGGGCAGGTGCAGCGCGAAGGCGAGCCCTTTGGCGTGCGCGGCCGCTTCATGCGCGGTGGCGAGATCGCGCAGGAGCTGGCCGGGATGGAACGGCGCATCGCGTCGCTCGATCTTACCCGCCTCGATCTTGGAAAAGTCGAGCACCTCGTTGATGAGGCGCAACAGATGCTGGCCGCTCGTCTGCACAATGCCGATGCGATCGCGCTGCGGACCGGTGACGGCTGGATCGCGCAACAGCACCTGCGAGTAACCGATGATGCCGTTGAGCGGCGTGCGCAGCTCATGGCTCATGTGGGCGAGGAAGACGCTCTTCGCGCGGTTGGCCGATTCGGCTTGGTCGCGGGCAACGGCCAGTTCGGCGGTGCGCGCTTCGACGAGTTTTTCCAACCGGTGTTGCTCGCGGCGGGCGACACCGAGGCGCCAGCGGATGTAGCCCACCACGATGAGTATGGCCAGGAAGACGTAGCCCACCCGCGCAGCCGCTGAACGATGCCACGGCGGCGCGACGGTGAATGCAAGTTTGGCGATCTCGCTCATTGCGCCGGTTGGATCGATGGCGCGGGCTTCGAGGGTAAACGGCCCGCCCTCGAGGTTGGTGAAGGTGACGCTGGGGTTGGTCGAAGGTTCGGACCATTGATCGCTATAGCCGAGCAGGCGATATTGGTAACGCAGGCCGTCGAGCGCGCCCCATCGCGGCGCGCCGAGGGAAAAAACAATGGGTTCGAGCGAGTAGTGCAGCTTCAGTGACTCGCCATCGAGGGACGGAAGCGGTTGGCGCTGGCCTTCGGCCATGACGGTCCGCACGAGCACGGACCACGCCGGCGTGTTTTTTTCCGGCACGCTCAAATCAAGGCGCGCCGTATTGTTGTAGCCGCGGGCCCACAACACGTCGCCCGTCGGCGTGTTTTCCACCCAGATGACCGCGGCACCGCCAAAACCGACTTCCTGAAGAGCCTCGGCCGAGGCGCTTTTCCACACGTGAGCGCCTGTTGGCCCGGGGGTGAAGCGCCCCAGGGGAAACCGGGCAACGAGGGAAGTTCCTTGGAACGCCGAGCCCCAGGTGTCGCGACCGCTGATCGCCGCGGGAACGAGCATCAAGTCCGGCGCCTCGGGCGTGATGTAGCGGTCCTCGGGCAGAAAGGTTTTCGTGGTCGCGTCGAATCGGCGTGAGCCTTTGTCGGTGAAAAACACGGTGCCGGCGTGGCCCGGGGAAACATGTGTCCAGACGATGTTGTCGGGCAAACCATGGCCGCGGAAGTAATGTTCAAAAGTGGCCTGGCTCCAGTCGGTCACGGATTCGGCGTCTGGCGCACGCCAGAATCCCCGGCTGTAAGTGGCGAGCCAGAGCGTGCCGTTGTCTTCGATCTCGATGCTGTGTGCGTCGCCCAATCCGAGTCGTTCGCCGACCTTTTCCCAGCGACCGTCTCTGTGGTCGACCACGATGAGCCCGCTGCCGCCTGCGAGATAGAAACGACCCGGAATGCGTTTCGAAGCCGCCACCGCATAGGTGTTGCTGCTGGGAGTGGGGATGATCAGCTCCTCGCCATCGTCGGTGATGCGGAACAAACCGGTGTGGGAACTCACGATCAGGTCGCCCTCGTGGGAAAAGATGGCAAAGATGTTGGTCACCCGGTCGTTGATTCTGACCATGCGCGCACCCGCGCCGTCCGGGCCGGCGGGTTCGAGACGGTAGAGCCCGTCATAGGTGCCCGCGTAGAGCCGGCCGTCGTGGCGACCCCAGCTGTCGATGGTGCCGGGCGTCGGACCGTTGGTGGCGTCGAATACCGTCACGTTGCTGTTGAGGGCGAGTCGGGCGGCGCCGGAATTGTAGCCGAGCCAGAGTCCGCCCTCATGATCCTCCAGCAGGCTCAGGATGGCATTGTCGGCGAGCCCGGTGCTGCGATCGAAGCGGCGCGTTTTTGTGAGGTCGGCAGACAGGAGAAAGAGTCCCTGACCGCTGGTGGCGACGGCAACGGTGCCGTCGCGCAGCGTCAGCGCCTGGGTGAGACGAGTGTTGCGCACCACTTCATCCAAGACGCCCGGCAAGTGCTCGGTTTTGCTTGAGGCGGGATCCAGCACAAACGCTCCGGAGCCTGTTCCGCAGAACAGGACGCGACCGTCGCGCAGGGGGGCCAGCGTCACCCGTGAAACGTCGCGAAACTCCGCGGTAGTGAGCCAGGGCGTCAGCTCATCGCGTCCCAACCGGAAAAATCCCCGTTCCAGCAGATGCACGACCACTTCGTTGCCGAGGACATGCACCGACGGTCTCGTATTGGGCGGCGCCGGCCAGAAGGTGATCGCATCGTCTGGGCCGACGCGCACCACCCCGCGGCCGCTCGTGAAATATACCTGTTCCCGATGGTTGATGACGCGATGGGTGCGGCTCCAAGGTTTGGCTTCCTCCGGCAATTTCTCGCGCAATGATCGGTAAACCAGCCTGCCTTCCGGGGCGGGTTCGAAGTAACCAATCTCGTCGTTCCCGCCGGCCCAGATTCTGCCGTTGCGGGTGGTCGCCAGCTCATAGACTTGGGCCGACGGCATCTGGGAGTGCGTCCAGCGGGCGCCGTCGAATCCCGTGATGCCCTCCTGCGTGGACAAATAGATCACCCGGTCGGTGCCTTGCGTCATTCCATAGACTTGGGGGTGGCCGCGATATTCGGTCGGTCGAAAGTCCCGGATCGTCGGCCGGCCGCTTTCGGGATGGAAAATGACCGGTTCGGCTTGCCCGCCGACGCCCCAACAAAACATTCCGGCAAGACACAGAAAACGGAGAGCCGGGCGGGGTGACATTTCGTAATTTTTATGAAGCCATAAGTTTGCCGGTCAAATCCTCATCGTATCACCCGGTTGTCGATCGTCAGCGCCGTTGGTCACACCGGGGGCACCAGTTGTGTCATAGGGGGGTGGTTAATTCATCCCTCCGCGCTCTTGGTCGTCACCTGCGGCAAGATTTCTTACTTCGGCGTGTCGGCCTTGGGTAGCATTCGGGCGACGACCACGAGGAGCACGATCACGACCACCGAGAGAGCTCCCCAGAAAACCACGCCGCCTTTGAGATGTCGCAGCACGCCGCGGGCGAATCCCTCGGGGTCGGATTCCTCGGTGCCTAGGCGGACCGGGGTGCGCGCGGCGGTGAGGAGTTGGCGGGCGACCAAGCTCAGGTCGTAGCGTGGCGCGCCGACCTGCGGGTGACCGTAGAGCAGTTCATAGCCGTCGGTCTCAGCCGTCTTGAAGACAAGCCGGACAACAGGATGTTCAGCCGTGACGTTGGCGAGTGCGATGGGCGGATTGTCGCCATTGTCCGTTTCCAGCCAGATCGTGCCGGTCTGCGGACGATCGCTAAGATCGAAGACGCGCGTGCGGGGCGAGCCGGGTTCCGGCGTGCGGTTCCATGGTCCGGAGGCCAGCGTGCGTTCGTAGGTGCGCCCGTCGTGGGCGACGACCTTTTCGTATAAACGGAAATGACGCTGGAAAAGAGGCGTGTCGGACGCGAGCACCAGGCGTCGAAGCGGAACGGCGCTGTGCGGCAGATCGAGTTTCCAAATGCTGACAGCAGGACGTTTGGGGTCGGGTGCCGGCTCGGGCGAGAGCAGAAGCGAGCGACCGAGAGCCGTGCGTTCGAGAATGTAGGGAATCTGGTGACCGGCACGCAGCAGGCGCAAATCGGCGAAATCTGTGCGGGCGCCGGCCAGTGCAGCGGGATCGAGTTCGAGTTCTTGCACCCCCGGGGCGGCGAGTTGCACGGCCTTTCGGCGCGTCCATCCCTTCGTGTCCAAGGGAGCGCCGACGAGCGGCACATCGGGCAGTGGAGGTTCGGCCAGCGAGGAGCGTGGTGCATAGCCGGGCGTATCTTCCAAAGGCCCGGGCGTGACGGTCGTTGCCCGGGCGGTTCGCAGATCGCCGGCGAAGGCTGCGAGGTCGTAACGCGGCGCGGTTGCCTGCGGATTGCCCGAGAGAAGGGTGTAACGTCCGGCGTTTGCCGCTTGGAAAATCAGACCAACCGGACGGCGCAGCATGCGGACATCGTTCACGGTCAGCGGAGGCGAATCGCCATTGTGAATGTGGACAAGCAACTCGCGCGAAAGCGGTGTATGGTCGAACTCCAACCTGAGTTGGGCGCGAGCTGGTGCACCGTCGAGCGCCACGCGGTAGAGAGTGCCGGTGCCGATGATGCGCTCATCGGCCACAAGATCGCGGAGGTCACGCACGCCCACGGTTATTCGCCGCATGAAGAGTGGTTCAGCGGTTTCGAGTTCCAGCGCAGCGAGCGGAACGTGCTGGCCGTCCAGCGTCACGGTCAGGACGGTTTCACCGGCAAATTCATCGCGTGCGGAGATGCGTGCGCCGACGGGGAGCGGTTCGATGGCGGGGCCGGCGGTCAATGCGAGGGAGGCGCCGGTGAAAGGCAGGCCGCCTGTCACGCGGACGCGCACCCAAGCGGTGGCAAGGTTGCCGAGAGCGATATCCAACTTTTCAGCTCCCCACTGGCGGAAAAGCGGCAGGCCTTCGAGCAGGGGCTGCCACGCAGTGCCATCGGCTGAAATCTCCACGCGGGCTGCGCGGAGAAAGTGAGGATGCGGCGTTTCCAGTCGAAGCGAGGCAATCGGTTGATGCGAGCCGGTGGTCAGCGTGACGACGGTGTCGCTTCCCTCGAGGTGCGTTTCGAATTTGCTTGGTTTGACCGTGGTGGCTGTCCGCGCGGGCGGTTGGTCGAGGAGCAGGGGCACTTCGCGGCCTTCGGGATCGAGCAGGCGGATGTCGCGCAGATCGGGCGCGGCGGCGTCAAAGGTTGCGTCGGGCAACTCCACGCGCACGACACCGGAGGTAGGGACGTTGATTTCCTGACGGTGCCGCCACTCGGTGGGGACAACGGCAGCGAAAGCCGAAATCGCGCTCGTAAGCGCGACGAAGGCCGCGGACTTACGGAGCGGGCGGAGGAGCTTTTTCATTGGCGGGGAGGAAGCGCTGATAGGCAAACGAAGCGAGGATGGCGATGACCGCCACGGCCATCAGTGCGCCGACGCGGTAGAGGGCCTGCAGCCGGGCAAGGTCATGCAGGAAGAGTTTGGCCAGTGCGACGGCCAGCAGCGCAATGGCGGCGTAGCGGGCGGCTTTCTGTGCCTTCCAAATGCCGGCGCTGAGCAGGCCGAGGGCGAAGAGCGCCCACGCGATGGTGTAGGTCATGTCGCGTGCGAAGCTGCCGCGGAAGCGGAAGGTCAGCGTGGTCGCGCCGGGTGCGGTGAAAAAGTCGGCGATCTGGATATTCAGCAGCAGGAAGGCGAGGATCACACCGAGCGTGTTGAGCAGGGGTGGAGCGTTGAAACCCAGCGTGCGTTCGCGCGGTGGAGCGAGAAGTTTCGCGCCCACGAACAATGCCGCGATGACGGAACCGTAGGCGTAGAGATACCAGTTGAGAATCGGGGTGTCGCCGCGCACATGATAGGAGAAGACCGCGCCGTTGAAAGTGAGTCGCACGAAAGCCACGACCAGCAGCACCACGCCGGTTGCACGCAGGCCGGGGTGCGGCACGCGGTGAAACAGCCAGAGCAACGCGACACCCTCCAGCGCCCAGCCGATGGTGATCCACTGGCGTTCGAACTGGAGCGGGAAGATGAGCGTGATGAAGAACAGCGCGGCGCCGCCGAACCACGCGAGTTGGTTGAGGCGCGCGGGCTCCTTTTCGGGCACGGTTTTCAGGATGACGGCCAGGCTGAGCAGCGGCGGGATGGCGAACATCGCGGGCAGGAGGCCCATGAATTCGTTGGGGGATGCCGCGCTGATCACGCGATGAACGAGCGGGAAATGAGCGATGCCCGACAACGCCGCGACCGCCCAAGGTCCCGTGCGGTTGGAGAAGGTCTTCTGGAAGGCGAAGGGATACGTGGCAAAAATCGCGTAGAAACCGAAATACCAGAACATCGGCAGCGCCGGGGCCTCGACGCTGAAGTGGCGTGAGTGCCACGCGAATTCGAGCGCGGTGACGCCGAGCAGCGCGCACAGCGGCAACCACGCAATCTCCAGGAGTCGCGCCAGCCCAAGCGTCAGCACCACGAGCAGCAGCGCGAGGCCGAAGATCATCGAAGGATCGGGCACTGCGAGGCGCGCACTGGCCATGATGAGCAGCAGGAAGGGCAGCAGCGAGGAGAAGGCGGGCAACTGGGCGCGGGCGTCGCCAAAGACCGAACCGAAACGACCCGCGTCTCCAGCAGGCAGCCGGTCGCCGAGTTTCCGTGCCAGCCAGACACTGGCAGCAAAGAAGAACACTGCAAAACCGCCGATGGCCAGCAGCAGCGGGAACGGCAGGCCGAGATCCGCCGGCACCCGGAAGAGACAGAGGCCGGTGGCGAGAAGCGTGAGCGCAAGCACGGCTGCGACTGACACCAGCGACGCCGTGGCCAAAGCCAGCGCGATGGCGATCAGATCCACGAGCAGGATGGCAGGCCAGATAAGAAACGACACTTCGTCGAGCTGCCAGATCGGCAGTAACAGCAACAGCAGCGTGAGCGGGGCAAACAACTGGCTCCACGATGAGCCGGCGGTTTCGGGCCGGGCGCGTTCGAGCAGAAGAGGAAACACCGTATGCAAGGCGGCGAAACCGAGATAGAACGCCAGAGCCCACGGCAGGTTGTCATCCGTCAGGTGTCCGCCCGTCCAGGCTCCGAGCAGCACAAAAGCCGTCAGGCCGGCGAGAATGTGGATGCGCGGGAGGAATTCATCCCGCCAAGCCAGGGTCAGCAGCGTGGCATCCAACAATAGAACGAAACCGAGATAGAGCGGCGCGCGGCCCGCAAGCGAGGGATAGGCCAGAAAGAAAAGGGCGAAGGCGAAGCCCACGAAGGGCAGGGCGGCGGCGGTGAGTGAAAAGGCTCGCGAGGAGATTTCCCGGCGACGGGCCCACGCCGCGGCAGCGAGATAGAGCGCGCTGAAGGCGAGGCAGATGGTCATGGCCACCGGACCTTTGGCGGGGGTGAAGAATTTTTCGGACCAGCCAATCATCATGAGCACGGTGCCGCCCGCGCTCAGCGGCACGAGGTGGCGCCAGCCGGTGCGCAGGGCGACGGCCACGAGTCCGATATCAAGCAGGGCAAGGTAACCGAAAAGACCGCCCGGATTGTCCACCCCGGTGGAAAGAAGGACCGGCGTGAGGAAGCCGCCGAGCATGCCGAGAATCGCGACGACCTGGGCCGGCAGCCGCACCGCGAGCACAAAGGCCGTCGCGGTGATCAGCACCATCAGGAGGAACGTCGGCACCGTGCCGAAAAAGGCGAAGTGGTAGATCGAGTTGCACGCGAAGGTCACCGCGTAGAGCGAAACAACGCCCGCCGCCACCATGCTTTGGGCAGGGGCGGTGTAGCCCTTGCGGATGAGTTTGATTCCACCGATGATCAGGCCGGCTCCCGTGACGAACCCAAGCGCTACGCGCACTTCCGGCGGAATCCAACCGTGGTCGAAGGAGTATTTGACGAAGAACGCCACGCCGAGAAACAGCGCGAGGCCACCGAGCCACGCGAAGAGCTTGGCGCCCATGAACATTTCCCAATTGAAAGCCGCTTTGGGATCAGCCGGTTCCGCTGCGGATGGAGTGCTGTGGCTGCGAGCGCTGACGACGGGTTCGGGCTGGGCAGTGCTGGGTGCAACCGGCGGCAGGGGTGGCGGTTCGGCCGCGGGCTCGGGTGTGGAGATTGGCGCGGAAGCGATCGGTGGTGGCGCGGGAACCGGGATGGGTGGGGGCGCAGCGACCACCGGCGGCGGAGTGACGGCAGCAGGCGGCGCGGGCACGATTGCGGGTGCGACGAGTTCTGTCGGTTTGGTCGGGGCGGCAGCTTGCCGTTGTTTAGCGTGCAGTTCCTTGAGCTCCGCATCGAGGTAGCTCAGGCGTTGGCGGAGCGAATCGACCTCCGTGTCGTGCCCGCGGATCTTCATGATGGTCCAGATCGGCAGGATGATCAGTGCGATCGCGAGATAGAGCAGCAGGAGGATCAGCAGGGTTTCCATGGGGAAGGCGGCTAGGGTAACCGAAGCGGGGTGTGCACCGTTAATCGAATTTTCCGATGCGGGCCATTGACCGGAATAATGTCCGGTCGGCAGACGGAGTGCGTTTCATGCGAGTGGAGTGGCCCGTTGCCCGGGCAGCCAACCGCAATGCCGTCGGGCTGGCAAGCGCGGCTGTGACGCAAAAAAAGGCGGGGCCGGAGCCCCGCCTCGGAAAAGGTGCCGCGTATTACTCCGCGTCGGGTTGGCGCAGGGCGCGCATGGGCATTTGCTCGCGGGGCCGCATCGGCTGCTTCATGGAGGCGAGGCCTTCAACGAGGTCGCGGATCTCGGCTTTGGTGAGAACGAAGGCGGCAACCTCCGGCATGCCCGACGGTGCGGACTCGACGGCTTTCACCTGCGCAGCAGGAATGAGCAGCGAGTCCTGTTCGCTGGTCTTGAGGCGCACGCCCGCCGCGTCTCGGCTAAGGAGCGTGCCGACCACGCTTTCGCCGTTGGTCTTGGTGACGGAGACGATTTCGAAGCCGGCAGCGATCTTCGCGCTGGGCTTGATGATGGATTCGAGCAGGTATTCGCGCGATTCGCGGGCGCCGATGCCGGCGAGTTGCGGACCGGCGTCGCCGCCACCGCCTTCGCCGACGCGATGGCAACGGATGCACTGCAGGACCGGATGATTGTAGATCAAACGGAAGGCATTACGCGCATCGCCGCCTTCCATCGCGACGCGGAAGGGTGCGAGCGGGTCGGGATTTTGCGCAAGGGCGGTCTCGCGTTCGGCGAGCACCTGCTTGATGCGCGCATCCTCGCGAAGCGCGGCGGCTTCGAGCAGGTCAAGCTGCGCAGCGGGCGGCACTTTGCCGGCGGCGAGGCGGTCGAGATGCGAAACCAGCAGGTCGTCGGCTCCGGGATCCTTGACGGCGCCAAGCGCGCGGAACGCGACCTGCAACTCCTTGGGCGTGCCGCGGTCGAGGAGCGTGGCCAGTTGGGCGACTGCTGCGTCAGGCTGCAAGCGCGTGACGATGGGCAGGGCGGCGAGGCGCAACGCAGGAGAGTCGCTGGCGGCTGCGATCTCCACACTCGCGAGGAGGCCGGCAGGCTGGAAGGTGTCGAGCGCGTTGAGAGCGGCAACACGCACGCTGGAAGACTGCGCCTTGTCGGCGACCACGGTCGCGAGTTCCGCGGCGGAGTCCTTTAGTTTGAGCGCGGTGATCGCTTCGATGGCGGCGATCTGGACGTTGTCGGGTGTGCTTGCGCCAAAGAGTCCGTGCAGGATTGGCGTGAGCGCCGTCCGCGCCACTTCGGCGGGGCGGGTTTGCTCCGCGAGCGGCAGATAAACACCGAGGATGCGGTCGCGCGCCGGGGGTTTGGGCCAGAGCGCGAGGAGATCAATGGCTTCCTTGCGCAACGTGGGTGCGACGCCACGCGTGGCGAAGCGGGCGAGTGCCGCGGCATTGTCGGCGGTGCCCAGACGGAACTGGGCATTGAGCGCGCGAAGCATCACGGCCTCGTCGGGCTTGGGCCAGCCGTTGGCGAGCGCGGCGAGAGCGGGATAAGCCGCGGGGATCGGCGCGTCGTTGATGGCGAGTGCGGTTTCGCGGACGACGGACGCGTCCTTGTCAGCCAGGAAAGCGCTGATGAGCGGGCTCTGCTGGCGGCGCAACGCGAGAACGGCCGCGAGGCGGACGGCGGCGGATTCATCGGAGGCGAGGGCGGCGAGTTGTTCCGCGGTGGCGCAGCGCGAGAGGGCGATGGAGAACGCGTGACGGAGATAAGCGTCGGCATTGTCGTTGGCGCGCGTGGCGGTGAGCAACGCGGCCACGGCGGGCGCGTGCTTGAGTTTGCCGAGAGCTTCGGCGGCGAAGAAGCGCACGCGAGCCGCGTTGTCAGCGAGCGCGTTGACGAAGGCGTCGGCGGAGGCCGTGTCGCGCAGGTCGCCGAGGGTCTTGATGGTTTGGGCGCGGACTTCGGTATCGGCGTGGATCAGCAGCGGACGAAGTGCGGCGAGCGCCGAGGCGTCCTTGCGGGCGATCTGGCCAAGGCCCCAGATGGCGTGAAGTCGGGCGAATTCGCCATTACCCGCGGTCACGGCGGAGAACTTCGGAATGCTCGCGACACCGCGCTCAGCGAGAGAATACTGGGCTTCGAGACGCACGCGCCAGTCGGCGTGGGCGAGAAGGGCGGTGAGCTCCGCATCGGACTTCTTGGTGAAGTCAGAGGCGATGAGTTCCTTCACGGCCTTCAGTTCGGCGGAGCCGGCGAGTTTGGGATCGAAGATGGTGTAGATGCGGCCGCGGCGGGACTTGGGCCAGCCTTCGGCCCAATCGGAGTAGTAGAGTTTGCCATCGGGGCCGAAGCGGACGTCGGTCGGGAGCGCGCCAGTGAGGAAGGGGGCGGCGGTCTCGATTTCGTAGGAAGCGCCGGCGGGCTTCAACTTGTAGGTGAAGATGCCGGAGTTGGAGATGGCACCCTTGAAATGAGTGATGAAGAGATGGCCGGCGTAGGCGGGAGTGAGGCCGGTGCCGGGATAGTAGGCGATGCCGGAGGGGCCGTCCTCGATGTTACAAATCGCGGGCAGCAGATAGGTGGGCTGGCCGACGTGGCGCGGATGCCAGAGCTTTTCGCTGTTCCACGGGCCGGCGGAGCCGCGCGGGGCAAATTGATAGCCGATGCGCCAGCCGCTGTCGCCGTTCTCGACGACATGAACGAGACGTTCTTCGTCGCCTTGGTCGGAGTCGTTGTCGCCGGTGAAGAGGTCTCCGTATTCGTTGAAAATGAGCGATTGCGGATTGCGCAGGCCGGTGGCGAAAAGTTCGAGGCCGGAGCCATCGGGCCAGCAACGGAAGACCGAACCCGTGTCAGGTGCGCTGACGACCGTGCCTTCCTTGGTGGGCACGTGCGCGGCGCGGTCACCGATGGAGAAATAGATGCGGCCGTCGGGTGCGAGCACGAGGCCGTGCAGGTCGTGTCCGGTGTAGTTGAAGCGCAGGCCGTAACCGCGATGGAGAATTTCGCGGGTTTCCGCCTTGTTCTTGCCGGTAAATTTCCAGAGCGCCGGAATGTTGGTGAACCAGACGTTGCCGCGGTGAATGAGCACGCCGGAAGCGACGCCGTCCAGCGGACTGCGGAAGTCATCGGCGTAAACGGAGGACTTGTCGGCCGTGCCGTCGCCGTCGACATCCTCAAGCAGACGGAGGATTTCGGATTCCTGCGAAAGCGCCTGCACGCCTTCGGGACCGAAGTTGCGTTTGATGGAATCGAGCCAGTCTTCCTGCGTGCGGTTGTCGAGGTCGTCCTCGAGGGTCCACATGTAACCGCGGATATCGAGGGTGCTGGTGCCGTAACGGTGGGTCTCGGAAACAAAGACGCGACCTTGCTCGTCGAGGGCGAAGGCGACCGGGTTGGCCAGCATGGGCTCGGCGGCCCAGAGGTGCGCAGTGAGGCCGGCGGGCAGTTGCATGCGACCGAGGGCGAGTTTACCATCGTCGGAAGCCGGATCGATCTCCGGGGTGGTCGAGCGGGTGGCCTCGTTGAGTTTGCCGTGGGCGGATGCGGGCCCGGTGTTTTCGGCGGCGGCAAGGCCCAGGGTGAAGGTGAGGGCAGCGAGGAGGCTGCCGGCGTGGCGGAGGTGACGGGACAACATGCGCGGAGCACGGTAGGCCTCCGCTCCGGAATGGCAAGGGGCCGCGTGGGATATTTTATGCGACTTGCGCTTGCCGCGCACGCGGTGAATCGCCGGGATGGAGGCATGAGCTTGTCCGTCTGGATCAACCACGTGTTCCGACCCGAAGCGTTGCCGGTTTTTGAGGCGCAACTGCGCGCCGCCGGCCACCGGCTGATTGTTTCTCCCACCGCGACGCCAGTCGTGCTGGCCGCCGGGGCGGACGATCCCACGCTGGCGGAAGCCGACGTGGCGTTCGGCCAGCCCGATGTCGCGCAGGCGATGGCGTGTCCGCGGTTGAAATACGTCGCGCTCAGCTCCGCGGGTTACACACGCTACGATCGCGGTGATTTTCGCGCGGCGATGCAGGCGCGCGGCGTGCCGGTCACGAATGCTTCGCAGGTTTTCGCCGATCCGTGCGCGCAGCATGTGCTGGCGCAAATGCTCGCGTTCGAGCGCAACCTGCTCGTGCAGTTCCGCAATCAGCAAGGCCCGCGCGAATGGCGTTATCTGGAAGATCGCTTCACCAACGGCACGCTCACGCGGCGTCAGGTGTTGTTGCTCGGCTACGGCACAATCGGCCGGCGCCTCGCGGATTTGCTCAAGCCGTTTGGCACGAAGGTCACGGCCTACCGACGGAAGCCACGCGGTGACGAAGGCGTGCCGGTGGTGGGCGAAGGAGAATTGGCGGCGGCTTTGGCGACCGCCGATCACGTGGTGAACATTCTGCCGGATTCACCGGCCACGACCGGTTGGATGAACGCCACGCGTTTTGCGCAGATGAAACCCGGCGCGCGTTTCTACAACATCGGCCGCGGCACGACCGTGGACCAGCCCGCGCTCATGGCGGCGCTCGAATCCGGGCAGGTCGGCGCGGCCTATCTCGATGTGATGGATCCCGAACCGCTGCCGCCGGCGCATCCGTTGTGGGATGCAAAAAATTGTTTCATCACCTGCCACATCGGTGGCGGCACGCGCGATCAGGATGAAAATCTCGCGCATCATTTCCTGGCGAATCTCGATGCCTTTGTCCGCGGTGTGCCGTTGACAGACCGCATCATGTGAACCGTCGGTCCCGGCCGCGTTGTGCGGCTTGGACGAAGGTTGTTGAGGGTCCCCAATGTGCCTGACACGCGCATTCGACAGCGGCAAATACAGCCACGCGGATCGACCTCAAACGTCTCGCGCCCAGTCCCTGCTGTTGAGGTAACTCGTCGCTCACGCCAACCATCTCAGTGACGCCTACGGCGCAACTGACATCACTTCCGTGGCATCCGGCAAGGATGAGATCTTAAGTTGAAATTTGCTGTCGATCGGATTTCTTGCGCTATTACAAATAGCCGCGAATGGGGCCACATCGCGGGACGCTAACACCCCTATTCTCCCGCTTCCATGTTCGTCAAATTTGTGGAGCGGGAAAAATTATCAACCGAGGAAAAGAAATGAGCCCCAAGGAATTCATAACCCTAAGTTGCGGAATTGTTGTTTGTGCAATCCTGGCAGCGACACCTGCGATTGGAGCGGAGACCGTCGCCACGGCGGTTTACTCCAAGATCAGCAACAGCTACAAGCGGGAGAAGACCAAGGACGGGAAGTTTAAGCCCGAGTATTATGCGTTGAGCAACGGCGGGCGCATCGTCGGCACGACCAGCGACCGCACCGTGGACCGGGTGACCTACCCGCAGGTGGCCGAAATCGCCACGCGTCTGCTCGCACGCCAGAACTACCATTACGCCCAGACCAAGGAACAGGCGAAACTACTCCTAGTGCTGCAGTGGGGCAGCACGCTCGCGCCCGACGAATCGCAAAAACAGATGAATGTCGCGGACAGCCAAGCTGCCTCGGAGAACCTCAAGTCAGCGATGGCGGATCTCCAAGGTGGGTTGATCAGTGGAGGCGCGAGCAGTGCCGAAGCCGCAGGTATGGCCCGGGCCACGATGGAGGGGCTTGGGCCAAGCATAACCTCCCCAGCATATAGAAACGAACACGCTGCGGTAGCAGCGGCCGTGGGCACAGTTGAAAGCCAGATGCTCCGCACGTTGCTGGGCAATCGGGTGCGTGATGAATTGAACCAGCGTAACGCCCGTGTTATCGGATACCAAGATGAACTCGCCGACGCCAACGACATCCGCCGATGGGCGGGCGGAGGCGACCGTTACACCGACCTGATTACCGAATTGGAGGAGTCCCGTTACTATATTGTCGTCTCGGCCTACGACTTTCCGGAACTGCTGAAGACCAAGAAGCAGAAGCTGCTCTGGCAGACGCGCGTCAGCGTGCGTTCGCCGGGAAACAGTTTTGATGACAGCTACCTGGCGATGTTGAAGACCGCCGCGCCGTATTTCGGACAGAACAGCGGCAAGCTTGTCCGCCGCGAGGAGCCCAAGGGCACGGTGGAACTCGGCGACCTGAAATTCCTGGGTGAAGTGAAGGATAAGCAGCCGTAGCCCGCAGATTTCGCAGTCGGAGCTGGGAATATTCGCCCTGTCGGGCCAAGCTTGTCGGGGCCAAGGATTTTACCGCCTCAACCCCACGACATTTTTCGGGAATATCCACGTCGCCCGCTTTCTCCCATTGGACCAACCTTTTCTGGCCGCCCGCCGGCATGGTGCCGGTCGCGGTGGTTTTGAAACCCAAACCAAAATCATACTCCCCATGAACAAGTCCACGCGACTCCTCATCACCGCGGCCGCCATCGCCGGCCTTTACGCCGGTTCGCTCGCTGTCAAAGCCAATGCCGCCGAATCCGGCAGTTCCGCTCCCGCCGGCGAAAAAGCCAAGGATGCCTGCAAAGGCAAAGACGGCTGCAAGGCCAAGGAAGGAAAGGACGGTTGCAAGGGCAAGGACGGCTGCAAAGCCAAGAAGGACAAGGAATCCTGCAAGGGCAAAGACGGCTGCAAGGCGAAGGACGGTAAGGAATCCTGCAAGGCGAAAGACGGTTGCAAAGCCGCCGACAAGAAGGGCTGAGTCGCGGCTACGTCGTGCTTTTCCGGAGACCGGGTTAAGACCCGGTCTCCGTTGTTGTAGGGCGGGATCTCCGAATCCCGCCTTTCGATGAATGGCATTCTGTTCGCTTGGCGGGGTTCGGAGACCCCGCCCTACAAATGTTGTGACCTCGACGGCGGTCATAGACCGCCGCTACAACTCTCTGACTTTCCGCCATGCCCGCCAATCCTTATAACGGCTACACCGATTACGGCATCGGCATCGGCCTGCGCGTGCCGCACTACGACCACATCCTGTCGGAGAAGCCGACGGTGGACTGGTTCGAGATCATCTCCGAGACGTTCATGGTGGAGGGCGGCCGCCCGCTCGAGGTGCTCGATCGCATTCTGGAGCAATACCGCGTCGTGCAGCACGGCGTGTCGCTTTACTTCGGATCGGCCGACGGCCCTGACCGGGCGCACTTGAAGAAACTCAAGGCGCTTACGAAGCGCACGAAGACGCCGTGGCTCTCGGACCACCTTTGCTGGGGCAGTGTGGACGGCACCTATTCGCACGACCTGCTGCCGATGCCCTACACCTTCGCCGCCGCGAAGCGCACCGCGGAGAAAATCCGCATGGTGCGTGATTACCTCGAACTGCCGATCGCCGTGGAAAACGTCAGTTCCTACACCGAGTTCCACGTCTCGGAGATGACCGAGTGGGAATTTCTCACGGAGGTCGTCGAACTCGCCGACTGCGGAATCCTGCTCGACGTGAACAATATCTACGTGTCGTCGAAGAACCACAATTTCGACCCCTACGATTACGTGAACAATGTGCCGCACCATCGCGTCGCGCAGATGCACATCGCCGGGCACACGAAGTTCGAGAAATACATTCTCGATACGCACGACCATCCCGTGCTCGACCCGGTGTGGAAGCTCTATGCCCACGCCATCAAACTCTGTGGCGTAACCGCGACGCTGCTGGAATGGGACGACAAGATTCCCTCTTTCCAGGAAGTCCACGACGAGGCCCTGAAAGCGAACCAGTTCATTGCCGAGGCGCGCGCCGCGAAGATCCCGGCGCCGAAGAAAGTGAGTCGCGCAGCCACTAAAAAATGAAACAGCACACCCCGACGCTTTGCGCCACCCCCCTTGATAGAGGGGACCCAATTCACGCTAGCAATGATTTCCTCTATGAAGAGGGGTGCCCGACAGGGCGGGGTGTGTAGGCCATGTCCGCCAAAGCCAAACGCCCCATCGCCCCTGCTCGCGTCGCTTCCACGCGCGAACTCAAGGAGCTGCAGCGCGCCATGTGGAGCCTCGTGTCGCAGCCGCTCACGACCGCCAACCGCATGAAGCCGCGCACGCGCGACGGCCGGTCCACCGCCGCGGTGGCAGCTGAGATTGCGAAACCCAACGACCGGCTCACTTCCTTCGAGCGTCTCGAAATCTACAATCGCATGTATTGGTTCCGCGTGCTCGACAGCCTTTACGAGGATTGTCCCGGCCTGCGCGCCGTGCTCGGCGATGCGAAGTTCATCCGGATGGCCGAGGCTTATCTTCAGAAATATCCGTCGCGTTCCTTCACGCTGCGCAACCTGCCGTCGCGACTGGAGCAATTCATCCGCGAAGAACCGAAATGGACGCGTCCGCACGCCGCGCTGTGTCGCGATCTCGCCCGTTTCGAATGGGCACAAGTGGAGGTTTACGACGGCGGGGCGCAGCCGCTCTTCCGGGCCGAAGATCTCACCGGCGCCAATCCGGCGAAACTCCGCCTGGCGCTGCAGCCCTACCTGCAGCTGCTCCTGCTCGATTATCCGGTGGATGATTTTCTCATCGCCATCAAGAAACGCGAAGCCCTCCTGCGCGGCGACGCCAGCAACGCCCCGACGGGTGTGCGGGTGGCGAAGGCCCGCAAGGTGCCGCTGCCGCGGCGCGCGAAGTGCGCCGTCGCCGTGCATCGCATGGACGGTCGCATCTACTTCAAGCGGCTTGAGCCGGCTGCGTGCAAAGTGCTGCTGGCGATCCGCGCCGGTCAGCCGCTGGCGCATGCTCTTGCCGCTGGATTGGCCGGGCGCGGCGCGCACTCCGCTGAAAAATTAGCGGCGCAGGTTCAGGAGTGGTTCCGCACCTGGATGCAACTCGGCTGGTTTTGCAAACGATGAACCAAATCACTCAACCACAGATGAACACAGATGCGCACAGATATATATTCCGGCGAAAGCAGTCTTCCGGGCTCTTCTTCAATCTGTGTCCATCCGTGTTCATCTGTGGTTAAATTTGGTAGACTCCCCGCCCGCCATGCAACTTCGCCCGCTCCTCGCCAAACTCGATGCCGCCGCCGCTTTCCTGCAATCGCCGTTGCTGCTCATCATCCGGCTCTACTGGGGCTGGCAGTTCGCCCAGACCGGTTGGGGCAAGCTCATGCATCTCGACCGCACGACGGGTTTCTTCGATTCGCTCGGCATTCCGCTGCCGAAGGTCAACGCCGTGCTCGCGGGTGGCACCGAGTGTGTGGGCGGCTTGCTGCTCGCGCTTGGGCTCTTCGCGCGGCCAGCATCGGTTCCGCTCATTTTCACGATGCTGGTGGCTTACTGGACGGCTGATCGCGACGCACTCAACATGATTTTCACTGATCCCGATCAATTCGTCACTGCGGCGCCCTTTCTATTCCTGTTGGCGTCGCTCATCGTGTTGGTGTTTGGTCCCGGCAAGCTCTCGCTCGACGCATTGTTGGGCAAGGCGAGCGGTCCGACGAAGTGAGCGGCCAGATTTGAGTGTAGGGTCGTCGCTTGCGACGACCTTGTGCGCGAGGTCGGGCCAAGGCCCGACCCTACAGAACAACGGCTAGAAGACCACCCTCAGGCCTTCACGACTTTCGTGCCTGCGATGAGATCGTGCAGGCAGCGGCGTTCCTGCGTGAAAATGAAGCAGGCGTCCACGATCCAGAAAGCGAAGCCGATCCACGGCACCAACTGGATGAGGAAGGGGATGAAGTTGCGCAGCAACCAGGCGTGCAGGAATCCGGCATGACTGCCGTCGGGATACCGCACCACGCGGATGCCGAGGATGCGTTTGCCGATGGTCTGTCCGCGGGTGCTGAGCATGACGACCTGGATGACCAGCAGGATAATGCTGCCCAACGCCAGCACCAGCATGCCCGACATCAAGCTGCCGGCCTGCAGCGCGCTGAAATCGGGCTGCTGACCGCTGGCGGCGGTGATGAAAATGCTGAGGAAGGTCGGACCAAGGATCAAAAACCCCGGAAGTGTGGCCAGCACGCTGAGGATGTAATCGATGACAAATGCTCCCAACCGGATAGCGCGGTCGGCGAGTTCGGGATCGGACGTGACCTGCGGTGTAGATACGGTTTGCGCCGGAACCGGAATCGGAACCACCGCCGGCAAGGGCGGGGGAGTGGCTGCGGGATTGAATTCCACGAAATCGGCGAGCGTGCGCCACTCGGTTTCGCCCGCGCGGCGGGCCTGGGTTTGCAGATTGGCGCGGCCGCCGGCGATCCATTCGGCGACTCTGGCGGCGGTGACCGGCCCGTATTCCTTTCCGTCGGCTCCAAGGATGGTGAACATGATGTCGCACTATGCGCCTGAAGAGGAACGGGTCAATGGCAGGGTAGGTGTGGGGCCTTTCTCGGGAGGGTGGCTTTCAATCTTCGCGGCGTTAAACACACTCCGCCCTGACAGGCACCCCTCTTGATAGGGGAGATTTTCGTCGGCGTTAGTTAGAATCCCCTCTGTGAAGAGGGGTGGCGCGAAGCGACGGGGTGTGTCTGGTCATCACGCGCGTTACGGGGGATATGAAACGGTTCGAACTACTCTTCGCCCGATTTCTCGCTCACGCGTTGGCGGAGTTGCTTGGTCAGTTTCTTCCAGTCCTTGCGATGAAGCTGCCGGGCCTCGGGATTCACGCGACGCACTTCGTGGGCGGCGGCGCGCTGCATCCGCTGCCACGCTTCCCAACGCGCGGCGTCGAGCGAGCCGTCGGCCAGCGCGGCTTGCACGGCGCAACCGGGTTCGACGGTGTGCGCGCAGTCGCGGAATTTGCAGCGCGCGATGACGGCGGTCACGTCGTCGAAGGCCGCATCGATACCGGCCGCGGCATCCCAAGGTTGGAATTCGCGCATGCCGGGCGTGTCGATCACGATGAAGCCGGCGGGCGCGACGATCAGCTCGCGTTGCGTGGTGGTGTGGCGGCCCTTGTTGTCCGCTTCGCGCACTTCCTGCGTGTCCTGCAGTCGTTCGCCGACGAGGCGGTTGATGAGCGTGGATTTGCCGACGCCCGATGAGCCGAGCAGCGCGACGGTGCGGCCGGGTTGAAGATAAGGAGCGAGCGCCTTGAGGCCGCGGCGCGTCTGCGCGCTCACGACATGCACCGGCACATTTCGGCCGGCGATGCCGAGTTTCGCGAGGATATCGGCCGTGTCGTCGTTGAGGTCGGCTTTGTTGAGGAGAATGACGGGCTCCGCCCCGCTGGCCCAAGTGGCGGCGAGATAGCGTTCGGTGCGGTGGAGGTTGTAGTTGCCGTCGAGGGCGGTGACGAGAAACACAGTGTCGATGTTGGCGGCGACCACTTGCTCGACGGAATGGTCACCGGCGGCCTTGCGCGAAAACTTGGTATGACGCGGCAGCACGGCGTGGATGATGGCGCGGGTTTCATCGCCGGGTTGTGGCGCGATGGCCACCCAATCGCCAATCGCCGGATAGTCAGCCGGCGAGCGGGCATCGTCCCGGAATTTCCCGGAGCACTCCCCCAGGCGCGCGCCGTCTTCGCCGGTGACCTCGAAAAAACCCTTCAACTCGAGCGTCACGCGCGCGGGCACGCAGCCGGCCGCGGCATGCGGCGCAAAAGCGGCGGCGAAAGAGTCGTTCCAGCCTAGTTGGGCGAGGGTCACAAGGAGAGAGGCTGGCACCAGCCGGGCGCGGGGCAACGCTGGGTTTGCCTGTCTCGGAGCACTGAAGTGGCAAAGTGTGCGGCACTTACCGCAAGAGATGCGAAGGCAGAATTGACAGGATGCCGTATCTTCAGGGCATGCCCAAAATGTCCCACGCCATTGAGGGTTGGCCCCGTAACCACACGCCCGCCCACCCTATAGACTACCTCCCCACCGGTCGCCGCCAGGTCGCTGACGACAAACCCGGGATGTGGAAATACCCGGCGCTCAAACGCTCACGAGAAGCGATGGCGCTTTCGATATTCCTATCCATCGGGTTGCACGCTCTGGCGTTGCTCGGTTTCAACCAACGGGCGGCTCCCCCGCCGAAGGCCGTCGTGGTGGATGACGGGCCCTTGATCGAAATGGTCATGCCCGATCTGCTCGACGACGAGGAGAAGCCCGTGGAGTCGCTGGATGACAGCGAAGCCATGGACGCTCCGGCGATCGCGGTGCCGATGCTGGCCGACGTGCCGAGCATCGTGCCGCTGAACGCCTTCGTGCAGCCGCTCGATTTCACGCCTGCGTTGCAAGTGGATCCGAATTCCATGCGGATGTCCGCCATCCCGGTGAACATCGCGCGCGGCAGCGGCCAGATGGAGAAGCTCGGCAAGATCTTCGACGTGTCCCAACTCGACCGTCAGCCGCAAGCGATCTTCCAGCCCGCGCCGGTGTTTCCAGCGGACATGCGCAACACGTTCCTGGAGGCTGAGGTCACGCTTGAGTTCATCATCAACACGAAGGGTGACGTGCTCATGCCGCGCGCCATCTCCGGTCCGCACCGTCGCTTGGAAGAAGCCGCGATCAACGGTGTGCAAAAATGGAAATTCAAAGCCGGCCAACGCGGCGGGCGTCCCGTGAACACCCGCACACAGATCACGATCAAGTTCCGGGTGGAAGGGGACTGAATCTTCAGAGCCAGTCATGCTTCAACCCGCCGGCTTTCCGGCGGGTTTTTTATGCGCGGGTGACCGGGCCGTTCGTCGGTATTCAATTCATGCGAGTTATGACAAAACCGCCTTGCCCTGCCCGGACCGGTTGGCAAATTGCTGATTATCAAAATCGATCGCCGTGCGGCCACGGGTTTCAGCCTGGATAAGCCGTCCGACAGGCACCCCTTTTCACCCCTCCAAGCCGGCATGAGGAAGCATCCCCCCGCCAATCGGAAAAAGTCCCGTTCAGTTCGCTTGAAGGCGACTCCCGCGGCGGCGGTGCCCGCGACGATTCTGGAGGCGTTGTCGGCCGATGCGGCGGCTTTGCTCGATCGCCGCGGCGCGATCATCGCGGTGAACCGCTCCTGGCGACGCTTCGCGCGGATTGGCGGCATGACGCTGCCGGATTGCGGGATTGGCGAGGATTACCTGGCGGTGTGCCGGCGGGCCAAGGGCGCGTCCAGCAAGGAGGCGCGCGCCGTTGCGTTGGGGATCGGGCAGGTGCTCGCGGGCAAGGTGAAGGAGTTTTCCCTCGAATATTCCGGCCGTGTTTCGAGCAGATCACGGTGGTTCCGGTGCACGGTCTCTCCGGTGCGCCTTGCCGATGGGCCCGGTGCGGTCGTGATGCACGTCAACATCACCGAGGCCAAACGGGTTGAGACGGAGCGGCAGCGACTGGTGCAGAATCTGAGCGAGCGCGAGAAGGAGCTGCGCGCACTGCACGAGGCGGCTCGTTTGCTGCAACGCAAGGATCTCGCCGTGTCCGAGGTGCTGGCGCAGGTGGCGAGGCTGTTGCCGCTGGCGATGCAGCATCCGGAAATTGCCGCGGCGCGCGTGTCGTTCGGCAACGAGCAGTGCGCCACTCCGGGTTTCCGATCCACCCGCCGGCGGCTGGAGGCGGAATTTCATACTGCGGGTGGTGCGGCCGGCCGGTTGCAGGTGGTTTACCTGAAGAAAAACACGGGCGGACTGGAAGCAGAGTTTCTTCCCGGGGAGGGCAAGCTGCTCGGTTCGCTCGCCGAGATGTTGCGCATGCATTTGGAGCGACAGGAAAACGAAATCTCCCTTCGCGCGACACAGCTCCGCCAGCAACTGATCATCGAGTCGATAGGAGAGGGTGCCCATGGGCTGGACCGCGATGGTCGCATCGTTTTCGAGAATTCCGCGGCGGTCGCCATGTTCGGGTGGAAGCGCGAGGAGATGATCGGGCGTCCGGCTCATGCCCTGATCCATCATCACCATGCCGATGGTTCGCGCTATCCCGCCGCCGATTGTCCCATCTATCACACGTTGCGTGACGGCCAGGTGCGTCGGGTGGAGGACGAGGTCTTTTTCCGCAAGGATGGCAGCAGTTTTCCCGTGGAGTATGTTTGCTCGCCGGTGCGCGATGCGGCTGGCGCGATCGTCGGGGTAGTGGTGTGCTTTCGGGATGTCACGACACGGCGGCGCGCGCTTGAAGCCCTGCGCGAAAGCCAGGCGCTGCAGCGGATCGCCGGCCGCGTCGCCCGCCTGGGCGGATGGAGTCTCGATCTGCGCACGCGGGAGCTCGGGTGGTCGGACGAGATGTGCGTGATCCACGATCTGCCCGCCGGCTACCGACCCACGTTGGCGGAGGTCATCAATTTCTATCTGCCCGAGTATCGCTCCCAAATTTCCGCCCAAATGGAAGACTGTGCGAGCCGGGGCACGCCGATAGATTTCGAATTTGAATTGATCACCGCGAAGGGCCGGCGCTGCTGGATGCGGGCCTTCGGCGAGGCGGTGCGGGATCGGAAGGGAAAGATCGTGGGATTGCAGGGCAGCTTGCAGGACGTCTCCGAGCGCAAGCAGGCCGAGGAGTCGGTTCGCCGGCTGGCTGAACGGCTCACGATGACGCTGGAGAGCATTACCGATGCCTTCTTCACGTTGGATCGGGAGTGGAACTTCACCTACCTCAATCGCGAAGCCGAACGGCTGCTCAACCGCCAGCCCGGGGATTTGCTCGGCCGTAATGTGTGGAGCGAGTTCCCGGCCGCGTTGGGCTCGAGTTTCGAACAGGAATACCGTCGCGCCATGGCGGAAAACGTCACGGTCAACTTCGAAGCCTATTATCCCCGGCCGCTCGACCTGTGGTTCGAGGTGCGCGCCTATCCGTCGGAAGAGGGTTTGGCCGTCTATTTTCACGACATCACCGAGGCGCGAAAGGCCCGCGAAGAACTCCGTCAGAGCGAAGAGCGTTTCCGCGAGCTGGCCGAAAACATCGGCATGGTCTTTTTCAATTACGATCCGGTCGCCAACCGGCTCCTTTACGCGAATTCCGCCTACGAAAAAATCTGGGAGCGTTCGCTCGCCAGCGTGTTCGCCGATCCTCTTTCCTATCTCGACGGCATTCATCCGGACGACAAGGCCGCGGCGGAAGCGGCCTACGAGCGCCAGGTTGCCGGAGAGGAAACGTTCACGGATTTTCGCGTGGTCCGTGCCAACGGCAACCTTCGCTGGGTGCGCGAACACGCCGTGCCCATCAAGGATGCCACCGGGCGCGTCGAACGCATCGTCGGCACCATGCGCGACATCACCGAGGGCAAACTCATCGGTCTGCAGTTGCGCGAGAGCGAAGAGCGGTTCCGGCTGCTTTCACTGGTGACCACCGATGCCGTTTGGGACTGGGATCTCAACACGGGTGCGGTCTGGTGGAACGAGGGCTACGAAGCCCTCTTCGGCTACGCGCGGGCGGAGATCGATCCCACGGTTAAATCCTGGACGGATTTCATCCACCCGGAGGACTACCAGCGTGTTCTGGATGGCATTCACGAAGTGATCGATCGCGGCGGCACGGAGTGGAGCAATGAATACCGTTTCCGGAAAAAGGACGGCACTTACATCACGGTGGCCGATCGTGGCTACGTCATCCGCAACGAAACCGGCCGCCCGGTGCGCATGATCGGCGGCATGACGGATCTCACCGAGCGCAAACTCGTGGAGGCCGAGATCCGCCGCAACACCGAGACGCTCGCCTCCATCGTGCAGGCGTTGCAGGAAATCTCCGTGCTCGACCAACCCCTGACCGAGCTGATGCACGTGATGGCGGAGCGGGCGCAGGCGCTCACCGGCGCGGATTGCGGCGTGATCGATATTATCGAGGGCGATGACATGGTTTGCCGCGCCGTATCCGGCGTGGCGGCAGAAAAGATCGGGTCGCGCCTGCCGATTCACGGCAGTCTCACCGGGCTGGCTATGCAGACCGGCGCGGCCGTGCTGTGTGAAGATACCGAGACCGACGAACGCGTGAATCGCGAGGCCTGTCGCCAGGCGGGTGTCCGCTCGATGATCGTGGCGCCGCTGCGCGATGCCACGCGGGTGATCGGCTGTCTCAAGGTGATGGCCGGCCAACCGCACGTTTTCACCTGGCGCGATGTCGGCAACCTGCAGATCCTTGCCGAGTCACTCGGCACCGTCATTCAGCGCCAGGGTGCGGCGGAACGGTTGAGCGAGAGCGAGGAGCGCTTCCGCAAACTTCTGCAAAGCGTGCCCACCGTTGCCATTCAGGGCTACGCGACCGACGGCACCGTGCAGTATTGGAACGACGCGTCGGAGAAATTCTACGGTTACACGCGCGACGAGGCTCTCGGCCGCAACCTGCTCGACCTGATCATCCCGCCGGAGATGCGCGACGGCGTCCGCGCCGCCTTGCGCGGCGTGCAGGAAGGCCGCGACATTCCGCACAGCGAACTCGAGCTCATGCGCAAGGACGGCTCGCGCATCACCGTGTTCTCCAGTCACGCCGTGGTCCGCCGCGAGGGACGGCCGGCCGAGCTGTTCTGCATCGACATTGACCTGAGCGAGCGCAAGCGCGCTGAGCAGCGCGTCGCCGAGCAGGCGGCGCTGCTCGACAAAGCCAACGATGTCATCCTCGTCCGCGATCTCGACCATCGGATCCTTTACTGGAATCGCGCCGCGGAGCAGCTTTACGGCTGGACCGCCGCCGAGGTGGTCGGCCGTCCCGTGCAGGAACTGCTCTACCCCACGTCCAACGCTTACTTCGATGCAACCAAGGAAGTGCTGTCGAAGGGCGAATGGGTTGGCGAAATTGACCAAGTTGCGAAGGACGGCCGCAACATCACGGTCGAAGGCAGCTGGACGCTTGTGCGTGACGAAGCCGGCCGGCCCAAGTCCATCCTGACGATCAATAGCGACGTCACCGAGCGCAAACAGCTCCAGCGGCAATTCCTGCGCGCGCAGCGCATGGAGAGCATCGGCACACTCGCCGGCGGCATCGCCCACGATCTGAACAACCTGCTGGCGCCGATTGTCATGGGTGCCGGCCTGCTTCAACGGATCGAAATTCCCGAGACCGGACGCGACGTGTTGCGCAACATCGAGCACAGCGCACGCCGCAGCACCGAACTGGTCAAGCAGGTGCTTTCGTTCGCCCGCGGCGTTGAAGGTGAGCGCATTCCGCTGCAGCTCGGCCACATCGTGCGCGAAGTCTCGCACATCGTCGCGAGCACTTTCCCGCCGAACGTGACGTTTGAGGCCAGCTTGCCACCGGATTTGTGGCTGGTGGTGGGCGACGCCACGCAGCTCAACCAGGTGTTGCTCAATCTCTGCGTCAACGCACGTGATGCGATGCCCGAGGGCGGTCGTCTTTCCCTCCGGGCCGCCAACCGTCACATTGATGCACAATACGCAGCCACCGACCACACCGTGCCGGCGGGCGACTATGTCCTCATTGAGGTGGCAGACACCGGCACGGGCATGAGCCGCGAAGTGCAGGACCGCATTTTCGAGCCATTCTTCACGACGAAAGACCTGGGCAAAGGCACAGGCCTCGGTCTGTCCACCGCGCTGGGCATCGTGCGCAGCCACGGCGGAGCGGTGACCGTGCAAAGCGAGCCGGGCCGCGGTAGCACGTTTCGGATCTGGTTGCCGGCTCAGACCGAACCCGCGACCGCCGCCGCCACCACGACGCCACGCCCAGCCCTGCCCGAGGGTCGGGGCGAGCAAATCCTGCTGGTCGATGACGAGCTGCCCGTGCTCACCATTACCCGCCAGACGCTCGAAGCTTTCGGCTATCGCGTGTTGACCGCGGGTGACGGCGCCCAGGCCGTGGGGCTCTACGCGCTCCATCAAAAGGAAATCGCCGCCGTGCTCACCGACCTGATGATGCCCGTGATGGACGGCCCGATGTTGATCGCTTCACTCCAACGCATCAACCCGCAGGTTCGCGTGGTGGCAGCGACCGGCTTGAAGGCCAGTGAATACGTTAATCGCGCGAAGGCCCTCGGCGTAATCCGCTTTCTTACGAAGCCCTATACCGCCGACGCCTTGCTCTCGATGATGCACGAGGTGCTCGCTGGCGCGCCGGCCGGATCCAGTGAACCGCCGGCATCCTGATCCGCCCATGTCTCCGCCTGCTCCGCAACGTGTTCCCTCGCGCCGTATCGGCGCGCGCCTGTTGCGCCTGGGGGTGGCTGGGTTGCGCTCGCGGGCATGGTGGATCGCGATGGGCTACGCGTTCTTCGCCACGCTCTGGATCTATTACTCGGACCATGGGCTCGCCCTGCTCGTGCCTGATCCCGATGAGCGCCAGCGATGGAGTGTTTACAAAGGCCTTGCCTTTGTGTTCGTGACGACGGCTCTGCTGATTCTGTTCATCCGCCAGGCCTTTGGAGCGATTGAAACGGGTTATGCGCTGGTCAAGACGCAGGCCGCGCGCCTGCGAAACAGCGAGGAGCAGCTGTCGGCCGTCATCCGCACGGCGATGGATGCCATCATCACGGTGGATGCCGCCGGCCGCGTCGTGCTCTTCAACGCAACAGCGGAGCGGATGTTTGGTTGCACGGAGACCGATGCGACCGGCCGGCCGCTCGAGGATTTCCTGCCCGACGGTTTGGGTGGGGAGGGACCGGGCAGCCGGGCATTGAGCGGACGTCGTGCGGATGGCCAGTCGTTGCCGCTCGAAGCGTCGGTGTCTCTTCTCCAAGGCAGTCGTCCCGGTCGCACGATCATCCTGCGCGACATCAGTCTGCGGCTGGCGCACGAGCGGGAGATCGAGCGCCTCAAGCGACTCTACGCTGCGCTCAGCCACATCAACCAAGCCATCGTGTGGAGCCAGACGCGCGACGAGCTATGGCGCCGCGTGTGCCAGGGGTTGGTTCAGCGTGGCGGGTTCCGGATGGCATGGATCGGCTGGAAAGATCCGGCGACGGGACTCCTTGCGCCGGTGGCGGAATGCGGCGACGAGACCGGCTATCTCAAAGAGATTAAAATCTACGTGGACGAGCGCCCCGAGGGACTCGGTCCTGCGGGCACCGCTTTCCGCGGCGGCCGACCCTATATCAGCAACGACCTGCTGGAAGATCCGGACACGGCGCTTTGGCGGGAGAACATCCGCGCGGCCGGTTTCCGCGCGAAAGCGGCATTCCCCGTGCGCGAACGCGACAAGGTGGTGGGCGTGCTGAACGTCTATGCGGACGAGCCGGGTTATTTCCAAGACCAGGAGATATCCTTGCTTGCGGGGGCGGCTTCCGACGTGTCGTTCGCTCTCGACAATCTGCTCCGCGAGCAAGAACGCCGGCAGGCGGAGCAGACGCTGCGCATGGAGCGGCTCTTCTCCGACACGATGATCGATAGCATGCCGGGTATCCTGTATTTCTACGACATGCAGGGGCGGTTCCTGCGATGGAATCGGAATTTCGAGCGTGTTTCGGGTTACTCCGGTCCGGAGATCGCGCGGATGCATCCGTTGGATTTCTTCGGGCTCGAGGAGAAAAAACTCCTGGAGGAGCGCATTGGTGAAGTGTTTACCCGGGGCGAAGCCTCGGTCGAAGCTTCCTTCGTGGCGAAAGACGGAAAGCACACACCTTATTTTTTCACCGGCCGGCGCGTGGATCTCGAAGGCCGCACTTGCCTCGTCGGCGTGGGCATCGACATCGCGGAGCGGCGCCGGGCCGAGGCCGAGCTGCGCGAATTGCAGGAGCGTTTCGCGGTCGTGGTCGAAAACATGCGCGAGGGTCTCGTCATCGCCACGCCCGACACCAGCCTCCTGCACTGGAATCCCGCGGCGCTCCGGCTGCTCGGTTTCACCGATCTCGAGGAAGGCCGCCGCCGTCAGCGCGAGTTCGGCGAAATGTTCGAGCTGTCCACGCCTGGCGGTGTTCCCATTCCCGAGGAACAGTGGCCGCTCGCGCGCGTGCGCCGTGGCGAACAGTTTGTGGACTACGAGGTCCGGGTGCGGCGGCTCGATCGCGATTGGGTGCGCACGCTCAGCTACACCGGTTCGCCGGTGCATTACGCCGGGGGCAAGGCGCTGGCGTTCATGATGCTCGCCGACATCACGGAGCGGAAAAAATCCGAGCAATTGCTGCGCGATGCGAAGGACATTCTTGAACACGAAGTGGCCGAGCGCACCGAGGAACTGCGGACGGCGTTGGTTCGCGCCGAGGCGGCCGACCGTATCAAGTCCGCCTTCCTTGCCACGATGTCGCATGAGCTGCGCACGCCGCTGAATTCCATCATCGGTTTCACCGGTATTGTGCTCCAGGGCCTGGCCGGGCCGCTGACGCCCGAGCAAACCAAGCAGCTTGGCATGGTGCGCGGCAGCGCGCGGCATCTGCTCGAATTGATCAACGACGTGCTCGACATCTCGAAGATCGAGGCCGGCCAGCTCGAGATGCGGCCCGCGCCTTTCCAATTGCCGGAGCTGATTGAGCGAGCGGTGGGCACGGTGCGGCCGCTGGCCGAAAAGAAAGGGCTCACGCTGGCCGCGGTCGTGGCACCGGAGCTGGGCGAGATCGTCAGCGACCGGCGTCGCGTTGAGCAGATTCTCCTCAACCTGCTCAACAACGCCATCAAGTTCACCGATAACGGCGGCGTCACGCTCACGGTGTCGCCGACCGAATATGCGTCGCAACCGGCTGTGCGGCTGTGCGTGGCTGATACCGGCATCGGCATCAAGGCGCCCGACCTTGTCACGCTGTTCCAGCCATTCCGCCAGGTAGACACGGGGCTTTCGCGCCTGCACGAAGGGACGGGCCTTGGGCTCGCGATTTGCCGGCGACTTGCCACACTGCTCGGTGGCGAAATCACTGCCGCCAGCGAATGGGGTCGGGGCAGCGAATTCACCGTCGTCCTTCCGCTTCGTCCTCCTGCGCAATCATGAACTCCACCGTCCTCCTCATCGAAGACAACGAACAGAACCGCTACCTTGCGACCTTCCTGCTGGAGAAGCACGGTCTCAAGGTGATCAGCGCGAACGACGGGCCGTCGGGTGTGGAGCTCGCGCGCACGCTGGATCCTGCGCTCATCCTGCTCGACATCCAGCTCCCCGGGATGGATGGTTACGCGGTCGCCCGCGCGTTGCGGGCCCTTCCGGGTCGCCAACAGACGCCGATCGTGGCCGTCACCTCCTACGCGATGGTGGGCGATCGCGAGAAGTGCCTCGCCGCTGGCTGCAACGGTTACATCGAAAAGCCCATCAACCCTGACACCTTTGTGGCGGAGATTTCCCGCTTCCGGCCCGCGCCACCCCATCCCTCCGCTCCTTCCGCACCATGACTCGCGTCCTCATCGTCGACGACAAGGAAGAGAACATCTATTACCTGCAGGCGCTGCTGGGTGGTAACGGCTGCGCTGTGGACACCGCGCGCCATGGCGCCGAAGCGTTGGTGAAGGCGCGCATGTCTCCGCCCGATGTGGTCGTGTCTGATCTGCTGATGCCGGTGATGGACGGTTACACCTTGTTGCGTCACTGGAAATCCGATGCGCGGCTGAAGCGCGTGCCTTTCATTGTTTATACCGCCACCTACACCGAGGCGGAAGACGAGCGTCTCGCGCTCAACCTCGGTGCCGATGCCTTCATCCTCAAGCCGGCGGAGCCCGAGGCTTTCCTGGCGCGACTGCGCGAAGTGCAGGCGGCCCAGGCCGCGGCCGTGCCGATCCAACCCAAGATGCCCGCGGGCGACGAGAACGCCCTGCTCAAGGTCTATAGCGAAACCCTCATCCGCAAATTGGAGGAGAAGACGCTCCAGCTCGAGCATGCCAACCAGACCCTGCAAGAGGACATCGTGCGCCGCAAACAGGTCGAGGAGCAGCTGCGTGAAAGTGAAGAGCAACTGCGCGCTACTTTTGAACAGGCCGCGGTCGGCATCGCCCACGTGGGGCCCGACGGTCGTTTCCTGCGCGTGAACGACAAGCTCTGTGAGATCACCGGCTACACGCGCGAAGAACTCAAGGCGATGACCTTCCAGCAGCTCACCGTGGTCGAGGACCGGGCCGACGGCGAAAACGCCCGCCTCGCCATGCTCGCCGGCGAGCGCGACAACTTCACCTCGGAGAAACGCTACCGCCGCAAGCAGGGCGACGTCATCTGGACCAACGTGGTCACCACGCTGCTGCGCGACGCCACGGGCGCGCCGAAATATTTCATCGCGGTGACCGCCGACATCACCGAGCGCAAGAAGCTGGAGGAGCAGTTCCTCCGCGCCCAGCGGCTCGAAAGCATCGGCACGCTGGCCGGCGGCATCGCCCACGACCTGAACAACCTGCTCACGCCCGTGCTCATGGGCACCGGCCTGCTGAAGCTCGGCCCGATGAGCGAGAACAACGTCCGCGTGCTCGACACCATCGAGCGCAGCGCGCGACGCGGCACCGAGCTGCTGAAGCAGGTGCTTTCTTTCGCTCGTGGCGTGGCCGGCGAACGCGTCGCCGTGCATCCGGGGCTCGTCATCCGCGAGATCGAGGGCATGATTCGCAACACCTTTCCCAAAAATATCGTGTTCGAGGCGAACGTCGCCAAGGACGTGTGGGCGGTCAGCGGCGATCCCACCCAGCTCAACCAGGTGCTGCTCAACCTCTGCGTCAACGCGCGCGACGCCATGCCCGACGGCGGCAAGCTCGCCATCGTGGCGCGCAACGCGGAGGTGGACGCCCAGTTCGCCGCGCTGAACCGCGGCGCGACCCCCGGGCGCCACGTGGTGCTCGAGGTGACCGACACCGGCTGCGGCATCTCGCGCGAGAACATCAACCGCATCTTCGATCCGTTTTTCACCACCAAGGAATCCGGCAAGGGCACCGGGCTGGGACTTTCGACCACGCTCGGCATCGTGCGCAGCCACGGCGGTTTTCTCCACGTGCAGAGCGAGCCCGGTCAGGGCAGCACCTTCGGCGTCTATCTGCCGGCGTTGCAGGAGGTCGCGCCGGTCGCCGCGCCGGCCGCCCCGGTCCGCGACCTGCCGCGTGGCAACGGCGAACTCGTGCTGGTCGTGGACGACGAGGCCAACGTGGTCGAGATCACGCGCGACACGCTCCAGGCTTTCGGCTATCGCGTGCTCACCGCCGCCGACGGCGCGCAGGCGGTCGCGCTCTACGCCGCGCACCGGCAGGAGACCGCCCTCGTGGTGACCGACATGATGATGCCAGTCATGGACGGCGCCGCGCTCGCCGCCGCGCTGCGGCGCATCGATCCCGATGTCCGCATCATCGGCATCAGTGGTTTGAACTCCCAAGCCGACACGGCTCGCGGGGCATCCGGCGGAATCGAGCATTTCCTCGCCAAACCGTTCACGGCCGAAGCCCTGTTGCGCTGCGTGGCGACGGTGTTGTCCCAGCCGCGCCGCGCACCCGTTCAGTCCTGAGCGGCGGACGCATCGCCGGCCCGCGGACGCCAGAACAGCGCCGTGTGACCGACCGCGCCGACGCACAGGCAGCCCGCGGCGGTTTCAACCTGTTCGCACAAAGCCGCGCGCTCGCGCCGGTCCTGCCCGCCGGTGAAGCGCAGCTTCACGAGTTCGTGCGCGTCGATCTGCCGGTTGAGTTCGGAGAGGAAGGCCGGCGTCACGCCGTCCTTCCCCAGCCAGACGCCGTCGGGCAGGGTCTGGCCGCGGCCGCGGAGCTTGGTTTTTTCGGCGCCGGTGAGAGCGGGGAGGGACATGGGTGGAACTTGGCCACGGATTCCACGGATGGTCACGGATAAAACAACCGGTCGTGGAGGTTAGAGCATTTCCAATAATCTCATAGCCGCCGCCCGTGGCGGGAATCTGGATCCTTCGCGACGTTCAGGATGACACGTTTCGAGGATGAATACTGTCTCCCGTCATTCTGAGCGCAGCGAAGAATCCATGTGAACGAGGTCGTTGCCGGCTACACTTCAATTTGAAACGCTCCAGTGGGGCGCTTGCGCCGGTCTTGTAGGCGCGGTCGCTGCCAGTCGCGACCCTACGGCTGGAATTCCGTCAACGGCAGCTCGCGCCACTGTCCGGTGGGCAGGTCGCCGAGTTCGAGATGGCCGAAACGCGCGCGGTGCAGCGTGAGCACCTCGCAGCCCTGGCTCGCGAACATGCGTCGCACCTGGTGGTATTTGCCCTCGGTGAGCGTGAGCTCCGCCTCGCGTGGTCCGAGCACGCGCAATGCCGCGGGCGCGCAGGGCGCCTTTTCGTCCTTCAGCACCAGCGTGCCGGCGGCGAAGAGTTCCGCGAGACCGGCGGGCAGGTCGGCGCCCAGCGTGGCGCGATAAATTTTCGGCACCTTGTGCTTGGGCGAGGTCAGGCGGTGGACGAGTTCGCTCCGGTCGGTGAGCAGCAGCAGACCGCTGGTATCCTTGTCGAGCCGGCCGATGGAGGTGATGAGCGGGTTGCGCTGGCGCCATCGCGGCGGGAGCAGGGAATAGACGTTGGGGCCTTCGCGTGCCTCGTGGGAGCAGACGAGGCCGACGGGTTTGTGCAGCATCAGCAGCAATCCGTTGGGATGATCGGGCGGTTCGCCGTCGATGCGCACGTGGGCGGGATCGGCCTTGGCGCCGAAATCCCTGACGGGTTTTCCCTGCACCGTGATGCGGCCGTCGCGCACCCAGTCGCGCGCCTCACTGCGGGAGCAGTAGCCGAGGTTGGCGAGGAGTTGGTCGAGGCGGCGCATGGGGTGGGCAAGATGCCTGCTCAGGGAATCGGCTCCAGTGGTGCAGGCAAGCATCTGCCGTGCAACGGCGATGGGTGGGCCTCATGGGCCCCATAAGCCCTATGGGGCCTATAAGCTCACCGTGCGGCGCCCTTCACCTTCGTGCGCACGCGCAGCAGGGCTTCGTCGGCGGTGATGTAGAAGGTCTGGTGGTCGGCGTCGCCGAAAGTGCAGTTGGCGGTGGCGCGGCCGGTGAGGATGGAGCCGAGGTGCTTGCCCTCGGGGCTGATGATGAGCACGCCACCGGGGCCGGTGGTCCAGACGTTGCCGTGCACATCCACCTTCAGCCCGTCGAAACCGCCGCGGCGGCCGGTGCGTTTGATGAGGTCGGTGGCGTCGAAGAACATGCGGCTGGAGGCGACGCTGCCGTCGGCGTTGAGCGTGTAGGCCTTCACCCAGGGCTCGCGGCCCTCGCTGCTGGCGACGTAGAGCGTGCGCTCGTCGGGTGAAAGCGCGAGGCCGTTGGGCCGGTGCAGCTCGCGCGTGATGACGGTGAGTTTGCCGTCGGTGCCGAGGCGGAACACGCCCTGAAAGGGAATCTCCTGCTTCACGTCGGAAGGCATGCCGTAGGGCGGGTCGGTGAAAAACAGGTTGCCGGCCCGGTCGAAGCAGAGGTCGTTGGGGCTGTTGAAGCGCTTGCCCTCGAACCGGTCCACGACGGTTTCGAAGGATTTGCCGTCGGCGGCGAGGCGGGCGACGCGGCGGTCGCCGTGCTGGCAGAGCGTGAGGCGGTTTTGCGGGTCGAGCGTGAGGCCGTTGGAGCCGCGCTCGCGACCGTTGTATTGCGCGCCCGTGAAGCCGCTGGGTTCGAGGAAAACGGAAATGCCTTCGCCATCCTTCCAGCGGTAAACGCGATTCTCGGGCACATCGCTGAAGAGCAACGCACCGAGCGCCGGCACCCAGATCGGGCCTTCAGACCAGTTGAAGCCGGAACCGAGGTGCTCGACGGTGGCATTCACATCGAGCAGGGCGTCGAGGGCGGGATCGAGGCGTTCGATGGTGGTCTTGGCGTCCTTCGGATAGGGAGCACTCGAGGAAGTGATGGGGGCGGGCGCGGCGGAGAGCATGGCGGCGGTGAGGGAAGTCAGGGCAGCGAGGGGAAGTTTCATGGGGTGGAAAAAGCCGAGAATGCATCCTTCTGCCCCTTGCGCAAGCAGCCTGACTGTCACCCGCGGCGGGGAGGGATCTGCCGATGATTATCGTTTCCGTTGTAAGGAACCGGGCCGGGCGGCATCTAACAGGGCAATACAACGTGACTCCCGAGGAACAGAACACCCAATTCTCCGCCTGGCTGGACCAGCACGCCGCCGTGTTGCACCACGTGGCCAACGGCTTTGCGGAGGGCGCAGACCGCCATGACCTGATGCAGGAGTTGATGCTGGCGGTGTGGCGGGCGATACCTGTTTACCGCTCCGGTGCCCAGGCATCGACGTTCATCTATCGCGTCGCGCACAACACCGCGCTGACCTGGCGGCGCACGCAGAAAAATTATCGCGAACGGATCGATCGCTTCGGGGCGCAGGTCGCCACCGATCCGGCAACGGATAGCCGGCGCGAGCACGAGACGCTCGAACATGTTTATGCGGCGATTCGCCAGCTGCCACCGCTGGATCGCTCGCTGATTCTATTGCATCTCGACGGGGTGGATTATGCCGGGATTGCCGGAATCCACGGCCTGACCGAAACCAACGTCGGCGCGCGGCTCACGCGACTCCGGCAGAAACTCACCAACGATTTGGAGAACATCACCCATGAACTTCGCTGACATCGAAAAAACCTGGCGGTCGGCCGGGAACCGCCCGTCTGCCGCCCAACTGGAGAAACAAAAAATGGACCTCATCAATGAACTGCGCCGTCGCCGTCGCGCCAGCCGCGGACTGCTCGTGCTCACCGCCATCCCGCTCGTGTTGATCACGGCTCGTCTGCTCTTGCATTTTATCTGGCCCGATCCGGCGCTTGACCGGCTGGACCTCGCGCGGGAGTGGATGGTCGTGCCCTTTTTTCTTCTTCCCTGGGCCGGTTGGTTTCTGATCTGGC
Source organism: Opitutales bacterium (assembly GCA_044507675.1). Taxonomy (GTDB): domain Bacteria; phylum Verrucomicrobiota; class Verrucomicrobiia; order Opitutales; family Opitutaceae; genus Lacunisphaera. The sequence goes on along the minus strand of JBIQJF010000001.1, from coordinate 149,697 downwards.
GCCAGCATCGCAGGCACGAGGCTGCGCACGGGGAGTATGCCCGTTCCATTCAAGCCAGCATGGCCGCTCTCCTGGACGAAAATCGCCGCGAAGGAATCCGCGCGCTGGTGGCCGCCGCCGGCCTCCTGCTCAGTTTGCCGCTGTTGGGCGCGGTGGTGTGGCAACTGCGCGCGGTAGGCAAGATGGGCGACGAAATCCTGATTCCCGCGTTCGTTATCTACCCGACTTATGTCGTCCTGATGGTCGGCTGGATTGCTTGGGGGCACATGCGCAAGACGGTCCCTCGTCGGAAGGAACTCAAAGCGCTCCTTTCCGACTACGAAAGCGCCGCCTGATTACCAAGTGACGCGCACACCGCCGAGCACGAGACGCGGACTGCCGGTGTTAATCAGATCGTTGGCGCTGCGACCGGTCTCGATGCGCTCGTCGGTGAGATTCTCGGCGTTGAGATAAAGCTCCACTTTTTCCGCGAGCCGGTAACTCACGCCGAGGTCAACGATCAGCGCGGCGCCGAGGCGCAGCAGGTTTTCATCGTCTTCAAATTGCTGGCCGAGGAAGCGTGCGCGGGGTGTGAACGTGAGCGCACTCACAGGTTGCCATGAGGCACCGAAAGCCGCGACGTGACGCGGCACCTGGGCGAGTCGTTTGCCTGCCAGGCCGGGGGCAAGCGTCGCTTCGCGGACTTTGGCGTCGTTGTAGAGATAGTCGGCGGTGAGCGTGAGCGTCGGGATCGGTGTCCAGCGTGCCAACAATTCCACGCCCTGCACGCGCGTGCGGTCGAGATTCAGGCGCTGGCGACCGAGACCACCGGCGGGCACGAAACCGACGATCGGGAAAGTGCCGGGACCGCGGTAAAGGGTGACGTTGCCGACGGCGTCGCGAAGGTTGTTCCAGAAAACGGCGGCTCCGATGGTGAGCGTATTCGCAGTGTATTCGACACCGAGCTCGGCGCTCGTGGCGCGTTCGGTTTCGAGGGCGGCGTTGGCCTCGGTGATGACGTTGCCCACGCGGAACGGGCGGTAGAGTTCGTTGAGCGTGGGGCGGCGGAACGAATGTTGCGCCGCGGCGCGCACGCGCCACGCGGCGGTGGCCTGCCAGACGAGTCCTGCGCTCGGTGAGAACTCCACGCCATCGAGATTGGCGTAGGTGTCATTGCGCAGCACGTTGCCCGTGGCGCGCTCCGTTTCACGGCGATGGCCGTCGGTTTCGCGCCAGGAATCGAGGCGTCCGCCGAAGGTGGCGCGGAGGCCGGGAGCGAGGGCGCGCTCGTGCAGGACGAACAAGCCGGCGACTTCCTGCGTGCCGCCAGCGACGCGCTCGCGGGTGAAATCGCCAGCGCTGAATGTGAAATGTTCGCGTGTTTCGCCACGCACACGGCGCCAGTCGAGTCCGGCGCTGGTGCGCGAGGTGTTGGATTTCCACACGCCTGTCCAAGCCGCACCGAACGCCTTGGCCGGAACGGCGAACTGGTCGCTGGCGGGAGTCTCGGCTGTGCGCGTGGCGTTGACCGAACTGAAGGTGCTGGCGAAGCGCTGGTCCTGCGCGTAGGCGACGGCATCCCAGGCGAAGATTGTGCCGGTTGCGCCGGACAGGGCGACCGACGCGAAGTCCTCGCGCGAGGCGTTTTGCTGATAGGGAGTGCCGTTGGTGCGGTCCTCGTTGAACGTGCGGGCGGTGAGCGTGAGTTGCCTTCCCGAAGGCAGCGGCTGCTGCCAGCGTCCGGCGAGCCAGCGGTGTTCGCTGGCGGCGGGTTGGTCGATCGAGCCGCGATTCTCGGGTGCGACGAGTTGAAAACCATCGGTGGCGAAATCGCGGGCGAGCAGTTGCAGCGTGCCTGATCCCATCGGCTGGCTCACGGCGAGTTCGGCGCTGTGCGTGGTGAAATCGCCGTAGGCCGCGGCGAAGCGTCCGCGCGTGGCGCCGGGGTTCTCGGTGAAGAGTTGCACGATGCCACCGAGCGCGGCGTTGCCCCAGGCAGTGGCGCCGCCACCGCGGACAACTTCGGCGCCGGCGAGCGCTTCGCGCGGGACCTTGCTCCATGTGACCCAACCGCCGAAAGGATCGTTGAGCGGCACGCCGTCGAGCAACACGAGCGAACGGCTGGCACCGCTCGGACCGAGTCCGCGGAGCGAAACACCCTGCGCGGTCGGATTGGCGGAAAGGCTGTCGCTGCGACGGAAAAGGCTGAAGCCGGGCACGGAGCGCAGCGCACCGTCGGCGGTGGACGCGGGGTTGGCGCGGAGCTGTTCGCCGGAAAGCGCAGCGACGGAAAAGGGCACCTGTTCGGGCGGTTCAGCCGTGCGCGCCGCGCTGACGACCATGCCGGGAAGCACGACGGTTTGAGCAGACAGCGGCAGTCCAACCAGAAGGCACAAAACAGCTACGGTGGTGGCAGGACGCGGTGAATTCATTGTGGCAACCCGGGCAGGCGCGAGCAGATGAGTGAGAGCAGTAATTGCGGGCCGGGATTAGAAATCCACGTGCTGCCTTTGATGGAGGGGTGCAGGAACGGCATGCGTGCGGGCAACCTGCCCACAACATTCCCGGACGCAAGCGCCCGGCCGTGTCACAAACCGGGGAATAATAGGCTCGCCTCGGGAGAGGTGTTGCAGGATGCCTTTCGACCTATGTCCAACTGGGAATACAAGGTCATCAGCAGCGGCAAGGGCGGCTTCGCGAGTCCGGCTCTGATGGAAAAATTTCTAAACGACCTCGGGCAGGAAAACTGGGAGATCATCAGTTTCCAACAACCGCCCGACAACGCGCTGGCCTTTCACGGGCTGGCCCGCCGAACCACGCAAAAGGACTGGACGCTGGAAGACGCTGCGAAGGCGGCCGCCCGCGTCGAGGCCGACAAGCTGCGTGCGGAATTTGAAGCCAAGTTCAAGGCCGGCACCGGCCAGGCCGCTTCCGCCGAAGAAGAAGCGGAGACTTTCCTCGCCGAGGAGAAAGCCGCCAACGACGGCGATCTGCGTCGCTTGCGCGACACCTCGCGCGATGACGACGAAGACGCGCCCGAAGATGAAAACGGGAACGGCGCCCCGAAGGACGAGTGGGACAAGCTTGCCGAGGAGGACGAATTGCCGGCGTTTTTCGACGCCATCCGCCCGCACATGCGCCGCAACCAGCGCGGTCCCGGTATGAGCGTAGGCCTCGACCATCTGGCCAAGAAGTGGTCGCTCGACGAATCCGATCTCAAGACCGCACTCGTCGAATGCGGCCTGCAAATTCCCGCCGACGAAAACGCCAAGCCCGTCTATGCCGAATATGAGGGCGAGCTGTATTGGGTGAACATCAATCGTCGCGGCGAAATCTGGATCAACCTACGCGACAAGCCGCAGCCGGTTTTCCGTGTGGTTCAGGCCAAGCGCTTGGAAAACCAGGACGAGGCAGTCGCCACCCCCGCGGCCGGTTCCGAAAATGCGGAAGCGGAATCAGCCCCCGGCGGCCCGGCGTCCGATAATTTTTCGGATCAACAAGCCTTTGTCCCCCGTGAGCAGAGGCAGCAAAAACAGCCGCGTCACGAGAATCAGCAGGAGCCGCGCGCGCCCAAGACGTTCCTCGACAAGGTCCGCGGCCAGATGCGTCGCAACCGTCGCGGTCACGGCTGGTCCGGCAGTTTCCAGTATCTCACCAAGGCCTTCAAAACCGACGAAGCCGGCCTGCTCGCGCAACTCGGCGAACACGGCGTGCAACTGGTCGAAGGCGGCCAGCCGGCCGAGGTGCAGTCGGGCGACTTCACCTACTGGCTCAACAAGAACCAGCGGGGCGAAATCTGGATAAACGCGGAGCTCAGCCGCAAGAATCGTGGCCAGAAAGCGGAAGGCGCGGCGGAAGCTGTCGCGCCTACCGAGGATCCGGCCATCCCCGCCGAAACGGCCGGAGTGCCGGCCAGCGAAACGGCTCCGATGCCTGCGGGCGCGCCGAGTGTGAGCACGCTGCCACCCGAGAACACGCTCACGGCGGTTCGCCTGCTCATGCAGCCCAAGAAGCGCGGCGAGGGTGTGACCGCCCGTGTGGACGAACTGGCTGGCAAGCTCGAGAAGGCGCCCGAGGTCCTGATGGCCGCGCTGGCCGCCGCCGGACTCACGCCGCCCGATTCGCCGAAGGGGAAACCCACTTTCGCCGAGCATGGTGGCGAGCTCTACTGGCTCAACGTGAATGCCAAGGGAGAAACCTGGCTCAATGCCAAGGCTGTCTCCGCCACGAAGAAATCCCGCAGCAAGAAGACGGAAGAGTAATACTCAACGTCCACACTGGCTGAATTCCCCTCTATCAAGAGGGGTGCCCGTAAGGGCGGGGTGTGTGTTCGGTTCGGGGCAACGAATTCAACAATCGCCATGCTTATAGTCCGAACAATGAATCCGGGACGCGGGCTTGCGACGGCGCGGGTGGGTGGTTTGGGTGGGGCATGAAGCGAAACCTGATTCTGTTGGGCTGGCTCCTCGGGCTGGCGTTGCTCAATGCCGGCGAAGACAAGGGACGTTGGGTGGCCACCTGGGCCACGAGCCAGCAGGTCACCGAGAAGCACAACCTGCCGCCGGAGCCCGGTTTCACGGAGGCTACGGTGCGCCAGAAACTGCGCGTGTCCATTGGCGGCGATAAATTCCGCGTGCGCTTCTCCAACGAGTTCGGCAACGGTCCGGTCACTTTCGAATCCGTGCACGTGGCGCAGGCGGATGGTTTCGCCGACGCGAAGATTCAGGCCGGCACCAGTCGTGCGCTCACGTTTTTCGGCCGGGGTTCCGTCACGCTTCAACCCGGCGCCAATGTGATTTCCGACCCGGTGGATCTGCCGCTCGCGCCGATGGCGGATGTGGCGATCACAATCGTGACCAAGGCCTCGCCCAGCGACGTGACGGGCCATCCGGGTTCGCGCACGACTTCGTATTTCGCCTACGGCAGCGCGGCACCCGATGCCACCGACCTGCCCGAGGCGAAGCGCACGGATCATTGGTATTTCATGTGCAGTATCGATGTGTGGACAACGAAGCCCGCGGCGGCGGTTGCCATTCTCGGCGATTCGATCACCGACGGTCGCGGTTCGACAACCAATGGCAATGATCGCTGGCCCGACATTCTTTCGCAGCGCCTGCGCGCCAATCCCGCCACGGCCAATGTCGCGGTGCTGAACCACGGTGTCGGCGGTGGTCGCGTGTTGCGCGACGGTCTCGGCGTGAGCGCGCTGCGCCGTTTCGATCGCGACGTCATTGCCGCTCCCGGCGTGAAGTGGCTCGTCGTCCTCGAAGGCGTGAACGATCTCGGCACGTCGAAGCCCGAGGATGCCGCGCAGACGGCGCAGGACTTGATTGCGGCCTTCGATCAGATGATCACGCGCGCGCACGACCACGGCATCAAGGTTTACGGTGCGACGATCATGCCTTTTGCCGGCTTTAAGAGTTACGACACGCCCGAGCGCGAAGCTGCGCGGCAGACGGTGAACGCATGGATCCGCACCGGCGGCCGCTTCGATGCGGTGATTGATTTCGATGCCATCGCCCGCGACCCGGCGAATCCCGCGAAACTTTCCGCCGCCGTGGACCAAGGCGACAATCTGCATCTCTCGGCCGCAGGCTATCAGATCATCGCTGGCGCGATTGATCTGGGGCTGTTCGAGGCGGGCGCAGCAGGATGCTGCGAGAGTTGTGAGTGTTGCCAGTGAAACTGGGACAAGCGGGGTGAGCGCACCCCGCCTCCAGTCCCGAAACAAAGCGACAAACACCCTGGCTCTTAGGGCTTTTGTCATCGCGAGGTCCGCAAAGCGGACCGTGGCGATCCAGCTGGATTGCCTCGTCGCTTCACTCCTCGCAATGACAGTCCAAAGCCAAGGGACGTGGGTATTACATCACAACCGCGGAGGTTTCGGCTTGAGCGGTGGAGCCCACGCGTTGACGCCCGTGGTGTTCAGGCGGCGCTTGTAAACCTTCTCGTTGCAGGTGGCGTAGAGGATGTCGAATTTTTCACCGCCGAAGACGAGGTTGGTGCACTTGCCGTTCGGCGTTGGGATGATCGCGTTCACGCGGCCGGCTTGGTCGCAGATTTGCACGCCCATCCGTGTGGCGACGTAGAGCAGTCCGTTTACGTCCACCTTGATGCCGTCGGCGAAGCTCTGGTCGTCGGTGTCGGGCGAGTGCAGCCAATAGAACTTCTGTTTGTGCGCGAGCGTGCCGTCGGGCTGGATGACGTAGCTGTAAACCCAGTGCGAGCCGTAGTCCGCGACATAGAGCAGCGACTGGTCGGGTGAAAGCGCGATGCCGTTGGCATATTTGAAACCGGCGTCGACCTGCTGCTTGGAGCCGTCGGGGCGAATCAACCAGATCGTGTTGTTGGAGCCTGGCGCGGTGACGTAGACATTGCCGTTGTGCGCCACGACGAGGTCATTGCTGGCGATGTCTTCGGCGAGCACCGAGACTTTGCCATCGGTGTCGTAAACGAGAATCTGTTTCGTCGCGGTGGCGCAGGCGTAGAGGCGTCCGTCCGGACCGAAGGCCTGGCCATTGGCGCGTTTCGTATCGGCGATGAACTCGACCGGCTTGCCGTTGGCATCCAGTCGGTAGGCTTTGCTCGCGGGAATGTCGGTGAAGAAGAACTCGCCCTTGGCGTTGACAGCCGGGCCTTCGGAGAGGCGGTAGCCTTCGCCGACCAGTTCCCAATCTTCCCCGGGAATCAGGATCGGACCGATGAATCCGTCGGGCATCGCGGCGGCTTTCACGGGCTGCGGCCAGTTCTGCCAGAGGAATCGCATCGCGTCGGGAAAGATGGCGGCTTGGTGCCGGCCGTTGTGTCCGCCTTCGCCCCAGACGTGTTGCACCTCATAGCCGGCGTAGGTGAGGGCGCGTTCCATGGTCTGGTTGGCCATCCACCAGTCGCCGGCGTAGATGTTCAAGTCGTTCGAGCCGTCCTGCAGGAAAACCCTAAGCGGCTTGGGTTCGGTCTTGCGGATGAGCGAGGGATAGCGCGCGCCGCCGCGCAGATCTACATAGGTGCCGATGCCGCTGTAAACCCGCGTGAAGGCATCGGGTCGTTCCCACGCCGCGGTGAAGGCTGCGATGGCGCCGCTGCTCTGGCCGCCGATGGCGCGGTCGTTGCCGGATTGCGACAGGAGGATGGGGCGTCCGTCGGAGGTTTGCTGCTGTTCCACGAAAGGCAGCAGTTCCTCGAGTAGGAAGCGGACGTAATGATCGCCGAGACCGTCGTATTCGTAGCTGCGATTGAAACGGGGCAGCGCGGCATCCGGATTGGCCGCCGGGATCAGGCCCGGGGTGACGAACACGCCGATGAGCACGGGAATGTCACCTTTGGCGATGAGGTTGTCGAAGACGACCGGGGCGTTGTGCTGCACGCCGTCCTGGTTGATGTAAACGCACGCGGGTTTGGCGGGATCGTATTGGCGTGGGACGTAGATCGTGACGTTGCGCGTGGTGCCCGGGAAGATTCTCGAGTTGGCAAACGTGAACTTGAGCAACTCGCCTTGGGGCACACCGGGTTGGACGAGCGAGTCCGGATGCGGTGCATAGTCATCGGCCGCGTGGAGCGGGCCGGGAAGAACCGTGAATGTGCAAGAGAAGGTGAGGGCAGCAAGAAGGCGAAGCGTGGGCGTCATGGGGTAGGTGAGACAGCTTACGGATTTCGCTGCGATTGCCGAGCTGGATTCCCCAAGGCATGAGGGCAAAAAATAGGCCGGCACTTGGGCCGACCTAGGAGGGAGGTCGTTGCGAGCGACGACCTTATCAGGAAGCGATGCTTACTCCGTCCGGGTGTGGGGGCCGATGAGGGCGCCGGTGAAGTGGCCGCCGCCGCCGGCGGCTTGGACGCTGATCGGATAGGAATCGGCCTTGGGCAGGAGTTCCTTCCATTCGCCGGAGCCAAGGCGATAGGAGAAGGAGAATGTCTGCTCTTCGCCGGTGATGCGGAGTTCGATGTCTTTCGCGTCGGCGGGGAGCAGGCCGGTGACGAGGGTCTGCGGCTTCGGGCCGTTCTGCACCTCGACGAAGACGCTCAGGCCGCCTTCGGTGCGTTGCGCGGCGAAGTAGTAGGTGTGGGTTTCGTTCTGGCTGATCGCGAGACCGGCGGAGGTGCCGCGGGTAGTGGGGATGGCCAGCTTGGTCGAAGCCTCATATTTCGAATGCTGCACACGGCGGCCCCAGTAGGACGGGTTGCCTTTGCCGGAGAGGCGCTCGTTCCGCGGAGTGAGGAGGAGTTTGCCGTTGGCGAGTTTCCACCAGGTTTCCTTGGGCGTGCGGATCATGATCCACTGCTGGGAGAGCGGGGCTGAGTCGAATTCGTCGGTCCAGGTGAAATTGCCGGTGAAGGGAGCCTGGGAAATCGGCGCGGAGGGAACGGGGGCCTTGACGACGTAGGGCACGCGCTCGCCGGGCGGGAGAATCAGGGGCCAGTCATCGTCGGTCCACGTCACAGGGAGCAGGAAGGTCTCGCGGCCGGTGGCCCAACGGTTGGGCGCGTAAGGACGGCAAGCGAGGAAGACCGACCACCAGTTGCCATCGGGGCCGATTTCGAGGTCGGCGTGTCCGGTGCAGGTGACGGCGTGCTTCGCGTTGTTGTCGAGATTGCGCTGCGTGAGGATGGGGTTTTTGTCCCACGGCTCGAAGGGTCCGGTTACAGACCGGCTGCGCAGGATGACCTGCGAATGGTAGTTGGAGGTGCCGCCTTCGGCACAGCAGAGGTAATACCAGCCGTTGCGCTTGTAGAGGTGCGGACCTTCGATCCACACGGGCTTGGTGGAGAGGTCCACGCCGCCGTTCACGATGATGCTGCGCGGGCCGATCATCTTGTTGTTCTTGAGATCGAATTCCTGGATCCAGATGGCGCGGTGGCCCGAGTAGAGCGGTTTGTTGTCGGGCGGGTTGCCGTTGTTGACGATCCAGGCGCGGCCGTCGTCGTCGAAGAAGATGGACGGGTCGATGCCGTCGAATTCGAGCCAGATCGGGTCGGACCACGGGCCGGCGGGATCCTTTGCAGTCATGATGAAATTGCCGCCGGCGTCCACCATCGTGCAGATGACGTAGAAGGTGCCGTTGTGATGGCTGATGGCCGGGGCGAAGATGCCGCGCGTGATGCCGAGTTTGTCGTAGTTGAGCTGATCGGGGCGCGTGATGACGTGGCCGATCTGCTTCCAATTCACCATGTCCTTGCTGTGGAAAATCGGAATGCCGGGAAAGTGGGCGAACGAGGAGTTGATGAGGTAATAGTCATCGCCGACGCGGCAGATGCTCGGGTCGGGGTAGTAGCCGGCGAGAATGGGATTCTGGAAATGGCCGGCGGGTAGCGGCGCTTCGAAAATGGTATCGCGACCGGTGTAGGTGAAGGACTCGAATGCGACGGGATCGGCGGCGAAGGCTGCCGAGGTGAGGGTGAGAGCGAGGGTGAGGGCGGGGAGTTTCATGGGAGAGTGGGATTTATAAAAAACTACCGGTGCCCCGGCATGTTGCGGAGCAGCTGGGAAGTGTAGTGCTCGAGCGGGTGGGCGGCGGGTTCGACGCCGCTGGGGAGCGGGCGCTTCGAGAATTGCTGGAAGTAAAGCAGGCAGGCGTCGCGCCAGTTGACGGCCTCCTTTTCCTGACGGGCGAGGCGCTGCGTGACGTGCGTGAAGCGCTGATCGTCGATCCGACCCTTGAGCGAATCCCAGTCGCGCCGCAGCGCGCGGACCTCGTCCACGCCCTGTTGGTAATGCAGGCAGAGTTCATCCCAAAGCGTGCGGCCGGACTTCATCCGGTAATCCCACGGAACGCGATGAAACCAGAGGAGAAGGTTCTCGGGGCAGGTCTCGAGGTTGCCCCAGAGCTGCTGCCATTCGGGGGCGTATTGCGCGAGGGCGTTGGAGCCGCTGGCGTTGCGATCAAAACCAATGCCGTCGGCCGCGGCCTTGTGATAATAAACAGAAGTCCAATCGGGACGGCCGGCGCCCTTCAGGTCGACCCACGGGCCGGGGCCGTAGTGGTGGCCTTCGGCCATGATGTGCGTGAGACCAAGCGGCATGGAATAATTCACGACGGTCTCGCGCGAACCGAGGAGCATTTTGCTGATCGTTGAAACGACGGTGTGGTCGTGGCCAAAGGTCAGGCGCGTCCACTCGTCGGCGATTTTTTCCGACGTGAGTTGATGATCCCACGCAAGGCGGCCGAAGGCATACCAATTGGCCTGCGCGAGCAGGTGGCCGGTCCAGTTGCGATCAGTGCCGGTGTTGGCGACGCCCGCGATGACAGACGGATGCTGGAGCTTGGCGCTGCCGTCCACGATGGAAGCGACGGTCGTGCCCTTGCCATTCGCGTAGGTATCGGAGTCGAGAAACTCGCGCCACATCGGGGCGAGGAAGGCGAGATCGATGGACTGGCCGAGATATTCCTGGGTGATCTGAAGTTCGGCCGCGAGGCGGGTGTTCGGCATCGCACCAAAGAGCGGCGAGAAGGGTTCGCGCGGCATGAAGTCGAGCGGGCCGTTCTTGATCTGCACGATGACGTTCTGGCGGAACTTCCCGTCGAGCGGGGCGAATTCCGTGACGGCCTGCTTTACGCGGTCGTCCTCATTGTCGGGCGAATAGACGAAGGCGCGCCACATCACGATGCCGTTGTAAGGCTGCACGGCGTCGGCGAGCATGTTGGCGCCGTCCGCGTGCGTGCGCTTGTAGTCCTGCGGGCCGGGCTGGCCTTCGGAATTGGCCTTCACGAGGAAGCCGCCGAAGTCGGGAATGGCGCGGTAAATCTCGGCGACCTTTGCCTTCCACCAGGCGGCGACCGCGGGATCGAGCGGATCAGCGGTCTTGAGGCCGCCGATCTCGATGGGCGCGCTGAAGCGCGCGGTGAGATAAATGCGCACGCCCCACGGACGGAATTCCTGAGCGAGTGCGGCAACCTTGGCGAGGTAGGGCGCGGTGAGGATCTGGGCGTTTGCGTTGACGTTGGTGATGACCGTGCCGTTGAGGCCGAGCGAAGCGAGGGCGCGCGCGTAGTCGCGGTAACGCGGGTCGCGAATCTCGGGCAGGTAGAACCATTCCCAGAGCGAAAAGCCCGCGTAACCGCGCTCGACGTGGCGGTTCATGTCGTCCCAATGGTTGAGCAGGCGGCGCTCGATCTTCGGCGCGCTGATGACGTTCAGGTTGTCGAGCGGCTGACCGAGCTGGAGATGGCGGAGCAAGGCGAAGGCACCGTAGAGCAGGCCGGAATCGCGATTGGCGACGATGAGCGTGCGATGGCCGCCCTCGTGGGCGATGCGACGCAGCACGTAACCTTCGACACCGGCTTCGCGCAGGTCGGCCTCATTGACGAGGGATGCGATCCATGGATCGCGCGGGATGCCGAGGATAAGGGCGTTGTTGCGCGTGGCTTTGGTGACGACCGGGATGTCGGCTCCGAGCAGGCCGCGGAGGCCGGCAACGAGTTCGTCACGCGCGGAGGCGATGAGCGGACGCGGGTTCTCGGGAATAACAATCTCGGAGATGGCGCCGGCATAGGACTGACGCAGCGCCGTATCGGCGATGGGATCGTAGCGCAGCCAGAGGCGGTAACCGTCGTCGGCGCGGACCGTGAGAGCGAAAGCGAGAGCGAGAAGGGCGAGGATGGGGCGTATAGGGCTCATGGGGCGGATAGGGCCAATGGTTTTAAGGATTCACCGGGCCGTGGATGCGATAGTGGCTGCTGACTTGGAGCAGAGCGAGCATGGTGAGGAGACCGTCGTAGTAGCGCGAGCGACCTTTGGGCATCGGCATATCCCAGAGGTATTGCACGAAGGGCTGGCCGATTGCGCGATCGGCGGCGAGAGCGGCGACTGCGGCCATGGCCATCAAGCCCTCGGTGTTGTAGTCTTGGGAGACAGGCGTGCCGTCGATTTTGAAGCGGTCGGGTATCCGGTCGCCGTGCGAGGCGAGAAATTTCAAAACGCGGTTGCTTTGCTCAACCTGCCACGGATCGACGCGCCACCAGGACCAGTCGAGGGCGGGATTGCCGAGCGTGCGCCACGCGTCGTAGCGGAATTCATCGTGATTGCCCCAGGGAGATTTGCGCGGCGTGCCGTCGAAGTTGGCATAGTCGGGCATGAGGCCGGTTCGGGGATGCGCAGCCTTGCGGAAATGCTCGCGACTGATGCGGGTGACTTCGGCGAGAAAGGCGCGGTCGGCGGGATCGGCGGCCCAGCGCGCCCAGAGTTCGGAAAACGCCGGCAGGTGGTAGGACGGATCGGTGAAGGCATTGCCCGGCGGATGCGGCGTGAACACGATCTGTTTTTCCACCGGGTCGAACATGCTGGTGATGCTGCCGCGACCGGGTTCCTCGTGTTTGTGAATCATCACCCGCAGAAGCTCCTGCGCCTGCGCGGAGTAGTTGAAAATGCCTTCGCCGTCGCCCCAGCGATGCGAGGCGAAGAAGAGCGCCATTACGAACCATTCCTCGCCGTCGGGTGCGGGGCCGGCGCTGAGGCGACGGCCATCGTAGGCGGTGTGCCACGCGAAGTAGCCGCCGAGCGGGCCGCCCTCGTGATACATGTAGTGCTTCGCGAACTTCCAAATGGCGTTGAAGTGCTCCTGCTTGTCCATCTGCACGGCGATCATCATGCCGTAGGAAAGGCCCTCGGAGCGGACGTCGTGGTTGTTGATGTCGGGCACATAAGCCATGTCGCCGGGCACCGGGTAGTAGAGTGCCTCGGAGTTCGGATCGCCGGCGAAGAGCTGCTGCCACGCACCGTCGAGGCGCGCGGCGATCTCGGCGTCGGTCTTGCCGAGGTATTCTTTGAAGAGATTGCGATATTGTCCGGTGGCGGCGGCACCGGCGGCGAAGCCCGATGAAACAATGAGCGCAAAGGCGAGGGTGAGCAGGGTGAAGCGCGGCATGGTGCGGTCAGTTGAAGCTGCGTTCTTCGTTCAGTTTTCGCGCCCAGTTCACGAGCTTTCCATCCTGCAACTGCAGGACGATGGTCTGGGTGATGGTGACGTTTTGCGGCGTGAGGGTCGGCTCCAGCACGGTCCGCGCCTCACCGGTGATCATATCAACGGCGGGCACTTCGGTCATGGCCGCAGCGACCATCCGCTGCGTGGTGAGCACATCGAAGTGATACACCAGGATGGTTTCACCTTCCTTGTCGTTGTGGACGGCCTTGGGTTCTCCCCAAACGGCGCGAATATCGGCTTCGGTCATGCCCTTGCGGAGATTCTTGGGATTGTCCTTCGGAGCCGGAGCGGCGCTGGGCGTCGGGGCGGTTTGGACCGTTTCGCGCGGGGCGCTGGTGCAGGCGCCGAGACACAGCGCAATGGCAAGAAGGAGAGCGAGGGTGCGGAGGGATGTCATTTAGAAGGGGAAGCGGGAGCGTAAATTTGGAAGCGTCCGCCGGTTTGGAGCAGGCCGAGGAAGTATAACAATCCATCGTAATAACGCCAACGACCCGAGGGCGGCGGCGTCTCCCAGAGTTGACGCACAAAAGGGTGGGTAAGTTTCGGATCGGCGGCATGTCCGGCGACAGCGGCCATGGCGATGAGGCCGGGCGAGGTGTCGGTGGAGAGCGGCCGGCCATCGAGGGAAAACTGGTTGGGCACGGCGGGCAGATGGCCGCCGAGGAAACGCAGCACGCGGTTGGATTGCTCCACTTGCCACGGGTCAGCACGCCACCAGGCGTGATCGAGCGCGACGTTCGCAAGCGTGCGCCACGCGTCGAACCGGAAATCGTTCTTTCCCGGGCCGAACTCCAGACCCGTGTAGGGTGCGCCGTCGAATTGCGCGTATTCCGGCATGAGCCCGGTGGCGGGATGCGCGGCTTTCTTGAAATAGGCGCGGCTGGTCGCGGTGACCTCGGCCCAGAACTGACGGTCGGCGTCGTCATCGGCCCAACGCGCCCACAGCTCGGTGAACGCGGGCAGATGATATGACGGATCGGTGAAGCGATAGGCGAAATCTGTCGGGGCAAACACGACCTGCTTTTCGGCGCGGTTGAAAATGGGCGTGATGCCGCCGGCGGGGCGTTTGTGCAGCATGTCGCGCAGGATGCGGCGGGCCTCAGCACCGTAATTGAGCAGGCCCTCGCCGTCGCCCCAGCGGTGCGAGGCGAAGAAGAGCGCCATCGCGAACCATTCCTCGCCATCGCTGGCGGAACCGGGGTCGATGATGGTGCCGTCGAATCGGCACTGCCACGCGAAGTAGCCGGCGCGCGGTCCGTCGGCGTGGCGCATGAATTTATTGGCCCAGCGCCAGAGACGGTCGAATTCGGCCTGTTTGTCGAGCTGCACGGCAATCATCATGCCGTAGGACATGCCTTCGGAGCGCACGTCGTTGCTGCCGATGTCGGCGATGTAGGCGAGGTCCTCGCCGACGGGGTAATAGAGACGCTGGCTGCGCTCGTCGCCCTCGAAGAAATGCCGCCACGCGGCCGCGAGCTTCGCATCGAGTTCCGTTTCGGATTTTCCGAGAAGCGAGGCGAAGAGATTCGGCGCCGCCGTGGGCAGCGCAGTCGCGGAGGCGGCGGAGGGCGGGGCAGGCGGTGGGGAGGACCGGTCGGGGGCGACGCAGGCCGCCACCGCCAGTCCGGAAAGGAATGGCAGTAAGCGGAACAGTTTCATGAGGTGAGCGGGAACGGCGCCCGCGGCCGGCTCAGGTGGCGGCACCGGCCTTGCGGCGGCGTTCGGCGAGCTCGGCGGACATCTGCAGGGTGGTGCTCTTGTTCAGGCCGCAGGCGGCGACGGAGATTACACAGCCGACAAAGAGGAGGCCGACCACGATGCTGGAGCAGGCGCGGAAACCGGCGACGGCGTTGGGCGCCGTGGGATTGCTGGTTTCGTAACCCCAGAAACCGGCGAGGATCCAGAGCAGGCAGGCCGAGCCCAGCGCGAGGCCGGACTTGAGGGAGAAGCCGATGGTGGCGAAAACCATGCCGGTGAACCGGCGGCCGGTCTGCCACTCGGAGTAGTCGGCGGCGTCGGCATACATGGCCCACATGATGGCGCAGGTCGGGGCGTAAACGATGGAGCCGGTGATGGCGAGGATGACCATGCCCCAAGTGCCGTCGGGGGGCAGCAGATACATCGCGAAGGCGTTCAGGGCGGCGAGCGAGAAGCAGACGAGGGCGACGTTCTTGCGCCCGAACTTCGCGGATAGCCCCGCGGAAAGCATGATGAAGAGGATCGTGGTGCCGGTGCCGAGCATGTTGACGATGCTGTTGAAGACGTCAGCGGCGTTGGTGGCGGTCTCGCGGGTGCCGTGGACGATGTAGCCCATCCAGTCGGCGATGCTGCCGGTGGCGGCCATGTCGGGCGTGGTGAGACCGAGCATGGCAACCCAGTCATACATCGCGCCCTTGTCGGCGTAGTGGTGGTAGTAGTTGTAATGGGCGCCGCCGCGGAAGGTGAGCATCGCGAAGTGGAAGCCCGTGTAGATGAAGAGGGCGATCCATGGCTTGTTCTTGAGCAGATCCATGAAGTCCTGCTTGGGGGAGGACTTGGTCTCGACGACGGGTTGGATGCGCTCCTTGGTGGTGAAGAAGGTGACGAGGAAGAGGACAAAGCAGAGAACGGCCCAGATCGTCATGGTCACCTGCCAGCCGTGCTGCTTGTCATGTCCGACGGCGAACTTGGCGACGAGCGGGAGGGTGAGACCGCCAACGATGAACTGGGCGATGTTGGCGGAAACGAAGCGGTAGGAATTCAGTTTGGTGCGCTCGTTGAGGTCCGCCGTCATGACGCCGCCGAGGGCGGAATACGGCATGTTGTTCATCGAGTAGAGCGTCATCAGGATGGTGTTCGTGATGCCGGCCCACGCGATCATGGCGCCCATGCTCCAGCCGTCGGGAGTGGTGTAGGCGAGGATCATGACCACGGCCCACGGCAGCGAGGTCCAGAGGACCCAGGGGCGGAACTTGCCCCAACGCGTGTTGGTGCGGTCGGCGATGATGCCCATGATGGGGTCGAACGCGGCGTCCCACAGGCGGGGCCAGAGCAGGATGGCCGCGGCGGCGCTGGCGGAGAGGCCGAAGACGTCGGTGTAGAAGCTCGTTTGGAAGAGCACCATCGACATGAACACGAAGTTCGCGGCGGCATCGCCGGCGCTGAAGCCGGCCTTCTCGATGAAGGAGAGTTTGTGGTTGGGATTGGCGGTTTCGCTCATGGGGGTGAGGGCGTTGGGGGCGGAGAGAGGTGATTATTCGCGGAGCCAGAGGCAGGCGGTGACGCCGCGCGGATAGTAGCGGCTGCCGCAGGAAATTCCGGTATCGCTGCGGATCTGGTCACACATGGCGTCACGGCCGCAGCCGGGCGTGCGCTGCCAGTCGGCATGCACGCGATCGCCGCGTTTCGCCTCGGCGGTCATCGCCTCGGGGAAGAGGCGGCGGATGACGTGCTGCGCGATGGCGATCTTGGAGAACCAGGTGTTGGTGCTGGTGCTGCTCATCTTCCAGCCGCCGCTGGTGGCATCGAGGCAGATGCCGGGTTGGAGGGCCCGATTGATGTGGCGGTGGAGCTGTGCGAACAGCGGGGCAAAGCGACCGTTGGTATTGGTGGCGTCCTTGTAGCCGAGGAAGAGCGGATACACGAAGCCTTCGACGGCGGGCAGGATGCGCGAGCGGTTGTTCTTCTCGAAGACCGCCGGGAAGAAACCGGTGTCGGCTTCGAATTTCGTGGTGAGCGTGCGAGCCAGCAGGTCGGCGGTGGCGCGGGCCGCGGTGGCGTCCGGCTTGAGGCCGAGGTCGGCGAAGGTGCGCTCGAGCAGCACCCAAGCGCCGAGCGTTTTCACGGCGAGGTAAAGATTGTTGCGCGCCTGGCCGAGGGAGACGTCGAGGCTGTCGTAAGTGGTGATCTCGGCGCCCGCGCCGACGCGCGAAGTGTCGTGTTTGAGGATGCCGTCGCGCTTCGCCGGATCGGGATGGTCGCGGTTGCGCAGGCTGGTGGCGCAGGCGAGGATGATCTTCTTGTTTGCGCGAAGCCAGGCGCGGTCGCCGGTGTGGGCGGCGTAGGTGCAGGCGGTGAGCACCCAGTTGAGCAACTGCTCCATCGTCATATGCGAGAAGCAGCCTTCGATGCCGTCGGTCTCGTAGCTCGAGTGACCGGGTGGGGTGAAGAAGTCGTTCACACCCATGTCGTGCGTGAAGGAAATGCCGTGCTGGTCGCGGTAGCTGTAACGACGGACAAAGAGATCGAGCGTGTCGCGCACGGCCCACGGCTGCCACTGCAGCTCGTAGAAAAGGTGGTCCACTGTGAGATCAAAGGTGTTGATCATCCGGTATTCGCCTTCGTTGACCATCCAGAGGGGTTTGCCCTTCGACCAGAGCAGTTGCGAACTGCCGAGATAGCTATGGGTGGCCTGGGCGATGAGGAACTTTTGGTCGGCATCGAGCTTGCTGCGCGCGAGTTCGCGGTCGCGCTGCGCGGCGAGCTTCTCGTAGCGGCCGTATTCCGCGAGGCCGTGGAGGAGCACGTCCTCGAGATCCTTGAACACGCGGGTGTAGGCGTAAACGCCTTCGAGACCGACGGTGACCGGGCCGGCGGCGTAGAAACCGAGCACGAGCGGGAAGCGGCGTTTCTTGCCGGCGGGCACGGTGAACACGAGGGCGGTTTCACCGGCGATGACCAGCAGGCCGCGGTAGTCGCGGAATTTCGGGGCGAGAATGTCGAAGCCCTGGCGCAGCGCGACGTCGCGGCCGGGCGTGGTGGCGTAGCCGAATTTGCGGCCGCCCGCAAAGCCCGCGAGATCGACACAGGTGTCATTGAGCGGGCGGAGGGTGTCGTCGCCATTGCCGACGCCGAAGATCAGTTCGACCGGCGCGGTGCCCTGGCGGTTGTCGTATTCAATCCAACCGGTGATCACCGGCGCGAGATGGAAGCGGGCGGCCGCGCGCTTCATCTTCGCGGGATCGGGCACTTCACCAAAGGGAGAAAGGAGCGAGAAACCAAAACGCGAGCCGTCGGCACGCCAGGTGTCGCTCGCCCAACCGAGCGTGCGCTGGTAATCGGATGGACGCAGCGAGTCGAAACCGCGCGGCGGTTGCACAACGGTCGTGTCGCCGGTGAAAGCGCCTTCCTGTGACTGCGGCGGTGTGAGGAAGGGAAGGAGCCGCCACTTGGCGTCGGTCGGCGAGCGGTAGCCGATGTAGAGGTTCTGTTTTGCGGGGCCGCGCAACGACTGGCCGAACCCACCGGGCGAATCCACGAGACCGGCGGTGAAACTGGCGAAAGCCCCGAAGGGCGAGTGCTGAACGTGGTAACTTTCCTCGATCGGCGCGGGCGGGCTGCTCATTGGGGCGGGGTAGGGGGGGCGTAAACGACGACCGGCCGGAGAGGGGTCTCCGGCCGGTCGCGGGAAAATCAACCATGCAGATACTGCATCAGGAGATTCTCGAGATACTCCTGCTTGCCGGACTTCGGGGTCGGCTCGCCGAGCTTGGTGAGGACAAGCTTCTCGAGGGACTTGAAGCTCGCCTTGCCTTTCTCGATGTCGCGGCCGTAACCGGTGTCGTAGGACGAGTAACGGTCGGCGACGAACTGCTCGAACTTGCCCTCGGCGAGGATGCGGCGGGCGATCTTGAAGGCCAGTGCGTAGGCATCCATGCCGCCGATGTGCGCATGGAAAAGGTCGTCGGCATCGATGGACGGGCGGCGGAGCTTGGCGTCGAAGTTGAAGCCACCGGAGCCGAGGCCGCCCGCACGGAGGATCGAGATCATGGCGAGGGTGAGCTCGCGCACGTCGGTGTTGAACTGGTCGGTGTCCCAACCGAGGAGCAGGTCACCCGCATTGGCGTCGATCGAGCCGAGGGCGCCGGCGGCAGCGGCCACCTCGATCTCGTGCTGGAAAGTGTGGCCGGCGAGCGTGGCGTGATTGGTCTCGATGTTGAACTTGAAATGTTTCTCGAGGCCGTAGGTGCGCAGGAAGGCGATGCCGCTGGCGACGTCGAAGTCGTATTGGTGCTTTGTGGGCTCCTTCGGCTTCGGTTCGATGAGGAACTGGCCCTTGAAGCCGATCTGCTTGGCGTAATCGACCGCCATGTGCAGGAAGCGGGCGAGGTGGTCCTGCTCGCGCTTCAGGTTGGTGTTGAGGAGGGTCTCGTAGCCTTCGCGGCCGCCCCAGAAGACATAGTTCTCGCCGCCGAGTTCGACGGTGCACTCCATGGCCTTCTTCACCTGTGCGGCGGCGTAGGCGAAGACGTGGGCGTCGGGGTTGGTCGAGGCGCCGCACATGAAGCGCGGATTGCTGAAGAGGTTGGCGGTGCCCCAGAGGAGCTTGATGCCGGTGGCCTTCTGCAGGCCCTTCGCATGAGCGACGATGCGATCGAGATACTTGTTGGACTCGGCGAGTGTGCGGCCCTCGGGCGCGATGTCGCGATCATGCCAGCACCAGAACGGCGCTTCGATCTTTTGGAAAAACTCGAATGCGGCATCCATGCGCACCTTGGCGACGGAAATGGGATCCTTGCCGGACTCCCACGGGCGGTTGATGGTGCCGGGACCGAACGGATCGGAACCGACGCCGCGGAAGGCGTGCCAGTAAGCGATGGAGAACCGCATGTGGTCCTTCATCGAACGACCGTCGATGATCTCCGACGGGTTGTAGTGCTTGAAGGAAAGCGCGTTGGCGGAACGCGGACCTTCGTAGCGGATCTTTCCGATCTGCGGGAAGTGGGTGTTCAAGGATTTCATGGACATGAAACTGGAGAAGTAGCCGTGAAAACTAGGACGGCCGGGGGCAGGCTGACGAGCTTCCGGAGGGCATATTTTGCTCTCAAGGGGTGGACCATACTAACTATAGACTTGAAGAGTTGAGTGCGATGACTTTGGTAGCCGCCACCCCAATACCCCTGATGAGCGAAAAGCGCGTTACCCTGTCCGACATTGCGCAACGAGCCGGCGTGCACGTCACGACCGTGTCTCTGGCCATGCGCAACCACCCCCGACTCCCCGAGGAGACGCGAAAGCGGATCCAAGCCCTGGCTCAGGAAATGGGCTACACGCCCGACCCGTTGTTACGGGCGCTGGTCGCCTATCGCGGCGGCGTCATCGAGCGGCGCAACACGCCCACGCTCGCCTACGTGACCAACTGGACCACGCAATGGGGTTGGAAGAATGTGACCGCGCACCCGGACTTCTACGCCGGGGCGATGGCCAAGGCCACCGAGCTCGGTTACAAGCTGGAACATTTCTGGATGCGCGAGGAAGGCATGAGCCAGGAGCGCCTCGGGCAGATCCTGTATTCGCGCGGTATCAATGGCATCATCATCGCCTCGCACAGCCGCGAGATGGGCGATGCCCTTCAATTCAAGTGGGAGAATTTCAGCGCGGTGAAGATCGACTACTTTCCGCACCAGCCCGCGCTGCACAACGTCACCAACCACCAGTGTGATATCGTGCGTCTCGCCGTGCAGCGCGTGCAGGCGGGCGGATACCGGCGCGTGGGTTTTGTCATGCACCGCGGCTGGGATCACGCGGTGGATCATCTCTGGACCGCCGGTTATCTGTGCGAACAACAGTTGCAGAAACCGCGCGACCGCGTGCCGGCGTATCTGTTCCCCGATGCCGAACCGCGCGAACGCTGGCTCAACGAAAGCGAGGCCGATGTGGTTCCCGAGGAGAAGTCCTTCATTGCGTGGTTCAAGCGTCACCGCCCCGACGTCATCATCAGCAAGGGCTCCTTCGTGCTGCCGCTCCTGAAGAAAATGGGCCTGTCGGTGCCGGACGACGTCGCCTTCGTGGACATCTTCCTCGACGACTTTTCCGGCGCTGTGGCGGGTGTGCGGCAGAACCACACGGCCGTCGGCGCGCTGGCGGTGGAAATCCTCGCCGGCCAGCTGCAGCACAACAAATACGGCATCCCCGAGATTCCGACCACCACTTACGTTGAAGGCACCTGGCTCGATGGCGCCACCTGTCCGCTGCCGGCCGGGATTAAGACTGTCAGCCAAGCCGCCGGCTTGCGCAAGGTCGCGGTCTAAGTCCTCATGGACTTTGCATGACCGCCTACGCCCCCGACCCCAACCGCTACGACCATATCGCCTACGCCCGCTGCGGGCGCAGCGGCCTCAAGCTGCCCCGGATTTCGCTGGGTCTGTGGCACAACTTCGGCGGCGTGGACCCGCTCGAGAACCAGCGCGCCCTGCTGCGCCGCGCCTTCGATCTCGGCATCACGCATTTCGACCTCGCCAATAACTACGGCCCGCCCGCCGGCTCGGCCGAGGAGAACTTCGGCGCGTTGTTGAAACAGGATTTCGCCGCGCACCGCGACGAACTGATCATCTCCACCAAGGCGGGTTACTACATGTGGCCCGGCCCCTACGGCGAATGGGGTTCGCGCAAATACCTGCGCGCTTCGCTCGACCAGAGCTTGAAGCGCATGGGCCTCGACTACGTGGACATCTTCTACTCGCACCGTCCGGATCCCGAGACCCCGCTCGAGGAAACGATGGGCGCGGTGGCCGAGGCCGTGAAGTCGGGCAAGGCGCTCTACGCAGGCGTTTCCAATTACAATGCCGCGCAAACCCGCGAAGCCGCCGCCATCCTCAAGAGCCACGGCGTGCCGCTGCTCATTCACCAGCCGAAATACAACATGTTCGAACGCTGGGTGGAGCCGGAGCTGCTGCCCGCGCTCACCGAAGTCGGCGCCGGCTGCATTCCGTTCTCCCCGCTCGCGCAGGGCCTGCTGACGAATCGTTACCTCGACGGCATCCCGCAGGATTCGCGGGCGGTGAAGTCGGGCGTCTTCCTCAAACCCGGCCAGATCACGCCCGCCCTTCTGGCGAAGATCAAGGCTCTCAACGAACTCGCCCAGGCGCACGGCGCCACGCTCGCGCAGTTCGCCACGCTGTGGCTGCTGCGTCGTCCCGAGATCACCACCGTGCTCATCGGCGCCAGCAAGGTCGGCCAGATCGAGGACATTCACGCCGGTCTCAAACTCGCTCCGCTTTCCGCCGACGAACAGGCGAAGGTGGAAAAGATCCTCGCGAGCTGAGCCGATCGTTGTAGGGCGGGATCGCTGACCCCGCCTTTTTCATGGCCGCCGCTCAGCGGACCAGGGAGACGCCGGCGCGGACGGTTTCGGATTTCTGCGTGTAGTCGAGCAGGCTCTCGCCGTAGCCGTTGAAGTATTGGATGAGAAACGCCGTCTCGACGTTGAGCAGCCGCGTGCGGAACGGAATCGTCAGGTCCACTTGATGGGTGGCGTGTCTGAAATCGTCGCCGGCGTGAACGGAGTAGCCCAGCGCCGGCCGGCGGCTGTTTTTTTCGAAGAACAACCGGAGCCGGCCGTGTCCGCGATAATCCTCGAGTCCCGGATTGTCGTCGAGCGAGCTGACGTAAGTGAAGATTTCCGGCACGACGGTGAGGTGCCACTGGTCGAGGTGGCCTAGCACGAAGGCGCCGCGCAGCACCACGGTGTTCAAGCTGCGCGAGTTCGGGCCGTCGCGGCCGTTGGACTCATGCTTGAAGCCCAGTTGTGTGCCGAGCGGAGTGAAGATGCGATCAAGGTCGGTCGGCATCGGCGCGAGACTCTCGAGCATCAGCTCGGGCATATAGCTGGTATCGTAGAACGGACTGGAGCTGGCCTTGATGTCCCAGAGCGAGCGCTGGGTGTAGCCGACTTGGAAGTTGTGCGTGAAACCCTGTTCCTCGGAAGGCTTCAGCTGCATCAGCCGGTATTTGAAACTGATTTGGAATTTTGCGGCCGGTGCGTCGGGTCCGTAGATGAAGTAGATCGCTTCGTGCAGGCCGAAGCGTCCGGCAAAGGTGCGTTCGATGGCGCTCGAAGCGGTGCTCAGGTGAACCAAATGGCGGAGCGGTGCGGGGGTCGGTTCGGGCTCGGGAGCGGCCGGCGTCGGCGCGGAAGCGTCGATGGCGAGCGCGGTGCGCAGCACGGTTGGCAGGCCCGCGTCGAATTCGAGCGCCACGAGTCCGTCGCCGGCGGGCGGCTGCTCCGCGACGTAGGTTCGAAAGCCGAAACCGCCCGACGGCAGCGTTACCCGGCCGGTTCCTGTCGCGACGAATTCCACCGTGACCACATTGCCGCCGAGGCTGGCTCGCGCCGTGAGTCGCGCGGGCGGTTCGTAGTAGGCGGTGGCGGAACCGGAATTGAAGGCCACGAGATTGACGCGCCACGGGCTGGCCGGGGAGAGGCGTTCGCTGGGTGCCACGAGTGTGAGCAACGGAGTCTCCGTTTCGACGGCCGATGCAAGGCAGGCCGGGAGCAGACAAAGCACGGCGAGAAAGTTTTTCATGGGACGCGACAGATTACGGAACAGCCCCAGCATGCAGATTGAAACGCCGGCCACCATGCGAAACCGACGCCTGCGCAGCTACAATTCAGGCTAACGCTCCTCTTCCCTTTTATCCTGGTTAATGAATGCGAGCGACCGGGCTTGGTTGCGCGTCACGAGCAGGTCGGGTCGGCTGTCGTGATTGAAGTCCACTGCAGCGAGGCCGCGGGCGTCGCCGGGCACAACGAAACCGCTGCGCGCGGGCGGCACGGCTTCGAAGTTGCCGCAACCGTCGCCGCGCAGGATTTGTCCGACGCCGCCATCGAAACGACCGGTTTGCGGGATGGGCGCGTAGGAGTTCTGAACTACCGCGAGGTCCGTGTGACCATCGCCGTCGAAATCAGCCGCGACGACCGCATTGATCGGCGCGATTTGCGTAATTCGCGGCAGCGGCGTGAAACGCCAGGTGCCGTCGGGCTGGCTGAGGAAAACGCCGCTGCGCGTTTCGGTGACGACGAAGCGTTGCGCAGCGGCGAGGCGGTCGGCGCCGAAAAGCTCAGCGAGCGTGGCGCGAGCGTAGGTGTCATCGCGCGGATATTTGCGCAGGAGCGCCGGAATCGCTGTGCCGAACTCGCGCCGGCTGCGTCGCGGCAGGAGTCGGCCATTTTCATAGTGACCTTCGATGAGCTGCCACGTGTCGTCGCCCTTGAAGTCGCCATAGAAAAGCACGGCCGGTTCGGCGGGCGAAGCGCGATAGGGCGTGTTGAGGCCGAGATTGCCGACGGCAAAATCAGGGCGACCGTCACCATTAAAATCAGCGCTGGCGAGCGACTGCCACCAGCCGGTGCCGGCGGCGGCGAAACCGGCTTCGCGCGTGCGCTCGCTGAAGCCGCGGCCTTGGTCGTTGTGGAAGAAGCGGACCTCGCCCCATTCGAGCGCGAGCAGCAGGTCGGGCCAGCCGTCGCCGTCGGCGTCGCTCCAAAGCGCGGCGGTGACGAGTCCGATTTCGCGCAGCGCCGCGGCGAGTGCGAAAGTCACGTCGGTGAACCGGCCGCCGTCGTTGCGCCAGAGCGCGCCAGGCGCACGCATCGGATAGTCGCCGGGCAGCAGCCGACTACCGATAAAAACATCGAGGTCGCCGTCGCGATCCCAGTCGGCGGCGGCGATTGCGCCGGTGCTTTGGTGCCACACGGGAAGTGCATCAGGCGCGGCCGGACGGAATCCGCCAGCGCCGTCGTTGAGAAGTAATCCTGGTTGATAGGGCGGCGTGCCGGCGGGCAACACCGCGCCACCACGCGTTGCGAGGATGTCAGGGCGACCGTCGCCGTTGGCATCGAGCACGAGCACGGGGCCACCGTTCACGGGTGCCAGCGGATGACCGAGCGGCACGGGTTCCGTAAAGCCGCTGTCACGGCCGCGCAATACGCGCAGTGGTTCGAGTGCAGTGCCGGCGAGCACGACGTCGGTGAAACCGTCGCCGCCGAGATCACCGGTCGCGAGGGCCGGACCGCGTCGGTCAAAACGCCACGGCAGCAGGGCCTGCACAGCGGTCTCGTCCACAATTTCTTCGCGCGAAATCAGGCTGAAACCGACGCTGGCGCCGGCCTCGGTAAATTGTGTAGGGCGCTTTTCGGGAACCGGAACCGGCGTTGCCGTGGAGGGTTCCGTGATGGTGTAGCGACTATTTACAGTTAGGTTCTCAAAAATTTGCTCCGCGCCACTGGGCCAGTGAACCGCGAGACGACGAATGATGGAAGCGTCGCCGAGGCCGAAATGCAGCACGGGTTCGGAGGTGGACAGGTAACCGCGCGCGAGCACGAGGGGGCGCACTTGGATTCCCGCGTTGGTTTCGATTCGCACGGTGGCGCCGATACCGAAGCGGTTGGAAACGGTGCCGCGCAGCGCGACGATCACGCGCGCGCCGGAGGGGCTGTCGTTGCGATAAACCGTGATGCCGTCGTGGTAGTTGGAAATGATGAGATCGAGATCGCCGTCGCCATCGAGGTCGCCGGTGGCGGCGCCGAAGCTCACCCCGGCGAGATTGAGTCCCCACGCGGGGCCGATGGATTCGAAGCGCAAATCCCCGAGGTTGCGAAAGGCGAGATTGGATTCGGAGAGCACGGGGCTGCGCTGCATGAGACCGACTCGTTCGCGGGCGTTTTCCGACTGCATCATGCGCGTGAGCAGGTCGGTGTTGTGCAGTTCGCGAATCATGCCGTTGGTGATAAACGCATCGAGGCGACCGTCGTTGTCGAAATCTTCGAAGCGCACAGCCCAGGTCCAGTCAGTCGCGGCGAGACCGGCGAGATGGGCGGCTTCCTGCACGCGTTCCGTGCCGGTGTTGAGGAAAAGCGTGTTGCGGGGCAGTTGCGGCGCGCCGGCGGCGGGCGAGTCGGACGGATCGCGTGTGGTGCGGGCGCGGGTGGCAGCCATCCCGCGCTGGTCCTTCTCGTGCGTGGTCGCGGCCATATCGGCGACGAGGAAGTCCACGCGCCCGTCGTTGTTGAGGTCACCGAGATCGGCACCCATGGCGGAATAAGGCGTGTGCGGGAGCACTTGGTGTGCGACGTCGGTGAAGGTGCCGTCGCGATTGTTGCGCCAAAGCTGGTCGGGCGCGGCGAAATCGTTGGCGACGTAAAGATCGGGCCAGCCGTCGTTGTCGAAGTCCCACCAAGTGGCCGAGTGACCCTGCGACGCATCGCCCGCCGCGAGGCCGGCAGCGGCCGTGACGTCGGTGAAGGTGCCGTCGCGGTTGTTGCGGTAAAGGCGGTCGGGCTGGCCGTCGGGCTGCGCGGCGGCATCAAGCAGGTTGGTCTGGATGAAGACATCGAGCCAGCCATCGCGATCGTAGTCGCAGAACGCGGCCATGCCGCTGGCGTCGTTTAGCGCGAGACCGCGCGCGGCGGCTTCTTCGCGGAAGGTGCCGTCGCCTTGGTTGATGTAGAGCAGATTGGGTGCGCGGAAACGGCACACGTAGAGATCGAGCCGGCCGTCGTTGTTGATGTCGGCGAAGGCGGCGCCTTGCTTCCAGATTTTCGCGGCATCGCCACGATCGGCCACGCCGGCGCGGTCGGTGACATCCTCGAATTTCCAGTCGCCGAGATTGCGAAAGAGACGGCAGCTCTCGGTTTTGCTCACCACGAAAATATCCGGCCGGCCGTCGCCATCGTAGTCGGCGATGGCGACGCCCGTGCCGATGGCGCCGACTTCGAATTCGTGGAAGAGATCGCCCCACATCCGCGGATCGGCGTAGCGGTTCTCCGTGCGCAGACCGGTGTCAGCGGCGGACAGACGCGTGAACAAAGTGGCGCCGTTTGCGATCGACGGCGGTGCGAGCGGAACGGAGGTGGGCTCGTTCGCAATGACGGGAGACAGGCACGCGCCCAGCAGGAAAAGCACGCTAAGGGCGAGGCAGGCAGGGGGCATGATCAGGGTTACGCAAGGGTGTCGGGGCGCGGCTTGCCCTGTCAAGTGACCGGGCGAGGGCTTGCCAGTGCAGGGCTGTCGGGCTTGCATCGGGAACCCCTGATATGCCGCTACCGTCCACCCCGGCGCGAGCCGTGACCTTATTCTGGATTTTGCTGTCGGCGGCCGCGGCATGGCTGGCGTTGAACCAGCAGGCGCGGATCGAGCGTATCCGGCAGGTAACGGCGATTTCCGAGTGGTCGGTGGATGCGCCCGCCATGGATCAGGCTTCGCCGACGGGGTATGCACACGGCTGGCGGCGGTTGATTTTGCCAGAGCACAATTACCGGAGTTTCCTGTGGATCGCGCAGACGCAACAGATGTTGGCTGAGGGGCGATGGCGGGTGCGGCGGATTGATTTTGAAAACGCGCCGCACGGGCGGGCGTCGAATCTGCCATCGCCTTATGTGTGGTGGCTCGGCGCGCTGGCGCTCGCGGATCACGCGCTCACCGGTGTGCCGCACGGCATCGCGGTGGAGCGGGCGGCCTTGTATGCGGATCCGTTGCTGCAACTGCTGTTCGTAGCTGTGGCCGCGGGAATGGCAGGGGCTTGGTTGGGCGTGCGCGCGGCGGTGCCGCTCATATTGGCGGGCGTGCTGTGGTTTCCGCTGGCGGGTAATTTCGTGTCGGGTGCGCCTGACAGTGACGGCGTGCTGGTGGGTTTGAACCTGCTCGGCCTGCTCGCGCTCGCGGCGGCCTGGCGCAGCAAATCGGGTGGAGTCAGACGAATGGTGCTCGCCGGAGCGTGTGGGGGATTCGGACTGTGGCTCGATGCACCGGTGCAGATCATGCTGCCGTTTGGATTGCTGCTCGGTGGCGTGGCACTGCGCGGATTCATGCGCGGGAAAGCGACGGACACCTCGCTCACAGTCGCGGGTTGGCGTGCGTGGGGAGCGAGCGGGGCGGGAGTGGCCTTGATCGGTTATCTGGTGGAATACGCACCCGACTATCCCGGTTGGCAACTGGAGACGAATCATCCACTGTATGCGCTCGCTTGGTTCGGAGTGGCGGAGTTGCTGGCTTGGCTGACAGCAAGGGGAGCGGTCGCGTCGAGTAAGAGTGATTGGGTGACGCGTGTCCTGGCACTGGCCGCGGTGCTGGCTTTGCCGGTGGGATGGGCCACGGGCGATTCCTTGTTGCCGTGGCAGGTGCGTCCGGATGCCGGGCGTCTGAGCGTGCTGCACAATCTCGGTGCGGACCCTCTCGCGACTTGGATTGCGCACGAAGGGCTGAGCTTGCCGCTGGTGGCGACTTTGCTTCCCGTGCTGGCCGCAGCGATGCTCGGTGCGTTGGCGTGGTGGCGCGGCGAGCGGGCGGCGGTGTTGGTGTTTGCGGGTCCGCTTCTGTTGGCGACGGCGCTCGCGGCTTGGCAACCGGTGTGGTGGAGTTTTGCCCAGACAGCGGCGCTGCCATTGATGGTGCTGGCCTTGCCGACTTCGGCGGGCCTGGGTTGGCTGGCGGTGGGGCTGGCGCTGGTGATTCCGGGCATGGCGGTGCTGCATCAACCGCGCCCAGGCAAAGAGCCAAAGGCGCTGGCCGAGAGCGAACTCGTGGGCCTCATTGCGCGCGACCTAGCGCATACGCTCTCGCATCAGGCGGACGGACAGCCGTTGACGGTGTTGGCGCCGCCGGAAATCACGAGCGCGCTCCACTATTACGCCGGACTGCGCGGGCTCGGCACGTTTGCGTGGGAGAACCGCGACGGGCTCACCGCGGCGGCGCGCATAGCGAGCGCGACGTCGCCCGAAGAGGCGCAGCAATTGGTGGAGTTGCGCGGGGTCACGCACATCGTGATGCCGGCGTGGGACCGTTTTCTTGATGACTATGCCGGGCTGGGCCGCGCGGGCCGGACCGAGGCCGCGGCGGCACAGAACAGTTTCGTGGCGGCGATTCACCGCTGGGAGCAGCCCGGCTGGTTGTGGCCGCGCGCGTATGAGATCCCGGCGATTGCAGGATTTGAGGGACAGCGGGTCGAAGTATTCGCGGTGGGCGAGGAACAAGACGGTGCGTCGGCGATGAGCCGGATGGCGGAATACTTTGTCGAGACCGGCCAACTCGAACTCGCGACGTCGGCGCGGCAGGCGCTGCGGCGTTATCCGGCGCTTATCGGCGCATTGGCCGCAGCGGCCAAGGTGGACGCGGCGCGACTCGACAGCGCAGCGTTTGCCGGGACGGTGGCGCAGTTGATGCCGCTGCTGCAGGCCGGTGCGGACCGGCGCGGTCTGGCGTGGGATCGTCGCGTGAGTCTGGCCGTGGTGCTGGCGACGGCGCGCAAGACGACAGAGGCGCGGGTGCAGCTCGAACGCTGTGTGCGCGACGCCAACGAAGAGCGGTTGCGCGGGCTTTCACCGCAGGCGCTGTTTCAATTGCTGACGCTGATGAAGCGGCAGGGTTTGGAGTTTTCGCAGGCGGAACTGGGCGCGCTCGCGCAATTGCTATTACCGCCGGAGGCGAGAGGGAGGCTGTGAGCGGTGGGAACGGATGACGGCACGCATCGTTGGTGATTCGCTACACACCCCGCCCTGCGGGCGCCCCGGAACCATGGAGCAGGGTGTGGGCAGCGCGCTTGCGCGCGCTCTAGCATGCGCCCGCAAGCGGGCTGCCCACAGAATTACATGGAATTCTCGCTACCGAGTGCGACTGGGGGCTACTGCATGGTTTCGGATTCATAGAGGGCGTTTTTCGCAGCTACAGTCAAAATCAGCCAAAGCAAAAGCCCGGTGGCGCGGGCCACCGGGCTCGAAGAAGAATCGAGTTTCAGGTCCTCAGAACGAGAAGGTGTTCGTGAGGGTCCAGATTGTGGGCTCGGGAATGCGGTAGGCACCCGGCGAGCCGTCGGGTTGGACGGTGACCGGGATCAGCTTTTTCGACGCGAAGGCGTTGCGGACATTGGCCTGCACGCGCCACTGGATGCGATCGCGGAAGACGGGGCGGCTGTAGCCAACCCAGAAGTCGAAGGCATCTTCCGAAGGACCGTAGTAGCGCTGGTCCACATCGTAACCGTCGAGGGTCGAGTTGAGCTTGAACCCTACGACTTGCTTGTCCTGCCAGCGGTAGCTGGTGCCCACGTTGGCGCCCTTGAACCGGCTGTCGCCGGGGAACGTATAGTTTGCCACGACGTTGAAGCGCCAGGGGCGAAGTTCAGCGACCGAGCTGTTGTTGAGCGCGAGGGCCAGCTTGTAGTTGCCCATCACCTCGACTTCGAACTTGTCACGCACGGTGCCGCCCGAGCCCTGCTGGAGCGCCCAGTTGCCGCCGCCCCACATGCGCATGTCGCCCATGGGGCCTTGGTAGTCCTCCCAGCGCTGCTCGATCCAGTCGGAGTAGGCCTTGGCGAGGTTGAGGCGTTTGGCATCGGTCCGGGACGCGTTGAGCGAGATGTCGAGACCCTTCACGAGGACGTTGCTCGCGATGAGTTCGAACTCGGTGCCCTTGGAGAGGGTGTCGCCGGTAACTGCAACGGAGTTCATGCTCCAGCTGCCGGAACCCTGGGCATAACCGGTCATACCCCACGCCTGTTGCATTTTGTCGGGCACTTGGTGGGCGAACCAGTCGGCGACCGAGGCTTGTTGAGCCGCATACTGGGCGTCGATGGTGCCCTGACTCCACGTGTCGGCATAGTCGGCATCGCCAGGCAGGCGTCCCATGGAATCGGCGATGCGCAGCTCCGCGGCAGGCTGCCAGTTCAGGATATCGCCGGAGGTCGTGGTGCCATAATTTTCCGAATGAGTGCGGTCGCGCAATTGCACGGCTTGGACCTGGCCCCAGGCTTCGCCGGCACCGATCAGGTAGGAGTTCCCGAGTTCACCGGAGAGCGTGGCGTTGGTCACGCTGGTTTCGTAACGGTTTACCTTCAGCGCGAGTTTGCCTTCCAAGGCGGTGATGGTGAAGCCGTAGTCCTTGGTGTTGCCCACGGGAGCGGCGATCGAATCGCCGAGGATGTCCTTGCGGGAGGCGTCGGGCTGGAAGTTCTCGGACTCGTTGTAGTAAACGCTGAAGCCCATCTTGCCGGGCAGGCGTTCCATCAGATTGCGCGGAACGTGGAGAACCACGCTCCAGGTGCGGGTCTGTCCTTCAACGCGGTTCCACGAGCGGCCGTTGGTCGCGTCGGATTCACTGGTGGGCAGGCGCCAGTTTTCGTCGGCGGAGACCAAGCCATCAACCTTGTTGGGCGAGCCAGCGTCGAAAGCCGTCGCGATGTCTTTGCGCCAACCGGCCATCGGCACCAGATTACCGCCGAAGAGAGAACCCTGCCACACGGCAACCTGGGATTCGATCGTCTGCCTGCGATTGGAAGCCTGCGTGAACGGGCCGGCGAGGTCGTTCGTGTCCATGACCGGCACGTTGTAGTTTCGGAAGCCGGGGATGGTGGTGTCCCATTGTGCGACGGTGCCGCTGGCAGCCATGATCGGGGCGGTGATCCGCGGAAGGTTCAGATCGGAGCTGGATCCTGCGCCGCGCAGGTCGCCGCCGAGATAGATGACCGGCGTGATGTCGCGGGTGGCCTGGCCGACCGATTGGGAGGCGCTCGGGCCATATCCACTGGAGAGGATCCAGTTGGTGCGGCTGCGTGCCTGGGTGACTTCTTCGTAGTCGGTGTAGGCGACGGTGAAGTTGTGGCTGCCGAGGATCTTCGTCAGCGTGGAGTCGGGAGCAAGGACGTCGGCGAAGTCGAACTTGCCGAATGCGGTCGCGCGGAAGGTTTCGCGGTCCCGCTCCGTGAGGCCCGAACCGGCGGAGCCGCCGCCCATGATCACCATCGGCCGGCCGACGTTGGGATTGGGTGAGCCGTCGGCGAGGGTGGACATGACGTCCACCGTGATCGCGGCGGCGTCGCCGGAGATCGCGTTGGTGTAACCCCAGCGCGAGTTCTGGTCGTCGTAGGTCAGCTCGAAGCCGATGCGGTCGTTGAGGAAGGTTTGGGAGATCGCGACATTGAAGGCGTCGAATTCATTCCAGTTCCGCTTGTTGTCACCTTCGATCAGATTGTTGTAGAAATCGAAGATCGAGGCGTCGGTGAGCGACTTGGCCTTGAAGGGCTGGATGAGGTAGCCGGGCAAACGCGAGTTGTTGGCGAACGAATTATAGGCCTGGATGCCCTTGTAGCTGCCGTTGACCGTGTTGTTCAGGTTGGTGTCGGACGTGGCCGGATAGTTGGAGGGCTGGGCCACGAACATTCCTTTTTGCGTGGGATCGTTGGCTTCAAACACCGCGACCAGACCATCCCAAATGCGATTGCCCGCGGCACCGAGATACGGGTTGTAGGCCGCATTACCAAAGGTGGTGAGGTCGTTGGAGTTCTGGTAGGCGAAGGTCGCCTTGTTCATGGTGCTGAACCACGGGGTGATGGAATCCATCGGGGGCGTCAGGCGCGGGTAGTTCGCGTTGACCTCGCCTTTTTCGTAGTTCGCGCGGATGGAAGTGCGGGCGTTTTCGGAAAACAGCTTCGGATCCCAGCGGACAGCGCCGAAAATGCGTTCGTCGTCGCGAAAGGCGGGGTCCTGGCGGTAGTTCGTGGCGTCGTTGAGCGCGGCCACGCGAACGGAGAGCGTGTCCTTGATCAGCACCTTGTTGATATCAACGGTCTGGCGGTGGGTGCCGAAGGAGCCGAATTGGAATTCGACCTTGTTGGCATCCTTGAAGGAAGCGCTGTTGACGGAGCTGTTGATGACGCCGGCGGGCGAACCGATGCCGAAGAGCACGGAGTTGGCGCCGCGCTGCAGGTCCACGCGACCGACGTTGTAGGAGTCCCACGGGATGTCGGTGAGGAAGAAATCGCGGAGGTTATCGGCAGCGGCCAGGCCGCGCACACGGGTATTGGGATTCGGCTGGGTGTAAGCCGTGGTGTCGAGCACCGCGCCGTCGCCCGCGCCCGTGAAGTTGCCGCCTTGGCCGGCAACTTCGGTGCCGGTGGTGTAAACCAGCAGGTCGGCTGCGTTCTTCGAGTTGGTGTCCTGCAGGAATTTTTGGGTCACCACCTGGATGGCGGAGCCTACGTCCTTCAGTTCGGTGCGGATGCGGGTGCCGGCGAGGGTGTCGCGTGCGGCGTAACCGGTGTCTTCCCCGGCCTCGACGACGAAGGGAGACAGGACGAGGGTTTCTTGGTTTTCAGCAGCGGCCCCGGTGGCGGGGGCGGTGGTTTGCGCCGGAAGGCGCAACACGGTAGCAAGACAGATAGCGGTCGTGCCAATAACGGCACGCGACCGCACGGTCAGGCGTTTCATGGTCATAGTTTGGGTTAGGGGTGGAAACGGTCGTTGGGGCGACCGTCACTTGGAGCCATTAGGGTGTGGCATCAAAGCGGCGCGACTATACCCCCGGTCTCTCCACTCGGAAATGAGAACCATTGCCGGGGTATTAATATGTATTCCCGAAGCGCGCCGGTTAAAAAAACCGGTTCGTCAACGCGGTTGGTCCGCTCGCTAGCCGGGCTCAGCTTTGCTTGATCTGGATGCGCTTTCGGAAGCTGCCGGGCGAGTCGCCGGCCAAGCGTTTGAAGACGACCGACATGTATTCAACATGCTCGAATCCAGTCATTTCAGAAATTCTCTTCAGGGGGTAATCGGTCTCGGCCAGCAGTTGCTTGATCTTGGCGACCTGCACCCGGCGGATCTCTGCTTGGGGCGAGCGCCCGAGATGGCGGCGGAACTTTTTCTCCAACTGGCTGCGCGAGGCGTGCGCCGCCTTCACGACATCGTCCACCGAAAGGCCGGCACAGGCCTTTTGCCGGATATAACTCAACGCGGTGGTAACGATGCGATCGTCGATCGCGAGCACATCGGTGGACGGCCGGGTGGACACGCCGATCGGTTCGATGCGGATGTCCTGTGAGGTTGGTGGCCGCCGGTTCATGAGGCCGGCGAGAACTTCGGCGGCCATGTAGCCGGATTGAAAAGCGTTGGGGCTGACGCTCGACAGAGGCGGATAGGCGAGCTCGCAGCGGATGTGCTCGTTGTTCGCTCCAAGCACCGCGACCTCCTCGGGCACGAGGATGCCGCTGGCATGCGCAGCGTCGATGACTTGGAGGGCGCGCATATCATTGCACGTCATGACGCCGATCGGCTTGGGCAAATGGGTGAGCCAGCTGACGAGCGAGCTGATTTGCTGGCTGTCCCAAAACGGCGTGAGATCGCCCGGATAGTTCACGTCGAACACATCGCATTTCTTTCCCGCGAGCCGCAGGGCCTCGACGAAGCCATCGCGGCGTTCGCGCGACCAGCCGTTGTTGGCGAAACCGGCGAAACCGAAATGCTGGTAGCCGCGTTCGATGAAATGCTCGGCGCCGAGATGACCGAGCGCGACATTGTCGGGCCGGATCTTGGGCACGCCGGGAAAAGGATCGCTGTCGTTCAGGTCCACGAGTGGGAGCTTCAGCTCGGCGCAGGTCTGCACGAGGGCGGGCGTGGTGTGGCGGCTGATGACGCCGTCCCATTTTTTGCTGCGAAGCCATTTCGGATCGCGCTCCGCGCGGGCTTCATCGTCGAGAAAACCGGTCCAAAGCTGGTGATTGCGCTCGAAGTGGGCGACGCCCTTGAGCATGGCAGTGCATTCCTCGAAGCGAGTCTGGAAGATGAGCAGCACCTGCGGGCGCATGGGGAAGAGCGTTTACGCTAGGCGTTGCGAAGACTGGCGCAAGCGTGGTGTCGGGTTTCAGCTGGCGATGCGAAGATTCGAAGAAAAAAGCCGCCCGGTTGGGCGGCTTTTGCGAACGTGCGTGCTGCGCAGGTTGATTGCGAGCGCGTGACGCGTCAGGCCGACGCGATGCCGGCTTTTTCGCGGCGCGCCTTCAGGTCGGCGTTGATCTCGGTCATGCGTTTTTCCGTCAGCGGGTAGAAGAGGAAGATAACGATGGAGACTATGCCGAGGACCGCGGGATAAATGCTCATGAGGCTCACGAGGCTTTCCTTCACGGCGTCGGAGGGATCCACGTTGGCTTGGAAGCCGACGAACTGGAGCAGTTGGAAGGCGAGGAAGGCCGCGATGGCCCAGCCGAATTTCTGGCTCATGGTCGAGGCGGAGAACACGAGCGCCGTGGTGCGGCGACCGCTCTTCCATTCGCCGTAATCGGCGGTGTCGGCATACATGGCCCACATGAGCACGGGCAGCGGCGCGCCGAAGAAGCTGCCGACGATCTCGAGCACGAAGATGGCGCCGAGCTGGCCGGGCTGGAGGAAATAGAAGGCCGTGTAGTTGACGATCTGCAGCACGAAGAGCGCGATGAAGAGGCTCTTCTTCGGGAAACGGCTGGCGATGACGCTGGTCGCGAACACGCCGGCGACGGAGGCGGCCTGGCCGAGCGTGTTGAAGGAGGAGAGCAGCACATCGAGTGAGAACTCACGGCCGAGGAAGCTCAACGGGCTGTCGGGATTGCCGTTGTAG
This sequence comes from Opitutales bacterium, assembly GCA_044507675.1. Classification (GTDB taxonomy): domain Bacteria; phylum Verrucomicrobiota; class Verrucomicrobiia; order Opitutales; family Opitutaceae; genus Lacunisphaera. Next base: position 114,696 of record JBIQJF010000001.1, on the reverse strand, counting down.
AGGTAATACTTGAAATAGTGTGCCGACACCGAGCTGCGCACCGCGATGAAAAGAATCCAGGTGAGCGTCGTGCAGAGCAGCAGCACCCAGGCGTTGTTGGTGACGAGGAATTTGATGTCGCGGAACACCGAGGTGTTGGCCTCGGGCATCGGCTTGATGCGCTCCTTGGTGCCGAAGACCGTGACGAGGAAGAAGCCAATGGCCACCACGCCCACGACGGCGAACGCGAGCTGCCAGCCGAGTTGCGGGTTCTTGTCGCCGCCGAGGGCCGAGACCATGGGGAGCAACGTGGCGGAAATCACCATGCCCGCGGAGAAAGCGAACATGAACTTGATCGACGAGAGACGCGTGCGCTCGACCGGATTGCTGGTCATCACACCCATCAGCGCCGTGTAGGGGATGTTGACCGTGGTGTAGAGCATCATGAGGCCGTTGTAGGTGAGGTAGGCCCAGATGAGTTTGCCGGTCATGCCGAGGTCGGGCGTCGTGAACGTGAGCACGCCGAAGATGGCGAACGGCACGCAGCCAAAGAGAATGAACGGACGGAATTTGCCCCAGCGCGATTCGGTGCGGTCAGCCCACATGCCGATGAGGGGATCGTTCACGCCGTCCCAGATGCGGCTGACGAGCAGCATCGTGCCGAGGGCGCCGGCCGTGATGCCGAAGACCTCGGTGTAATAATAGGGCAGATAGCGCATGAACGTCTGCCAGTAGAGCACGGAGGCGAAGTCGCCGCAGCCGAACGCGAGCATCTCGCGGAAGGGGAGCCGGTTTTCTTGTTGGGGGGTCATGGGGGCGGGGTTAGGGTGAAGAGGAAAGCGAAAGGCGGTGTGGGTATCAGTAGCTGTCCACGAGCGACTGGTGGGTGAGGAGGCGGCGCAGCTTCGCGGCGGTCTGGGGCGCGGCGCAGGTCACGCGCACGGTCTTGGGCTCGTCAGGATAAAGTTCGAAGCAGTTGTCGTCGCTGCGATGATCCACGCCCGGCAGGTCGAAGGCGAAGCGATGCTGGAATGCCGACGTGCGGAAGGTGAAGCCGAACTCGGTCGCGCTCACCGCACGCACATCGACGCGCGTTTTGGCGCGCTGCAGGTTGAGGAAACGCGGCGGCGCCAGGAACACGGTTTCCTCGCTCACGCGGCGGCGACCGATCACGAGGGCGATGCGCAGGTGGAGATTGTCGCGGCCGTGCCGCGCCATGAGCCGGCCGAGGCGCAACGTTTGCTGGCGCACGCTTTCGCCGGGACGCAGCGCAACCTGCTTTCGTCCGCGGGCAATGATGCGTTCATCGAGATGAAACAGTTCCCAGCGAATCTCGCCGCGGGCGGGAGCGGGTGCATCGTAAACGGTGTGGAGATGCACTGCATCCACGGTCGTCGTGCGGTAGTTGCCGATGAGGGTGTCCTCGTCACCGGGCACATGCGCGCTGACGATGGCCGGCGCGAAGAAGCGGCGGGCGATATGGTGCAGGGCTTTCCAGCGGCCGGTGAATTCGATGGAGCTCCACGAGGCGACGGGCCAGCAGTCGTTGAGCTGCCAATAGAGCGCACCCATGCAGTGCGGCATGTTGCGGCGGTAGTGTTCGACGCCGGTCTGCATGCAATATGCCTGGTTGAGCTGCGAGAGGTAGATGAGCGCTTCCTGCGACTTGGGGAAGCGGTAGCGGCGCGACACGTAGTCGAGGATGATCTGGTTGCCGGCGCGGTTCTTCTGGTGGTTCTCCATCAGCGGGCCGAACACGTTGTCCTGGTCCGGCGGGCAGAAGGTCGCCGTCGTCGCCGGCGAGCAGTAGCTCTGCATGCCGAACTCCGAGCAGAAGCGGAACCGCCACTTTTCGTAATCCTTCACCGGATGGCGCGCGTGCCAGACATCCCAGAAATGCGTGTCACCGAGCTTCTCGCCCACGGCGTGCGTGTCGCCACGCGAGATCGAGTCCTCCAGCGTGCTGCGCCATTGTGACGAGGGGCGGTAGGCGGTGACGCCGTCGTGCGCGGCGACCTCGGCGGGCAGCACGCGGTGGAAAAGGGCCTCGTAATCTCGCCGGAGTTTCGGGCTGGCGAGCAGGTCGGCCTTGGCGCCGACGGTGTTGAGCTGGGCGATCTCGTTGTTGCCGCACCAGAGCGCGAGGCTGGCGCGGTGGCGCAGGCGGCGGATCTGGTGGCGCGCCTCAGTGCGCACGCTGGCGAGGAACGCGGTGTCGGCCGGGTAGATCGAGCAGGCGAACATGAAGTCCTGCCACACCATCAGGCCGAGTTCGTCGCACAGATCGTAGAAATCCTCGCTCTCGTAGATGCCACCGCCCCACACACGGATCATGTTCATGTGCGCCTCGGCGGCGCTGGTCAGATCGCGGGCGTAGTCGGCGCGCGTGAGACCGGCGACAAAGCTGTGCGCCGGAATCCAGTTGGCGCCCTTGGCGAAGACGGGACGGCCGTTGACGACAAAGCGAAAATTCTCCCCGGCGGCGTCCTTGCTCGTATCGAGTTCGAGCGTGCGCAGGCCGATGCGCTTGGACCACGTGCCGATAACTTTGCCGTCGCGGTCGGTCACCGTGAGTTCGACGGTATAGAGCGGTTGCGCGCCATGGCCGTTGGGCCACCAGAGTCGGGGATTTACGATGGACGATTTACGATTTACGATTTGGGCGACGACCTTGCCCTTCAGCGAAATCGTTCCTGTGACCTGCGCGCGGGAATCTTTCTTCGCGAGTTCCGGCTCGAAGGAGAGTGTCACGCTGCCGTCCTTGCGGTGGGTTTGCGTGATGCGGATGTTTTCGAGGCGGTTGCCGCTCCAGCCTTCGAGGCGGAGGTCGCGCCAGATGCCGGCGGTGACAAAGCGCGGACCCCAGTCCCAGCCGAACTGGCATTGCTGTTTGCGAATGACCTGAGAGCGGCCGATCGGGTCGTTGAATTCGCGTGGATCGTGATCCTGCCGATGCGAGCGGATGTATTTCATCGCGCTGCCGAAGCGGACGGAGATTTCGTTGCGACCGGCGCGGAGGAGCGGCTTCACGTTCCATCGGTAGCCGATGAACATGTTGTCGGTGTGGGCGACGATGCGGCCGTTGATGCGAACGGTGGCCACGGTGTCGAGGCCGTCGGCGACGAGCTCAACGACTTCCTCATCGAGCAGGCGGGCCGGAATGCTGAACGTCGCACGGTATTCCCAGTCGCGTTCCTCGATCCATTGCAGTTCGAGCTCGTTGTTGCCCCAGAATGGATCGGGGATCAGGCGGTGCCGGCGCAGGTCGGTGTGCACGCAGCCCGGCACGCGTGCGCTGCGCCACGGCGATGCCTTGGTCGCGTCACGAAACTGCCAGGCGACGTGGGTGAGCGAATGCGAAGTCATGCGCGGGGTCAGGGTGGGCTTGGGGGCGGCCCCGTTTTTGCAGAATGAAAAACTCAGAGCTTGGCGCCGTTGGTGCGAATCACATCGCGATACCAGTAGTAGGAATCCTTCGGCGTGCGCTTCTGGGTTTGGTAATCAACATGGATGAGGCCGAAGCGGTCCTTGTAGCCTTCGCACCACTCGAAGTTGTCCATTACCGACCAGTAGAAGTAACCCGCGAGCGGGATGCCCTCGCCGGCGGCGCGCTTCAGGCCGCCGAGATAACGGGCGAGATAGTCGATGCGCTGCGGGTCGTGAACCTTGCCGTCGAGGTGGACAAAGTCGGTGTTGCAGAATCCGTTTTCGGAAAACGCGATCGGGAGCTTGTAGCGCTCGGTCTGGAAACGCGCGGCCCAATAGAGCGCGGGCGGGGCGACCTGCAGCCAGCTGAGCGTGCCACGGGGATTGCCGATGCCCCAGCCGTTTTCGAGCTTCTCGGGTTTGCCGCCGGCGCCGGCGCGATAGCGGTTGCCCGTGTAGCAGTTGTAGCTGAGCAGATCGACCTTCTGCGAAATGAGTTTCATGTCGCCGGTGCGGATCTCCGGCACCTCGGCGCCGAAGGCCTTGAGGCCGTCCTCGGGGTATTTGCCGAAGATGATCGGATCGGCCCACCAGCTGAGATTCCACATGTCGCGGTTGGTGCTCGCGAAGTAATCGCGGCGCGCGGCTTCGATGTCGGCCTTGCTTTCGGTCACCGGGATGCGTTCGCGGGCGGTGTGCGCGATGGAGACCTTGATCCTGCCCTTGCAGCCGGCGCGCAGGGCTTGCACGCCGCGGCCGTGGGCGAGCAACAGATGATGCGCGGCCAGCAGGCACTCGGCGTGCGGGAGCTTGTAGCCGGGCGCGAACACGCCGTCTTGCAGGCCGAGGCCAACCGTGCAGGGCGGTTCGTTGAAGGTGATCCAGTGCTTCACGCGGTCACCGTATTTCGCGGCCATCAGCGCGGCGTAGTCGCCGAACCACTCGACCATGTCGCGATTGGAGAAACCGCCGCGGCGCTGCAGCGCGTTGGGCAGATCCCAATGGAACAGCGTCACCCACGGCGTGATGCCGGCGGCGAGCAGTTCGTCGAAGAGCTTGTCGTAGAACGCGAGGCCCTTGGGGTTCGGCTTGCCCGTGCCCTGCGGGATGACGCGCGGCCACGCGATGGAGAGGCGGTAGGCCTTCGTGCCGAGGTTGCGCATGAGCGCGACGTCTTCCTTGTAACGATGATAGTGATCGCACGCGACGTCGCCGTTGTGTCCCTCGAAAACGCGGCCGGGTTGGTGGGAGTGGACGTCCCAAATGGACGGAGCGCGGCCATCTTCAGTGGCGGCACCCTCAATTTGATAAGCGGCGGCGGCGACGCCCCAGGTGAAATCTTTAGGGAATGACATCAGGTGCGAGGGGGTGGGAGGCAAGTGGGGTAACTGCGAACGGCCATCTTAGCGGGGGCGTCAGTTTGTGGTAATGAGATCCTTTGTCGCGTAATTGAGAGAGCGACGGGCGGCCGTATTACTTCAGATTGAGAGTGCTTAGCACCCATCGGTTGATGGCCTCCCCCTGCTCGGGTGGGTAGGTATGCGCCTGCTCGGGTTGCACGGCGAGGGTCTTGGGCGCGGTGATGACGTTGTAAGCGGCAAACGTGGAAGTCGGCGGGCACGTCTCGTCGTTGAAACCCCAGATATAAAAACCGGGCACCTTGATGCGGCGCGCAAAGTTCACCGCATCATAATAACCCGTGGTGGCGATTTTCTCCGGTGTGGCGTGGATGGAGGGCCGGCCGTCGTCCCTTGGCTTGAACGGATGCGGCCAGCCGCCGGCGCGGCCGTGCAACGGCGCGACGACGTCGCACATGGCGGGATGCGTTGCGGAAAGCGCGGTCACGCGCGGATCGAGCGCAGCGGTGACGAGGGAGAGCTGGCCGCCCTGGCTGGCGCCCATCACGAGCAGGTCCTTGCCGTTCCAGTTTTCGAGCGAGGTCAGGAAATCGTTCGACCGCACACAGCCGAGATAGACGCGGCGGTAGTAATAGGCGTCTTTGTTATCGAGCTGGTTGACCCAATAGCTGTGCACTGCGCCGCTGCCCAAGGCGTCGTAAACGGGCTGCGGCAGGTTGACGGGAATGCCATGGATGCCGATTTCGAGCACGATGACGCCGCGCGCGGCGAGCCCGATGTCGCCGGAATACGGGCGCACGCCGGCGCCGGGAACCCTGAGCACGGCGGGGTATTTGCCCGGGGCCTTGGGCTCGGTGAGGATGCCGTAGATGCGCGAGGGGTTGCGATCCCACGTCTGGTTCAGGGTGCGGAAGCTGACGTGATAGACGTTCACCGTGTCGGTGCAGGCGTCGGGCAGGAGCGTGAGGCGCGGCTCGAGCGGGATCTTCGCGAGGTCCTCCTTGGCCTTCGTCCAGAACGCGTCGAAATCGGCCGGATCCGTCTGGAACGGCTGGATGGTCTCGGGCGCGAAAGCCGCCGTCGCCACCCCGCGATAGGTGCGACCGGCGAATTCGGTCTCAACCTTGCAGCGGATGAAGCCGCCGACGTTCAACGTGCCGCCGTCCACCACGAGGCCTTCGAGCGACACGGCCGCGGTCTTCTTCTCCACCGGCATCAACTCCGGGCCGACCGAGTAAGTGACAGTGGCATTGTCCACGGGTGTGTTGTCGGCGGTCACCATGATGCGGAACTTCACCGGTTCGCCGAGCTGGTAGGTCCAGTCGCGATGATCGGGCGCGACGCGCACTTGGATGGAAGCGACGCGGAAATCGGCGTGCGACGGCACGGGCGTGATCGGGGTATCGGCGGCCACGCGCACGGTGGCCAGCAACACGAGACAGAGAAGTCGGTTGAACATGAGAGGGCGGGGTTTGGGTAGCGCGCCAACCGAGACAGCAAAACCAACCCGGGTCAATGCGGTGCGCGGGTGGACAAAATCGGAATTTGCGCATCGAGCGGTTTCACTTCTTTATGAACAAAGATCGGCAGTGGGGCCACATTGCCAGAATTGCAGTGCTTCCCAACCCCTGTTCGCCATGTCCCGTTCAGCATGTTTTATTCTGGCCTCATCCTGCTTGCTGGTCGCCCTGCCTGCAGCCGAAACCGTCGCCACCGCCGTGTATTCCCGTGTCGGCAATGGCTACAAACGCGAGCGGCATGACGACGGTTCGTTCAAACCAGAATATTATGCCTTGGCCAACGGCGGACGTATCGCTGGCACGATGAGCGACGTCACGGTGGACCGCGTGACCTATCCCGAGGTAGCGGCCATCGCCATACGGCTGCTGACCCAGCAAAATTACCACTATGCCCAGAGCAAGGAGCAAGCGGCCCTGCTGCTCGTGCTGCAATGGGGCAATACCATCGCTTTCAACGGGACCAACTACTCGCTAAACGTGAGCTTCGCCGCCTCGGCCCTTGCCGAGCTGATGGCGCAAACCGGTTTTGATCGCGGGAGCGCATCCTCGGGATCCAATGCAGATGGTTCACCAGGAGTGGCTGCCGGGGTCGATCCAAGTGCGGCGGATCGTTTTGAAATGGCCATGCTCCAGATCCTGACGGACAACCGGCTGAGGGATCAGATCAATGAACGCAACGCGCGGGTTATCGGCTATCTCGACGAACTCAATGACAGCAACGACATCCGGCGCTGGGCGGGAGGTGGCGACCGTTTCAATGACCTCATCGCCGACGTCGAGGAGTCGCGCTATTACATTGTCATCTCGGCCTACGATTTTCGCGAGCTGACGGAGCGAAATAAAAAGAAACTGCTCTGGCAGACACGCGTGAGCGTGCGCTCACCCGGCAATCGTTTCGACGACAGCTTTGCCGCGATGCTAAAAGGTGCCTCCAAATATTTCGGCCAGAACAGCGGCCGGCTCATCCGCGGCGAAGAGAGCAAGGGCATCGTCGAACTCGGCGACTTGAAGTTCCTCGGTGAAGTGAAGGAAGCGGCTGAGGCTGAAAGAACGAAAAAATGACGGGCTTTGTGCTGCGGCCTCACTGATGCCGCTATCATGCACAACTAACCTATTAGGTTAGTTGTGCATGGGGCCGGCGGGATGCTGATGCTCGAACTTGCGGAAGGATTTCTTTGGATTTGCCTGATCGGACTTTGCCTCCGGCCTGTTTCCCTGCACATTGACCAGTGATCGGCAATGGGGCCACATTGCCAGAATTGCAGTGTTTCCCAACCCCTGTTCGCCATGTCCCGTTCAGCATGTTTTATTCTGGCCTCATCCTGCTTGCTGGTCGCCCTGCCCGCAGCCGAAACCGTGGCCACCGCTGTGTATTCCCGCGTCGGCAATGGCTATAAACGCGAGCGGCATAAAGATGGTTCATTTAAGCCGGAATACTATGCCTTCGCGAATGGGGGACGCATCGCCGGCACGATGGGCGACATCACGGTGGATCGTGTGACCTACCCCGAGGTGGCGGTCATCGCGATGCGGCTGCTGGCGCAGCAAAACTATCATTATGCGCAGAGCAGCGGGCAGGCGGAGTTGCTGCTTGTGCTCCAGTGGGGAAATACGATCGCGCCCAACATGGGCAATTACCAGCTCGGCGTTAATCAGGCCGCCTCGATTTATTCTGACCTGACTGCTATGATCGGACCGCAAGGCATGGGCAGCAGGGAAAGAGGCATGGCAAGCGCGGGATCCAATATGGATGGCTCGCCGGTGCGCAAAGAAGGTGAGGATCCGAGCGTGCCGCAACGCTTTGAAAGTGCCATGCTTCAATTATTACAAAACAATAGAATACGGGACCAGATCAACGAACACAATGCTCGCGTGCTTGGCTATATGGATGATCTTGCCGAAACAAACGACATCCGACGCTGGGCGGGCGGCGGAGACCGTTTCAATGACCTCATCGCCGACGTGGAGGAATCGCGCTATTACATCGTCATTTCCGCTTACGATTTCCGCGAGCTGACCGAGCGGAAAAAGAAGAAGCTGATGTGGCAGACACGCGTGAGCGTGCGAGCGCCGGGCAACCGTTTCGACGACAGTTTTGCAGCGATGCTAAAAGGTGCCTCCAAATATTTCGGCCAGAACAGCGGTCGATTGATCCGGGGTGAAGAGAGCAAGGGCGTCGTCGAACTCGGCGACTTGAAGTTCCTCGGTGAAGTAAAGGAACCGGCTGAGGCTGAAAGAACGAAAAAATGACGGGCTTTGTGCTGCGGCCTCACTGATGCCGCTATCATGCACAACTAACCTATTAGGTTAGTTGTGCATGGGGCCGGCGGGATGCTGATGCTCGAACTTGCGGAAGGATTTCTTTAGATTTGCCTGATCGGACTTTGCCTCCGGCCAGTTTCACTGCACATTGAGCAGTGATCGGCAGTGGGGCCACATTGCCGGAATCAAGAATCGTCCACCCTTGTTCTCCATGTTCCGTCCCGACGGGCTTCATTCTGGCTTCATCCTGCTTGCTGGTCGCCCTGCCCGCAACTTGAAGTTCCTCGGTGAAGTGAAGGAGCCGGCGGCCAAGACGAACGAGACAAAGAAGTGAACCAAACCGGTCTTACACGAAGGTAGGGAAGGGCGCTAAGGGAAGCCATCCCGGTGCTCTGGTGGGCAGCCCGCTCGCGGGCGCGGCCTGAGGGCGCGCGCAAGCGCGCTGACACCTACAGGACACTTTCCTCTGTAAAACCCGTCACCTGCCAATTTATGCACGCATCTGGCCAACGGCTGCGGGGGCGGCTCGCGACGTTTCGGGTAGAGTCGTGCCGTGATCAGCCCACGCCACGCCCCCGTCGCCACACTCGACGCCAATGAGGCCGTCGCTTCCGTGGCCTACCGCCTCAGCGAACTCTTCGCCATCTATCCCATCACGCCGTCGTCACCGATGGGCGAGTGGGTGGACGAATGGTCAGCCAAACATAAACCCAACCTCTGGGGCCATGTGCCCGAGGTCATCGAGATGCAGTCGGAGGGCGGCGCCGCGGGCGCGCTCCACGGCGCATTGCAGGCCGGCGCGCTCGCGAGTTCGTTCACGGCCTCGCAGGGCCTGCTGCTGATGATCCCCAATCTCTACAAGATTGCGGGCGAGTTGCATCCGTTCGCGTTGCATGTGACCGCGCGCGCACTGGCGACGCACGCGCTTTCGATTTTCGGCGACCACTCCGACGTGATGGCCTGCCGCCAGACCGGCGCCGTGCTGCTCTGCTCGGGTTCGGTGCAGGAAGCGCAGGACTTCGCCGCCGTCACGCATGCGGCCACGCTGGCGACCCGCGTGCCATTTCTCCATTTCTTCGACGGCTTCCGCACCTCGCACGAGGTCGGCAAGATTTCCCTGCTGACCGACGACGACCTGCGCGCCCTCGTGGACGAGAAATACGTGGCCGGTTTCCGTGACCGCGCGCTTACACCCGACCGTCCCGCCATCCGCGGCACCGCGCAGAATCCCGATGTGTTCTTCCAGGCGCGCGAGGCCTGCAATCCCTACTACGATCGGGTCTCCGCGACCGTGCAGGAGATCTTCGATGACTTTGCCGCGCGCACCGGTCGCTCTTACCGGCTCTTTGATTACGAAGGTCATCCCGAAGCCGAGCAGGTCATCATCGTCATGGGCTCGGGCGGCGAAACCGCTTCTGAAACCGCCGCATGGCTCAACGCCCACGGTCGCCGCACTGGCGTCGTGCGCGTGCGTCTTTACCGGCCGTTCAACGCCGCCGCCCTGCTCGCGGCGATTCCGCCGACCGTGAAGGGCATTGCCGTGCTCGACCGCACCAAGGAGCCCGGCGCGCTCGGCGAACCGCTGTTCGTGGATGTGGCCACCACGCTCTACGAAGCAGGCCGCACGGGCATCACGCTCATCGGCGGACGCTACGGACTCGGCTCCAAGGAGTTTACTCCCGGCATGGTTCGCGCGGTCTTCGATGAACTGAAGGTCGAGAATCCGCGCAAACGTTTCACCGTCGGCATCAACGACGACGTCACGCATCTCTCGCTCGCCTGCGAGGCCGAGCCCGACATCGAGCCGGCCGGCACGCGTCGCGCGGTGTTCTACGGACTGGGCGCCGACGGCACCGTCGGAGCCAACAAGAATTCCATCAAGATCATCGGCGAAGGGACCGATCTGCACGCCCAAGGTTACTTCGTCTATGATTCCAAGAAGAGCGGCGCGATGACCATCTCGCACCTGCGCTTTGGACCGAAGCCCATCCGTGCGCCCTATCTTGTTGGCGCGGCGGATTTCGTCGCGGTGCATCACTTCCCGTTCGTCGAGCGGCTCGACGTGCTCGCGACCGCCGCGCCGGGCGCGACGCTGTTGCTCAACGTCGGCTCGCCGCCCGATCGCGTGTGGGAACGCCTGCCGAAGGAAGTGCAGGAGCGCATCATCGAGCGCGGGCTCAAGCTCTACGCGATCGACGCGCTCTCCGTGGCGCGCGCCGCCGGCATGGGTGGCCAGATCAACACGGTGATGCAGACCTGCTTCTTTGCCCTCGCCGGCGTGCTCCCGCGCGACGAGGCCATTGTTGCCATCAAGCAGGCCATCCGCAAAACCTATGGTCGCAAGGGCGAGGCCGTCGTTAAGAAGAACGAAGCCGCCGTGGACGCCGCCGTCGCGGCGCTGCACGAAATTCCCGTGCCGGACGCCGTCTCCGCGACGCACAACCGCATTCCGATCGTTGCCGCCAGTGCGCCCGATTTCGTGCGCCGCATCACTGCGACGATGCTCGCGGGCGAAGGCGACCGTCTGCCCGTAAGCGCGTTCACGCCCGACGGCACATGGCCCACGGGAACCGCGCGTTGGGAAAAACGCGGCATCGCGCAGGAGCTCCCCGTGTGGGACGCTGATCTCTGCATCCAGTGCAACAAGTGCGTGCTGGTGTGTCCGCACGCCGCGATCCGCGCGGGCGTCTGCCCGGCGGCCGATCTCGAGGGCGCGCCGCTCGGCTACAAACACGCCAAGCTCCGCTCCGCCGAGGTCCCCGGCCACGCCTACACCATCCAGGTGGCGCCCGAGGACTGCACCGGTTGCACGCTTTGCCACAAGGTCTGTCCCGCGAAGGACAAGAGCGACCTCAAGCGCAAGGCGCTCATGATGGCGCCCGCCGAACCGCTCCGCGAAGCCGAGCGCGCCAACTTCGACTTCTTCCTCACGATGCCGCCCGCGCCCGCCGCGCTGCTGCAGGATACCGTCAAGGGCACGCAGTTCCGCGAGCCGCTCATGGAATTCTCCGGCGCCTGCGCCGGTTGCGGTGAAACGCCCTATCTCAAGCTGCTCACACAGCTCTTCGGCGACCGGCTCTACATCGCCAACGCCACCGGCTGTTCCTCCATCTACGGCGGCAATCTGCCGACCACGCCCTACACGACCAACGCCCACGGTCGCGGTCCGGCCTGGTCCAACTCGCTCTTCGAGGACAACGCCGAATACGGCCTCGGCATGCGCGCCGGTGTGGATCAGCTCACTGCGCAGGCCTGGCGCCTGCTCGACGAGCTCGCCCCCTCGCTCCCGTCCTCACTCGTCGCGGGCCTGAAGGCCGCCGACCAAAAGACCGACGCCGGCATCGCCGTTGCGCGCGGCCTGCTCGTGGATCTCGAAGCCGCGCTCACCGCGATTGATGACGACCGCGCCCGCCGCCTCGCGCAGCTCGCCGGTTACCTCGTGAAGAAATCCGTGTGGATCGTCGGCGGCGACGGCTGGGCCTACGACATCGGTTTCGGCGGCCTCGATCACGTTCTCGCGAGCGGGCGCAAGGTGAACATCCTCGTGCTCGACACCGAGGTGTATTCCAACACCGGCGGCCAGAAGTCGAAGTCCACGCCGCTCGGCGCGGTCGCGAAGTTCAGCGCCGCGGGCAAGGACACCGACAAGAAGGATCTCGCGATGATTGCGGCGAGCTACGGCAACGTCTATGTCGCGCGCGTCGCCTTCGGTGCGAAGGACAGCCAGACCGTGCAGGCCTTCCTCGAGGCCGAGGCGCATCCCGGGCCTTCGCTCATCATCGCCTACTCGCACTGCATCGCGCACGGCTACTCGATGGCCAACGGCCTCGACCAGCAGAAGCTCGCCGTCGAGACCGGTTCGTGGCCGCTCTTCCGCCACAACCCCGCGCGCCTCGCCGAGGGCAAGTCCGTCGCCGTGCTCGATTCCGCCGCGCCCAAGCAACCGCTCAGCGCTTACACGCGCAACGAGCTCCGCTTCCAGGCGCTGTTCTCCTCCGATCCCGAGCGCGCCCGCGAACTCGGCAAGCTCGCGCAGGAGGCCGTCAACCGCCGCGTCGCCCGCTACCAGGAGGCCGCCGCCGTTGCGCCGCCACCCGCGCCCGCCAAAAATCCCGCTCCACTCGCGTCGCCATGAACCTGACGACCAATTATCTCGGCCTCAGGCTCGCGCACCCGGTTCTCCCCGGTGCGTCGCCGCTGGTGGACAACATGGACAGCGTGCGCCGCCTGCAGGACGCCGGTGCACCGGCGATCGTCATGCACTCGCTGTTTGCCGAACAGCTCGAGGGCAACGCGGTGGCCTTCGACCGGCACCTTGGCCGCTGGCAGGACAGTTTTGCCGAGGCCACGACGATGTTCCCCGACACCGGTGAATACGCGCTCGGGCCCGATGAATACCTCGAACGCCTCGCAACCATCAAGCGCGTGACCGGCCTGCCGGTCATCGCCTCACTCAACGGCACGCAGCTCGGCTCATGGCTCGCCTACGCGCAACTGCTCGAAGAGGCCGGCGCCGACGCGATCGAGTTGAACACCTATTTCCTCGCCACGCAGCGCGGCGTGACCGGTGCGGAGCTCGAGCAGCGCGTGGTCGAGATCGCTCGCTCGGTGCGCGGTGCCGTCGGCATTCCCGTTTCGATCAAGCTTTCGCCGTTCTACTCGTCGATCGCGCATCTTGCCGGCTGGCTCGAGCGCGAAAAGATCGACGGCCTCGTGTTGTTCAACCGGTTTTTCCAGCCGGAGATCGACATCGAGTCGCTGGAGGTGCGTCCGCATCTCGACCTCTCGACGGGCGAGGACCTGCGCCTGCGGCTCCGCTGGCTCGCGCTGTTGCGCGACCAGGTAAAGCTGCACCTCGCGTGCAGCGGCGGCGTGCACACGCCCGGCGATGTGGTGAAGTCCCTGCTGGCCGGTGCCGACGCCGTGCAAACGGTCGCGGCCCTGCTCAAGCACGGCCCCGGCGAACTTGCCGTGTTACTGGCCGGTCTCCGCCGCTGGATGGAGGAGCACGAATACGAATCAGTCAGCCAGGTGCGCGGCGCGCTGAGCCTGCGCAACTGCCCCGACCCCGAGGCCTACGAACGCGGCAACTACCTGCGGAGCGTCCAGCTATGGCGCGACTGAAACCCGGAAATTTTTCACACGAAGAAAGCAAAGGAAACAAAGCATGAACGTCTCGCCCCGCTCCCTTCGCTTCCTTGGCGGCCTTCGTGTCAGGGCTCGTTCTCTTTCATCACTTCTGCCGCCCTGCGGCACGGATCGGAAGGTTTGCGTGGAAGCCTGCCGATGCCGGTGCCGTGGGACGGCAGCCAATTTCTACCGCCTTGGGGCGCGGACGGGGAGTTTGCGTGGAAACTACTCCTGATCCGGCGCCCTGGGGCGGATAGAATCTTGAAGGTCCGCGGAGCAATCCGCGGGCCTTTTTGCTTTCATCTGGCACTGACAAAAGCGTCCGGCCTTGCGCGAGAAGGGTGGGGAGGGGACACGGCTTGTTTGTTTGCACTGTAGGTCAGCGCGCTTGCGCGCGCTTTGTGCAGCGCCCACACTGCAATTATGGACTTTGGCCCGGGATACGAAGCCTTGCGTCGTGGCCGGTATTCCCTTTCCGCTTCGCGTTACTTCCTGACGTTGACGACGCAAGCACGGGCGGCTGGCCTCAATTCAACTGCGGTCGCTCCTGTTGTCAGGGACGCTATCGGTGCGCTGGAAGCAGATGGTTCGTGGCGGGTGCATGCTGCCGTCATCATGTCCGACCATATTCATGTGCTGATCACTCTCGGTGACCGACTCAAGCTGGGGCAGGCAGTTGGTCGTTTTAAAGCCAAAACGCGACGCGTCCTCGCGGAGGCGGGCTTACAATGGCAGGGCAACTATTACGACCGCCACCTCAGGCCGAATGATCAGATCGAGGACGTATTGCTCTATATTTTCCTGAATCCTTATCGCGCGAATATGGTTTCACCAAACAGCCAGTATGAGTGGGTATGGTTGGGGGCAGAAGAACGAACATGGTTCACGCCAACAACCGATGACAACCGCCCGTTGCCGGAGTGGCTTCGATAGCGGTCAGGCGCGCGCAAGCGCGCTGCCCACAAATACGTTTCACTCCGCCGCGCGGGCGGCTTCGCCGCGAGGGGAGAGGCTCTTGATGTAGAGGATCAACGACTGGATTTGCGCGTCGCTCAACACGCCGGCGTAGCTGGGCATCTCGACCATGCCGGTGCCTTCCAGCTTTTGCTTCTGCGGGTTCAGGATTTTCTCGCGCAGGTATTCCTCGTCGGCCTTGGCCGTCGTGCCATCGGTGAACTTCCGCTCCGAGCCGAACAGATTGCGCCAGGTCGGGCCGAGCGTGGTCTGCGTGTTCGGATCCATGAAATGGCAGGCAGCGCAGCCGAATTGCACGGCGATCTCGCGGCCCTGAGTGACGGAGATTTCCTCCGGCAGCTGCCGTCCCGCGACGATTTCACGGCGCGACAAATCCACGTTGGGGAAACCGGCGGTGGCGAGATTCTCGGAGCGGAGTTGGTGAATAGTGAAGAACACCGTGCCGGGTGCGGGGAGATTGTCGTCGGAAAAACGAAAATCAAAACGCACTTCGAGCTGCATCGCCGGCGTGAGTTCAGGCAGGTGGATGAAGACCGAGCGTCCGTCGGCTGAGAGCACGGCTTGGCTGGCGCCCACCGGCGTGGTGCCGGGCATGCCTTCGAGCGTGAAGTAGCCGCTGCCATATTCGGCGCTGCGGCGGTAGTTCCAGGCGCGCGCACCGATCGCCGCGGGCGAAACCGAAGCCGGATCCAGCGGACGGGCGAATTCGAGGACCACGCCGTGGGCATTGGAACGCGCGGCTATGGGCGTGACGACGGGCGAATCCGGATCGGGTCGCAGCCGGCCGAGCGACCACATGGTCTTGGTGCGCGTGCCCCAAATCTGGAAACCGGCGAACCACACGGCACTACCGTCAACAGCGCGGCGACCGTGCAGCAACGGGAGGTCGGTCTCGAGGCCGAGTGGAATCACTGCGGCCTGCGGCACCGGCGCAGCGAGATCGGGTGAAATGAGAAACAACCGCCCACGTCCGTAGGAGAGATGCAGCAGCTTGTCGCTCCACGGACCGAAGCCTTCCGTCGGCGTCCACACTTGTGAAGCTGACGAAGTGTCTTGCGCATGCGGAATCCATACGAGCGGCGGCGTGATCTTTTCCGGCGAATCGATGGGGAAGCCGAAGTCATCGCCTTCGCGAAAGAGATAACCGACGGACGCCGGGATGAAGTGTCCCTGCTGGTCCGTGCCGGTCACGATGCCGGTGCGCGGGTGCACGGCGACGAAAGGTTCGCGGGCGGCGCGAGCGAAGAGTTGTGACGATTTACCGTCGGGCGAAATTTTCACGACCGCGCCTGCATGCGGCGTGCCGGTGCCGCCGGAACGGATGCCGGTGCTGTCAACGATGCCGCCCTGCGTCACGTAGGTCGAACCGTCGGGCGCGAGCGCCATGTCGAGCGGGAAGGAGCGCGTCGTCTGGCTCTGGATGACTTGGTCGTTGAAGTTTTCGAACCAGTCGGCCTCGCCATTGCCGTCGGTGTCGTGCAGGCGCACGAGGCCGTTCTTGGTCCAAACCTGGACAACTCCGGCTTTCGGTGCCGCGACAGCGAGCGGTTCGTGCAGGCCGCTGGCGAAGCGCCGCCAGGTGGGGTTCGCGAGCGCGGGATCGGCGAGGCCGGTGACTTTCCACACATCGCCGTCGTAGGTGACCACGGCGGCTTCGTCGGCGGAAAGAAACGCGAGGTCGGCGGGGCGAATGCGGCGTTTCCACGGATTGGCCTCGGGCACGGGCACGTAGTCGAGCACCCAGCCATTTTGCCGAACTTTGCCGAGCGTGGGAGTAGCGATGGCGGTGTCCGGCCAGTAAGGAGCGGCGACCGGTGCCGGCAGCGTGGGTGTGGGGCCGGCCGGGGGCACGCGGCTGATGTCGCCCACAGCGATCGAGATCGTGAAACGCTGCGTCTCGGCCGAAGCGGCAACGATGGCGGTGAGCTGTCCGCTGGCGGGCGCGAGTTCCACGGCCGGAAGATTGACGGCGACGAGAGGCAGGCTGCCGTCGGCCTTGCGGCCGAGGCCGAAGTGCAGCGGCGTGACATGCGGCGCGATTTCGAAATGGCGAAGGAGCGACAGGCCGTTCCCGCGGCCGCGGGTTTCGAACCATTCGCGCACGGTCGTATCGCCGATGCGATAAGTCAGGACAGCGGTGCGACCGGCGAGGGACGTGCCTTCAAAACGGGCCAGCGCAACGGGCAGGGGACCACGGCCGAAGTCGCCTTCGCGGTTGGGAGCGCGCGGATCAGCGGTGAGGCCGGCGGCGTCCGTGGCTGCGCCGGGCAGCATGGCGGATGTCAGCAACAGCGGACCGGAGGGCTGCGGGTGTTCGGAGTATACCTTGGCGCGGGGCTCGCGATAGGAGATCTGCGCCATCGTGCGTTCGGAGACGGGCGGCTGGCCGGCGGGGATGCTCCAGATTGCGGCCACGCGCAGCAGTTCCTGGTCGAAGAGAACGGCGTGGCCCGAAGGCAGCGGAAGCAAAATGCCGCGCACGACGAAATTGTCGGGATGGATGGCGCCCTGCGTATGGAACAGCGGCTGACCCGGTTCAAAGAACGGGCCGGGCGTGAGATCAGATTCCTGAGCGGCTGCGGGCAGGGACAGGCCGATGGCCAAAGCGGTCAGAGCGGTGCGGAGAAACGAAGAAGAGCGTTGAGTCATCACCAAGCGTGGAACGAGACCAAGCAGTCGCAGATTACGCGTAGCGCAACAGCGCTTTTCATGCGGAGCGTCTGAATGGCTAAAATTTTTCGACGACGCGGGGCAACTGGGCGTGCATCGGAGCGACTCGTCGGGAATGTGATAGTTTTCATGTTCAAACCGGTTGCACACCCCGCCCGGACGGGCACCCCTCTTGGTAGAGGGGATTTGGCTGCGTGGATTGAATCCCCTCTGGTGAGAGGGGTCAGCGCGCTTGCGCACGCTTTGGTCATGCGCCCGCAAGCGGGCTGCCCACAGAATTCACCGTCGAAATTCTCGCCGACGGGGTGCGACGGGGTGTGTCGGCTTAACGCGCGCGGCTCACCAGAATGCCCCCGCTTCCGCTGTCTTCGGCGTTGCTTTGGGGCGGGGTTGGGTTTTCGTTCCGGATATGCGTCTCCGTTGTCGAAGCCTTGCCATCCTGCTGGGGGTGGGTGTCGTGGCCGCCTCTGCGGCCGAGCCGGCGGCAACTGAACCCGCGGCGACCGATCCGGCGAAGCCGGCACTCGACAATCTCGTCAAGAATTCACCCTTCGGCTCCGCTGCTTCTCCGGTGGTGCCGGGCGCCGAATCGGGGCAGTTGGAGTTTCGCGGCGTGATCGTGGACAAGGGCGAGACGTTTTTCAGTCTCTTCGAACCGTCCACGCGCCAATCGCAGTGGGTGGGTCTCAACGAGTCCGGTGCGCCTTACACGGTCCAGGGCTACGACAGCGCTACGCAGACCGTGAAGGTCCTTTACCGCAACCAGCCGATCACGCTCACTCTCAAGCGCGCGCAAGTCGTCGTGCAGGCTGCGCCGCCGATGCCATCCGCCGGTGGTCCGGTTCCGACCCCCGGGGCAACTCCGGCCGTGGTGAGTGGCTCCGCAGCGCCCGCCGACGAGGCCGCGCGGCTTGCGCAAGTGGCCGAGGAAATCCGTCGCCGTCGCGCGCTCCGGGCGCAGGGCGGTGCGCCGATGCCCCAGCCGCAGCCTTTGCCCACGAATGCCCAAACGTCTCCCGGCGGACCGCCGCAACCCAATCGTCGTTGAATCTCCCCGCTACCCCATGCGTCTGAACCGCAACCACCGCGCCTTCACTCTCCTCGAAATCATCGTCATGGTCGGCATCCTCGCGTTGCTGGCCACGCTGCTCATCACGAAGACCGACGGCATCTTCGGCAGCGCCCAAGGGACGATCGCCAAAGTTTTCGTGCGCGACTCCCTCAAGACCGCGCTCGAGCGCTACCGCCTCGATCTTGGCAGTTATCCGACCACGGCCGAGGGGCTCGGCGTCCTGTTGAATGCCCCGAGCAACGCCAACGCGAACTGGAAGGGGCCTTACGTTGATTCGCTCCCGCCTGATCCCTGGGGCGAGCCCTACCAATACCGCAGTCCCGGCACGCGTAACAAGTCGGGCTACGACCTCTTCTCCAAAGGGCCGGACAAGACCGAGGGCAGCGAGGACGACATCGGCAATTGGTGACGGCCGGCGCCGCCCTCCGCGCATGACCCGGTTTTCACGGCGCACCACGGGCCTGCTGCGGGATGCCGTTTCGCATCGAGCGCTCGGCGCGACCAAACACGGTGCGATGATCGCCCGATCCGCTGCTTCCCGAGCATTCACCTTGTTGGAGGTGTTGCTCATGATCGCCTTGCTCGGGCTCGTGGCCGCGTTGTTCGTGAGCGGCAGCAGCGAGCTGTTTCGCTCGCGCCAGCGCACGCCAGTCGACATTTTTTGGGAGGCGGTGCAAGCCGCGCGCCTGCAGGCTGTGCAGGAGGACGCCGTCGTCACGTTGCGCTTCGACGAAAAAAACGCACGCTTGCTCTGGGGCGGTCCCGGCGGTGCGGAGCGCGGACTTAACTGGCCGGGCGGGAAAATCGAATTTCTGCCCGTCAGCTCGCGCGACACGGTTCTGCTGGGCGGCCAACTCGTCGACACCGGTACGATGCCCGCCGTGCATTTCTACGCCGACGGCACCGCCGACCGTTTTCGCGTGCAACTGATCAACAACGCCGGCCAGGTCTCCCGCCTCGAAATCGACCCCTGGACCGCCGCGCCGGTCGTCCGCTCCACGCCATGAAGCGAGTTTCAGCACATATGGCGGCGAACTCCCGTCGCGCGTTCACCCTTATCGAGGTATTGGTGAGCCTGGCGATTTTCGCGCTCGCGACGGTAACGCTCTCGCTGGCTTACCTCAATGTGCTCGGCAGTTACCGCGCCGTGGGCTCCGAGCAGCAGGCGGAGGAGGACTGGAAACTGTTGCGCGCGGTCGTGCTCACCGAGGCCGAGTTGCCGAAGGTAGAGGAGGGCGGGAGCATCACGCTGCGCGATGGACGTCAGCTCACTTGGAAGGCGCAGGTCGAACCGACCGATGTAGCCGATCTTTTTCGGCTGACCGTGGAAGCCGAGGTGCCGGCATCGAGCGATATGCCGGAGTGGCAACGCACACAGCGGCTATACGTGTTGCGGCCCACCTGGTCTGATCCGGCGGAACGCGAACAGCTCCGCGAAAAAACCCGCCAGCGCATAGCGCAGGAGGCGAAGCGATGAGGGGGCCATTGGAGTTCACCCATTAAACTCACCAATGAGACTTCAACGTATTCGCAGATCGCTCACACACCCCGCCCTGGCGGGCGCCCCTCTTGATAGAGGGGAACTTGGTGTGCGTGGGTTTGAATCCCCTTTATCAAGAGGGGGGGCGCGAAGCGACGGTGTGTGTGGGGCCATCCCGCAAGTCTCGGTAGATTCGGCTGCGGTGCGGGACGCCTCCGCTCGCGGTTTCACGCTCATCGAACTGCTTCTCTCGATGGCGTTGCTGGCGATGCTCGTCACAGCGTTGCTGACCTTCGTGTTTTCGATGGGCGCGATCTGGGGGCGGGGTGGAGAAAAGCGCCTGTTCGAGCAGCACGTGAACGCCGTCACGCGGCATGTTGAATCGCTGATGCGTCGGGCCGCCTGGCCGCGCGGTGGTGGCGTGGCCAACGAACCCTTCGCCGTGCGCGAGGTGCGCCCGGCCAACGGTCCGTCGGAAAACCTGCTCGGCTTCGAACTGCTCGATGGCGACCGCCTGCTCGACTGGCCGGAGCAGCCGCTGCCCGAGGTGCGCATCCATCTCGCCGTGGATCGCGAGCATGGGCTCGTGCTCCACTGGCAGTCGCTGTTGGAGCAGGACGTGGCGGAAAAACGGCCGCGCACGGTGCAGGTGTCGCCATTGGTCACCACGCTTAGCTACGCCTACCAGGATCCCAACACCGGCTCGTGGCGCACGGAGCAGGCGCTGCGCAAAAACAACACGAACGAGTGGCTGCTCCCTGAGCGGATTGTGCTCACCTTCAAGCAGGACGGTTACGAAGCCGTGCGCGAAATCACCCTGCCCGTGGTCGTCGGTCCTCCCGTTTTCTGATGAGCGTGAGGAATCCAAGCTCCGAGGAAAATTTCCCGCGGCCATTGCGAGAAGGCCCGCTGGGCGGGCCGACGAAGCAATCCAGCTGGATCGCCACCGCCCGCCGAGCCGGGCTTCGCGATGACCAGAGCGGTCGCATCCGCCGTTGTCGCGGCTCGGTGATCATCTTCGTGCTGGGCATCGTCCTGCTCGCCGCGTTCCTCATCACGCGCCTGATGGACCGCGCGTCGGTCGAACTCGCGGCGGAGGCCAAGGCCGTCAAACGCGCCGACCTGCGACAGGAAGCGTTTTCCGCACTCGAGGCTGCGCTCGCCGTGCTCGCCGATCAGGCCGCCGCGGCCGAAGGTTTGCATGACGTGTCGGAGGGTTGGGATCATCCGCTGGAACTGATGACCTACGAACCGGCGGAAGGCTACGTGGCCGCGGTCGCGGTGGAGGACGAGTCCGGCAAGCTCTCGCTCCCGCGCGCCAACGAGCAGCAACTGGCCGCTTTTCTCGAGGCCGTCGGTTGTCCGGCCACCGCGGTCGATCGAGTGGTGGACGCGTTACTGACGTGGACGCGGCCCGATCACATTTCGCTGGAGGGCGATCCGCTGGAATTCGATACGGCCGCGCTGCCCTATGCCGCGCCGCAGCGGGCGTTGCGCTCCTTCGAGGAACTGCGCGCGATTCCGGCGGCGCGCGAGGTGTTCTTCGACGAGTTCGGTCGCTGGAACGAAACGGGCCTGCGGTTCCGGGCCGGCGCCTCGCTGTTTTCCTTCAATGCTACCAACGTCAATTCCGCCGGTGCCGACGCGCTGCTCGCGCATGGGCTCGACGAAGGACGTATCGGCGCTATCGAGACCTCGCGGCGCGATCGCCGCACGGCCGGCTCATCTTTCTACCGCACGCCCGCCGAACTCGCCGGCGCCTGGGGCCGCGACGCCACGCCGCCGGGCCTCGGCACCGAAGCACTTTGCCTGCGGGTGGCGGTCCTCACGCGTTTTGGCGGGCGCGAGCACCGGCTCGCGGCTTGGGTGGCGCGCCCCGGCGCGGTCGCTCCGGCCCGCACGACCCCACCCGCCGCCCGCGAGCCCGGCGCCGCCCCGGAGGTCACGGAACCGGCTTCGGTGCGGAACAATCCGCGCAAAAGGTTGGACTACCCGTTCCAGATTCTGGAACTTCGTGAGAACGACGGCTCCTGACCCCATGTCCGCCCCCGCCCCCAACAGCCTAACTCTCTCCGCCAACGGCGGCGGCACGGTGCTGTTGCCGGCGACGAAGTTCTTCGTCCGCCGCATTCCACTCGTGGCCGGGCAGGATGCCGCCGGGCAGGCCGCGCTCGCACTCGAGACCATCGGGCCTTTCGCACCCGGCCAGCTCTACCACGGACACTGCGCCTCGGCCGATGGCACGCAGGCCATTGTGTTTGCCGCCTACCGTCGGAACTTTGACGCCACCGCCACGGCAGCCTGGAGCGAGGCCGATGCCGTGCTGCCCGACTTCGCCCTCTGGCTGAGGCAGGCGGTGCCGGCGAAACCCGAGGTGTGGTTGCACGAACGCAACGGACATGTCGCCGCGATTTTCTGGGACGGCGCGGGAGCGCTGCCCGCGGGTGTGATCGCCCGCGAGATCGGCGACCAGGCGTCCGGGGCCGTGGGTGACGATCTTCTGAAAGAAGCGCGGCGTCGTCTCGACGCACCGACGGCGCCGTCGAAACTTTTCCGTGGCGATCCCGCGGCCGGGGCGCTCGACAAGGAAGGGCTCGCCCTCACGCTCGGCGACCGCTCGGTGGCTTTCACGCCCGAGCAGCTTCGCGCGATGGACGTGCGCGACAAGGCCGAGCTGACCGGCCGGGTGAAACGCCGCCAGCGTGATCGCCGCCTGTGGCTGGTTTTCGCCGCGGCCGCCGTCGCGCTTGCGGTGTGTGTCGTGGGAGAACTCGGACTGCTCGTTTCCAAGGGATTGCTCGCGCGCTCGCGCACCCAGCTGGACGCCAACGCCGCCACCGTGCGGCAAATCCAGCAGTCCAACGACGTCATCGCGCGCATGGAGCAGCTCGCCGGGCAGAGCCTGCGTCCCTTCGAAATGCTCGCGCTGCTCAACGCCACGCGGCCTGCCACGCTGGAATTCGTGCGCGCCTCGACCGCCGGCCCGCGCCAGATGGAGATCGAGGCGCAGACGGGCAACCCCGCCGATCCACAGGCTTACGAACAGGCGCTGGGTCGCACCCCGGAGATTGAGAAGATCGAGCTGCGCGATTTCCGCACCAGCGGCGGTCGCACGACCTTCCTCATTGTCGTCACATTCAAACCCGGTTTTGCCGGACCGGGAGGGGCGCGATGAAAAAGTTCTTCAACAGCCGGTTGCTGCGCGAGCGTTTGCTGCTGCTCGCCTTCGCCCTCATCGGTGCGACGTGGTGGGGCGCGGAGCTGGTTACGCGCGTGCGCGATCAAGTGCAAGCTTGGGGCTCCGCCAAGGAGGACGCCAAGGTGCAGCGCTTGTGGTTGGAACAGGGCGCGAGCGTGAGTGCGCGCACCGCCGAGATGGCGCGCCGCCTCGACGCCGCGCAAACGATGAACGCCGCGCAGGCCTTCGCTGAGGTCAGTCGTCTCGCGCAGGGTCTTCCGCTGGAGTTGGGCGCGCAGCGCACCGACCGCACCGACACTTTTTCCCTGCACAGCGTGCAGGTCACCTTCCGCCGCGTGGACATGGCCGGCCTGTTGCGTTTCTACGAAGGCGTGATGTCCCGCGCGCCCTACGTCGGCATCGATCAGTGCACGATCTCCGCCGACCGCGCCACCCCCGGCATGGTCAACGCCGTGTTCCGCGTGTATGCGGTGGAAGCGACGCGACCATCGCAGTGAAACACCGCGAAGAATCGGTCTGGCCCAAGTTCAAGCGCTTTGCGTCTTCGCGTGGCTTGGGCTTGGACGCGTAAACATTTCCTCCCCGAGGATGAGCACGCTGACGCGGGCGGTGGGGCAGAAGCAGGCGAGACGGCAGGCGAGACACCACACGGGATGTTGTGAGGCGGCGAGTTCGGCGGGCAGGCGCAGGGTCAGAGTCTGCTGACGTCCGCCGGTGGACAGCACTTGCATGGCGACGGTGACGCCGGTTTCCCGGGCGCAGGTTTCGGCGATGTGCGCGAGATCGGAGCCGGTCGCGGCATCGGAGGCGTGTATTTCACAGACGAGCGGAGCGGATGAAGCAGGCATGGCGAGGGCTTAGGAGGCGAACAGGCGGAGGCAGACGATGAATGCGGCGAGCACCGTCACCGCGAGCAGCACGCCGATGACAAAACGAAGATCGGCCTGCTTTTGCGGGTTCATGAGCGGCGGACGATTTACGCGTTGGCAGAAGGCGTGGCCGCCTGCTTCTTACCAAAGAAGCGGCGCCACGACAGGGCGAAGCCGGTGTAGACGAGAAAGCAGCCGCCGAGGCAGGCGAGTCCGGCGATGAGCTGGCCCCACCAACCGAGTGCCTGACCGGTATGGAGGAAACGCGTCCACGAGCGAATCTGGCGCGACTTCGGCAAATCCGCGTAGCCGGTTTTGGCAAGCGTTTCCCCGGTGAAAGGATTCAGTGTGAGCGTGGTCGTGGCCGTGCGTGGCCAGGAACCGGACTCACGGATGGTGACCGTGAGCGGTTGCGGACCTTGGCGTTCGCCACCGCCGGCACCGCCGCGGCCTTCGCCTTCGCGTCGCGGTTGAGCGGCGGCTTCGGGACGTTGGGTGGGAGCAGTGGTTTGGGCACCGGGCTGGGCACCACCAGCGCGACCGCGTTGCGGGCCGCCGGAGCGCAGGGAGATGCTTTCCCACTTCGGGAAATCCTGCTGCACACGAGCGACGATGGTATCGTAGGGAAGCGGGCGGGCGTCGGGTGAGGGATGCTTGATTTCCACGGACGGCGTCACGGGCGCGGCACCGGGGCCCTGCTGGGCGGGAATCTCTTCGCCGGCGAGTTTCACGATGAGGTTGCCACCCCAACGGAAGGAAATCGGCACGGCCGTGAGCGTGAGCACGATGAGAATCGGCGCGCACCACAGGCCGATGGCATTGTGCCAGTTGAAGTCGCGGGCCTTGCCGGCTGCCTTGAAATTGATGACCGCGATGGCCTTGATACCGCGCCAGGATAACGAGCGCGGCCACCAGAGGTAGAGCCCGGTCACCGCGAGGCCGAAGAAGGCGAGGTTGCAGATGCCGTTGATGAGTTTGCCGTGCGGCCGGTTGTCGCCGGAAAGGGCGAGGTAGCGATGCCAGTCAACCATGACGTGCATAAAGTCATGCATCCTCGTCGAAGCCGGTTGGCGGATTTCGCCGGTGTAGGGATCGGCGTAGAAACCATCATCGCGGCCAGAGGCGAAGGTCACGGCGGCGGCGGGATCGTTGCGCAGGGTGACGGCGGGATTGCGGAGATCGGGTTTGGCCGTGCGCAGGTGCTGCTGCAGTTCCGCCAAGGAGAGGCGCGGTGCGCCGTCGGCGGGCACGATGACGCGCCGGGCATCGCGTTCGGCCCATTCGACGATCTCGTGCTCGAAGGCGAGCACGGTGCCGGTGAAGCACATGATGCCGATGGCGATGCCGGCAATGAGGCCGGCGACGAGATGGAGCCAGAACAGGACTTGGCGGAAGGTCTTCATGCGGGGAGAGTGGCGCGGAGCTGCGTGAGTTCGCGAGCGGTGCGGAGATGTCGTGCGGAGGCGGCGTCACCGACGGTGAGGTAGGCGGTGTCACGCGGGGCGTCGGCGAGCGCGGCATCGATCGTCTCTCGTGCGATGGCGACGAGTTCGGCGTCGTGCGTAACGAGATTCTCCGCGAGGAATTCCGCGAGGAAATGGGGTTGGTGAAAACGATAGAGCTGTGCGCCGAAGCGGAAGAGACGCAGGGCGAGTTCGCGCGGTTGCGCGGCGCCGCGGGCGGTCCAATGGCGGGCGAGGGCGAGACCATCGTCAACCAGATCGCTGGCTTCGCGGGCAATGGCTTCCTGATCGGCACCGGGAGCGACGATGAGGCGGCCGAGCGCGTCGCAAAGTGCGCGGCGGGCTTTGAGTGCGAGATCGGCGTCGATCGTATCGGTGCGTTCGTGCGGGAGGGACAACGCGAGCGTTTCGGCCGCAGCGGCGCGGGCTTCGGGCAACTGGCCGAGGTCGAGCAGCAGCGTGGCGTGGTTGATCAGGACGCCAGCGAGATTGCGGCGCGGCCAGGGGGACGGAGAAAGTGAGACGGGAGAGGAGCCGACCAAGGGACGGAGAATGGCGGCGGCTTCGTCGAAAGCGGCGAGGGCGACGGTGGCTTGCGCGGTGCCGTAGAGACGATGCAGCAATTGTCCGCGATTGAGCAGAGCGGCGGCGAGGCTGTTGGCCCAGGACGGATTAGCGGAATGCGCGATGAGCGGGCGCAGGCGGGAAGTGGCTTCGTTGTAGGCCTCGAGTGCGGCGGCCAGACTCTGGGCGTCGCCCTGCAACGCGAGTGCGTGGCCGCGATTCATCCAAGCGATCGCGAGATCGCGTTCGCGCGTGGCGGCGTCCGAATCTGTCGCGACGGCGCTCACTCAGGCGGCCGGGGCAAAGACGAAACGCACGTGGGCGCCCGCGGGGATTTCACCGTCCTGCGCAAGGCAGGCGAGGGAGGAATTGGCGATCTCGTCGAGACGCGCGCCGTCACGCGGGAGCTCGCGCAGCAGGGCGGCTTCACCGCGGTGCGAGCGGACTTCGACGCGGAAGGTGCGCTGCGCCCAACAGCGAACGCGGTAGAATGCGAGATAGTGACGGCCATCGAGCAGCGCGCGCACTTTGAAGAGCTGGGCCAGACACGCCGTGGCGTCACGACCGGCGGCGAGTGAACGAAGATCGAGCACGGCGTCGAAGAGTGGGGTTTCGCGCGGATCAATTTCGGCGAGCAGCAGGTCGAGCGTGGCGATGCCATCATGAAATGGGCACAGGCTGGCAAACGCGGTTGGCGCGGGAACGGAAGGGGTGACGGGAGCGAGCGTGGAAGGGGACATGAAACTGATACCTGTTCTCAATCGGTGATTCTAAAAAAGCGCCGGACAAGAGGAGCCGGCGCGTGAGTGGGTTCGCCGCTTACTTGAGGTAGCTCTTGAGCATCCAGACAGTTTTCTGGTGCCACTGGATGCGACCGATGGCGAGGTCCTGCGTCTCGAGATCGTTGGCGATGCCGGCGGCGTCGCGGAGCGCGACGGCATCGGAAATCGCTTTCTCGTGACCGACGATGAGACCGGCGACGTAGTCCTTGGCGGCGAGCGGTGTATTGAACTCCTCCATGCCGGATTCGACGGCGAAGTTGCGGAGGCCGCCCAGCGCGTAGGCGTCGAGGGCGCGCACGCGCTCGGCGATTTCGTCGATGGCTTCGAAGAGATTTTCGTAGTGCGCCTGGAAGGCCTGATGGAGCACGAAGAAACCGGTGCCTTCGACGTTCCAGTGGGCGTAGTGCGTGTTGGCCATGAGCGCGTAAGAATCGGCAAGGAGAAGGTTAAGGGCCTTCACGACGGCGGTGTCGGACTTGGTCTTGGAAGCGGCGACGGTTTTCATGATGGAAATGATGTTAACGGTTGGCGGAAGAAGGGCAAATCCTGCGGGAAAGAATCACATCTCGGCCCACTGGCGTAAGAGATTGTGATATACGCCAGTGAGTTGGATGACGGAAGGATGCGTAGCGTTTTCACGGCCGAGGCGCTGGATGGCGACGTCCATGTCGAACAGCAGGCGGCGCTGGCCGTCGTCACGGATCATGGACTGCAGCCAGAAGAACGAGCAAAGGCGCGTGCCGCGGGTGACCGGTGTGACTTGATGCAAGCTGGTGGACGGGTAGAGGATCATGTGGCCGGCGGGCAGGCGCACGCTCTTGGAGCCGTAGGTATCCTCGATGATGAGTTCGCCACCGTCGTATTCCTCAGGACCCGCGAAAAAAAGCGTGCACGAGAGATCGGTGCGAAGGCGATGACCGGTGCCGGGCACAATGCGAATGGAGCCGTCCACATGGCTGCCGAAGGTTTGTCCACCCGAGTAGCGATTGAACATCGGCGGCAGGATGTGCAGCGGGAGTGCCGCCGACATGAACAGAGGATTGCCGGAGAGCGCCTTCAGGATCATCGCGCCGACCTGTTTGGCGACGAGGCTCTCCACCGGCAGCTGCTGATTGTCCTTCACACGCGCGCCTTGGTGGCCGGCGGTGGCCTTGCCGTCCACCCATTCGGCGGCTTCGAGGGCCTGGCGGGCCTCAGCGACCTGGACGGGAGTGAGGACGTTGGGGATGGCGAGGAGCACAGCAGGGTAGAGAGTGAAAGTGAGAGGGGGGGCGGGTTGGGCCGCCACCGCGGCGGAAGGTTCAGAAGCGGTAATCGGCGCTCAACAGGAAAGACCGCGGATCGCCCAGGTAGGTGCGGTTGGAATTATTGTTGATGGCGCGGGCGTAGAGCTTGTCGGTGACGTTGGTGACGTTGAGCCGAATGCTGAAACGATCGTTGACCGGGTAGGAAGCCATGAAGTTGAGGATCCAGCGGGAAGGCAGCACCGCGTCGGAAGTGTTGTTGAGCGAGACGCGGGATTTGCCGGTGTATTGCGTGCCGCCGCCGATAACGAGGCCGAAGGGCAGGCGGTAGGTGGTCCAGAGGTTGCCGGAGAATTCGGGCGTCCAATTGAGTTCGGAACCGTCTTGGGTGGCGTTGGCGGGATTGCGGTTCTCGCTGTCGAGAACGGTGAAACCGCCAAACACGATCCAGTCGTCGGTGATGCGACCGGAGACGCCAGCTTCGATGCCCTGCACGGTCTGGTCGCCGTAGGCGGTGGGCACGCCGTTGGTGTCGGTGGCGACGCTGATGTTGGTGCGTTCGCTGCGGAAAAGCGCGAGCGAGGTGGTGAGACGACGACGGAAGAAGTCCCACTTCACACCGAGTTCGTAGTTGTAGGATTCCTGCGGATCGGCGTTGGGCGAATTCTGGCCGGTGGTGCCGGGCGTGCCGTTGTTGCGCGAACCGTTGTCGTTGGAGAGATTGTTCGTGCCGGGCGGCTGGGCAGCGACGCCCCACGAGGCGTAGAGGCTGCCATTGGCGGCGGGTTTGAAGACGATGCCGAGTTTGCCGGTGAGCAGCGTGTCGGAAACTTCGAACGGCTCGACGAGGCCGGTGGTCAGGTCGAGGATGTCGTAGCCGGCCTTGTAGTGTTCGAGGCGGAGGCCGGTGCTGGCCTGCCAGCGGTCGTTGAAACGTAGCGTGTCGAAAGCGTAGAGCGCGGCCGTGTCGATGCGGATGGTGTCCACGAAGCGATAGACGGGAGCGAAGTCGGTGAGCGCGCGATGCGGGTCGGGGTTGTAGGGACTGATGCCGGTGATGACCTGCGTGGTCGCGGGGTTCGTGGCCGTGGGCGTGCGCGTGACGGTTTTGGTGAGGTTGGTGACGGTGCCCAAGCCGGTCCAGTCGCGCAGCGTGCGGCCGTCCTCGCGCACGAGTTCGATGCCGCCGGCGAACGCGTGATCCACGGAGCCGGTGGAGAACTGGGCGGCGAGATTGGTCTGGTTGGAAAGGGTCTCGACCTTGCGCGCGAAGGCCTGGCGGTTGGTCGGCAACACTTCGAAGGTCTCGCCGGTGTTGATGTCGGGATCGTTGTTGAGATTGCCCGGCACGGTGTAGATGGCCTTGCGGTCGGTCTGGCTGTAGCGCGCGACGTTGGAGAGACGCACCGTGGGGCTCAGGTCGTGTTCGAGACGCAGACTGGCGACATCGAGCTCAACGCGATCGAAGTCGCTGGCGTGGCCGTAGAAATTTTCGCGCGGCACGGACTGCGCGGGGCGGACGGGAGTGGCGGTGCCGTCCAAGATACCGCCGAGGGTGCCGTAGTCCGGCAGGTCGTCCTGCTCATCGTGCTGGTAGGAGAGCGTGACACGCGTCGGTGTGCCGAGGCCGAAGGCGAGCGATGGCGCGATGCCCCAGGTGTTTTTCTCGGCGTGTTCGCGACCGGCGACCCCGCCGTCCTGCCAGAGCGCATTGAGGCGGAAGGCCGCGCCATTGATGGAGCCGTCGAGCGACTGGTTGACGTCGATCGTGGCGCGTTTGCGCGCCTCGGAATCGTATTCGTCGAAACCGTAGCTGGCGGTGGCGCTGGCGAAGTTATTCGCCTGGGGACTCTTGGTGGAAAGGTTGATGTAACCGGAAGCAGAGCCGCGGCCGTTGTCGCCGGAGGGGCCCTTTACGACTTCGACTTGATCGAGGTTGTAGATGTCGCGGCCGTAGTTGCCGTTGTCGCGCACACCATCGATGAAGATGTTGCCCGACATATCGAAGCCGCGCATGACGAAACTGTTCGAGCCGGAGACGTGGCCGCCCTCGCCGGCGAGGAAAGTGATGCCGGGAGTGTTGCCGAGGACGTCGGCGAGACTGGCGGCGCCCTGCTGGTTGAAAATTTCCTTTGGGATCACCGAAACGGTCTGCGGCGTGTCCACGAGCGGGGCGGTGAATTTCGGCGAGGAGACGGCGCGGCGCTGTTCCTCGACGGTCATCTTCGGGAGTTCGAAGGAGACATTGTCTTCGGGAGTCGCGGGGACCGTCGTCTGCGCGTGCAGACCGCCGGTCAGGGCGAGAGCGAGGGCGGGAAAAGTGCCGACGAGCGGAGATTTGAGGTCAGGGGCGTGGATGACTTCGGATTGCATGGAATTGATAGGAGAGGCGCGGCGACCGTGGCGGTCGCGATCACCGGCTCAGTAGGAATACGTGGCGGAGAGCCAGAGGCGGCGCGGTTCCTGGTTGTTACTGTAGAGATTGGTGTAGCTGATCGCGCCGGTGGCCGTGTTGCTCACGTAGGGGCCGTATTCGACGAAGTTTTTGTCGAGAAGGTTGTAGACCGTCGCGTTGAAGGTAAGCTGCGGGGAAAACCGCCAGGCGCCGCCGAGATGGAAGAGCGAGTAGGCGCGGTAGTCGCCATAGGTGGCCTTGGCGGTGCTGGTGGCGGTGTCAGGCGAGCGGTAGCGTTCGCTGCGATATTCGCCGCTGAGCCAGAGCGAGAGCTTGGCGCTGGCGGTCCAGCGCAGGCGCGTGTTCACCATGTGACGGGGCGTGTCGTAGAGCGGCTTGCCGGCGTCGACGCCGCTCTTCTGTTCGCTGTCGGTGTAGGTGTAGTTGCCGGTGATGGTCCAGTGATCGGCGAAGCGATAATGGATGCCGGCCTCGAGGCCGCGGGTGACGGCTTTGTCCACGTTGACGAGTTGGGCGAAGGTATCGACGAGCGGCCAGTTGCCGTAATTGACGGAACCGGGACGATTGGGGCTGGCGGCGAAGGTGGCGTTGAGCAAGCCCGGGCCGTTGGCGATCTTGTCGTCGAATTCGTTGTTGAAGGCCGTGAGGCTGAGACGGAGGCCGTTGCTGCGGTCGTAGATCACGCCGATTTCGGTGGAGGTGCTGGTTTCGGGACGCAGCGACGGCGTGCCGATGGTGGGACGGGTGCCCTGGCCGGTGAAGCCGGTGATGCCGTCGGCGATCTGGTCGAGGCGCGGGGCTTTGAAGCCTTGGCTGACGCCGGCTTTGAAGGACCAGCGGGAAGTGGCGTTCCAGACAACGTAGGCGCGGGGATTGTAGTGTTCGCCGAACTGGTTGTGTTCGTCACGGCGCGCGCCGAGCGTGAGTCGCAGGTCGGACAGGAGGCGCCATTCGTCCTCTGCGTAGAGGGCCCATTGTTCGTGGGTGTATGGCGCGGGCGCGACACCGTCGATCATCTCGGCATCCCAGAACTGGCCGCCGACGCTGACGGTGTGGCCTTCGAAGCGGAGCACGCCCTTCGTGTCGAAGATGAGGTTTTCGTTCTCGAGCGTCCGCGGGCTGCCGGGCGTCTTGCCGGGGGTGCCGGGCGGGATGGTGCGGCCGAGGGTTTCGGTGCGGTTCCGGATGAGGCTGGATTCGATCACGCCGGAATCGAGGCGCCAGGTGTGAGCGAGGGTGTATTGTTCGCGGTTGAACTTCAGTTCGGGAGCGTAGCCGTTGAACGTGGTGCCGGTGTCGAGCGTGCCGAGCTGGCCGGCGTTATTGTCGTAGGTCTGGCGATAAAGATCGGCGTCGAGCCAGAGGTCGTGGTGGCGATGCGGCGAAAAATCGAGGCGCGCGCCCAACGTATGGATGTCGGCTTTTACCGGGCTCGGACCGCGTTTGCTGACCTCGACGGCGCCGCCGCCGGTGTCTTCGTAGGAGAGCTCTGATGCGGCGCGGGAGAACAGGCTGCCGCGCAGGCTGAGGCCGAGTTTCCGCGGGATGAGCGGGCCGCCAAAATAGGCGTTGACCGAACCGGAGTCGCCGAAGTCGCGGTCGCCTTGGAGTGTGCCGCCGACGGTGACGCTGCCGGCCCAGGTTTCGCTGATGCGCCGGGTGATGAGGTTTACGACACCGCCCATCGCGTCGGAACCGTAAAGCGTGGACATCGGTCCGCGGATCACCTCGATGCGCTCGATCGCAGAGGGCGGGGGGAGAAAGCTGGAGGACGTTTCGCCAAAGCCATTCGGCGTGACGCTGCCCGCGGTGTTCTGCCGGCGACCGTCCACAAGGATCAGCGTGTAATCGCTCGGCATGCCGCGGATGCTGATGTTGAGGCCGCCGGTCTTGCCCGCGGATGCGCCGACATCGACGCCCTCGATTTCGGAAATCGCCTCGGCGAGGTTGTTGACCCGCTTTTCCAGCAACTCTTCGCGGCCCAAAACGGAGATGCTGGCCGGAGCTTGCACGAAGGCTTGATTGAAGCCGGAGGCGGTGACGACGAACTTGGAGAGTTGGATCGGCTCATCGGCCGAGGCGATCGAATCTTGGGCGTCCAAGGAACAGAGCAGGATGGGCAAAACGATCAGGACGCGGGAAAATGCCTGTTTGATTCCGCTCTGGAATCGGGCGCTGGGGGTGGCGAGGCATTGAGAATCGCGAGGACTCATTTGAGAATGTGTCGCAGTAAGATTGAGACGCAGTCTCGAGTCAACGGCTTTTTTGAGAACATGTCTCAAGTTTCTCTAATGACCCGGCATTGACTTGTGCAAGTAGCTGGTTTTTAAGGAGTCTATGATAAGCGACCTCGCTGTCGAACTGGGCGAAAAAAGTTACCCCATCCATTTTCCTGCCGATGCCACGGCGGCGATTCGCGACCTGCTCGCGGCCAACGTAGCGGCCGGTCGCGCGAACATCCTGCTGACCGACGACGGGGTGGCTCGCGCGCAGTCAAAGTTTCTGGCCGAGGCATTCGGCGCGACGCCGCGCCTGATCGTGCCGGCCGGCGAGCGCACCAAGTCGCTCGAAGTCTTCGGCAAGGTGCTCGATTTTCTCGCGGCCAACCGGCTCAACCGTCAGGGCGTGCTCTGGGTGGTCGGTGGCGGCGTGGTGGGCGATCTCGGCGGTTACGCGGCGGCGAGTTACCTGCGCGGCATCCAGTATGTGCAGGTGCCGACCACGCTGCTCGCGATGGTGGACAGCTCCGTCGGCGGCAAAACCGGTATCAATCTCACGGCCGGCAAGAATCTCGTCGGTGCGTTCCATCATCCTAAGGCCGTGCTCATCGGTCGTGAATTTTTGCAGACGCTCCCGCCGCGCGAATTTGCCGCCGGCATGGCGGAGATCGTCAAATACGGCCTGCTCGGCGACCCCGCGCTCTTTGCCCAGCTCGAGCAAAAGCCCGTGGACGCGCGCAGCGCCGAACTGCCGGAGGTCATCCGCCGCTGCTGCCAGTTGAAAGCCGAGATCGTCAAAGCTGACGAATTCGAACGCGCTCCCGACGGCGGCCGCGCCTTGCTGAACCTCGGCCACACTTTCGGCCACGCCATCGAGCAGGTCACGGGC
This sequence comes from Opitutales bacterium, assembly GCA_044507675.1. Lineage (GTDB taxonomy): Bacteria > Verrucomicrobiota > Verrucomicrobiia > Opitutales > Opitutaceae > Lacunisphaera. The sequence continues at coordinate 81,179 of JBIQJF010000001.1, read as the reverse complement.
TACACGACCTACCTGCACGGCGAAGGCGTTGCCATCGGCCTCGCTGCCGCCGCGCGGCTCTCGCACAAGCTCGGTCTGCTCACGCCCGACGACATCGCGCGCGTGGAAAAGACCGTCGCGGCGCACAACCTGCCGGTTCGTTTGCGCGGTCCGTTGCCGCTGGCCGAACTCCAAGCCGCCACCACGCGCGACAAGAAGAACCGCGCCGACGGCGTGCGCTTCGTGATTCTCCAGTCGCTGGGCCGGTCCGCGACTCGCTCCGGCATCGCCCCCTCGACGGTCGAGGCCGCCTGGCGCGAGGTGGGCGCGGTCTAGATTTTGGGTGCCTTCCGGCCCTGAATCATTAAGTTAACCTTCCCATGTCAGCCATCGACGAAGGCATTGTCCGCGAGTATTTCGAGCAGGCCGGCTTTTTTGTCCGACAGGCCCGCAAATATGCCCTGAACGCCCGGCGCGGCGCAGGGGAGGAGGTCATTGACCTGCTGGTGTTCAATCCCGCGTGGCAGCGTGGCACGCGCAAGCCGGACTTCTTTCTCTTTCCCAACGAGCTGCCTTTCGTGCGGCGCGCGGTCGTGAGTATCAAGGGCTGGCACGCGTCCGGCCGGTTTACGCCCAGCACCCTGCGCAACCAGCCGGAGATTTTTCGTTTTCTGGAACAGGATGTTCTCAAGGAGGCGTCGCGGTTTTTCCCCGACATGCCCGAGGACGACCCGAAGGAAACGCTCACCAAAGTCCTCGTGTTGCCGGGCCTGCCCACGGCCGAGCCTTTCCGTTCGCAAGCCGTTGCGATGCTCAAGGAGGCTGGCGTGGATGCGGTGATCTCGTTTCGCGCGATGCTGCTCGACCTGATCGATCGCGTGGAACTCAACCGCAACTACGGCAAGAGCGACACCCTGCAGCTCATTCGCATTCTCAAGACCTACGACCTGCTGGTGGATCCGCAGATGGATTTGTTGCCGGCCAAACGTTCGCGCGGTAGCAACGATTGATGAGCATCCACCCGACCGCCATCGTCGAGGAGGGCGTGCAGATCGGCGCCGGCTGCGTGATCAATGCCTATGCCGTCGTGCGGCGTGGCACGGTGTTGGGCGATGGCGTGGTGGTGCACCCGTTCGCGGTGGTCGGCGGCGAACCGAATTTTCTCAAGTTTGACCCGAAAACAGCGAGCGGCGTGCGCATTGGCGCCGGCACGATCATTCGCGAGCACGCCTCCATCAACCGCTCGATCTACGCGGGCAAGGACACCGTGGTAGGCGCGCGTTGCTACCTGATGGCCAACGCTCACGTCGGTCACGATTGCACGGTGGGCAACGATGTCGTGTTCGCGACCAACGTCATGCTCGGCGGCCATGTGGATGTCGGGAGTTTCACATTCCTCGGCGGCGGGGCGGGTGTGCATCAGTTCAGCCGCATCGGGGAGGGCGTGATGATCGCCGGGCTCGCCCGCGTCACGCAGGATCTCGCGCCGTTTCTGTTGGTGGCGGAGCGCAACGAGGTGTCGGGCCTCAACCTCGTCGGTCTCAAGCGTCGCGGCGTGGCGCGCGACAGCATTGCTGAGTTGAAGGATTGCTACCGAGAGGTGTTTGCCGGCGGCGATCCGCGCAAGCTGGCGGCCGCCCGACTCGCGGTCGGGGTGAGCAGCGCGGAAGCGAAGCGATTCCTCGAATTTTTCGCCGGCGGCAAACGCGGGTTTGCCCGGCCAGCGGTCGGTGCGGCCGCTTCATCCGATGAAACCTGAAGCCCAGGGTGGAACGTGGCCTCCGGCTGCGTGGGCACATGCTGAAACGCGTCCGGAGGCCGCGCTCCACCGCTCATGAAACCACTCGCATTCACCTGTGGCGATCCGGCGGGCGTTGGCCCGGAAATCATCGCGGCGTGGCTTGCCGCGCATCCGGCCGAAAGGGCGGAGGTCGCGGTGATCGGGCCGCAGCGCTGGCTCGATTCGCTGCCGGCCGGAGTGGTGAAGGTCGCGGTTGGTTTGGAAGATTTCATTGCCACACCGGGCCGGCCTGACGGCGATGGCGCGCTCGTGGCGTGGGCGGCGATGGATCGCGCCGCCAGCGGCACCAAGCTCGGGGAGTTTTCGGGCGTCGTCACGGGACCGGTCAGCAAGGAGCGGCTCGCCGCGATCGGTTATCCGCATCCGGGGCAGACCGAATTTTTTGCGGCGCACTGGGGCGGCGATCCCGTGATGTGTTTTTGCGGCGGCAAGCTGCGCGTGGCGCTGGCCACGTGGCACATTCCGTTGCACCAGGTCGGCCGCGCGCTCGGGCCGCATCAACTGCATCGCACGGTTGTCGCGGCTGCCGAACTCGCGCGCGCCGACGGCATCGCCGCGCCGCGCATCGGCGTGTGCGGGCTCAATCCGCACGCAGGCGAGGGCGGCCTGCTCGGCTATGAGGAAAAGGATTTTCTCAATCCCGCGCTCGAGCACCTGCAGCCGGAGTTTCCCGGGCTGTCGCTGTGCCTGCCGGGCGACACGTTGTTCGCGCGGGCGTTGCGCGGGGAATTCGATGTCGTCGTTGCCCTCTACCACGACCAGGGGCTCGCGCCGCTCAAGACGGTGGATTTCGACGAAGCGGTGAACGTTTCACTCGGCCTGCCTTTCGTGCGCACGAGCCCCGACCACGGCACGGCCTTCGGCATCGCCGGGCAGGGCAAGGCCAGCCCGCGCAGCTTCACCAACGCCGTGGAAGTGGCGCGACGCTTGATTAAACTACGGACCGGGGCATAGGTGGGGCGTTTGAACAACACGGCTACAGTATCACCGCCCGCCGAGGGTGTCCGCGAAGGCAACGAGAACCTCGTTCGCCTGACCACCGCCGCTGGCGCGAAAGTCGCTGCGCTCATCGCGCGCGAACGGCAGGGCGATTATCTGCGCATTGCCATCACGGGAGGCGGTTGCAACGGCCTGAGCTACAAGCTGCGTTTCGCCCCCGAGCCGAAGCGCGGCGACATCCTCGTGCGCAGCGCCGGGGTGCCCGTGCTGGTGGACGCCAAGACTGCGCTGTATCTCAAAGGCACGGTGCTCGATTTTTCCGACAAGATGATTGGTGGCGGTTTCAAGTTCACCAATCCCAACGCCAAGGCCTCCTGCTCCTGCGGCGAGAGCTTCAGCGTGTGAACGACTGACCGGGAGCCGGTCAGCGGTTGAGCAGTCGGTTGACCCGCGCGAGGTTTTCGCGGGCGGGGGCAAACTGCGGATCGAGCTCGAGAACTTTTTGCCAGGCGTTGCGCGCCTCGATGAGAGCGCCCTGTTGCGCGTAAACGATGGCCAGGGTGTTGTGCGAAAAGGGATTGTGGGGAGCGAGTCGCACGGCCTCGGCGGCGTGATGAAGAGCTTGCGCCGATTGACCGGACAGCGGTGCGAGCGACAGGGCGAGATTTTGGTGAATCTGGGAAGAGTTGGGCGCGAGAGCGAGGGCACGCCGGTAACTGGCGATGGCGTCGGTGGTGCGGCCAAGCTGGTTGTAGGTGTTGCCCAAGTTGCCGTGGATGTCGGGTGAGTTCGGTTCCAGCGCCAGAGCAGCTTCGTAGTGGGGCAGGGCGTCGTGAGTGCGCCCGGGAAGACGGGCGAGCAGATTGGCATAGTTGAAATGGGCCGCGGGGAAAGAAGGCTGGAGACGCAGCAAGGTGGCGTAGTGCTGTTCGGCTTCGGCGGCGGTTTCAGGTCGGCCGGCGAGCAGGTTGGCCAGTTCGAAATGAGCGGCGGCATTTTGTGGGTCGAGAGCCAGGGCCTGTTGGAAACGGGCAACGGCTTCGGCTTGGCGGCCAGGCTGTCGCGATTGCAGGCGACCCAAGCCGAGATGCGCGGCGACGAGAGACTCGTCCCAACGCAACGCTTCCTCGTAATGAGTTAATGCGTCAGCCAGGCGATCAGGCAGACGGGACAGCGCGTCGGCGAGCAGGCGGTGGGCTTCCGCGTAACGGGGCTTGGCGATCAGCGCGGTCTGAAGATGGGAAAGCATTTCGTCCGTGCGGTCAGGCTGGTCGCGCAGGAGGCGGGCCAAGGCGACGAGGGGCTCGGCGAAGTGAGGGCGCAGTTCGATCGAACGGTGCAACAAGGTAGTGGCTTCGGCGACGCGTTCCGGATCACGCAGCAGGACGCTGGCGAGATCGAAGCAGGTGTCGGGCGATTCGGGATTGAGCCGCAGGGACTCGGTGTAATGGCGAATCGCTTCGGCGTCGCGACCTTCGATTTTGGACCACGCCCAACCGAGACAGCGTTGGGCCATCCAGTTGTCGGGCACGAGGGCCACGGAGGCCGAGAAGAGAGCCAGGTTGCTTTGGTAATGGCGGCTTTCCGCCCGGCTTAGCACCACAAAAACCAAACAGAGCACGCCGCCCAGCGCGCCAATGACGGCACGACGGATCTGGCGTTGCGAACGTTCGCACCAGTTCGCGACGCCGATCGTGGCGGCGCCGATCAAGCCGAAGGTCGCGAGGTATTGGAAATGATCGGCGACATACGAGAAAGCGAAAGGGAAGACGTTGAAGAAACCGAGGGCGGGAAACAGGGTGCCGCCCCACAGCAGCCAAGCCGCCAAAGGTCCCCGGGTGCGCCGACGAACGAACCAGAACACGATCGTCGTGGCCAGCGCCGCGACGAGAAACGGCCACCAGCCGGACGCCATCGCCGGCACATCCCAGCGTTCGTAGAAGAACGCGAGATCGGCGGGCCACACGACCGAACCGATATAAAACCAGACGATGCGCCCGGCGAGCAACAGGCGTTGAACGAAAGTAAGGGCGTATTCGTCCCCTTCGGCGCCGATCAGGTTGCGTTCGATCCAAGCCGTGCCCAAGCCGGCGGCGATCGCGATGCCAAACCAAGGCAACAGCGGCATAACGTCACGCCGCCAATCGAGCCGCCCGTGCCGCCACCACTGGACGACCAGAAGCGCAGCCGGCAACGTGCAGGTGACGGTCTTGCTGCCCACCGCGAGCAGGAAGCACAGGCTGGCAGTTACATAGGCGGCTGGCGTGCGCTTTTCCACGAATCGCAGCCAAGCCAGAGCTGCGCCGAAATAGAACAGGGTTGAGAGGGTGTTTTTTTGTTCGGAAATCCACGCCACGGATTCGACGCAAACCGGATGCACCGCGACCAGCAGAGCGCCCGCCCAAGCGAACCAGTCGATGGGTGGTGATGTTTCAGGTGAAGTGGGCTGATCCGCGGCGCGGCGTGGTGCGCGCAGCCGTTGCAGGACCAGCGCCAACAGGCAGCAGGCCAAGGCGTGCTGTATGACGTTGATCAGATGATACCCCCGGACTGCATCCCCCCAGATTTTGTGTTCCAGCCAGAAGGCGGTGTGCAGCACCGGGTAGAATTGCTGCGTGGCCTTCAGGTCGGTCCAGATCCGGACCAGCCCGGCCGGGGTGCGCAGCTCCGGGCTGGTGAGATGGGCGGGGTCATCCCACAACACATCTCCGTTCAGCGCCGGCCAGTAGCAGACCAGGCCGGCCAGCAGGATTGCGCAAGGGCCGAGCCAGCGGAGCAGGTGCTGGCGGAAAAGAGGCTGGGGCATGGCGGCAGACATTGGAAAGCGCCGGCTCCGGGGCGCAACCCTGTTCACCGTCACCCGGTTTTCCCTCTGGAAATAGGTGTTGTCATTCCCGCTTACCCGGACAAATAGCTCCTTCCGCATACTCAGCAACGCAAACCCAACTGAATGGCTCTATCTTCCTCTTCGTCCGGCGGACGCCCCCCCTATAATCGCGACCATCGTCGCAACAACGACCCCTATGCGGCGATCCGCCGCAACATGCGGATCAAATCGCCCCAGGTTCGTGTGATCAGTCCGGAAGGCCGCCAGCTCGGCATCATGGATACGCAGAAGGCCATCGCGCTCGCGTTGCAATTCAACCTCGACCTCGTGGAGGTCGCCGCCGCGGCCACGCCGCCCGTCTGCCGCATCATGGACTTCGGCAAATACGTCTATGAGGAGCAGAAGAAGCATGCGCACAGCAAGCCCGCGGGCACCAAGCTCAAGGAAATCGAGTTCACCGCCCGCATCGAGAAGGGCGACTTCCTCACCAAGATCCGCCACGCCGAGGAGTTTCTCGACCATGGCAACAAGGTGAAGCTCCGCCTCAAGTTCCGCGGCCGCGAAATGGCCCACCCCGAGATCGGCTTCGAAGTCATGAAGCGCGCCCTCGCCGAGCTCGAAACGATGGGGCATCCCGACGCCGATCCGAAACTGACCGGCAAGCAGATCAATGTCATGCTGTCGCCGCTGCCGGTGAACAAGCGCAAGCCCAAGTTCCACGTGCGCGAGCAGGGTCACGCTCCTCAGCAGCCGCTCGCGCCGCCTCCGGCGGAATGACGCGGCGCTCCGTCGCCATGCCGCGGTTGCCCGGCCTCCGGCGACTCGGAGTATTGGCCGCTTTGGTGGTTTTCGCCGTGCTTCCGGCGCCCGCCATTGGGAAACCCGTTGCCCGTCTCGACCTCGAGGAACTCGGCCGCAGTTATGGCCTGAAAGCCAGCCGGACCAAACCGGGCCGCGAACTGCGACTACACAGCCGGTGGACCACGCTCGATTTCAAAGCCGGCAGCCGTGAAGCGGCTTGGAACGGCCTGCGGTTGTTCCTCGGCGAGTCCGTGGAGGCGCGCGGCCAGAAGCTGCGGTTGGCGGAATCCGACTGGCTGGCCATCGTTCGTCCGTTGCTCGACCCGAAAGCGGTGCCCGCTCCCGGTGCGCTCGAGTTGATCGTGATCGATCCCGGCCACGGCGGCGGTGATCCGGGCACGGCCAATCGCCGCCTCAAGCTGCGCGAGAAAGACCTCACGCTCGATGTGGCGCAGCGCTTGCGCCGCGATCTCGAGCGGCGCGGTTATCGCGTCGCGCTCACGCGCACAAAGGATACACGATTGAAGGACTCACAGGCCGCCGACCTCCGCGCCCGCGCGGAATTGGCCAACCGACTCGGCGCTGATCTTTTCGTCAGCCTGCATTTTAATGCGCTGCCCAATCATCCTTCGGTCCACGGCATCGAGACCTACATGCTCACGCCGGCGGGCCAGCGCTCCACGGCGGCGCATCTGCACACCGCCACGGACCGCAAGGCGGACCCCGGCAACCGGCACGATCATTGGAACGCGGTGCTCGGGGCCGCCGTGCACACCCGTTTGCTCGATGCGCTCGGCGCGACCGATCGTGGCCTCAAGCGTGCGCGCTTTGCCGTGCTTCGCCCCGTGAATTGTCCGGCGGTGCTGGTCGAAGCCGGGTTTCTCTCCAATCACGCCGAGGCGGCGCGGATCGGCACACCGGCGCATCGCCAGCGGATAGCCGAGGCCATCGGCGAAGGCATCGGTCAGTATCACGAGCGGTTGCGTTCGGCCGTCAAAGACTGAGGCTTCGCCCATGAAGCATCTGCTTTCCCTTTTGTGGTTGGGCGTCTTTGGTGCATTTGTCGCCTGCGCGGCTCCCGCGCAGCCCGCGTCACCGCCGCCGGTGAAGGAAGATGCGACGGCAACAGCCAAGGCTGCCGAGGTTCCGATCCGGGCTGCACCGACACGACCGGCCCACCTGTGGCCCGTCACCAGGATCAACGGAGAAGATTGGGTGAAGGTCGATGATGTGGCCGCGCACTATCGTCTCAAATTGGCGTGGACCAAACCCGGGGTCGCGCTGTCGCTCTCCGATGCGCGCGGGGTGCGTTATCGGTTCGAGGCCAACCAGCGTGACTGTTATCTGGATGGCGTGCGCGTCTTTCTCGGTCGCCCCGTGTTAATGCACCGTTCGGCGCTTTGGGTCACGCGGCTGGATATCATCAAGACGATCGCTCCTCTGTTCAAGCCGGAGGACCATCTGGCGCATCTGCCGGCCAATCCGCCCAAGGTCATCGTGCTCGACGCGGGCCACGGCGGCAACGATCCCGGCAAACAGAATCTCAAGCTCAAGCTCGACGAAAAGGAGATGACCCTCGACGTCGTGTTGCGCCTGCGCAAACAACTCGAGCTGCGCGGCTACACGGTGCGGCTCACCCGCGAAAAGGACGAGCGACTGGCACCCGAGCAGCGCGCCGATCTCGACCGCCGCGCGGCGGTTTCCAAGGACGCCAAAGCCGACTTGTTCCTCAGTATTCACTTCAACGCCGTCGATCCAGCCGTGGCCGCACGGGTCACCGGCACGGAAACCTACGTGCTTACGCCCCAGTTTCAGTGGTCGAGCACCGACAACACCGGCGATTCACTCACCAACACCGCATTTCCCGGCAACCGGCAGGACACGGCCAACGCCGTGCTCGGCTATCACTTGCACCGGGCGATGCTCGCCGGGTTGAAGACTTCCGATCGCGGCTTCAAGCGCGGTCGCCTGCGCGTGTTGCTCCTGCCCGAATGCCCCGCCGCGTTGTTGGAGGCCGCCTACCTCTCGAACGACACCGAGGCCGCGCGCGTGGGCACACCGGAGTTCCGCCAGCAAATCGCCGAGTCCATCGCCGACGGCGTGCAGGCCTACGCGGTTACGCTAGCTGCCTTGCGTCCGGTGCCGCCATCCGCAAAGTAGCGGCATGCGTCCATTCATCTTCGCCGCCCTGTTCCTGTCGGCCGCGGTTCTTCCGGCTTGGGATTATCACGGTCACCGGACCGTCGCCCAGCTCGGGCTCGCTGCGCTGCCATCCGACTTTCCTGATTTCGTGCGCAGCCCGGAAAACGCCGCGCGCATCGCCTACCTCGCCGGCGAGCCCGATCGCTGGCGCAACGTCGATCCGTGGCTGAAGCAGAACGGCCCGAGCTGGAACGACCACTTCCTCGACGTCGAGCAGCTCGACTGGGCCGGTCTCGATGCGCGGACCGTGCCCTCGCTCCGTCTCGACTTTGCGCTGGCTTTCGCCGCCGGCCGCGCCGCGCATGCGGACCGTTTTCCCCCGATCGATCCGGCGCGCAACATTGACGGCACGCGCCAGTGGGCCGGCTTCCTGCCTTGGGCTCTCACCGAGTGGACGCACAAGCTCCGCTCCAACATTGCCGTCTTGAAGGCCTTTCAGGAAATGGGCGGAACGTCCGACGAAATTGAACAGGCCAAGCGAAACATCGTGGAGACGATGGGTTTGATGGCCCACTACGCCGGCGACAGCGCCCAGCCGCTCCACACAACCGAGCACTACAACGGCTGGACCGGCGACAATCCCAATGGCTACACCACGTGGCGTGGCCTCCATAGCTGGATTGACGGCGGATTCGTGGCGAAGGCCGGCATCACGGTTGACCAACTCCGGTCGCGCGTGCGGACGCCGGAGCCTTTCCTGCTCGGGCCGCGGCCGGACGGACGCGACCCGCTCTTCGTGATCGTGATGGACTGGTTCCTCGCGCGGCACGCGAAGGTCGAGACGCTCTACCAGCTCGAGAAGGCCGGTAAGCTCAGCAACGAGAAGGAAAAGGCCGATCGCAACCAAACCTTCATCCCCGGTCCGGTTGACCCCGAGGGCCGCGTGTTCTTCGAAGGCCTGTTCCTGAGCGGCGGCGAAATGCTCGCGAAGCTTTGGGCGACGGCTTGGGCGTCTGCGCCGGTGGATACTTATCTGCGCGGTCAGCTCGCCCGCCGGCAGGGACAACCTTCATCCGCGGAAAAATGAACACGTTGGCCGCCCTCGGTTGGATTGCCCTCGGGGGCGCCCTCGGTTCGGTCGGACGCGCCCTGATCGGACTCGCGTTTGCCAGCCGGTTTCCGTGGGCCACCCTCGCGGTCAACGTCGCGGGTTCGCTCTTCATTGGTTGGTTGATGTCGCGCTTCGGCGCTACCGAACCCGCGCACTCGGCGCGTCTGCTGAACCTGCTCGCGGTCGGCTTTTGCGGCGGATTCACGACGTTCTCGACCTTCAGTTGGCAGACGCTTGACCAGATGCTCCGCGGCCAGTGGGCCGCTGCCGTCGCCAACGTGCTGTTGTCGGTTACGCTCTGCCTGGCTGCCGTGTGGCTGGGCTTCCGCTTGGGGCGGGCATGATGCGACGCCGAAAATGAGAGTGAAAGTGAGAGGAGATAAAGCCTGTGATCTGCGCCGATGGCTGGTCGCCCTTTTTGCCCTCACCTTCACTCTCACGCTCCACGCCGAAGACTTGGAACAACGCGTCGTCCTGCTCGCGAATTCACGGCAGCCTGAGTCGATCGCGCTGGCGCGTTTCTATGCGGAGCAACGCGGTGTGCCGCCGGCCAACATCATCGCGCTGCCGCTGCCGGAGGAGGAGAGCATCACGTGGCGGCAGTTCATCGACCAAGTATGGCAACCGGTGCAGGACGAGCTTTACCGGCGCGGTTGGATCGAAGGAACGGCCAGCGAATTGTTGGATCGGCTGGGGCGCCGCCGCTACGCGCTGACCGGGCATCGCATTTCCTACCTCATCACCTGCCGCGGTGTGCCGCTGCGCATCTACAACGATCCCACACTGCTGCCGGCCCGCACCGGCCGCAAAACCCCGGAGCAGTTCAACAAGAACGAAGGTGCAGTGGATGCGGAACTGAGCCTGATCGCACTGGGCAACCACGAGATCACGGGTTTGGTCGGTAATCCGCTCTTCGCCCAGCAGGGTGCGCTCACGCTCGACGCGGCCCAGACCGTGAAAGTCACGCGGCTCGACGGACCGACATGGGAGAGTGCCCGATGGTTGGTTACCTCCGCGCTCGAAGCCGAACGCACCGGTCTCATCGGTCGTTACTACGTGGACCTGCTTGGACCGCATGCAGAAGGTGACAAATGGCTGACGGCGGTGCACAGGCAACTCGACGCGCTTGGCTTCGCGGGGGATGTCGAGGAGACAGCCGGCACGATTCCGCACGATGCGCGGTTCGACGCGCCGGTTTTCTACTTCGGCTGGTATGCCGATAACTTAAACGGTGCGCCGGCCCGCGAAGGATTGGTCTTTCCTGCCGGCGCGGTGGCGTTGCACATCCACAGTTTCTCGGCGCAAACCCTGCACTCGCCCTCGTCAGGCTGGAGTGGTCCGTTGGTGGCGCGCGGCGTCACGGCGACAGTGGGCAATGTGTTTGAACCGTTTTTGGAATTCACGCACCGGCCCAACCTGCTGATGCGCGCACTCAGCCAAGGTCGCAATTTCGGCGACGCGGCCTATTACGCGCTGCCCGCGCTCAGTTGGCAGGCGGTGGCGGTGGGCGATCCGCTTTACCGGCCGTTCAAGGTCAGCTTGGAGGAGCAGATCGAACGCATCGGACAACTCACACCGTCAAAGGCGGCGTTGGTGAGGCTGCGACAGGCCAATCAGCTGGCATTGCGCGGACAGAAGGCCGAGGCGCTGGAGGCAGGGCGCGCGGCATTGCGGTTGGCTCAAGCCGCAAGCGACGCGCATTTGGTGGACGAGGTGACGCAACGGTTGAGAAAATTCGAAGCACCGGACGCCGAGTCGTCACCACTCATGGTGAAGTAGAGCGGCTGGAGCGACGACTCCGCGCGCAAGCCGAACACACCCCGCCCTGACGGGCACCCCTCTTGATAGAGGGATTCAAGCCAATGCGGACGGTAAGTCTCCGCTGCTCCTTTCCCGGAAAACAAAAAGGCGGGATCAACGATCCCGCCTTCGTGAGAACGTGCGTGCAGTTGCGCGACTCAGATTTTTTCCACGATGTGGTCAACCAAGCCGTAGGCGATGGCCTCCTGGGCATTGAGGTAGAAGTCGCGGTCGCTGTCCTTGTCGATCTTCTCGATGGGCTGGCCGGAGGCGTTGGCGAGGATCTGGTTCAGCTCAGCTCGGAGTTTCTCCATTTCCTTTGCCTGGATGTTGATGTCGGAAGCGGGACCGACCATGCGGCCGGAAATGAGCGGCTGGTGGATGAGCACGCGCGCGTGCGGGTAGATGTAGCGGTTGCCCTTTTTGGCCGACGAAAGCAGGATCGAGCCCATGGAGGCGGCCATGCCGGTGACGACGATCGTTACAGGCGAGCTGATGAGCTTGATGGTGTCGTAAACCGCCATGCCGGCCGTGATCGAGCCGCCGGGCGTGTTTATGTAGAAAGTGATGGGCTTGCCGGGCCCAACGGCTTCGAGGTAGAGCAGCTTTTCGGTGAGATCCTTGGCGGTCTCGTCGGTGACCGCGCCCCACAGGAAAATTTTCCGTTGCTCCAGAAACTTCTTCTGGATGAGGGCGCCGACGGGAGTTGGGGCCTTGGCGGCGGCCTCTTCGCGTTCGTCTTCGTCATCGTCGTCGAAACGGGGGACGACCGGGCTTTGGTATTCGCGGGAGAGATTGTGGGCGGACATGGGTAGGGAGGGAATCTGGCCGGGCCGGTTTTGCGAGTAGTTTTTGCTCACAAGCCGGCCCGGGGAACATCGGCGCGGCCGTCCACGGCTTGAGCGCGAAGGGTCCGATTACCGGGCTTTCCAGACCTCCAGCAGCTCCGGCGTGGCCTGGTCGCGGATGCCGTTGTCGGAGAGGATCTCCTCGGTGGAGTCGATCATCTCCTTGCGCGGAAACACCAGGGATTCACCCATGCCGAAAAACTCGAAAACCAGGAACTCGTCGCGGTTGTCGCGCAGCACCTCGACGAGGTGGCGGAGGTTCTTGATGGGAGTGCCGTTGACGGTGCGGACGGCGCGGGAGACGGGATTGTCGTAGCCTTTCACCAACCGGTGTGGAAAGGCCGGCGACGCGACGAGCACGAGTTCCTCGCCGGGGAAAGCGGGCTTCTCTCCACGACGGGTGACGAGCGGGCTGCCGAGGAAACTCAGGCTGTTCAGGGCCTTGGCGTTGCCCGAGACCGGTGCGACGTAGAGTGCCGTGCCGGGGGTAAAAGCCAGCGGTCCGAGGATGAAGTAGGACGGGTAGGTGCCTTCGAGATTTTCGATCAGCATCGGCCGCGAGTTGCTTACGGGCAGCATGATCTCGATCGGTTGCTTCGCGCGCACGACCGTGAGCGGCACGTGGCCATCACGCACTCTCTGTTGAATCAAATACTGAAAACGCACGCGCAGGCCGCCGCCCAGATTCACCATGCCTTCGTTGTCCACCGGCGTGTCCCCAATGCGGGTGATGAGATCCCAGGTTTTGAGCGGATAATTTTCGTCGGTCCGGTCGGGCTCCTGCACGACGATGCCCTCGGTTCCTTTGTCGAGTTGGAGAAATGCGCGCAGGGCGGGATTCTCGAGCGTCTGCAGCTGGTCAAACATGGCCGGCTTGCCGTCATAACGGCCATCGGCGACATCCTGCAGGAACAGCTCGATCTCTTCGCAGGGGATGATGTAGCCGATGTTGTCGGCGCCGCCGAGGCGACTGAAGGCGAGGCCGATCATGCGATCGCCGGACAATGCCGGGCCGCCGCTGTTGCCGGGATTGATGGCCGCGTCGATCTGGATGCGCAGGCCGCCCACGGGATAGTTGTAGAGAGCGAACTCAATGCGGGAAACGATACCCTTGGTGATGGAAAGATTCGAACCGCCTGTGGGAAATCCATAGACCATGACCGTGTCCTTCACACTCGGCACGATCTGCGCGCGCGGCAGCGGCGGACGGGACGCGAAGAATGATTCGTCCTCCAGTTTCAGCACGGCGAGGTCGATGCCCGGCGCGATGAATTCCACCGTGGCGGGAATCTTGTCGCCCGACTGGTTAGCCTGCACCTGAACCTGGCTGGCGTAGAGCGCCACGTGCGCGTTGGTGAGGATGCGGTTGCCCTCGATGATCACTCCGGTGCCCGTGCCGTCGCGCGGCGCCTGTTTCGTCCAGGGCTTGAAGGGGTCCGGATACCGCATCGTGGCGAAGATCTTCACGACGGAGTTCTCGACGGAGGGCACCAAGGCCGATTGTTCGGGTGCGGCGGCGGCCGTGGGGGATTCGTCGGCGCCGACGAGGGACGGGTTAAACGCAAGGAACATCGCCACCAGCAGGCCGGCGATCCGCGGGTAAAGGGAAGGGGTGCGCATGGACGGATACACAGAAGAGCCAAGTCGGCCAAAAAGACGAGTCTCGTGTTCGGCGCGTTTGCCGCGCCGGAAGCCGCGCTACGGGCGGCGCCGCTCAGCCTTGGTAGGAGGTGCGCCGGCGTTCCTGCCAGCGTTCGCGTCCCGCAAACAGCGGCAGCGAATCCTCCACCGGGTCGTCTTTCACCAGCAGAAAATACTGCGCGAACAGATCATCGGCGGTGCCCCATGCGAAGCCGAACGGCGGGCCCTCGCTCAAAATCGGCCGGTTGTAATAATAGAAACCGATGAGCAGGCCGCGGTATTTCAGCAGTTGTGCCACGCGGTCGCGATAGGCCGGCCGACGGTCGGGTGTGAACGCACACACGAAGGAGCGTTCGTAGATCAAATCGAACGACTCGCCCGGAAAATCATGCAGAAAAAAATCGCCGAGAATCACGCGGTCGGCGAGTGCAGGGCCGACCATGCGTCGCGCGCGTTCCACCGCGAAGGGTGCAAAATCAATCGCCGTCACTTCGTAGCCTGCTTCCGCAAAAGCCACGATCTCGTGTCCGGATCCACAGCCCGGGATGAGCACCCGCGCGCCCTTGCCCTTTTTCTTGAGAAACGCCTTCAGGGCTTCCGGGATGCCTTCGAAATCCCAAGGCGTGTCATCCTTGAGATAGCGCGCGTTCCAGAACTCCGGGTGATTGGGGGTCGGCATGGGGTCGTGCAATACGCGTTAAAAACATGTGCATGTAAACCCGATTGCGACCGGCGGATTTAATTACGCGGTTTTGACACTAACTGCATTCCGCTCGGAGGAAAGCTGTTAGTGGCGGTTCAGCGGCGCTCCGGCCCGCCGACCGACCTCTCCGCGGCAAGGCCGAGTTGGAGGAGGTGGGCGATGCGTTCGGCATCGTAAACACAGCCATTCCAGCTGCCGCCGCTGGCGTTTTGCAAGGCGGACCAGAGCCGTGTGTCGGCGGGGATGTGGGGATTGGGCTGCAAACCGGGGTGGACGGGACGGGCGCCCAGCTCATCGGCGGAAACCGAGACGACATCCACGGAGCCTTCGAGGTTTCGCGTGTCGATGCGCAGGCGGAGGAGGTCGCCGTCGCGCAGCCGGCCGATCGGGCCGCCGGCCCACGCTTCGGGACTGATATGGCCGACGCACGCGCCGGTGGAGACGCCGGAGAAGCGTCCGTCCGTGATGAGCGCGATGCGCTGGCCGTCCTTCACGTGCTTGAGCGCGGAGGTAACCTGATAGGTCTCGGGCATGCCGCAACCGGGTCCGATACCCGCGAGCACCATGACATCGCCGGGCTTGACGGTGCCGGCCTTGATGGCGGCGATGGCTTGGTTCTCGCTGCAGAACACGCGGGCCGGTCCTTCGTGCAGGAAAATGCCGTCGGCGCCGATGAGCTGCGGATTGATGGCGGTGCTCTTCACGAGCGCGCCTTCGGGTGCGAGGTTGCCGCGCAGGAAAGTGACCGTGCTGGTGAGGCCGCGCTCGCGCGCTTTCGGCGCGGGCATGATGACGTCACCCGGATCGATGCCGTCGAGCTTCTGCAGTTTTTCGCGGAGGCGCGCGCGCCGGTCGGATTTCTCCCACCACGCGAGATTGTCGCCGAGCGTGTGGCCGGACACGGTGCGGGCATCGAGCTTGAGCAGGCCGAGATCGCGCAGGTGCAGCATCGCCTCGGGCACGCCACCCGCGAGATACACCTGAACAGTGGCGAAGTGACGCGGACCATTGGGCAGGGAATCCACGAGGCGCGGCACGGCGCGATTGATGCGCGCCCAATCATCCACGGTCGGGCGGCGCAGGCCGGCGGCGTGAGCGATGGCGGGAATGTGCAGCACGAGGTTGGTCGAACCACCGAAGGCTGCGTGGCAGACCATGGCGTTGTGGATCGAATCGTCGGTGAGATAGTCGCGATTGATCGTGCCGGCGAGATCGAGCGCGAGCAGGGCACGCGCGGAACGGCGGGCGATATCTCGCCAGATGGGCGAGCCCGAGGGAGCGAGCGCGGCATGCGGTAGGGTGAGACCGAGCGCTTCGGCCACGACCTGGCTGGTGGCCGCGGTGCCCATGAACTGGCAGCCGCCGCCGGGTGATCCGCATGCCTTGCAACCCATCTCGGCCGCGTGCTCGAGGGTGATTTCGTCACGCGCGAAACGCGTGGCAAGCGTCTGCACTTTGCCGGTGTCCTCGGCCTCCTCGGCGAGAAGCGTGACGCCGCCGGGCACGAGAATGGTGGGCAGGTCGGGCGAACCGGCGAGGGCCATGAGCATTGCGGGCAGGCCTTTGTCGCAGGTGGCCACGCCGAGCACGCCGCGTCGCGTGGGCAGCGAGCGGATGAGGCGACGCAGGACCATCGCCGCGTCATTGCGATAGGGCAGGCTGTCGAGCATGCCGTTGGTGCCGTTGGTGCGACCATCGCAGGGATCGCTCACATAACCGGCGAACGGAATGGCCTTGGCCGCGGCGAATTCGCGCGCGGCTTCCTCCATCAAAAGGCCGACTTCCCAGTGCCCCGTGTGATAGCCGAGGGCGACGGGCGTGCCGTCGGGCGCGCGAATGCCGCCTTGGGTGCTGAGGATGAGAAACTGTTTGCCGAGCATCGCGGCGGGCGACCAGCCCATGCCGGCGTTTTGCGTCCAACCAAACAGTTCGCCGCTCGACATGCGGCGCAGGCGGTCGGCATCGAGCGGCAGGCTGCCGGTCGGGCCGGGTGCGGTCGTGCGCAACGTGTAGATTGCGTCGTCACCGGAATCGAGAATGGGGTCGGTCATGTGGGGATTACGCCAAGCCTACACATCCCGTCATGCTGAGCGAAGCGAAGAATCCAAGAAAGCAGGCGGGATATCGACGGCTTGGAACCTTCGCTTCGCTCAGGATGATGGGCGCGCGAATGCTCGCTCAGGCCACCGTGTTCACCAACGTGCCGATGGGCTCGATGGTGATGCGGATCTGGTCGCCGCTGCGCAGGGTGAAGCTGTCGGGCGGCACGATGCCGGTGCCGGTCATGAGGTAGGCCCCGCGCGGGAAGGAATTGTCGCGGAAGAGGAACTCGGCGAGTTCGGGAAACTTGCGTTTGATCTGGCTGATCTGGGTCGAGCCGCTGAAGGCCGCGGCGCCGTCGCGCAGGATTTCAAGCGCGATGGTCGTGGTGGTCGGGAGCGGCTCGTCGGTCACGAGCAGGCACGGACCGAGGCCCGTGGAACGATCATAGACTTTGGCCTGCGGGAGGTAGAGCGGGTTTTCGCCCTCGATGTCGCGCGAGCTCATGTCGTTGCCCACGGCGTAGCCGAAGATGTGGCCGGTGCTGTTGATGGCGAGAGTCAGCTCAGGTTCAGGGACGTTCCACTTGGAATCGCTGCGAATGCGGACGGACGAACCCGTGCCGACGACGCGGTGCGGTGTGCCCTTGAAAAAGAGTTCGGGGCGCTCGGCGTTGTAAACCTTGTCGTAGAAAGTGCCGCCGCCGGCGTCCTTGGATTCCTCCATGCGGGCGGTGCGACTGCGCAGATAGGTGACGCCTGCGGCCCAGACTTCCTGCGTGCCGATGGGGGCGGCGAGGCTGGCGGGCATCGCGGCGGGCAGGCCACTGGCCCAGACTTGTTGGGCGAGGGCGGCCGGTTTGGGGGCCGTAAAGAGGTCGTCGAGGGCGAAGTTGCCGGCCGGGCGGCGAACCGTGCCGGAGGATTCGAGCAGGGGACCGTGGGAGTCGATGAAAACGCGTATCATGGGGTGGATCAGACACAACGCCGAGTGAGCCGGGTTTGTCGAGCCGGGCTTGTGGCACGGTTCGTCAATATTGTTATAATTGTGGACGGAAGGGGCGGCTGGCGGGATTTCGGGGTTCAGAGGGGTGGCGGTTGTGCCGATAGCCCGGGCAATAAAACCAGTCGTCGTTATGAAATACCCCAAAGTCATCGTTGTCTGTATGCTCGCCGCCGCGTCGGGACTCTTCCTGCGCGCCGACGAGATTGCTGCCGTCA
The DNA here is from genome assembly GCA_044507675.1 of Opitutales bacterium. Taxonomy (GTDB): domain Bacteria; phylum Verrucomicrobiota; class Verrucomicrobiia; order Opitutales; family Opitutaceae; genus Lacunisphaera. Next base: position 63,327 of record JBIQJF010000001.1, on the reverse strand, counting down.
AGGTGGAGGCCAGCCGCGCCCTCGCGCTGGCCATTGTTGATCTTGATCGCAAAAACCCCGCCAGCGAAGCGTTGCATGTGGCCTTCAAGGACAGTCTGAGCTTCGAGATGAGCCAGCTCGTCAAGATGCCGACCCCGGTCAAACCCATCAAACTCGACGCCTCGCGTGCCGGTTGGGGACTTGGCACGGGCGCCTACGACACCGCCATTGTGATCGGCGGGTCGGTGCCGCGCAGCATGGTCAGCTCGGCCTTCTCCATTTTGAAAGCCATGCCTGAATCGGGTGATCCCAAGCGCGTCGTTTACCTGATCACCCGCAACGATGACCCGGGTCTGGCCAAACTGCTCACCCAGGCGTTTCCCGAGGCCATCAAGGGTCCGTTCTTCCAAAAGGCGCTCATGCGTTACAGCGGCGCGCCCGAGGACGGCGAGGACATGCTCAAGGTCGCCGGATTGGGCAACTGAGTCGGTCGATGCGATTGCCGGGCGGGATTCCCATCCCGCCCTTTCTTTTTGGTCGGAAGGGAAGTGGGGCCTGGCAAAGAGCGTGTGTCGGCTTGCCACGCTGAGGATGCCGCCTGAGCGTCGCGGCACCCCATGCCACCTTTCGAACCTGCCACTCAACCTTGCGACGGTCGTGTCGTGCGCACGTTGCAGGACGGTTTTTGGGATCTCACGCAGGTGATCGAACTGGCCGACGGCTCGCGACGCGTTCGCAAGCGGAGCAAAGGCGCCACCGCCGAGCGTCCTTGGGGGCCCGAGTCGCTGCGTCGCGAAATCCGTTATCTGCGATCCTCCACGCCCGAGGCGGCGGTCGTGCTGCCACGCCTGCTTGCCTGGTGGGATCGCATCGATGCGAACGGCCTGACGGATGTCGGCTACGAAATGCCCTTCTATTCCGACCATCGAGATGCCGGCACGCAGGCGAAGGCCATGGCATTGGGTCAGGACGAGGTTGATGAATTCCAGCGCATGCTCGCCGATGCAGTGATTACGCGCCTGCACGCCGCCACGGGCCAGGACGTCGAGCCGCTTTCGCAACATATCACCCGCGCGGTGCGGCAGTCCTTCGATGGATTGGTCAGCGATCCGGCTTTCGCCGCAGTGATTGAAGCCGAGCGCATTGAACTCAACGGGCGCCCCGCACTCGGTCCGCGGGCAGCGTTCGAGGCCAATGTTCGTGATACGAATATTCTGAATGTGATCGATGGCGCCCCGGCGGTGCGTTTGCACGGCGACCTCCATCTGGAAAACATCCTGTGGCGACCGCTGGCGATCGCCGGGGTCGAACCGCGGCTCGTGTTGATCGACGTTGTGTCGGTGGCGGGCGTGACCTTTGGGCTGCCGTTGTGGGATTTGGTGAAATACGAATCCTACGCGACGGGCGAACTCATGGCGTTGCGTGCGGAGAAAATCGACGTGGCGGGTCTTGGCGAGGGCAACGGTCGCTATCGCGTTCGTGTTCGCATGGAAGATCCCGCGCTCGCGCCGTTCGTCGAACGCAACTGGCACACGCTCTTTCGCGCCGCTTACGAAAAGAAATACGGTGCCGTTGATCAGCGCCTCTATCGTTTCATCCACGGCTATTTCAATGCGGCGATGGCTCTCAATACGACCGGGCTTCAGCGCCAGGGCCGGCTGCTCCGCGCGACCGAGGATTTCAATGCCGCGCTGGCGCAGCCATCAGCCCTCATGTAGGGTCGCCCCTTGGGGCGACCTTGCGGAAGGTCGGCGCAAGCACCGACCCTACAAAGCAGATAAAAAACCCGCCGGGCAGGCGGGTTTGTCGGGAGAGGGTGTCAGATGAGTCCGAGCTTCATCTTTCCTTCTTCGGAAATCATCGATTGGTTCCAGGGTGGTTCCCACGTGATGCGCACGTCGGCGGCGGCGACGCCGGGGACGAGGAGGATTTTTGATTTCGCGTCCTCGGCGATGACTGGACCCATGCCGCAACCGGGCGCGGTGAGCGTCATGGCGACGTCCACCTTGTGACCGCCGTCGTCGGCCTTCGAGATGTCCATCGAGTAAACGAGGCCGAGGTCCACGATGTTGACCGGGATTTCGGGATCGAAGACTTGGCGGAGCTGCGCCCACACGGCCTCGGGATCGGGCGCGCCGTCGGCAAGCGTGGCGGCGTTCACGGTCTGGTCCTTCACGGTCTCGCCAATGGCGTCGGCATCCTTGCCATCGAGACGGTAGAGACCAGTGTCGGTTTGCACCGTGTAGCTGCCGCCGAGCACCTGGTGGATGAACACGGAGGTGCCGGCGGAAAGCGTGTGCTTGTCGCCCGAGGGAATCTGCGAGGCATGAACGTCGCGGGAGAGGGTGCGTTGGCGATCTTGCATGGGAGATTTAACCACTAATGAACACTAATTGACACGAATGAAGAATCCCAAGGCAGGTTTTGAACCACGGATGGACACGGATTCACATAGACAGGTGTTTTGATTAATATCTGTGATCATCTGTGTTGATCTGTGGTTTCTGCCTATGCCTTGAATTTCTGGCGGATGATTTCGGTAAGGGTGTCGTGGAGGGATTCGTTTTCGATCTTGGCGAGGACTTCCTCGAAGAAGCCGAAGACGAGGAGCTCCTTGGCTTGGGCGGGCTTGATGCCGCGGGCCTGCAGGTAGAACTCCTGCTCGGCGTCGATGCGGGCGCTGGTGGCGCCGTGCGTGCAGCGCACGTCGTTGGCTTGGATCTCGAGGCCGGGCAGCGAATGGGCCTCGGCCTCGTCGGAGAGCATGAGGTTGCGGTTCGACTGGTAGGCGTCGGTTTTCTGCGCATCCGGATCCACGATGATGAGGCCGGAGAAGATCGTCTTGGCCGTGTCGAGGAGGACGTTTTTGTAGAGCAGGTTCGAGCCGGTGTTGGGCGCCTGGTGAATCTGGAGCGTGCGCTGGTCGAATTCCTGCGTGCCGTGCGCGACGGTGAGCGCGAGCATCTCCGAGTGCGCGCCGGGCGCCTGGAGCTGTGAGAAGCTCTCATGGCGCGCCTGACGCGCACCGGCGTGGAGATTGAGCGAAAGGACTTTCGCGTCGCGGCGGGCGACGGTGGCGTTGAACTGGAACGACAGCGTGTCGCGGCTCCAGTCCTGCATGGCGACGTAGGTGACCTGCGCGCCGTGGCCGGCGTAGAGGTCGTTGCCACCACAGGCGAAACCACTGGCGGTTGAGCTGAAAAAGTCGGCGACCGTGACCTTCGCGTTTTCCTCGGCCACCACGAGCGTGTGCGGGAAGACCGCCATGCCCTGGCCCTCGGCCTGGTGGAAGACGGCGAGAACATCGACAACTTCGACACCCTTGGCGACGTGGACAAAGGCGCCGTCTTCAAGGAACGCCTCGTGCAGAGCGGCGAACTTGTCGGAGCCGAGCTTCGAGGGCTGGGTGAGGAGATGTTCCTTCACGAGATCGCCGTGCTTGAGCAACGCGTCCTGCAGGGTCTCAAAAATAACGCCGGCCGGAGCCGCGCCGGTGCGGGCGACGGCACGATTGTTGACGAACGTGAGCGAAGCCTTGGCCGGGAAGCCCGGCGTGATGGACGCGCCGCCGGAGGGCAGGGCAAAGCCGTCGAGCGTGAGCGCGGCGAAGTTGGAGAAGCGCCAGCCTTCGTCGGTGCGCTTGGGCATTGGCAGCGACGCGAAGCGCTCGTAGGCCGCGCGCTTGCGATCAAGCCACCACGCGGGCAGGTGCGCCACGCGCTTCAGATGGGCGTCGAAAGCCTCGCGGGTGAAGGAGCCGACGGGAAGTGTGGGAGCAGAAACAGAAGACATTTCAGAAGTTATTTTTTGAACCACAGAGGCACTGAGACACGGAGCGGAGGCTCTGAACTTTGTGCCTTCGTGTCTTAGTGGTTAATCAACCAACCGATCCCTCCATTTCCAAATCGATGAGTCGCTTGAGTTCGACGGAGTATTCCATCGGGAACTGGCGGGCGAGGTCGTTGATGAAGCCGTTCACGGCGAGGCTCATCGCCTGCGCCTCGGTGAGGCCGCGCTGCTGCATGTAGAAGATCATGTCCTCGGAAACCTTGGACACGCTCGCCTCGTGCTGCGTGGCGTTCTTGTCGCCGCGCACCGTGATGGCGGGATAGGTGTCGGTGCGGCTGTTCGTGTTGATGAGCAGCGCGTCGCATTCGGTGTTGTTTTTGCAGCCCTTGAGGTGCTTCGGGATGTGCACCTGGCCGCGGTAAGTGGCGCGACCCTGACCGACGGAGATGGACTTCGAGACGACGACGGAAGTGGTGTCGTCGGCCGCGTGGATCATCTTGGCGCCGGTGTCCTGGTGTTGGCCGTCGTTGGCGAGCGCGATGGAGATGACTTCGCCGCGGGCCTTGCGACCCTTCAGGACGACGCCCGGATACTTCATGGTGAGGCGCGAACCGATGTTGCAGTCGATCCACTTCACCTCGGCCTCCTCGTGGGCGACGGCGCGCTTGGTCACGAGGTTGAACACGTTGTTGGCCCAGTTCTGGACGGTGATGTATTGGATCTTGGCGCCCTTGAGTGCGACGAGTTCGACCACGGCGCTGTGCAGCGTCGAGGTGCTGAACTTCGGGGCGGTGCAGCCTTCCATGTAAACGACCTCGGAGCCCTCGTCGGCGATGATGAGGGTGCGCTCGAACTGGCCGAAGTTCTCCGCGTTGATGCGGAAGTAGGCCTGGAGCGGTTGCGCGACCTTCACGCCGGGCGGCACGTAGATGAACGAGCCGCCGGAAAACACGGCGCTGTTGAGGGCGGAGAATTTGTTGTCGCCGGTCGGGATGACCTTGCCGAAGAACTTGCGGAAGATTTCCGGGTGTTCGCGGAGGCCCTCGGTCGAGTTCATGAAGATGACGCCCTGCTTGGCGACGATGTCCTTGATGTTCGAGTAGGCGGCCTCGGAATCGAACTGGGCCTCGACGCCGGCGAGGAACTTGCGCTCTTGCTCGGGAATACCGAGGCGTTCGAAGGTTTCCTTGATGTCGTCGGGGACTTCGTCCCACGTGCGCTTCGGCTTCTGGCCTTGCGCGAGATAATAGCGGATCTTGTCGAAATTGATGTTTTCGAGATCCTTCGTGGCCCAGTGGGTGGGCAGGGGTTTCGCGAGGAAGGTCTTCAGCGCATTGAGGCGGAACTCGAGGAGCCACGGCTCCTCCTTCTTCACCTTGCTGATGTAGCGAATCGTTTCCTCGGTCAGGCCGGTGCCGGCGTCGAACTCGTAGTTCACGTCGTATTTGAAGTCACCCTTGGTCTGGTCAATCCCCGCGACGGGATTCTCGACCTCGGCGGCGGTGGCCTCGATTTCGGTGGGCGGTTTCATGATAATGTCTGGGTTTTAAGGTCCGGCGACTCAGGCGGTGGCGGGTTGCTTGACCCAGTCGTAGCCCTTGGCCTCGAGTTCGAGGGCGAGGGACTTGTCGCCGGTCTTCACGATGCGGCCGTCGTGCATGACGTGCACGAAATCCGGCACGATGTAATCGAGCAGGCGCTGGTAGTGGGTGATGAGGAGGATGCCGGGCGCGCTGGCACCGGCACGCTGGGCGTTGACGCCGTCGGCCACGATGCGGAGCGCGTCGATGTCGAGGCCCGAGTCGGTCTCGTCCATCAGGGCAATCTTCGGTTCGAGCATGGCCATCTGGAGAATCTCGCAGCGTTTCTTTTCACCGCCGGAGAAACCTTCGTTGACCGAGCGGGAAGTGAACTTCCGGTCGATCTTGAGCATGTCCATCTTTGAGTAGAGGTGCTTGTAATAGCCGGTGGCGTCGAGTTCCTCGCCCTCGGCCATGCGAGCCTGGACGGCGGCGCGGAGGAAGTTGGCGATCGAAACGCCGGGAATCTCGCTCGGATATTGAAAGGCGAGGAAGACGCCGGCGCGGGCGCGCTCATCGGGCTCCATCTCGAGGACCGACACGCCGTCGAGCAACACGTCGCCACCGGTGATGGTGTAGTCGGGGTGGCCGGCGATGGCCTTGGCGAGGGTGCTCTTGCCGGTGCCATTGGGCCCCATGATGGCGTGCACTTCGCCGCGCTTGATCGTCAGGGTCAGGCCCTTGACGATGGGCTTGTCGCCGATGCTGATGTGGAGGTCTTTGATCTCGAGTTGGCTCATTTTAGGAAGTGGAGAGTGAAAGTGAGAGGGGAAGGAGGTGCTGCGATCAGTTCCGGGTGGAGGGCGTGGCTTTGCCGCGGAAAACGATTTCGACGGAATCGGCGGCGTAGCCCGGCGGGAGGATGGATTTGACCTTGGCGAGCACGCCTTCGGGCAGGTCGATGTCGTGGGTCGCGCCGGAGCTCACATCATGAAAATGCGCATGCGGATGCAGATTCGGGCAGTAACGGGTGGGGCCGCGCTCGAAATTGACCGAGCGCACGAGGCCGCAGGAGACGAGGGTCTCGAGGCAGTTATAGACGGTGGCGAGGGAGATGCTCGGCATGGTGGCCTTCACGCGGGCGAAGACTTCGTCGGCCGTCGGGTGGTCGCGTTTCTCGAGGATGCTCTTGAGCACGACCTCGCGCTGCGGCGTGGGCCGCACATCGCAGGCTTTGAGTTGCTCGGAAATGACACCGTGGTTGTCGGATTGGGCAGGCATGAGAGAGGTGGATTGGAAAAATCAGCGCACTTGCGACCGAGTTTCAAGTAGGAATTAGAATTATTCTAACTATAAACTCAAAACGCTATCCCCCAGTGGATTTGCTAATCATTCGGCGAGCCGTGCCGCCTGCCGCCAATGGCTTTAGTAAGCGTAGGACAGCGTGATGGAGCCGAACTCGTTGCGAGGGAAGCGCTGCGTTTCGAACTCACGCGTCCGGTAAACCTGCGTGAATGTGAACTGCCAGCGATGGAAGATCATACCGACGCCGTAGCTGAAATCCCCGACAAACGGCCGTTTGTCCACGCTCGGGCCGTCGCGAAAGGTGTTTCCATCGAGGAAAATGTCCCGCAACACGGCGCGGCCGTCGCTGCTCGCAAACAGGTAGAAGCTCCAGTGCCGGTCGCGCGCGACACGCGGGTCGCGGTCGTTGATGGGCGAGTTGCCGCTGCCGCCGGGTCGAATGAGTTGCACGCCGAAATCGCTCGGCAGGTTGTAGCCCACGCGAAGCGTGGCGCCGGCGTTCCCGTAAGTCTGCACATTGCCCACGCTCATCCCGATGTGCGGCATGAAGTCCAGCCCCAGCGTGTCGTCGAGCATGCGGGCGCAGAGTCTCCACCGCCGCTCATAGACGGCATTGAGGCCGAACTCGTCGCGCAACTGATGGGGCCAGCCGTTGGGACGCGCGTCGTTGATCCACTTGTGGACGATCTCCTGCAGGTCTTGCGCATAGCTGTGACGGCCCACCAGACCGATTTGGAACGAAATCATGTCGGCCCGGCCGTCGGATTTGGCGAGGAATGCGAATTCGAGATAACTCCAGCCCGCGTAAGGCCGGTCGAGCGGGTCGGGTTCGAAGGCGGCCTGATCCTGCGGCGTGTAGATATTCTGACCCAGTGCGAAACCGAAATTCTTCTGTGCGCCCTCCGCATTCACGAAAGGCAGTTTTTCCAGAAACCCCCGCCGCCCGGGATCTCGATTCCAGCGGGTGAGATCCGAGAACAACCACGACAGCTTCAAGCCGTTGGTGTAATGGCGATCGGTGCCGCCGAAAAAATCGTTTTCGATATAGAATGTGAAAGTGCGCGCGCCGCGGGCGCCTTCACGCGGGACATACGGCGCTTCGCGGCCGGACGCGAGTTGGGGCGACATGAGAACGGCGAGAATCGGTAAAAGAACGTGGTGTAGGCGTGACATGCTGCCATGCCAGACAGCGCTGGGCCCCTTTGGTCCCCGCTTTGCGCGGGCTTCTCCGGTTCAGACCAACCCTAGGGTGAACGGCAGTGTGATTTGCGTTCGTCTCAGGCGCTGGGCCGCCAGCACCAATGCCAAGGTTCGTAGGCGATGCCTTGGGGATTGTTGCGCGGGTAGGAGAGGTGAAAGTCGAAGCGACCGGCATGTTGCCGGAGCCAGCGAAACTCGCGGGTGCGCGCGAAGGTTGCTTCCAACTGCAGATGTCCGGGCGCACCGAGATCGAGGGCGCGACCGGTATGATGCTCGCTGCAACCGGGCAAGGCGCTCACGCGCAGGATGTCCGCGATGCGTTGTCCTCGCGCGAGCTTGCGCCGGATGATCGCGGTCTGGCGCGCGACGCTGCGAAAGGCCGACAACGGTAACAACGTGACGCCATCGGCGGTGGCCGCTGCTTGCATTCGCCGCCACGCCTGCGCGGCGCGCGGAGTCAGCCGCAGGATGCGGCCGTCGTCTGCGGCGCGTCCGATGAACACGAGACGTTTGGCTTCCGGATGAATCCGTTTTGCGGCGCGCGCTGCGACGTCGGTCGGGACGTCGAAGCGCGACCAGAGCCGGCGGAAGGTTTCGACGTTCGCGGGCGGCTTACGCCTTGAGCGCATTGGGGCAGGACCGGCCGGCGGCGAAGTCGTCGAGATTGCCGAGGGTGGTCGCGGCGATCGCACCCACCGCTTCGCGTGTGAAAAATGCCTGGTGACTTGTCACGAGCACATTGGGGAAGGTGAGCAGCCGCGCGAGTTGGTCGTCGGCGAGGATGCCACCGGAGAGGTCTTCGTAGAATACGCCTTCCTCCTCCTCGTAAACGTCGAGCGCGAGCGCGCCGAGCTTGCCGGTTTTGAGCGCGTCAATCACGTCGCCCGTGTCAATCAGCGGTCCGCGACCGGTGTTGATGATGAACACGCCATCGCGCATTCGCGCGAGCGCGCCGGCGTTGATAAGATGATGCGTCTGCGGTGTGAGCGGGCAGTGCAGGCTGATGATGTGGCTCTCGGCGAAGAGCTTTTCCAAGGTTACGTATTCCGCGCCCAGGGCCTCGACCGCGGGATTGCGCGCGACATCATGGGCGAGCACGCGGCAACCAAAGCCGCGCATGATCTGCGCGAAGCAGACGCCAATCTTGCCCGTGCCGACCACGCCGACGGTTTTGTCGTGCACGTCGAAACCGAGCAGCCCCTCCAGCGCAAAATTGCCATCGCGCACGCGGTTGTAGGCGCGGTGCACGCGGCGATTGAGTGTCATGAACAATGCGACCGCGTGCTCGGCCACGCCATGCGGCGAATAGGCGGGCACGCGTGCGACCGTGATGCCCAGCCGCGCGGCGGCGGAAAGATCCACGTTGTTGAAGCCCGCGCATCGCAGCGCGATGTGTTTCACGCCGAGCGAGGCGAAGGTGGCGAGGGCCGCGGCGTCGGCGTGGTCATGCACAAACAGGCACGCGGCCTGTGCACCTGCCGCGAGCGCGGCGGTCTCCGGCATCAGCCGGGTCTCCAGGAAAACGAGTTCGTGACGGCCGGCGTTGGCCGCGGTCAGGAACTGACGGTCGTGAGGTTTGGTGCTGAAGACGACGACGCGCATGTCGTCAGTCTTGGCTCAGCCGCCTTGTTCCGCAAGCCAGCGCTCGGCCTCGATGGCGGCCTGGCAACCCATGCCCGCGGCGGTGATCGCCTGGCGGTAATGGTGGTCGGCGCAGTCGCCCGCGACATAGACGCCGGGCGTCTTGGTCTTCACCTGGCTGTGGCCGGCGGGAACGAAATAACCCTGATCGTCGGTGTCCACCGCGTCCTTGAATGGCGCGGTGTTCGGCACGTGGCCGATGGCGACGAAGATGCCCTTCACCGGCAGCACGCTCTCGGCGCCGGTCTTGACGTTCTTGATTTTCAGGCCGTTGACGGCGCCTTGCTCGACGCCCTCGACGGCGACCGGCACGCTGTCCCACACGGGCACGATTTTCTCATGCGAGGTGGCGCGATCGGCCATGATCTTCGAGGCGCGCAACGTGTCGCGACGATGGACGAGATAAACCTTGCTCGCGAAACGGGTAAGGAAAAGCGCCTCTTCCGCCGCGCTGTCGCCGCCGCCGATGACGGCGACCTCCATCTTGCGGTAGAATGCACCGTCGCAGGTCGCGCAGGTCGTCACGCCCTTGCCGCCGAAGAGTTCCTTTTCACCGGGCACGCCGGTCATGCGCGGTGAAGCGCCGGTGGCGATGATGACGGTCTTCGCCTTGATTTCGCGATCGCTGAGTTTGAGCGTGTAGGGCCAGCTTGAGGTATCGAGGCCGGCGACGGTGCCGCTCTCGTAGCGTGTGCCGAATTTCTCGGCTTGCTTGCGCAGGTTCTGCATCAGCTGGAAACCGTCGATACCTTCGGGGAAGCCGGGGAAGTTTTCCACCTCGGACGTCGTGGTGAGCTGTCCGCCCGGGAGCACGCCTTCGAGCACGAGAGGCGAGAGATTGGCGCGGCCGGTATAGATGGCGGCCGTGAGGCCGGCGCAACCGGTTCCGACGATGACGACGTTTTCAACTTGGGCTGACATGGGTGGGAAAGGCATCACAGAGAGACAACATACCACATGGTGCAACCTCGGAGATTGCTGCAGAGGCTGTTTTGAAGGGCAGGGCGAGCCGCCCCGACGGGCCACGGTTCATCATCCTGAGGATTCGCCCTGCCTAAGCCCAAATCGGGCTTTGCGTCCCGAGGGAAATGCCCAAGGTTGCGCGCTGCCGTGTCCACGCCCGCGCCCAGTTCCGCCAAGGTCTATTCCCACGAACCCGTGTGGGATGCGAAACGCTGGCTGCCCACCACGGCCGACGAGATGCGTGCGCGTGGCTGGGACTATGTGGATGTCGTCATCGTGTCCGGCGATGCCTACGTGGACCACCCGGCGTTCGGCACTGCGGTCATCGGACGCCTGCTCGAGTCCGAGGGTCTGCGCGTGGCGATTCTTCCGCAACCCAACTGGCGGGACGATCTGCGCGATTTCAAAAAGTTCGGTGCGCCGCGCCTGTTCTTTGGCGTCACGGCGGGCTGCATGGACTCCATGGTCAATCGCTACACCGCGGCCAAGAAGCTCCGCAGTGAAGACGCCTACACCCCGGGCGGCGCGCACGGTTTCCGGCCCGACTATGCGACGACGACCTATTGCCAGGTCCTGAAGAAACTCTACCCCGAGGTGCCGATCATGATCGGCGGCATCGAGGCCAGCCTGCGCCGCGTGACGCATTACGACTACTGGTCTGACACGTTGAAACCGTCGATCCTCGCCGAGAGCGGCGCCGACCTGCTCGTCTATGGCATGGGCGAGCCGCCGCTGCGCGAGACCGTGCGCCTGCTGAAACGCGGCGTGCCCTTCGCGTCGCTCACGACGATTCCGCAGACCGCCGTGCTGCTGCCGGCCGGCGAGACCGCGCCGAAGAACAAGAACTGGGACGATTACACGCTGCACTCGCACGAGGAGTGCGGGCAGGACCGAGCGCTGTATTCCAAGAATTTCAAGGACATCGAGACCGAGTCCAACCGCGTGAAGGCCCGCCGCCTGCTCCAGCCGACCGGCGAACGCCTGCTCGTGGTCAATCCGCCGTTTCCGACGATGAGCGAGGAGGAGATCGATTCGGCGTTCGACCTGCCCTACACGCGCCTGCCGCATCCCAAATACCGCAAGCGCGGGCCGATCCCCGCCTACGAGATGATCAAGCACTCGATCAACATGCACCGCGGGTGCTTCGGCGGGTGCAGCTTCTGCACCATCTCGGCGCACCAGGGCAAGTTCGTCGCCTCGCGCTCCAAGGCGTCCATCCTCCGCGAGGTCGAGTCCATCAAGCAGATGCCCGACTTCCGCGGCACCATCAGCGATCTCGGCGGCCCGTCGGCCAACATGTATAAGATGAAGGGCAAGGAGCAGTGGATCTGCGACGAGTGCATCCGCCCGAGCTGCATCTGGCCCGACGTCTGCCGCAACCTCGACACCGACCACACCGCGCTCCTCGACATCTACGAGTCGGTCCGCAACACCGAGGGCGTCAAGCATGCCTACGTCGCGAGCGGCATTCGCTACGACCTGTTTCTGCACGAAAAGGGCGCCTCGCCCGCCGCCAAGGCCAGCCACGAGAAATACGTCGAGGAACTCGCCGCCCACCACGTGCCCGGCCGCATCAAGGTCGCGCCCGAGCACACCAGCGACCACGTGCTGCGCGTCATGCGCAAGCCGACCTTCAATCTCTTCTACAAGTTCAAGGAAAAGTTCGAGCGCGCCGCCGCCAAGGCCGGCAAGCCCGACATGCCGGTCACGCCGTATTTCATCAGTTCGCATCCCGGCTCGCGGCCGGAGGACATGGCCGAGCTCGCGCTCAAGACCAAGGACCTCGGCTTCCGTCTCGAGCAGGTGCAGGACTTCACGCCCACGCCGATGACCGTCGCCACCGAGATCTACGCCACCGGCGTGCATCCTTACGATGGCAAGCCCGTCGCCTGCGCGCATACGCCCGCCGAGAAGCAGGAGCAGCGCAGCTTCTTCTTCTGGTATAAACCCGAGATGAAGGCCGCGCTTCGCTCCTCGATGCAGCGCCTCGGCCTCGATGCCGTCGCGCAGCGTCTGCTCAACGAGAAAAAATCCACGCGCGACGTCACGCCGACGCCCCACATCGCACCGTGTGGCATGCAAGCGCCCGGCGCTCGCCTCGCCGCCGCAACGGCGAGACCGAAACGCTCGAAGAAACCTGCGCATCTCGACGACATGCTCCGCGCCGCCGGCGTGAAGACGGCGAAGGACCAGCCGCCGGACCCGAGTGGAACCTGACTATCGGGCAGGTTTGGAACGGGCCTATTCCGTTCGCCGCGCTTCCGTCGGATTAACATAGGCAGCGCAGAAACATCATGCGCCTTTGAAAACAGGGCTGAAATGCCCCGGCGTCTGCCGGTTGACGGAAGCTGCGTGGGGTTCATGTTATTCCCATGCATATGCGCCCCATTCTCCACACGGTCCTGTCACTCGCGTTGGGTCTCGCGGTTCTTGTCGGCGTGCCCGGCGCGGCGGCTAAGTCCGCCACCGAGGAGAAACGCGAGGAGATCGACGCGATGGCCGACGAGATGCTCCGGGAGCTTTACAAGCTGAAGCCCATGGCCAAGGACCAGATCAAGAAGGCCGCCGGTTACGCCGTGTTTTCCAACGTCGGGGTGAACCTCGTCCTCGCGAGCTTCGCGGGTGGCAAGGGCGTGGTCGTCGATAGCAAGGGCCGTCGCACCTACATGAAAATGGGCTCGGCCGGCCTCGGGCTCGGGCTGGGCGTTAAGGATTTCCGCGCGGTTTTCGTTTTCCGCACCAAGGCCAAATTGAACGCCTTTGTCGAAAAAGGTTGGGACTTCAGCGGCCAGGTGGACGCTGCGGCGAAGTCCGACAAGAAGGGCGGCGCCATTGCCGCCGCCGAGACCGCCATTCCCGACGTGGAAGTATACCAGATTACGAAGAACGGTCTCGCGCTCCAAGCGACCCTCCAAGGCACCAAATACTGGCACGACAAGGATTTGAACTGATCTGCGTTCAAGCGCGGCCCGCCCGCGCCGATAGGAAAACGCATCCCCTTCCGCCAGTCATGCTGTTCTTCAAACGCATCCTCAACGTCCGCAAGTCCGCCGCTCCCTCCGAGCGCCGCGGAAGCTCGCGGTATGCGGTGAAGACGGACTTTCCGCTCAAGACCGTCGTCAATCTTCTCGGGCGAGACGAGCACGGGCATTTGCTCCAGTCGCGCGATGGCAAGGGCAGGGACTGGCCCGGACGGTTGCTCGATCTCTCGTTTACCGGCGCACGCGTGCAACTTCCACCGACAGTCTTGGCGCATCGCGGCGATGCCTGCCATCTGAAGCTCGACGTGCAGGGCTACGAATTGATCGCGCCCGCCAAAATCGCCCATATCGCAGAGCGTCGTGACTCCTTCCTTTTCGGTCTCACGCTCGACACCGGAGCGTCGCAAACGCGCACCGCTTTCCGTCAGTTGGTCGAATTGGTCGCCATGGGGGCCACGCTAAAAAAACATCGGGCGCAGCGGTTCGACGACGCGGGCTATTTGGTTGAGGAATACACCGGTGAAGCGGGCTCACATCTCGTGATTTGGCGTCATCGTGTCGGGCGCGAGGTGGCGGCCTTCGAGTTCCGGCTCAAGGACTGCGCCGTGCGCGGGCTGGCTGATCACGCGAAACTCCAATGCTACGCCGACGTTGATCCCGACGCGACACGCCCCGCTTCGGCTGCGAAGAGCGAAGAAATCCAACGACTCTACCAGTGGGTCGTGCTGAACCTCGCGCCGGCCGTGCCGGCCGACGTCCGCGAATTTCTGCAGCAGCGCGCCGCCTGAGGCGGCGTTGCTCAGGTTTTGGGCGGAACCCGCACCGCGGTGCGGTGTGCGGCAAACTGCTTTTGCGCGCACTCGGGACAAATGCCGTGCGAGGTCTCCGTGGCCAGCCGGGAACCAAAAAATTCCTCCATCGTCAACCAGCGGTCGTTGTGATTGAGGCGCCGGCACCAGCTGCATACGCGAAGAAATTCCTCCAACTCGTGCAACCGGCGCAGCAGCCGGCGCGTGGCGTAATGAAACCAGCCCCAGACGCCGAGCACGACCACGGAGCGAAAGCCCACACGGGCCCAGCGAAAGTCCGCGTCTTCGCCGTAGAGCAGATGGGGAAGCTGGGCGACCTCCGCGGCCCACACGAGCACGACGATGACGAGAAAACCAATCGCGCCCTTCCACAGGATGGATTGTCCACTTTTTGAATGCATGATTTTTCCCTTGGCATGGACCGCGGGTTGTCCGCCGGCAAGCCGGCATGCGGTGTATTTTCCCGCGTGTGGAAACGTCGCGCCGCAATTGCTAAAAAATGAGCCGGGTCGCGTGCGACGGCCAAAACTCCGTTGTCGTTAGGTGTCAGACGCTAGCGCCGCTGCGAAGAGATTGGCATGCGCAGTGTAAAGAAACGCGCATGCCGCGGACAACTCCGTCGGTGCGATGAGCCAAACCAAAAACAAAAAACCGCAACTCTCCGCACTCTGCGGAGTTCTTCCCAATATGAACTTCAAGAATCTCCTCCTCGTCGCCACCACCGCCGGTGGCCTCCTCGCCGCCTCCGCGCTTTCCGCGATGAACATTCCGCGCGATTATCAGGATGCGACCATCCGCATCAGCCTCCTCGTGGACGAACAGGGTCGCGCTCACTACGTCGATCTGCTCGACGGCCGTGATCCCCGTCTCGTGCGTCACTTGCTGCCCGTCATCGCGCAGTGGCAGTTCAAGCCTGCGATGAAGGATGGCCGCCCGGTGGCCGTCAACGTGGTGCTGCCACTTCATCTCGTTGAGCGGGCGGATGCCCTCGGCGGGCGAACGACCGCGCGCTCCGCGACCATACCGGCGCTGTAACTTTCCTTGCGTTAACTCCGTCGCGATCCGGCGCATTGGGCCGGTTGCGACGGTTCTTATTCTCACGCAAGGCCGAGCGAGACGCGCGTCTTCTTCGGCAGGCCGGCGGCGACGAGATCGTAGCTTCGACGGATGCGGGTGTTGAGCTCCGTTTCACTCAGCGCCGCGAAGTCGGCGATCTGCGCCCACATTCGTTTCGCGCAATACGGTGCCTGTGTGATGCCGTCGATGGCGGTGAGCTCATCGAATTCTTCGGGCGTGCACTTGAAGGTCGCGCGTTCGACCACGCCGGCTTCGAGCACGAGGATCAGGAACATTTTGCCCGCGACCTTGAACACGAGGCACTCGCCCCATTGTTTCACGACAGTGGTGTGCGGAAGCGAGAGCGCGAAGGATTGGAGCCGCTGCAGACGCATGGGCGGTTCAGGTGAGCTTCATTTCGTAGCAGCGACTGACCGGATCGTCGGTGTAGGGCGAAAACGGCGGGATAAGCCGGAAGCCGAGGCGTTCGTAGAGCCGGATCGCGGCGGGCTGGTGGATGCCGGTTTCGAGGCGCAGCAGGTTCACGCCGTGTTCGCGCGCATGTTGCGCCAGCCGTTCCACGAGTCGTTCGCCGAATTTTTGCCCGCGAAACTCCGGTCGCACGAACATGCGCTTCAGTTCGCCGTGTTCGCGGCCGACCAGTAGGATACCGCCGCAGCCCGCAGGTCGGCCATTGGCGCGCAACACGAAGAACGCTACACCTTGCTCGATCAGCTGCTGCACGGTGAAGCCATGCTGGCTTTCCACGGGGTAGAGCGCGCCGAGATGCGCCTGCAGTTCATCAATCAACGCGGTGGCATCGGGAGAGTCAGGGCGTTCGGCAGCGATGGTCACGTTCACCGGACGAGCCAAACGCCCGGGGTAGGTCGAGGCAATCCGCCTTCGCGCGCACTTGGGGCCGATTGTCATCATTGTCAGCGTCCGCGCGCCGATGTATAGTGACGGCACCCCCGGCACCCCCGAACGCCACACACTCCACGCTGCCTGCTCCCATGGCCCTCTTCAAACGCATCCCCAAGGATCGTGAATCTTCACCTTTGCCGCCACCGGCTTCAGCTCCACCGGTGCTGGTAGCTGTGCCGGCGGTCGAGCGCCGGAGCAACCAGCGTTTCCCGGTAAGCCCTGAATTTCCCCTCAGGGCCGTGCTCGATTATGTGGGGCGTGACGATACCGGCGCGCCGCTCGGCCACTCGAAACACGGCTGGCATTGGAAGGGGCGCTTGCTCGATTGCTCCGACACCGGCGCGCGCATCCAGCTTGCAGCCGGATTGCGCGCCGTCGTTGGCGAGTCCTGCACCCTGCGGCTGAGCGTGCAGGGTTTCGAACTCACCGTGCCCTGCCGCCTCACCAACATTCGCGACCTGCCCGAAGGTGCGGTGTTTGGTTTGCGACACGACATCGCCGACGAGGAGGCGCAGCGCGACTATCGTCAGCTGGTCGAAGTCATGGCGCTCGCGTCCACGCTGCGGTTGCGCACGCGCACGCCGAAACCGGATGAGTCGGGTTATCTCGTGGAGCGCTACGCCAGTTCACGGCCCTCGCGACTGACCGTGTGGCGCCATCCGGTGGACAATTCCGTGTCGGCCTTCGAGTTTCAGCTCAAGGACTGCCTGCTGCGCGCCGCCGAGGAACAGAGCCTGGAATATTTCACCGGCGACGACACGGGTTCGCGGCCCGCCACCGCCGTGCGCTGTCATGAGATCCACCGGATGTTCCAGTGGGTCGTGCCGAATCTGCCCGAGGCTGTGCCGGCCGATGTGAAGAAATTTTTGCGCCGCTTCGCCGCGTGAAACGGCGGGAGCGGAGCTCGCGCGCAGGCGAGCGCGGCTTGGGTGTCGTTGATCAACGCCGGTTGAAAACACTGGCACCGCGCAGCGCCGACGATTTCAATCAACTCCTCGTCGGGTCGGTCGGCCTGACAAAAATTCTGATATCCTCATCATGATCACCTCATCCCGTCGTTCGATTGCTGCGCTCGTTGCCTTGCTCGTTTTCCTCGTCGCCGTGGTAGTCGGCGGGGCGGCTGACGACGTGTCAGCGCGGCCGCACCGCCTGCTCGTGCTGACGGATGTGGAGAACGAGCCTGATGACACGCAGAGTCTCGTGCGCCTGATGCTCTACAGCAACGTCATCGACTTGCAGGGTCTGGTTGCGACCACTTCCGTGCATCTGAAGAACCGCGTCGCGCCCGACTCGATCCGTCGCGTGATCAACGCCTACGGCGAGGTGCGCGACAATCTCCTGCTGCACGAGCCCGGTTACCCCGATGTTGGGACCTTGCTCGCGCTCGTGAAATCCGGTCAGCCGGGCTACGGCATGGGTGCGGTCGGCGAGGGCCGCGACAGTGAGGGTTCGGAATGGATCATCAGCGTGCTCGAGCAGGATGACGACCGTCCGCTCTGGGTTACCGCTTGGGGCGGACCCAACACGCTCGCGCAGGCGTTGTTCAAGCTTCGCGCCACGCGCAGCGCGGCGGAGCTCAAGCGCCTCATCGCGAAGCTCCGCGTTTATACGATTTCCGATCAGGACGACAGCGGCCCGTGGATGCGGCGCGAGTTTCCCGACTTGTTCTACATCGTCAGTCCCGGTGGCTACGGTGCCGCAACCTGGACCGGCATCATGCATGTCGAGCCGGGATTTGAAAACGCCACGCTGCGCAACCGCTGGCTCGCGGAAAACATCCAGCAGGGCCACGGCCCGCTTGGCGCGCTTTATCCCGATGTCTCCTACGGCATGGAAGGCGACACGCCGTCGTGGCTCGCGTTGATTCCCAATGGCCTGAGCGTGCCGGAACATCCCGAGTGGGGCGGCTGGGGCGGTCGCTACGAGTTGCGCGTGCCGGCGCTCGATGAGATGGATCCCAAGGGGTTCACCGGCGGTGTGCCGATCGAGCCCGAGACGCGTCCGATCTGGACCAACGCGGTGGACGAGGTGACGCCGCCGGTGGCCGGCGAGTTCGGTCGCGCGATGCGCGCGGGCGGACAGACGGCGAAAGGTTTCCGCACGACGGTTTGGCGCTGGCGCGATGATTTTCAGAACGATTTCGCCGCGCGCCTGGACTGGACCGTCAAACCACGCGCGGAGGCCAATCACCCGCCCGTGCCCGTGCTCGCGCATGCCGACCGGCTCACGGTGAAATCCGGCGAGTCGTTCCATCTCGACGCCGGCGGCTCCACCGATCCCGACGGCGACAACCTCAGCTTCTGGTGGTTTTATTATCCCGAAGCCGGTTCGTGGCGCGGTAAGCTCACGATGCACGGTGCCGAAAATTCGACGCGCATGCATCTCGTCGCGCCCAAGGTGGACAAGCCCGAGACCATGCACGTCATCCTGCGCCTGACCGACAAGGGCACCCCCGCGCTGACGCGCTACCAACGCGTGATTGTCACGGTCGTTCCCGAGTAACGGGAGGGCTCCTGATTTGTCATTGCGAGGCGCTGCGCGAAGCGCGCGACGAAGCATCCATGCAGATGGATCGCCACGGCTGGTTTCACCAGCCTCGCGATGACAGGGCAAATCGGGACACTACCGAGCAGCGGGACGAGATGCGGGCGCTTGCAGTCGCCGCCTAAGGAGCCGCGCGGTTTTCAAACCGGGCGAGCGCGGCTTGCGTGGCCGCCACTTCTTCATCCGCTTTCGCGAGCTTCTGCCGTAGGTTTTCCTGATGGAAATTCAGGTCGCGCAGCAGGTCGTCCTGGCCGGGTTTGACGAGCGCGCGTTTCTGCTCGTTGCGCTCGAAGGCGGTTTTCATGTCGTCACGCTCTGCGGTCTTGCGCTGTAAATGCGCCTGCAAGCCTTCGTGCAGGACTTCGCCCAGCGGGCGCCCGTGAATGCGTTCGCTCACGGCGGCATCGATGGCCGCGCTGCCGGAGATTTTTCCCGCGAGCATGATCTGCAATTTGTATTCCTGCATCACGACGTCGAACCACCGCCAGTCCTCGGTTGTGAGATCACGGCTCATTTTTGAACGCCACAAATTGAGCGCCATCGGTGTTTCTGCGTCCACCGGCTGCTCGAGCGGCGGTGTCCAACTGCATCCGGCCAGCAGGAGAAGACAGAGCAAAACGGCGGGGGCGGGCCGGATTTTCATACCCGGAACCTAGACACGTCGGTCCCGCGGCCAAGCGGTTTTTTGGGCCGCGCAATGACGACCCGCGTGTCCCCGGTTTTCGCTCGCCCAACCCCAGTGGCGATCTCGGCCAAAGTTCGTATTACGAACTTTGGCCGCAAAGGGTGAAAGAGGCACCTATCGAAAAGCAGCAATTTTCCCTATGGAAATCTACTGTGATGACGTTGGTTTCGTTGGCTTGCGCGAAACACAAAGTTCGTATTACGAACTTTGTTATGAACAACTACATGCCTTCCAGACTGGCTGGGATGATCGGGATGGTGGATATTCTTGATGCGATCAGCAGGGATATGGAACGGGAGATGCACAGGCGGCGCGAGGCGCGGCGCCCTCGCATCAAGCGCGGAGCCACACTCCGGCCGAGCGATGATACTCCGCTGTGGAATGCCCTCGCGGCCCTCGTGGAACCGCGCCTTGCGCGTCGCGGGACCAAGGCGCTGCTGGCCCGCGAGCTGGGGCTGCACAAGGCCCGCGTGGGCGAGTTTTTCAAACGCCGCTCCGCCATGCCCGATGCAGAGCGCACGCTGCGTTTGCTGATTTGGCTCAGCCGTCAGCCCCTGGAGAAACCAGAAGCGGTGTTCTGACCAAAGTTCGTATTACGAACTTTGGCTTGTAGGGCGATTGCCCTGATCGGCGGATAATTTGGTCACAGGGGGAACGCCCGCCCTGTTCCTCGATCGGCGCAGACGCGTCCGGGTGGCTCAGGAGGCGCGGGCGATGTCGCCGAGCGATTCGAGATGACGGAGGATCCGGCGGCTGAGTTCGTCGAAGGAGAACGGTTTCTCCAAACAGGGCAGGCCCGTGGAAGTGAGGAACGCCTTCGTGCGCGGATGCATGAGGTAGCCGCTCATGAAAAAGAAACGCTGCTTGTAACGCGGGTGGCGGCGGCACGCGGCTTCGTGGAATTCGACGCCGTCCATGCCGGGCATGCGCACGTCGCTGAGCACGATGTCGAACTGCGCCTGGTCGAGCAACGCGAGCGCGGCCTCGGCGCCATTGGCCGAGGTCACGGCGAAGTGTTGTTGCACGAGGAAGGCGGTCACGGCTTCGGCGATGTGCGGTTCGTCGTCCACGACGAGCACGCGGGCGCGCAAGGACTGAGTCGCGGTTCCGACGACGGCGAAGGGCGGAGCGCTTTCCGGTTGGAAGAGTGGTGCCGGGGCGGGCGCGGGCAGATCGAGCGCGAAGGTCGTGCCGGTAGCCGAGCTCTCGACGAGGGCGATCGTGCCGCCGTGCGCGGCCATGATGGTGTGGCAAATCGAGAGCCCGAGGCCGGTGCCTTCGCCGGGACGCTTGGTGGTGAAGAACGGGTCGAAGACGCGGTCGCGGGCGGCGGGTGGGATGCCGGTGCCGTTGTCGGAGAGGGTGATCCGCACGCCGCCTTCGCGCCGCGGGGCAATGGTGATCTTGATGAGTCCGTTGCGCCGTTCGCGCGGGATGGCCTGCTCGGCGTTGGTGATGAGGTTGTGCAGCACTTGAAGGATTTGCTGCGGACAGACGAAGACTTCGCAATTTTCGTCGGAACGGGTGACCTGCAGCTTGATGTTGCCCTGACGAAGTTGGTAGCGGCGGAGGCTGGCGGCCTGCTGCACCAGGGTGCGCGCATCGACGCGCTCGCGCGTGCCCGTCTCCTTGCGGGAGAACTCGAGCAGGCCGCGGATAAGGCCGGCGGCGCGCTGCGACTCGGACATGATGACGTTCGTCGCGCGGCGCTCGTGGTCGCCGAGTCGCGGCGAACTTTCGAGCAAGGTCGCATAACCGAGCACGGCGGTGAGCGGGTTATTGATCTCATGCGCGATGCCCGCGATCGTCTCGCCGAGCGAGGCGAGTTTCTCGGATTGCACGAGCTTGCGGTAGAGGCGGTCCTGATCGACGGCCTCGAGATTGAGCGTGATGGCGGCGGAGGCGAGACCCGCGAAGACGACCAGCAACTCGAGCGTGGATTCGTCGAAGGCACCGGGGGCGGCGCCGTCGATGTTGATCACGCCCCACACGCGATCGTGAACGAAAACCGGCACGACGAGTTCGCTGCGCACGTAGGAAAACAGGGCGAAGTAGTCGGGGTCCTCTCGCGTGTCGCGGCAGAGCAGGGGCTGGCCGGTGGCGGCGACTTTGCCGGTGAGGCCCTGGCCGACTTGGAGCTGGCAGAGTTTCTTTTTGGTGGTCCAGTCGGAGCCGCAAACGGTGGCGATGGAAAGGCGTCCGGCCTCGTGATCCACCAGGGCAAACGAGCCGTGGGCGGCCTCGGCGAGGAGACAGGCATGCTCGATGATGAGGCGCAACACGTCGTCGAGGCCCTCCTTGTGGCGAATAGCCTGGAGGACCTCGCCGATGGCGGAGAGGAGGCGCGGGTGGGTCATGTAATGCTGCCGAAAGCAGTCCCGATGCCAGCCGGCCGTCGGGGTTGGGGGATTTAGCTCAGGCGGGTCGGGGACCTATTGGCCGGTGAACCGGGATTCACGGTGGTTTCGGACGGAACGCTCGACCTGACCGTGGGTCGAAGTAGGCTCACCCCATGAGATGGCTGCCGCTTTTCGCCGTCCTCTTTGCCGGCATTTTGCGCGGAGCAGAGACCTCGTCGCCAGCCATGCGGGAGAAGCTGCGGTCACGGATCCTCGAAGTGCTGCCGCCGGTATCGACGGAAGAACGGGAAACCCAAGAGCCCGACGCGGCCGTGCTGGTGCTCGAGCCGATCGTGGTCACGGAGTCGCGCGGCGTGCGGGAATTGGAAAAGTCCCTCGCTGCCGACAAACAGCGCAAGGAGGCGGAGCGCTTCACTCCGATCAAGGGCGGCACGATCTATCGCAGCGAGCGCGTGGAAATTGGCGTCTGGTTTTCGTCGGGCTGGGAGTTCCTGAAGTTCAAGTGGTGAGGGGTGGTGGGCGGAGGTTTTTCCGTTTCCGGCTTTTGCACTTGGCAGAGGTGCGGACCGGCGGAAATGTCGCGCCATGAATTACCGGACCAAGGCGGAATTTTTCATCCAAGGCATCACGCAGGGCTTCGTGGAAGCCAGCGAGGTCATCGCGTGGTCGGACGAGGTCGTCACCGTCGCCGACAAGCCCGAGGACTGGATGCTGGAGATTTCCAGCTGCGGTCCCGATGACCGCATGGTGGTCCTCAGTCACCTGAACACGATCAAGGGCGAGGCCGACCCGGTTGAACTCGCCGCGCTCCTCAAGGCTCGGGGTGTGAGCTGATCCGACCGGTTCGGTCGGCCGCGGCGGTAGGGAACGCTCGACCTGCGGGGCGGTCATGACAGGCTTGCCCCATGAAAAGGCTGCTGCTCCTCGCCTTGCTGACCGCGATTAGTGGCGGAGGCGCGGAGCCGAAAGAGCGACCACGGCTGCCGCCGGTCGCGGCGGGAAACGACAGCCGGTCGGATCGCTCCCGCACGACAGATGCGGGCGACGGTTCGTTTCAGGCCTTTCTCCAAGCCAAGTCCCGGCGACCGGTCGGGTTGGAGGCGGCCCCGGAGGTCGCTGCCGCTCGGGCGGAGAAGGCCGCGGAGAAACAGGCGGTCGCGGCGAAGGCGGGATCACCAGGGACGGTCGGGACGGAGACGTCCGACCCGGATGTGCTGGTGCTGCCCAAGATGGAAGTCACCGCGGAGAGGATGACGAAGCTGAAGGCGCAGCTCGCCGAGTTGCAGTCGCGGCAGGCCTTGGAGAACAGGATCGCGGCCCGGGCAGCGGAGCCTTCTTGGCTGGAATCGTTCCTGAATCCCCCGTTCCTGCGGCTGGGCGGCTATTCCAGCGAGGCCAGCGCGGCTCTCGCGCAGAAGCGGCTCGAGGTGCTGGACTGGGTGAAACTCCTGACGCTCTCGCTCGATCTGGCCAAGACGCCTGAGGAAAGGAAACGCATCCAGAGCGAGATCGACGGGCTCAACGAAATCATGCGCCACTGGTAGAATCCGGACGGATGGCCGATTCGGCGGGCGGCGGGGCGGCTTCCGTATGGACGCTACCCGTTTTCGCCCCATGGCAGCGGTTTCAGCTTCGGGGTAGAGTCGGCCCCACATGAAAACGATACACATCGCTGAAATGATCGCTGATGGCGGAAGGAGCGGGACGGTGGAGTCGCCGACCGGTGATTTTCGCGTGCAGCTTTCGACCGAGGGCCATGCCGACAGCATCACGCCGGAGCATCTGTTTGCCGGGGCCTACGCGGCCTGTTTTCTTGGGGCACTGAACAACGCGGCCGAGACCGCGCACCTCGAGCTTGCCGGCGTCTCTGTTACCTGCCGTGCGCACCTTGAGGAGGACGATCGGGGTGGCTACCAGCTCAACGTGGATCTCCGCGCGGCCGTTCCGGGCGTTGGGCCGAGCGAGGCCCAACACCTGCTGAATCTCGCCCACGCGAGCTGTCCGTATTCGAAGGCCACCCGGGGCAACATCAAGGTGAACCTCGGCTTCGACTGAGAGTCGGGATGGAGGCTTCACGGGCCCGGCTGACCTCGTCCGGTCGCCGGGGGAAATGGGGTTTTCTTTGAACGATTCCCGGCGGGGTTCGTCTGTCATGGCACACCCCTATGATTTCCACGCTTGTTATCCCGGCCCTATGTCTCGCCCTTGTTTTGATTGTTGTGATTGATGGCCGGGCCTGCGGACGGGACTGAGGCGAAAGCCGATCTCGGGTGCATGGTGCTCGCGGCGATTTCAACCGCAGCGCAGCCGGTAGGCGGAGCATCAGTGGTTAGTTCCCTCTGGTTCGAAATTGCCCGCTACCTGATCCGGACTTCGCCCTTGGGGGTGAGGGCGTAGAGTTTTTCGGCGGGGCGGCGACGAGTGCGTGAGCCTCGGCGGTGGGCGATGAGGCCCTTCTTGATCCAAGCGGCGAGCTGCTGCTTGTCCACGGTCCGCGCATGGCTCGCCGGGATCGTGCCGTCTGAGCCCATCGATGCGGCCACAAACAAAAATCTGGCTTTGCGCAGGCTGGGGAAAGACCAATACTTCGGACATGGACAATCCGGCCCAAGCCATTGAGGACGCCCGCCGCGCGGGGATCGACCTCAGCCTGCTGGATTCGAACCTGGCGCTGACCTATGAGGAGCGGGTGCTGCGGCACGCCTCGGCGCAGGAACTGATGTGGGCCCTGAAGGAAGCCGGAGCCGCCTATGAAGGAACTGCACGTCCTGTTGCAGAGGTTCGCTGACGCGGGCTTGGATTTTGTGGTGGTCGGTGGCTTTGCAGGTGTTCTGCACGGCTCGGCCTACGTCACCGACGACTTGGATATCTGCGCGATGATGTCGCCTGAAACCGTGGCGAAGCTGCGCGCCGCGCTGGCCGATCTTCATCCGGTCCACCGGATGACCCACCAGCGGCTGTCTTTCCTGGAGCATCCCCCGGCGGGCGAGCCGCTGGCCAACGTGTATCTTGAGACCGACGCCGGCATGGTGGATGTCCTCGGCAGCGTGATGGGTATCGGGGATTATCAGGCCTTGGTGCGGCAGGCCATCGAGGTGCCGTTGTTCGGACGCAAATGCCGGGTGATTTCGCTCGAGGGATTGATCAAGGCGAAGGAAGCGATGGGCCGGGAAAAGGACCGGCTGGTCGCCAAGGAACTGCGGGCCATCCAGGCCAAGCGGCAACTCGGGCGGCCAGGCAGTTGAGATCGGGCCGGAGGTGAGGCGGATATCACGATCCGCAGCCTTAAACCCATTCCGCTTTTCTAATCTCGGAATGCCTCGCGCCAAGGGCGCGGAGGACGCGAAGGTGGGGGTTGGGCACAGAGGGCACGGAGGAAACACTGAGCTGAGGGTGGCCGGCAGCGGGTGTGGCGTCGTGCTCCGTGCGCTCGGGTTGGCCTCGATGTTCTCTGTGACGAAATCAGGCTCTGCCTCGGGCTACCTGATCCGGGCTTCGCCCTTGGGGGTGAGGGTGTAGCATTTTTCGGCGGGGCGGTGGGCGATGAGGCCCTCCTTGATCCAGGCGTTGAGCTGCTTCTGGCCCGCAGTGCGCGCGTGGCTTTCGGGAATTTCGCCCAGCGAGCCCATGAACAGAGTCTTCAGCTGGAAGGCCAGTTGGGATTTCGGCGGGGTCATGGGCTGAGATAGAGTGGTGGTCTGGGCTGGGGCTGGTCGATCGAGAGCCAGAACGTGACGTGTTTGGTTCGGCGTCTGAGCATCACTTGTTTTCCGGCAGGCTGTCGTAAATGGCGTCTTCGAGGTTGTCCCAGAAGGCAAAGGTCGGCTCGGAGCCATGGTTGGCTGCTTCTTGCGGCGTCATCGTCCAGACCTTGGACAGATCAGGCAGCGGAGTGCCGTTCAGATCCTTGATGTTGGTCTGATACCCCTCGAGGTCGAAGATCGGTGGCTTGGTTTTGCAGCGGGGCTTCATAGCGGGGAGAGACGCTGCTTCCAATAGCTTGGTTCCCGCTTGAGCGGCATCACGGCGACGATCCAGATGCCGTCGGGTTCGACGAGGTAGATGATGCCGTAGGGAAAGCGCGTGCTGAAATGCCGCCGGGCGGGCGGGTCGAACTGCCGGAACACATGCGGGTGATTGCAGGCTTCACGGACCAAGCGGGACATCTCCAAGGTGAAATCGGCCACCACCTCGGGGCTGACCTCAAGATAGTATTCGATCGCTTCCCGCAGCTCGCGCAGGGCTTCGGCGTGGAAGCGATGGTTCACAAGCCCGCGAGCTTGCGCATCTCGGCGAGAGCGACGTCCACGGGCACCCCTTGGGCCTTGCCGCTGCGGATCTCGGCGATGCGCTGTCGACTGACCTGTTTCCAGGCTTCGTCCACCTTGGGTTCGATGCCCCCGTGGCCCGCGAGGATGATCCGCTCGACCAGCTCGGCCCGGATTTCCGGCGCCAGCTGGCGGGTCTCGTCAACGATTTGATCGAGGGTGAGCGTCATGCGGGCAATGAAACCCGCGGGTGGGGAAAGGTCAAACCTCGGAATGGCTCGCGCCAAGGACGCAGAGAACGCAAAGGTGGGAAACACCGATCCGGTTTTAACCACTGATGCTCCGCCTACCGGCTGCGCTTTAAAATCCCCTCCGCCTAATCGGCTCCGGTGTTGGTTCCGGGGCGCGGCTAATCGCCGCTGGTAAGCAGGTAAGTTCAGTTGTCGGTCGGCGATTAGCCGACCCCCGAAGCACCTTGCGGAGCCGATTACCGCCGGGGCCGGGGCGGGAGGCGACTCTTGGGTAGGTGATGTAGAGCTCGTTCTTGGCGCGGGTGACGGCGACGTAGAAGAGGCGGCGCTCTTCCTCGAAGTCGCCGCTCTCGATCGTGCGGTAGCCGGGGAACTGGCCTTCGGCGGCGCCGATCAAGGGGTCTCGGCGACGAGTTTACCGTCGCGCATGAAGTAAAGCTTGGTGCCCGTGGCGCGGGCACGCGCTTTGGCGGCCTTGGCCGCACGACGCATGGCGGCGTTGATCCCTTTCGTGCGGGCGTCGAGTTTGCGGGTGCTTTTCATTGATGATATTGTCGTTTCTTCCTCAAGCGACCACGAGGCGTTCTTCGGCTACTTCGGATATGGTCTTGCCTTGTTTGCGGGCGGCGGCGCGGAGGCTACGGACCGTTTTGGGCGTGAGGCGTAGTAGCACGGGCTGACGACCCGAAGCCTTGCGGCCGGCGCCCCAAAAGGACACAGCCTGCACCTTGGTGAGGTCGGGCAGGGGAGTGCCGTTCAGATCCTTGATGTTGGTCTGATAGCCGTCGGCGTCGAAAACCGGGGGCTGGATTTTGCGGCGTCGCTTCATGGCGGGGTGAGACGGTGTTGCCAGTAGCTGGGTTTACGGCGAAGGGGCATGACAGCGAGGATCCAGATGTCGTCGGGGCGTTCGACGTAGATTATGCCGTAGGGAAACTCGCGGGTGAAATGCCGGCGGGCGGGCTTGCGGATGTAGCGGAAAGTGCGGGGTGTGCGGCTCGCATCGGCGATCAGGCGTTCAATCTCGTCATAGAACCTGTTGCCTAGCTCCGGTGCGACTGAAGCGTAATGCCGGACGGCCTCTTCATATTCCGCATCGGCCTCGGGATGAAGGGCGTGAGGCTTCACTCTCGGCCGAGGATCTTCCGCAGTTTGGCTGCAACCACCTCTCCGGGGATCATCTGCACCTTGCCATCCTCGATTTCCTTGAGCCGGCGGAGCGCTTCATCGCCCCAGGCTTTTTCGATCTCGGGGTCGATGTCCTTGGCGGCGTCGGCGATCAACTGCTCGATGAGTTCGGCGCGTTCGCTGTAGGGCAGACCCCGGGCCTCCTCGAGAATTTCGCTGAATTTGCGTTGGGGTTGCATCGGGAATTGATGATTCACAAGTCGGTGAGCCTATCAAACGGCGTCATCGGGATTGTCCCAGAAGGCAAAGGCTGATTTGGCGTTCTTGAGCGCGGCCAGATTCTCCGGCGAAATCTTCAGTTTCGTCGGCAGGTCGTGCAGCAATTGCATCTGCTGCTTCACGTCGAGGCGCTCGATCGCGGCTTCGATTTCCTGCACAGTGCTCACGCGGGAAATAGAAACGAGGGGGTGGGGGACGTCAAACCCGGGGTTTGGGGCGAAAAGGGCGGTTGAGGGCAACCGCCCTCTACCAAGCGCGTTGGGGGCAACGCCCTCTACCGTCGGGGCGTAAAGCCCCTCCTACAGCTTACCAGCCGAAACTGCGTTTGATCCGCAACTCGTCGTAGAGGTCGCTCGGTAGCTCTTGGAGGAAACGCGTCGGTTGTAACATCATTCCACCCGGGCCGGGGCGGGAGGCGACGCGGGGGTAGGTGATGTAGAGCTCGTTCTTGGCGCGGGTGACGGCGACGTAGAAGAGGCGGCGCTCTTCCTCGAAGTCGCCGCTCTCGATCGTGCGGTAGCCGGGGAACTGGCCCTCGGCGGCGCCGATGAGGAAGACGACGTCGTATTCGAGGCCTTTGGCCTGGTGGATCGTCGTGAGCTTGATGGACTCCTGGTCGTGATCGATCTGCTTCTCGCTGGTCTCGCCGTTGAGGAGCATGATCTGGGCGAGGAACTCCGACATCTGCGTGAACTGCGCGGCGAAGCCGATGAGACCCTTCAACTCCTCGACGCGGTCGGTGTAGTCGGCGTATTCGCCCTTCATGTAGTCGCCATACCAGCCATCAATCGCGACCTCGACGGCGTCGCTCGGCTTCTGGTCGTTCATCGCGTCGTAAACCTGGCGGAGCGAGGCACAGAAGTTGGGCCAGTCGGGCTTGGCGTCCTTCGGGACCTTGCTGGCCACGTCGTCGGTGGCGAGGGCGTCCACGAAGTTCTGCTGCATGAGGTGCGCATGGTCGAGGGCGGCGGCGTAGATCTTCTGCGCGCCCTTCTCGCCGACCTTGGGCAGGAGGATGGCGATGCGGTTCCACGCCGAGGTGTTGGACGGGTTATAGACGAAGTTGAGCACGGCGATGAGGTCGCGCACGTGCTGGCGCTCGAAGAACTTCACGCCGCTGGTGATGGTGTAGGGCATGCCGGCGCGGGTGAGCGCGAGCTGCATCTCGAGGGCGAGGAAGTGTGAGCGGTAGAGCACGGCGATCTCGTTGGGCGAAACGCCCTCCTCCTCGATGAGCGTGTGGATGCGCTTGAGGACGAAAGCGGCCTGCTCCTTGTCGTCCATGGCCTGGATGACGGCGGGTTTCTGGCCGTGCTTGCGGGCGGCGCGGAGTTCCTTGTCGAAGTGGCGGCCCTTGGGCTGGGCGTTGAGCACGCCATTGGCGAAGGTGAGGATCTCGGGCGTCGAGCGGTAATTGGTTTCGATGCGATGGATGACGGTGCCCTCGTGCCGGTCGGGGAACGTCATGATGTTTTCGAAATCGGCGCCGCGCCACGAGTAGATGCACTGCGCATCGTCGCCCACGGCCATCACGCGGTGGTGGCCGGCGAGTTTGTCCACGATCTGCGCCTGGATGGTGTTGGTGTCCTGGTATTCGTCCACGAGCACGTGGCGGAAGCGGTGGTTGAAATACTGGGCGACGTCGGGCGCGTCGGTGAGGAGGCGGAGCCAGAGTTCGAGCAGATCGTCGTAATCGCAGACCTTGTCTTCGCGCTTCTTGGCGTCGTAAGCCTTGGCGAAGTCGGGCAGCAGGTCGGCGATCTCGGCGTATTGCGGGAAGTTGCGCTGGACCGTCTCGGCGAGGGAGAGCTGGGTGTTGCGGGCGAGGGAGAGGACGCTGAAGAGCGGGCCGGGGCGGGGGTTGGTCTTCTCCTTGAAGAAGGTCTTGTCCTTGGCCTCGACGGCTTGCTTGAGGAGGGTTTCGGATTCGTCGGCGTCGAGAATGGTGAAGTTCTTGGGCAGGTCGATGGATTCGCCGAACATGCGCAACGCACGGTTGCCGATGGAGTGAAACGTGCCGCCCCAGAAGCGACCCGGCTCGATGCCGGTGAGATCCTGCACGCGGTGGAGCATTTCCTTGGCGGCCTTGTTGGTGAAGGTGAGGAGGAGGATTTCGCCGGGCTTCACGCCCTTGGAGAGCAGGTAGGCGACGCGGTAGGTGAGCGTGCGGGTTTTGCCCGAGCCTGCGCCGGCGAGCACGAGAAGCGGACCCGGCTCGGCCGTGACGGCGGCGAATTGCTCGTCGTTGAGGGCCGCGCGGAAGTCGATCGGCGGAACGCCGGCGGGCACGTGCGGGTGGTCGGGAGAATCTAGGATGAAGTCGGACACGTTGAAGGCAGAAGGCAGAAGGAAGAAGGAAGAAGGGGGAAGACAAAAGGCGGGTTAACCACCGATGAACACGGATTCACACAGATGGAAAACCGGACTGGGTAACCGCGGAATACACGGACGGAGACTCGGCGGAGATGGCGAAGCAACCCCGCCTCAGCTTTTGGCGGCATTCGGAGATGCCGCCCTACAACAATCCAGCGGGATCCGCGATACCTCCTCCGCAAATCTGTGACCATCTGTGTTCATCCGTGGTTAAATGGTCTTTCTAAGAAACTCCCGGCTCGTGCGTAGGTCACAGGACAACCATCCTATGCCCATCATGAAGACCCTGCGTGCTCTCCTCGCCGCGGCCGCTTTGGCCGTCGCCACTCTGCCGGTCGCCGCCCGCACCGAGGTGCCGGCCACGGCCCTGACGATCTACAACCAGAACTTTGCCGTCGTGCGCGAGCGCCTGCCGCTCGACCTCAAGGCGGGCATCACCCAAGTGACTTTCTCCGGCGCGACGATGCACCTCGAGCCCGACTCGGTGGTGCTGCGCGATCCCGCTGGCAAGGTGGCCTTGCGCGTGTTGGAGCAGAATTACCGGGCCGACACGATTTCGCAGCCGCTGCTACTGTCGTTCTACGAGGGCAAGGAACTGGACTTCCTCGTGCGCACCAACGAAGGCAAGGAATACACCGTGCGTGGCAAAGTCATTCGCAGCGGTTACCAGCCCAATTACGCGGGCATGCAGCGTTATGGTCGTGAGTTCATGCAGCGCCAGCAGGTGATGGGCAACTGGGGCGGCGGCATGGGCCAGCCGATCATCGAGGTGGACGGCAAGCTGCGCTTCTCGCTGCCCGGCGAACCGCTGTTTCCCGCACTGAGCGACGACTCCATCCTCAAGCCGCAGCTCGCGTGGTCGCTCGCCACCGACAAGCCCGCGAAGCTCGAGGCCGAACTCGGCTACATCACCGGCGGCATGAGTTGGGAAGCGTCCTACAATCTCATCGCTCCCGAGAAAGGCGACACGCTCGACATCACTGGCTGGGTGACGATCGACAATCAGAGCGGCAAACAATTCGACAACACCGCCATCAAGCTCATGGCCGGCGACGTGAGCAAACTGCAGCCGGAGGAAGGCCGCGCGAAGTATGCGATGGCGGCTCGCGCGGAACTTGCCATGGACGCCATGGGCCCGCAGGTCACCGAAAAATCCTTCGACGAATTCCACCTTTATTCACTGGCCCGGCCCGTGACGCTGCGCAATCGCGAGACCAAGCAGGTCGAGTTCATCCGCGCGACGGGAGTGAAGGCGAAGACGCTCTACATCTACAACGGCGCCAGCATCGGCCAGCAATACCGCGGCTGGAACGAGCAGATGATTCGCCAGCAGCCCGATTACGGCACGCAGTCGAACCCGAAGGTGTGGGTTATGCGCGAATTTGAAAACAGCGAGGCGAATGGCCTCGGCCTGCCGCTGCCGAAAGGGCGCACGCGTTTCTACCGTCAGGATGACGCCGACGGTCGCCTGGAGTTCACCGGTGAGAACCTGATCGACCACACGCCGAAGAACGAGACGGTGCGCATCTACACGGGCGACGCGTTTGACATCGTCGGCGAGCGCAAGCGCACGGATTTCCAGATGAGCAATCGTCAGGACCAGATGGAAGAGGCTTTCGAGATCAAGTTGCGCAACCGCAAGACCGAGCCCGTCGAGGTGCGCGTGACCGAGCGACTCTATCGCTGGATCAATTGGGCGATTGTGGACAAGTCGCACAACTTCGAGAAGACGGACGCGCAGAACATCGAGTTCCGCGTCACCGTGCCCGCCGACAGCGAGGTGACGGTCAGCTACCGCGTGCGGTATGATTGGCGGTGAGTTGTAAGGGTGGGATTTTCAAATCCCGCCTTTTCGCGACGCGCTCATCATATCGCGTTCGAGGCGGCATTCGGAGATGCCGCCCTACAGAGCGCAAAGTGCCGTTGGAAGGGTTGCACTTGCGCAACCCAGTTCGTCACAGATCGGAATTTCTCGCAGCCCTCGGTGTAGGGCGGGGTCTCCGAACCCCGCCTTTCCCGTGACGGGATTTGAAAATCCCGCCCTACAACCTGAAGTGGAGTTGCTCGCATTCCCCCGAATGCGGCCAATCCTCGGGTCGGGCCGCCAGTCCAGCTCTCACGGGATTCTCACGGACATATCCCCACTTTTGGTCGTAGCTGCTGACGGAGCGCAGCACATGGTCGAAGAACTCACGTTGCCAGATTGGCGGATAGAGAGCTTGGGTGCGGGCAATCTCGCCGCCGGTCCAGCGCTTCCAATCGCGCATGAAACTGCTCAATGATTTGGCCTCCGAGGCAGGCTGTGCGAAAAAATGCACATGGTCGGGCATCACCACGTAACGACCAATCGTCCAGCCATTGAGTCGTGATGATGAGCACCACGAAGAGGTGAGTATGTCTGGTATCCCTTGGCGGGTCAGGAGAGGGCGACGTCGATCGGTGCAAGCGGTCAAAAAATAAATGGGATGCCTGATCCAGACGTTGGAAAGGCGTCTCAGGTGCTCGCGCTCCGGCATGACTGAACTGTAGGGCGGCATCTCCGAATGCCGCCTTCGAAAAAATAACCTAAGAAAAGGCGGGGTTCCGAGACCCCGCCCTACACCAGAATCGCTTCGACTCAGGATGAGCGGGGCGCTTGGCTCGGGGCATGTCAGCCAAGAGCGTTCAGCCGAGCATGGGATGCGGGTATGTGCTGTTTGTCATCCTGCTGGCGGCCGGGCTGGGATTGCTCGGGCTCGGCGTGAGCCAGTGGCAACGCGCGGGTGGTCGAGTCCGGGCCGAAGCGGTTGTGCCGGGCGTTCTCGGCGCGGTGCTGACGGCCGGTTCGCTGGCGTATCTGCGGTTCGCCCGCAGTGCGGTGCGCGAAGCAGCGGCCGAGGCGGAGCGACGCGCACAATTTCCCAATCAGCCGTGGAAATGGAAAAAGAAGTGGCAGCAGCCCGCCATCGAGGCGAGCACGGCGGCGGCGGCGGTCGGCATGTGGATCTTCGCGGTTTTTTGGAACGCCATCGCGATTCCCGCGACGGTGGCGATCATCCTGCATCCGCCGAACACGAAGGCCGCGTATTTCATCCTTTTGTTTCCGTTGGTAGGCCTCGGTCTGTTGTGGGCGGCGATCTATCAGACCGTGCGTCATCGCAAATACGGGCGCACGCGTTTCGTGCCGTCGGGACTGCCGGGCGTGATCGGCGGTTACCTCGGCGGCGTCATCGAGGTGCCGGCGCGCGTGGTGCCCGAGGCCGAACCGCGGCTCTCGTTGAAGTGCATTCGCCGCGAGACGCGCGGCAGCGGCAAGAACCGGCGCACGACGGAGAACGTGCTGTGGGAGCGCGAGGAACTCATTTCCCGCGAGAAGTGGGTGACCGGCGCCGGCGGCACGCGCATCCCGGTGCTCTTCTACATTCCCGCCGGCCAGCCCGGCACCGACGACAGTGATCGCAACAATGAGATCGTGTGGCGGCTCGCGGCCTCGGCCGCTACGCCGGGCGTGGATTTCGCCACGCAGTTCGACGTGCCGGTCTTTGCGACCGGCGAGACCGCCGCACCGCCGGAGACAGGTGCGCCGATGCTCGAAGAATACGAGATGCAGAAACTCGATGGCGCAGCGCTGGCCGCGTGCGGCGTGCGGCACGAGGTGGACAGGTTTCACTTCACGGCGCGCCATTTGCCGGGCACCCGGTTCACCACGGCGGTGATAATGCTGGGTTTTGTTGGATTGTTCGCGTGGTTTCTGATGGAGGGCGTGCCGGGGCCGGTGTGGGGCATCACAATTTTCTTTGCGCTGATCATGGCGCTGTTCGCGGCCGACGTGTGGTGCGACCGCTACGAATTGCGGATCGAACAAACCGAGGTGGTGGTGACGAAGCCGCGTCCGTGGGGCACGAAGGTCGTGCGCGTGCCGCGCACAGAAGTCGCGGCGGTGCGCCCGGAAAAAGCCATGTCTTCCGGTGAGAGCCAGTATTTCCGACTGAAGTTGGTCGGCGCCGAGGGCGCGGATGCCGCAATCCCCGGCGCCAGCGAATCGTTTCTCGCGCGCAAGCTGCGGCACCAGATGGAGGCGCAGGCGAAAAAGACCGGCCGGCCGCCGCCGCCGGAATTGATCGAGCAGCTCGGACGTCAGCCGAAGTTCTCGGTGGTTTTCGCCAAGCACATCCCGGGTCGGGCGCGCGCGGAGCAAATCGGCGAGTTGGTGATGGCGGCGATTCGGGGGAAGTAAGGCGGAGGACGGAGAACGGAGGACGGAGGTTTTATCTTATTCGCGGACCGAGCACACACCCCGGCGCTTCGCGCCACCCCTCTTGATCCCGAACTATGCAGCGGGATGTGGGTCAGCGCGCTTGCGCGCGCCCTGGAAATGCGCCCGCAAGCGGGCTGCCCACAGCATCACCATAGAGATTCTCGCCACCGAGTGTGATCAGGTTCAACTGCATGGTTCCGGCTTAATAGAGGGGATTTTCGCAGCGTAGGTTTGAGTCCCCCTCTATTAAGAGGGGTGCCCGTTAGCGACGGGGTGTGTCGCGTATCATGTGAACGCCACAAGACCATCATTGCGAGGAGCGGAGCGACGAAGCAATCCAGCTGGATCACCCCAGCCCGCTACTGCGGGCCTCGCGAAGACAAGTCACTTGGATCCTTCGCGCGGCTCAGGATGACAAACAAGGAATGAAAAAAGGCGGGATTTGGAAATCCCGCCCTACAACAACGCGGCTCGCAGGGACGCGAGTCCTCCGAAAGGTTCCCCTTCCTGGCGCTGGACCCTTGTTACTTGCCGCTTCGTGTGACCGTTGCGGTCACACGGTCATCAGTTCCTTCTCTTTGCCGGCGACGGCGGTGTCGATGTCTTTGATGGCTTTGTCTGTCGCAGCCTGAACGTCCTTCTCGAGGCGCTTTTCGTCGTCCTCGGAAATCTTGCCGTCCTTCTTGAGTTTCTTGGCGGCCTCCATGGCGTCGCGACGCACGTGGCGGACAGCGACGCGGCCTTCCTCGGCGAGGCGGTGGGCGGTTTTCACAAATTCCTGGCGGCGCTCCTTGGAGAGATCGGGGAAAGGCAGGCGGACGAGGGAGCCGTCCACGATGGGGTTGACGCCAATGTTGGCCATCTGGAGGGCCTTCTCGATCGGCCGGAGCAGGGCTTTGTCCCAGGGCTGGATCTGGATCATGCGCGGGTCGGGCGTGGTGATGGCGGCGCAGCCCTTCAGCGGCATCATGGAGCCGTAGGCCTCGACCTGCACGGACTCGACCATGGCGGGCGAAGCCTTGCCGGTGTGGATGGTGGAAAACTCGTGGAGCGTGTGATCCACGGCTTTTTTCATGCGGGCCTGGGCGTCGGAGAGGGTGGCGTTGCTCATAAGGGGAAGCTCTCAGCTATCAGGGGTCAGCAATCAGCTAAAAGACAAAAAGGGAGGTTGGAAGTGAAGAGGGCGTTTGGCTGAAAGCTGATGGCTGACAGCTCCTGGTTCACGTCAGCTGTGCACAAGGGTGCCGATCTTTTCGCCGCCGACGGCTTTGCGGATGGCGTGCTCGTCTTCGAGGTTGAAGACGAGGATTGGGACATTGTTGTCGAGGCAGAGCGAAAACGCCGTGGAATCCATCACATTGAGGCGCTGTTTGAGGGCGTCGATGAAGGTGAGTTCCTCGTATTTGACGGCGTCGGCGTGTTTCTTCGGATCCTTGTCGTAGATGCCGTCCACCTTGGTGGCCTTCATGATGATGTCGGCGTGGAGTTCGGACGCACGGAGCGCGGCGGTCGTGTCGGTGGAGAAATACGGGTTGCCCGTGCCGGCCACGAAGATGACGACGCGGCCCTTCTCAAGGTGGCGGATGGCGCGGCGCATGATGAAGGGCTCGGCGATCTGGTTCATCGGGATGGCCGATTGCACACGGGTCTTCACGCCCATCTTTTCGAGGCAGTCCATGATCGCGAGGCCGTTGATGACGGTGGCGAGCATGCCCATGTAGTCGCCGGTGGTGCGATCCACGCCGCGCTTCGCGCCCTGCAGGCCGCGGAAAATATTACCGCCGCCGATGACGACGCACACCTGCACGCCGAGGTCGTGGATTTCCTTCACCTGTTCGCACATCCGCTCAAGGATGGCGGCGTCAATGGTTTCGCTGCCTTTGCCGCGGAGAACTTCGCCGCTGAGCTTCAGGACGACACGCTTGTATTTGACGGGGGTGGAGGCTTTGGCGCACATGCGTCTGTGATGAAACGATTGCGTGAAAGCCGCGTCAAGGGGGGAGATGGCGAGCTCAATCACCACGAGGGAGATTCGCGGAAATTTTTCGATAAAAGTCGCTGCAAGCCGGGTGCAACCGACCCGCGCAAGTAATGCAACTGGCTGTGGTGGAGCTTGCACGCGCGCATCGCGCTCCGCACAGTGACCGGACATGAAGCGTCACCTCGCGCTCTTCTTCACGGCCTTGTTGTCGCTGGCCGCCCCGTTGCAGGCGGAGCTTTTTGCTCCCGTTCAGGCGGAGATTTTCCTGCGATGGAACCAGGCCGGGTTTGCCCCGGCCCAGCCCAAATCGCTGCTGGCGCTGAGCGGCGTCGATCTCACCGGCCGGGAATGGACCATCACGCGCAACGGACGCCTCGTGTTCGGCGGGCAATTCGGTGCCAGTGCAACCGGCGCAGGCGACCACACGCCGTTTGCGTTCAACCACGCCGTTGATTTCAGCGCGCTGAAGGAGCCGGGCGACTACGTGTTTGTCACGCCCGGCGCCGCGCCCGCGAAGTTCCGCATCGCGACTGCGCCCTACGAACGGATGGTGCCGTTGCCCTTGCTCCACTTGCGGCGGGCGCGTTCGGGTTCACGCGACACGGGTTTTCGCCCGCTGTCCCATCCCGGCGACGCTCGCGCACCGGTGTGGGTGCCCGATGGCGATCCGGCCAACGGCCAATGGAAACCCGCCGAGCCCGCGCGCACGGTGGATGCGCTCGGCGGTTGGTATGACGCCGGCGACTACATCAAGTTCACGCTCAACCAAGCCGCCACGACCTACCACTTGTTGATGGCTTACCGGCTGAAACCGGAGCTCTTCGGCCCTGCGCGCGGCCGCCACGCGCTGCCCGATGTGCTCGAC
Source organism: Opitutales bacterium (assembly GCA_044507675.1). Lineage (GTDB taxonomy): Bacteria > Verrucomicrobiota > Verrucomicrobiia > Opitutales > Opitutaceae > Lacunisphaera. The sequence goes on along the minus strand of JBIQJF010000001.1, from coordinate 26,189 downwards.
GAGGCGCGGCATGGATTGGAGTTCCTGATGAAGGTCCATCCCGACGACGACACGTTTATCATCCAAGTCGCCAACGCCGAGGATCACAGCCAGGGCCTGCGCCTGCCGCACGAGGACAAACTCGACGGCAAACGCCCGGCGCTCTGCGCATTGTCGCGCGTTCACATGGGCGCCGCCGCCGCCGCGCTCGCGCTCGGCGCGCGCACCTTCGGCGAAATCGGCCGGACCGACGACATGGCGCGCTACAGCGTGATGGCGCGAAAAATCTACGAGCGCGCCCTCGCGGACGACACCGTGCCCACGGCTTTCGAGCGCGACAAGGTGAACGATTTCTACCGCGATCCCGATCCGACGGACCAGATGGCCGTCGCCGCGACGGAGTTGTTTGCCCTGACGGAAGACGAAACCTACCTCGATCAGGCCAAGGCCTACGCACCGCCCGCCGCGAAAGAAGTGGGCTGGGGCGACTGGAACTGGCTGGCCAACGATGCGCTCGCGGCGCACGACGCGTCCGCCAGGCAGCGTTTGCTCGATGAAATGGACCGGTATGTGACGCACGCGCGCACGCGCGGGGCGCCTTGGGGCCTGCCGACCGGCTATGTGTGGGGCAGCCTCGCCCGCTGGGTCGGCATCGCCAACGCCACCCGCGAAACCGCGCGCCGCCATGGTCCGCTCCCGGAGCACGACGCGCTTTTCTGGAACATCGTGGATTACACTTTCGGCCGCAACAACTGGGGCGTCTCGTTTCTGTTCGACGAGCAACTGCCCAACACCCTGCGCCATCTCTACAGTCCGGTTTACAAGACGGTGAAACTGTTTCCCAACGGCGCGCTCTCGGAAGGTCCCGGCCGGCGCAAGCTCCACGACGAGCTCAGCAAGTGGTTCAAGATTTCGCCTGACGATCCGTTCCATCGCTTCAACACGCCGGCCGGTGTGTTCTTCGACAACGACACCGATTTCATGTGTCAGGAAGCGACCATCACCGCGCAGGCCGACGCCGTGCTCTTTCTCGTGCTCGCCTCGCTGCCGGAGGACAAACAATAAAGCAGGCGGACCCATGAAAGTTCTCTTCAATCACATTGGTTACGCGCCGGACGCCGAGAAGGTGTTGCTCATCGAGGCGCCGGAGAAAACGGCCTGGCGCGAACTCGCGCTCGTGGCGCTGCCCGGCGGTGCCGAGGTTTGGCGCGGTTCGGCGGAGTTCGTCGGCGCCGTCGCCGGCTGGTCGGTCGGTCCGTGGTGGCGCGTGGATGTGAGCGAAGTGCGCACGCCGGGGCGCTATGCGCTGCGCTGGAGCACCGCGGACGCGGCAGGCCAAAGCGAAGGCTTCGACATCGCGGCGAACCTGTTCGGGCAGGCGCTCGTGTCGGACATTCTTTTCTACCTCAAAGGCCAGCGGTGCGCCGGCATCTATGATCGCGCTGACCGGCGCGCGAAGCGGGTGGGCGATGGCGCGGAGCGCGACGTGCATGGCGGTTGGTTCGATGCGTCGGGTGACACCAGCAAATACCTGAGTCATCTCTCGTATGCGAATTTCATGAACCCGCAGCAGACGCCGCTCGTCGTGTGGGTGCTGGCGCGGGCGTGGCATCTTTTTCGCGCAGCGGGAGCGGCACCGTATTTTCTCGAACGCATCCAGGCCGAGGCCTTGCACGGAGCCGACTGGCTCGTGCGCATGCAGGATCCCGCAGGCTTCTGGCACGTGACGGTGTTCGACCGCTGGTCAAAGGATCCCGCGGCGCGCGAGCTCTGTTCATATCGGACGCAGAAGGGCGACAAATACACCGATTACCAAGCCGGCTGGCGGCAGGGTGGAGGCATGGCCGCCGCCGCGCTGGCACTCGCTTCAACGCTCGGTGACGGCGACGAATTTCGCGGCGCCGATTATCTGGCTGCCGCGCAGAAAGGCTTTGCGCATCTCCAGCAGCACGGCCTCGCCTACCTCGATGATGGCACGGAAAACATCATCGACGACACCTGTGCGTTGCTGGCTGCCGTGGAACTCCAAGCCGCCGCGCCGGACGCCACGATCACGACCGAGATCGAACGTCGTCTGACCAACCTGGCAAAACGCCGTCGCGAAACCGACGGCACCGTGTGGCTGGCCGCCGATGGGGCGGGGGAGCGCTCGTGGTTTCACGCCAGCGATGCCGGGCTCCCGCTCGTCGCGTTGCTGCGTTTCGCCGACACCCAGCCGCAACACGCGCGCGCGCCCGCCGCCCGGACGCTCGCGGCGGAGCTCATGCGCGCGCAGCTCGCACTTGGGCAGGGACGGAACAATCCCTTCGGCTACCCGCCGCACTGGGTGAAAACATCCGGCACGGCCGGGCGCGTGCAGTGGTTTTATCCGCACGACAATCCTTCGGGTTATTGGTGGCAGGGCGAAAACGCCCGCCTCGCTTCGCTCGCCGCCGCGGCGCACGGCGTGAGCCTGGCGACGAATGATCCCGCGCCCGCTGTCGCCGGGCGTCGCTGGACCGATTGGATTCTCGGTGCGAATCCCTTCGATCGCTGCATGCTGCAGGGTCGGGGACGGAACAACCCGGTCTATTCTCCGCCCTACGACAACGCGCCCGGCGGCGTCTGCAACGGCATCACGAGTGGTTTCACCGACGAGAACGACATCGCTTTCGCGCCCGCGCCGCAGGCTGATGATCCCGCGCAAAACTGGCGCTGGGGCGAGCAATGGATTCCGCACGGTGCTTGGTTGCTCTACGCGCTCGCGTTGCGTGAAACATCATCGCGCGCCTAGCACCGAGAAACTTCAAACGCCAGAGGTCGAAAATCTCCAACCACTCTCCCATGTCTGCCCTGCACACCCCGGCGCTACGCGCCACCCCTCTTCATAGAGGGGAGTTTGGATCGGCGAGGCCTGAATCCCCTCTATCAAGAGGGGTGCCCGGCAGGGCGGGGTGTGTTGGATCGACTGGCGGGACGAAACGCCCGGGTTGGCTTCGAATACTTTAACCATTAATCCTCCGTTCCACCATGGAAGTCCTCATCCAACCCAATGCCGATGCCGGCTGCGCGCTTGGCGCCCGCATCGTCGCGAAGCTCGTCCGTGAGAAACCCGACTGCGTGCTCGGTCTCGCGACGGGTCGCACCCCGCTCCAGCTCTACACGGAGCTGATCCGCATGCACCGGAACGAGGGCCTCGATTTCGGTCGCGTGACGACTTTCAACCTCGACGAATACGTCGGCCTGCCCGCCACGCACGACCAGTCCTACCGCTGGTTCATGCGCGAGAATTTTTTCAAACACATCAACATCGACCAGAAGCGCACGCATGTGCCCGACGGCACGGCGTCCGACCTGCATGCCGAGTGTCGCGATTATGAAAAGCGCATCGAGGCGGCGGGCGGCATTGACCTGCAGCTGCTCGGTCTCGGTCGCAACGGCCACATCGGGTTCAACGAGCCGACCGGCTCGTTGCGCGGCCGCACTTGGATCAAAATCCTGTCGGAGCAGACGCTGCGCGACAACAGTGCGGTCTTCGGCGATTTTTCCAAGATGCCCCGCCACGCCATCTCGATGGGCGTCGGCACGATCATGGACGCGCGGCGGTTGCTGCTGCTGGCCTTCGGCCCGGCGAAATGTCGCGCGGTAACCGCTATGGTGGAAGGTCCGCTCGCTGCGATCTGTCCGGCCTCGATGCTCCAGTGGCACGAACGCGCCACGGTGGTCCTCGACGAATCTTCGTCGGCCGGCCTGAAATACGCCGACCACTACCGCTGGGTGGACGCCCACAAGCTCGACTGGCAGAAGCACGATTGATGCGCGCGCGTCGTGCATCGCGGCGCGCTTTCGCCGGGTTTTGGTAAAGGTCGGTTTGGATTCCGTTGAACCGCTTTTTGTGCGGTGGCGGACAGTCCGTGATTTGAAAACCGGGTTGCGCAAGCGACCGCGTCTGTGCATGGTTGCGCAAGTTACCTCCCCGGGCCGGCGGCAAATGCCGTCACGCTCGATAATTTCTGCGAAATCCACGGGCTGCCTCACGGCGTCACCGCGTCGGCACGTTTGTTGCATTCAGGAAATTCCATGAAACCGTCGCACCCCAGCGAGCGAGAACGATCTCCCAAACTCGAGAACCGGGAGAGATTCTCCGCTGAGCCGGACAGCTTGCTCGCAGTCGGATTGGGCTGGGTCGTGGCCGCCATCGGGGCTTTGGTCTTGGTCGGATGGGTGGCCGATTTGCCGACGCTTCGCAATCCGGTGCCGGGACAGATCGAAATGAAGGCCAACACAGCCATCGGGTTTCTCCTTTTGGGGCTCTCGCTCGGCTTCGCCAAGCGGCGCAGACTCCGTCCGCTCGTGCGCGTGCTCGCCGGGGTGGTGACGGTTTTGGGTCTCATTGTCCTGCTCCAATATCCCGCGGGGCAAAACTGGGGCGTGGACGAATGGATCATCCGCGATGTGGAGAATCCCGTCGGCACCGTGCATCCCGGGCGCATGGCCGCGCCGTCGGCGGTGAATTTCGTGCTGCTGGGCACCGCGCTGCTGCTGCTGGGCACGCGGCGGATCGGCGTCATCTCGGTGCTCGCCCTCGCCGCGTGCGGCGTGGCGGTCGTGGCTTTCGCCGGGACGCTCTACAGCATACCCATGCTGGACGCCTTCGGCCCCTTCACCTCGATGGCGGCACCGACCGGTGTCACGTTTCTGCTGCTCGGCACCGGGGTGTTCCTCACGGTGGGCGCCCGGTTGACCGGCCAGGCGCGGCGTTACGGCCTGATCATCGGTTTCGTGGTCGCGTTGTTTCTCTTGCTGCTGCTGAGTGGCGCGGTGCTGCGCAACATCCAGCGGCTTGCGGACAGCAACCGGCACGTCATCCACACGCACCAGGTGCTGGCGAAATTCGATGCGTTGCTGCTGGTGATGCAGGATTTGGAGACGGGCACGCGGGGCTTCCTGCTCACGGGAGACGAACAATTTTTGGAGCCGGCTGGGCCGGCCCCCGCGCTGGCGGAAGAGCATCTGCATGGATTGCAACGACTGGTTGCGGACAATCCGCAGCAGCGGGAACGCCTGGTGCGATTGGAAAAATGGGTGACGGCCAAGCTGCGGGCTTCCGGACGGCAAATTGAATTGCGCAGGCAGGGCGCGACGGTGACCGAGGCAGCGCTGGCGGCCGCTCGTGAAGGCAAGGAAGTGATGGACGCGCTTCGTGACGAGGTGGCCGCGGCCGTCACGGAGGAAGAACGCCTCTTGGATGAACGGCGCATTCGCACCGACACCGACACGGCCAAGACCTTGCTGGCACTCGGCTCCGGATTGGTGGCCAGCGTGGTGATCCTCGTGGCGGTTTTCCTGCGGTTGCGGCGCGAAATCGCGGTGCAATCGCGACTGACCGTGGCGTTGCGCCGCAGCGAGGAAAGTCTCGCGGTCACGCTGCATTCGATCGGCGACGGCGTGCTGGCGACCGACACGCAAGGCAGAGTCACGCTGTTGAATCCCGTGGCGGAGAAAATCACCGGCTGGACGCAGGCGGAGGCGCGCGGCCGACCCGTGGCCGAGGTTTTCAACATCATCCACGAAGAGACGCGCGCTCCCGCGCCGATCCCGGTGGAAAAGGTGCTGGCGACGGGCGAAGTCCATGACCTCGCCAGCCAGACGTCGATCATTGCCCGCGACGGCGAGGAGCGGGCGATTGCCGACAGCGCCGCGCCGATTCGCGATGCGGAGGGACACATCCTCGGCGTCGTGCTGGTGTTTCGCGATGTCACCGAGAGTCGCCGCGCGCAGGCGCACTTGGATCGGTTTTTCGACCTGTCGCTGGATTTCCTCTGCATCTCGGGTAGCGACGGCTACTTCAAACGCGTGAGTTCGGCGGTCACCGACATCCTCGGGATGTCCATCGAGGAATTTCTGGCCACGCCCTATCTGGAGCAGGTGCATCCCGACGATCGCGAGGCCACGGAACGCGAGGTCGAACGACAGATGAAAGCGGGCGAAAAGGTCCTGCAATTTGATAATCGTTACCGGCACAAGGACGGCACCTGGCGCACGCTTTCGTGGCGTTCGGTGCCGCACGGCGGATTCATGTATGCGACCGCGCGCGACGTGACGGAGGTCCGTCGGATTGATCAACAGATCCGCGCGTTGAACAACGTGCTCGAGCAGCGGGCCGCGCAGTTGGAAGCCGCCAACAAGGAGCTCGAGGCATTTTCCTATTCCGTGTCGCACGACCTGCGCGCGCCGCTGCGGCACGTCCAGGGTTATGTCGAAATGCTGGATCGCGACGCGCAGGACAAATTGTCGGAAAAAGGCCGGCGCTATCTCCGGACCATCGCCGAGGCCGCGCGTGAAATGGGCATGTTGATCGACGACCTGTTATCGTTCTCCCGCATGGGCCGGGCGGAGATGCGGGAGACCGAAATAGATCCGAACGCGCTGGTGGACGAAGTTCGCGAAGGGCTCGCGCCGGAAGCGGCGGGTCGCGAAATCCGTTGGAATATCGCGCCGCTGCCGCGAGTGCGCGCCGATGCGGCGATGCTGCGCCAGGTGTTCGTCAACCTGCTGGGCAACGCCGTGAAATACACCCGCAAGCGGCCCGTGGCGGAGATCGAGGTGGGCAGCACCGGCGCGGACGGCGATCGCATCGTGTTCTTCGTGCGGGACAACGGCGCGGGCTTCGACATGAAATATGCCGACAAGCTCTTCGGTGTTTTCCAACGGCTGCATCGGGCGGACGAGTTCGAAGGCACCGGCATTGGCCTCGCGAACGTGCGCCGCATCGTCGGCCGGCACGGCGGCCGCACCTGGGCCGAGGGCCAGCTCGATGCCGGCGCCACCTTTTATTTTACGCTCCAAGACGCACAAGCACCGCTGCCAGCGGGTCCAATCTCTTTATGAAACCCAAACACATCCTTCTCGTTGACGACAGCCCGCGCGATACCGAACTGGCCCTCGAAGCGCTGGAGCAATATCACCTTGCCAACGAGTTCGTTACCTTGCGCGACGGCGCCGAGGCGCTGGATTACCTGCACCGCCGGGGCCAGTTTGCCGGGCGCGACGGCTCCGATCCGGCAGTCATCCTCCTCGACCTGAAAATGCCCAAGGTGGACGGCTTGGAGGTGTTGCGCGACATCAAGGCCGATCCCCGGCTCAGGGTTATTCCCGTGGTGATGATGACCTCGTCGCGCGAGGAACAGGATCTCGTCCGGAGCTACCAGCTCGGCGTCAACGCCTACGTGGTAAAGCCGTTGAACTTCCATGAATTCATCGAGGCCGTGAAGGTGGTCGGCGCTTTTTGGGCCATGCTCAACGAACCGCCCCGCGGCTCCCAGTCACCCTTTCAGCCCTGAGACTCCCATGCCCATCACGCTCAAAATACTCCACGTTGAAGACAACCCCCGTGATGCTGAACTCGTCCGCAACATGCTCATGGCGGAGTGGCCCGATTGCGCCATCAAGGTGGTTGTCACGCGCGAGGAATTCCTCGGCGAACTTGCCCACGGCGGTTACGACCTCGTGTTGTCCGATTTCCAACTGCCGGCTTTCAACGGACTCGAGGCCCTCGAGTTGACACGTCAGCACGCGCCCGAGCTGCCATTTATCTTTTTCTCCGGGACGATTGGCGAGGAGCGCGCGATCGAGGCCGTGCGGGCCGGCGCCGCCGACTACGTCATCAAGGACCGCATGCAGCGCCTGCCCGTCTCCATCCAGCGGGTGTTGCGCGAAAGCGAGGAAGCCCGCGCGCGCCGTCGCGTTGAGGAGGCGCTCGTGCAGGAGCAGTATCTGCTGCTCATGCTCATGGAGAACCTGCCGGACTTCGTGTATTTCAAGGACAAGGAGTCGCGCTTCATCGCGGTGAGCCACTCGCTGGCGCGGCGCCAGGGCGTGCCCCCGCACGAGATGCGCGGCAAGACCGACTTTGACCTGTTCACCGAAGAGCACGCCCGCGCGGCCTTCGAAGACGAGCAACGCATCATCCGCACCGGCGAGTCGATCCTCGACAAGGAGGAAAAGGAAACCTGGCCCGACGGCAGCGTCACCTGGGTGTCCACGACCAAGCTCCCGCTGCGCGACGCCGCCGGCAAGATCATCGGCACCTTCGGCATTTCCCGCGACATCACCCAGCGCAAGCAGCAGGGCGAGGCGCTCCAGCTGTTCCGCACGCTCGTGGACCGCTCCAACGACGCCTTCGAGATCATCGATCCCGAGACGGGCCGTTTCCTCGACGTCAGCGAGCGCGGCTGCCTCGACACGGGCTACACGCGCGAGGAGCTGCTCAGGAAACATGTGTTCGAGCTCGACGACACGCTCTCCCGCACGGGCTGGCCGGAGCGGCTGGCGGCCATCCGCGCCGCCGGTTCGCTGAAGGCCGAGGGCCTGCACCGGCGGAAAAACGGCGAGACCTATCCCGTCGAGGTGAACGTGCGCATCGTGCGCCTCGACCGCGAATACCTCGTGGCCGTGGTGCGCGACGTGACCGAGAAGAAGAAGCTGGAGGAACAGTTCCTCCGCGCCCAGCGGCTCGAAAGCCTCGGCATGCTGTCCGCCGGCATCGCGCACGATCTCAACAACATCCTCGCGCCGGTGCTGATGGGCGCGCCGCTGCTGCGGCTGCGCGCCTCGCATCCCTCCGACCTGCGCGTGCTCGAGACCATCGAGAGCAGCGCCTCGCGCGGCGCGGGCCTCGTGCGCCAGATCCTGTCGTTCGCCCACGGCGCCAGCGGCGACAAGACCCTCATCCAAGCCAAGCACCTGCTGCGCGACATTGCCAACTTCATCCAGCAGACCTTCCCGAAGACCGTCCACCTGGAGCTCGACATTCCCAACGACCTCTGGACCGTGCGCGGCAATCCGACCCAATTGCACCAGGTGCTGCTCAACCTCTGTGTGAACGCCCGCGACGCCATGCCCAAGGGCGGCGCGCTCCGCCTTCGCGCGGCCAACCGCCGGCTGGATGCGGCGACCGACGGCTCCGCCGGCCAGCGCACCGTCGCCGGCGCCTACCTGATGCTGGAAGTGGGCGATACCGGCGGCGGCATTCCCCCGGCGATTCTTGATCGCATCTGGGATCCGTTCTTCACGACCAAGGGTGAAGGCAAGGGCACCGGGCTCGGCCTTTCCACCGTGCGCGGCATCGTTAATAGCCACGGTGGATTCGTGCGCGTGGAATCCGTCATGGGCGAGGGCACCAGCTTCCGCATCTACCTCCCGGCCGACGACGCGGCCACGAAGGAAACCGCCGCCTCGCTCACGGCCTCGCCGTTCCTGGTGCGCGGCCGCGGCGAACTCGTGCTCGTCGTGGACGACGAGGAGAGCATCCGCGATCTCGTCACCGCCGCGCTCGGCCGCTACGGTTTTCGGGTGCTGGCTGTCGCCAACGGCGTCGAAGCCATGTCACTTTATCCGTCGCGCATGGCCGAGATCAGCTTGGTGGTCACCGATGTGAGCATGCCCGAGATGGGCGGCGACGAACTGGCCATGGCCCTCTCGCGTCTGAATCCGGCGGTGAGTATCCTCTTCATGAGCGGGGTGGGTGGACACAAGCCGGCCGAAGGTCTGCCTTCCCCGGCCCATGTCCTGCAGAAACCGTTCACGGTGGAAAAGCTGATCGCGAGCGTGAACGCGGCCCTCGCCGCGCGCCCGGCGACGTAGGCCTGGCAGTTTCTCCAAGACTGTCGGCCAAGTTCCACAATTGGCTGCCCCGGCATGGATTGATTCGCTCCCCTCAGGGCTGCGCCCTCGGCCTGCGGCCGATCCTTCTCCCTCCGCTGCGCTCCGGTCGTCGAACTCCGTTCTCATCCACGCCCGTCATCCAAATTGCTCTGCAATTTGGCTGCCCGGCATGGATTCGAACCATGACTAGGCGAGTCAAAGTCGCCTGTGCTACCATTACACCACCAGGCAGTGGAGTGTGGAAGGGGCAGCGTGCGTCCCGCCACTGACCGGTCAAGGGTGGAAATCAACGGAATAGGCGACTCAATTCCCCGCCGGAGTCGCGCCGAGCAGGTCTTTCGTTGTCCGGACTTGGCTGGATCGTTCGCCAATCATCAAAGAGAAGTTAATCCATTAGTTATCACCGACTAACAAACAGGCTCGTGCTTGCAAATACAGGGATCGTTTCTAGCTTCCCTCCACAGCTTAGTTAGACCTCAGCACTTCAGCTCGACCGCATGCAGGGCCAAGCCGGCGCGTCGAGCAAACCTCACCACGAGCCGTATGAAAATCCTGCATCTCGAAGACAATCCGCGCGACGTCGAACTCATCCACAGCGAGCTTCTGAACAAGTGGCCCGACTGTGAAATTGAGACGGTCACGGAGCAGGGTGCCTTCGAGACCAAGCTGGCCAACGCCCCGGATCTGATTCTTTCGGATTTCAGCATGCCGGGATTCAACGGCATGGAAGCGCTGCGGATCGTGCGGGAGAAGACGTCCGAGATTCCTTTCATATTCCTGTCGGGCACCATCGGCGAAGAGCGGGCCATCGAGGCGCTCCAGGGCGGTGCCTCCGACTATGTCATCAAGGACCGGCCCAAGCGCTTGATCCCCGCCATCCAGCGTGCGCTGAACGATGCGCGCCTGGCGCGCGAACGCAAAGCGGCGGAGGAGCAGATGCACCGGGTGCAGCGCCTGGAAAACATCGGCATGCTGGCCGCGGGCATCGCGCACGATTTCAACAACGTGCTCGCACCGGTGCTCATGGGTGTGCCGCTGCTGCGCATGCGGCATCCGGACACGCCCGATCAAAAAATCCTGGCCAACATCGAGAGCAGCGCGATGCGCGGCGCCGGCTTGGTGAAACAGATCATGGGCTTCGCGCATGGCATCGCGGGCGAACCGCAACTCGTGCAGCCGCGGCATCTGCTGAAGGAGATGGTGAGCATTCTGGAACAGACCATGCCGAAGAACATCGAGGTGGTGTCGGTTTTCTCGCATGATCTCTGGCCGATCAAAACCAACCCCACGCACCTGCATCAGATCCTGCTCAACCTTTGCGTGAATGCGCGCGACGCGATGCCGCAGGGGGGCACGCTTTCCCTGCGCGCTTCCAACCTGCAGCTTGATCCAGTCGCCGCGGCCGGGATTGCGGGCGCCAAGCCGGGGGCGCACTTGAAACTTGAAGTCGAGGACACGGGCACCGGCATTCCGCCCGCGGTGGTGAAAAAAATGTGGGACCCGTTCTTCACCACCAAGGAGGCCGGCAAGGGCACCGGTCTTGGGCTGGCGACTGTGCGGAGCCTCGTCGAGACCCACGGCGGCGCGATCACCCTGAGAACCGAAGCCGGTCACGGCACGACGTTTGGCATCCTGCTGCCGGCGAGCCCCGGGGGCGAATCGGCGTTGCACCCGGGTGGACTTGAATCCGTTCCGCAGGGGCGGGGTGAGTTGGTGTTGGTGGTGGACGACGACGCCAGCGTCCGGGACACCATGAGTGCGGCGCTGGCGGGTCACGGCTATCGCACGCTGGTGGCCGCCGATGGTTCCGAAGCGTTGGGGCTGTTCGCTCCGCGCAGTCTGGAAATCAAGGCGATCATCACGGATCTCGACATGCCGAATCTCGATGGATCCGCGCTGGTGCAGGTCGCGCGCAAACTGAATCCTTCCGTGCGCGTGATCCTGGTCAGTGGCTCGGCCGATGCGAGTGATGCCCGCCGGGAGCCTCCGGCCAACGGAGCATTCCTATCCAAACCCTGCAGCGGCGAAACGTTGTTGCGCACGCTGCATACGCTGCTCCTCGCATGATCCTCGGGCGGCCGAACCCGCGGACGTTTGTTACCGGTAAAACGCAAAACCCGGCTGGCCAAGCGAAAGCCGTTGTGTAGTCTGCAGCCATGTCCACGCAAGATTGTGCACCGCCGGATGGGGCGGCTGAAAAGGCGCGTCTGGCGGCTCTGCACCGTTACGAAATTCTCGACACGCCGGCGGAGGCGGAATTCGACGATCTCGCGCGCATGGCGTCCTATATTTGCGGCGCGCCGATTGCGTTGATCAGTTTGGTGGACCGTGATCGCCAGTGGTTCAAATCCGAGATCGGGCTTGGCGTGTCCGAAACCACGCTGGATCGCTCCATCTGCCGCCATGGCATCCTCGAGAGGGAGCTCTTCGTGGTTCCCGATGCGACGCAGGACGAACGTCTACGGGACAACCCGCTTGTGACCGGCGAACCGCGCGTGCGTTTCTATGCCGGCGCCCCGCTCGAATCGAGCGAGGGCCAGATGCTCGGCATGGTATGCGTGCTCGACCGGCGCGCGCGCACCATCACGGATGCGCAGGGACATGCCCTCCGGTTGCTGGCGAAGCAGGTGATGGCGATGTTCGAATTGCGACTCGCCGCGCGCCAGCTCGCCCAGCGCAACGCGGAACTCGAATCCGCCCGCCGGCATATCAGCGCGCTCGAAGGACTCCTGCCCATCTGCTCGAAGTGCCGGAAAATTCGCGACGAGGACAACCAGTGGAGCAGCCTCGATGCCTACATGACAAAGCACGCCGATGTGAACTTCACCCACGGCCTGTGCCCCGCCTGCTCCAGCGAATTCCTCGGCGAACTCGACCGGCTGGCGCCGAAGTAATGAGGTGTCTCGTGGCTCCGCAGCACTCGGACGTTGCTTTGTGAGGCGGTTTTGACGCCATGTTCGCGACAATCCTTTTATGAGCGGCATTCAGAGTTCCCTCTACTCGGCGGCCATTGCGCTGTGTCTTTTTTCCGCCGGCCTCTTGCGCGAGCGTCGTGGCTGGTCGTTCACCTGGTTCACGACTTTCCTGTTCATCGCGACCCTGGGTTTTGTTTTCGAGCTGCTCATGGTGCATCCCGCGATGCCACTCAAGGCGTTGTGGCTCGGCTTACGCATGGCCGTGTCCCTGCTGATCGGTCCCTGCCTCTGGCTGGCGGTGAGAGAAAGCGTCGAAGGCGTTCGTCCCGGGCTCGCTCAATTGGGTCGCGGGCATGGGGCGGCGATCCTGACGGGTTTCGTCTTGTTGGTGCCCCTGCTCGCGAGTGCGCATCTCGGAACCGGATACACGAAGGCGCCGGGTCCGGACCGGCCGTTATCTTCGGTGATCCACGAGACCATGCTGCTCTGCATTGGTATTTTTGCCGTGCAGGTGCCGTATTATCTCTGGCAGAGCCGCCGGCTGTTGCTCGGAGCAAGCGGCGCGTCGAAATGGCTGCAGTTGCCGCTACTGGTCGTGCTTACGACCTGGGCGCTGGGACTGCTGCGGACCTTGCAATGTATCGGCCACGCCCCGCAGGGGCTGAGCCTGTTGTTCGCCCTCGCCGATGTCAGTGTGACGGTCGGCGCGATTTATTTGATCGTGCGACGCGGCCCGTGGCCGATGCCCGAAACCGAATCCGCTTCGCGTGCGGCGGCTGTGCCTGGCGTGCTTGAACCGGAATCCCCGGTTGCGATCGCGCCGAAATATGCGCGCTCAAGTCTGGACGCGGCGACCGGCGAACGGATCAAGCGCAAGCTGGAGCAGGCCCTCGCGACGCCCGCGATTTGCGCGGACAGCCTTCTCAACCTGCGTTCCCTCAGCCGCGCCATCGGCGAAAAGGCGCACTACGTTTCCCAAGTCATTAACCAGGAATTTGGGTCGAATTTCTACGAGTTGGTAAACCGCCACCGGATCGCGCAGGCCCGGCAACTGCTGCGGGAGGCTCCCGATCGCACGGTGCTGGAGATCGCATTGGCGGTGGGTTTCAATTCGAAATCCACCTTCAACACCGCGTTCCGGCGTGAAACCGGAATGACACCAACGGGATTTCGGGCGGCGAAGGCGAAGTCGTAGGGCAGGGCGTCGTTGCGGGCGACAAAGCGAGCCAGCTGGATCGCCACGGCCGGTCGCTGACCCTCGCGATGACAAAGGTATAAAAGCTGCGGCAATAGGTATCAAAGACCGCTAAAGGGCGGTGTTACCCGTTCGAGCCGGACGGATTGGACGACGGAATCGCGGTTGCGGCGTATTTTTTGCGCGTCCCGGGCGGGTCGGCGCGTCGCCGGTCTGTGTTTGGGATGAAAAAGCAACCAACCCGAAACCAAAATGCAGATATCAACCAACCGGCGGTTTGCCGCCGTCGTGAGCGCGTGCTTCGCATCTTTATCCGTTATCCTGACGGCGGCGCCCGCGCCCGCCCCCTCAACCGGCCACCAGGAAATCCTGCGGCAATATCGCGAGGCCCACGTGCAGGCGCACCTCGCGGGCGATGTGGAACGCCTGCTCCCCGCCATCCAAGCCGACGGCCTGCGGCTGATGCCGATCACCCAGCCGACCACGTTCGGCCCGACCAACGCCGCCGCGTATTATCGGGCATTTTTCGCCCGGTTCGCGGTGCGTGACTACGCACGGACGAGCGCCGGCCAATTCGACTTCGGAAGCCGGGTGGTCGAATTTGGGCGGTTTCAACAAAAGCTGACGAACAAGGAAACCGGCGAGACGTTCGATCTGAACGGAAAATACCTCGATGTGTGGGAAAAAGTGCCGGACGACGGATTGCGGCTGGTGACGGCCGCGTGGAATGCCGACGCGTGGCTGCCGCAGGCGGAGGCGATGCGCTTCCCGGGTGTGCCATCCGTTCGCACCGCGTTCGAGCCGCGGGCTTCGGTCAAGAGTGCGATTGGTTTCGAACTGGCCGCCCTGGGTCTGCTGCACGAGGCAGCGGTGGTGCAGCGCGATGCGGCGGTATGGTCGCGGTTCTACGCGGACGACGCCATCATGCTCGCGAACAACGGTGGCTTTCAAGTCGGCCGCGAGGCGGTGGACGACTACATTGCGCGGCATGCTCCGGAACTGCCGATTTTCGAGAAGCTGGACCTGCGCATCGACCGCATCGAGGAATCCGGCGACTACGTTTTCGAATACGCCAGCCAGATAGCCAACTGGCGGCGCGGTGATTCCTCTGGCGTCAGCACCGGCAAGAACCTGCGCATCTGGCGCCGTGAGCCAGACCATGCGTTGAAAATCGTGCTGTCCATCGGCTCCTACGACTGAAGCTGCCTTTTCCTCCGCAATCACCCGTTTCTTTTTCAAATCATGAAATATCCATTCTCTCTTTTACTCACCGCGTTGCTGTCCTTCTGCGTCGTGGCATTTGCCGGTTTTGCCGCCGAGGCGCCACGCGGCACCGTCGTCACGGAACACTTCGCGTCCACGATTCTGCGAGAAACTCGCACGGGCCTCGATCCGAACCGCGTCATCAAGGTTTACCTGCCGCCCGGCTATGCCAGCTCGGACCGATCCTATCCGGTCGTTTATTTTTGCCACACGATCAATTGGAGCGCCGAACAGGTCTTCGCAGACGGCAACTTGGTGAAACTCCTGGAGCAGGCGTTCGCGAGCGGCGTGGTCGGCGAGTTCATCATGGTGGCGGCCAGCTACACCTCGCCCACCATGGGCAGCCTCTACGAGAACTCGCCGGTCAGCGGACGCTGGCTGGATTACACCGCGAAGGAAGTGGTGCCGTTCATCGATGCGAAATTCCGCACGATCCGTCATCGCAACAGCCGGGCGTTGACGGGCGATTTCATGGGCGGGCGGGGCGTCCTGCAACTCGCCATGGTGCACGCCGATCTCTTCGGCGTGGCCTACGCGATGCATCCGGTGGCCACGGGCGCGGGTTATCTGTCGATGAACCATATCGACGTGAATTGGGAGCGGATTCACCAGGCGAAGAACTATGCCGAGCTGACCGGACTCGGTCGCACCCAGATTTTCGTCATGATCAGCCAGGCGTTTTTGCCGAATCCCTCACGTCCGCCCTTTTACTGCGATTTCCCGTTGGAAATGGGAGATGGCCAGCCACGGCTCCACCCGGACAACACCCGCGCATTGCAGAAGGGTTTTCTCCTCGACGAAATGCTCGATCAGTATGCGGCAAACCTGCGCACGTTGCGGGCCCTCGCCTTTGACTGGGGCCGCTACGATCCGACTTGGTCGCACATCGACTCCAACCGATCCTTCACCCGCAAACTCGCAGACCTCGGGATCGCGCACGAGGCGGAGGAGTTTTCGGGCAATCCTTGGGATCAATACTGGGGAGAAAGCGGGCGCTTCCAAAGCCGGGTGCTGCCATTTCTCGGGCGCCATTTGGTTTTTAGTGAAACCCGCCAATCCGACTGACGCGAAGATTCCGTCCGATTCGCGAACCGAGCACACCCTCTGCCCTGACGGGCCCCTTGGTGATTCTGTGGGCAGCCCGCTGGCGGGCGCGTGGCCAGAGCGCGCGCCAGCGCGCTGACCCACATCTTACCGGCGCGTAGCGACGGTGTGTGTTTGCTCCGTCAAACGCCGGGCGTCATACGACCTGCATCCGTTTGTCTGTCCGGGTTTCCTGGCTAGGCTCCGTTACCCCATCACCCCATGAAAATAGCCATCGTCTGCTTCGCTCTTGTTGCCACCGCCCTCTGTGCCGCTGCGCCGAAGCCCGAACTCGTCTGGGAGACCGCCGGTTTCGACGGACCCGAATCGGTGGTCTTCGATACGGCGCGCGGCGAGTATTACGTGTCCAACATGGGCACGCACGGCGACGGTCAGGCACCGGGCGATGGTTTCATCAGCCGCGTGAGCGCGGACGGGAAGATTCTCGAACTGAAATGGGTGACAGATTTCGACAACCCCAAGGGCCTCGCGCTGGTCGGTGGCCGGCTCTACGTGGGCGACGACAAGGATCTGGTCGAAATTGACGTGGGGGCCGGAAAAATCTCGCAGCGCTATGCGCCCGACGACGGCCCCGGCGATTTCAACGACTGCACCGCCGACGCGGCGGGCAATGTGTATGTGTGCAGCGGCCGGCTCGGCACGATCTTCCGGCTCAGCGCGGGTCGGTTCGAGCCGTGGTTCAAACTCGATCGCTCGAAGACCGGCTGGCTCAACGGACTCAAGGCCGAGAAGGATCGCCTGCTGCTCGGCGGCTGGTCCTTGCGCGGCGCCGACGGCCAGGAACAACTCGGGCACATCTCAACGGTGGCTTTCGCCGACCAGGCATTTGGTCGCATCGGTGAGCAACCGGTCTGCCATGTGGACGGTCTCGAGCCGGACGGGCAGGGCGGCTACACGGTCACCGACTGGCTGACGGGCGATGTGTTGCACGTGAGTGCCGACGGCAAAACCTCGCCCTTGCTCGCGCTCGGACGTGGCACGGCGGATCACACATACCGGATCGCGGAACAGCTTCTCATCATCCCGCAGATGATGGAGCACAAGCTCCGCGCGTTTCGTTGGACGCCTGCCAAGCAATGACGTAGGGGCGGCTTTATCCAAGAACCCCTTTTGGGGAGTGTCAGTGCGAGGAGCGAAGCGACGAAGCAATCCAGCTGGATCGCTGCGGCACGCCGCCCAAGCCTGCCATGGCATGGGGTGTCGGGATTCCTTACGAAGTGTTACGTAAGTGCACGTATGGCGCAAATATACGCAAACGGATAACATCTGCGCATGTCATCCCTCGTCACCTCCACATCCACCACCCCCCGGGTTCACTCTAAATTTTTCGCCGGGCTGCGCCTGCTCAGCTTGGCGACTTGCTTGGGAGGCGCTCTGACGGTCCAGGCTGCCACCATGACACTGGACATCACGGGCAACCTGCCGTCCTCCTTTGTGAACAATTACGCCTCCTATGCCGGCGGGGTGGCGGGCTTCCAGTGGGTGCCGGAGGCGGAGGCCTACCTGAACGGACTCACGGCCAACAGTCCCTTCGAAGTTCATTTCACCTACGACCCGACCGCGCCGGTGGCCAGCCAGCCGCTCACCTTGGTCGGCGGAAAGATTAGCAATGTCGCCGATTTCTCCGACTGGACCACGAATGTGAGCTTCACCCAAAATGGCTCGGGCATCGAAACGCTAACCATCTCGATCCGGAAGATGGTTTTTGATTTTCCCAATCCGGCGCTGCCCGGCCGCGACCAGTATATCTCGGCGCACTTCACCGCGAGTTTTGTGGATCCTAACTTCCTCGACGGCGTGGCCACCCTGCCGGCGAATCCCTTCTCGTTGAGCAATCTCACCAACCTGACGGCGGAGTTCCGTTATCAGGGTGGAGATGCCGGCGGTCAGGAATACGCCTTCTGGCGCAGCAGCCTCCTCACCGGTTTCACGGGTGCGCTGGCACCGGAAAACACCCAGCCGTCCGTGCCCGGCGTGCCCGACAGCGGCGCGACGCTGTTGCTATTCGGAACCGCGCTGTTGGCGCTTCCCGCCGCCCGCCGGCTGCTGCCGGCCTGAGCCAGATTCGGGTAGTTGAAAACAGGGGCGTCGTGGAACGACGCCCTTTTTGTTGGTCTCGCCGGCAAGAGTCGTGGCCGGCGAGCCTGTTGGTATTCCGGCTCATCGCTGATTCTTGAAAAGACGGGCCGTTTGGCCGTAGGGACGCAAATTTCAGCGGCGTGCCGGTGCTTGATATGATGATGGGCATTCGCACAATTAATGGTGTCAACCCGGCCGGCACGAAAATCTACGCTTCCGTGGAATCCGGCCGATTGATGAACCACCATGTTGTTCCATCCAAGAACCCGGGAGGGCCTTTCATTGCCCGATTTCCTGGGCAGCGTTGGATTCCTGGTGGCCGCGGTGCGCATCATGGCGGTCCTGTGGTTGAGCGCGGGCATGAGCGCGCCATTGCGGGCGACCCTTCCGGCGGCAGCACCCGGATTGATTGAGACCGGTGCGCCGGCCTTTGTCGTGTTTGGCCCGGAAGCGCTGGGCCTGACGACGCTGCCGCAGGACCTGCATCTGCTTCCGGACGGGCGGGTGTTGGTGGTGTCGCAACAGGAGCTGGCTTTCGGCGACGGCATTCGCTGGGAAACATACCGCGCGGAGACCGGCCAGCCGTCGATTTTCGGATCGGTGGCAGTCGATGATCGCGGCCACATTTATACCGGCGTGGAAAACGCAATCGCGCGGGTCGATCTGAGCGTGGGGGCGCGCTGGCTGCTGACCACGGTGGCGCCTTTGCCGGCGGAAGTTCGCGAACAAGTCACCACGATGGTGTCGGTCGAAATGTTTCCCGACCGCTGGTTCTGGTATGGTGGTTATGGTGCCATCGTCTCGTGGCGTCCGGGCGAAAAGGCCGCGCGGGTTGGCGCGGTGAGTGCGATCGACCGGATCTTCACGCTCGGCTCCGAGGTGTTTGTGAGTGATCTGGCCTCGGGCGGACTGTTTCGTTTGAAGCCGGATGGTGGCCAGGAGCACGTGGCTGGCGTCGAGGTGTTGGTGAGCGAGAGCGTGAGCGCGGCCATTCCCTACGAACCGGGCAAGCTGTTGGTGGGCACGGCTGCGTCGGGCATGAAGATTTTCGATGGCCAGGAATTCCGTCCTTTTGGCACGACGGGTGTGCTCAACAGCGGGCACCGTATCACCGATTTGTGCGCTGCGGGCGAAGGGAACTACGCCGCAGCCATCGACACCGTCGGCATCGTATTCTTCGACCGCACCGGGAAGATCCTCCAGGTGCTGGATCGCTCGCTCGACCACCGGCTCGCGCGGGTTCAGCGATTGGAATACAACGCCCACGACGGCGTGCTGTGGGTGCTGTTGAATGGCGGTGTGGCGCGGGTGGAGTTTCCTTCGCCGCTCTCCCATTTTGATCCGTTCATCGCCAGCGGCCTCAACTACGCGCAACCGTTGCGGCACCAGGGCCGGTTGTGGATTCTCGCTGATGGTCGTGCGATCCGCGGCGAATACGATGCCCATGGCCGGCTCGAAGGTTTCGAGGACGACACGCCACCGGGGCGCTATCTCTACACGCTGACTGATGTGGACGGCGCGCTCTTCGCTTCCAACGACGAGGGCATCTATGTTTACGAAAACGGCACGTGGAAATCGGTTCTCTCCGGCGTGGTGAACGCGCGGCTCGGCGTGGCACCGTCAGGTCCGCAGGGTTACCATTACGTGGCGCGCGGCGAATACGGCACGCTTCGGTTGGAGGCGGACGGTTGGTCGGCGCGGCGGATTCCGATGCCGGGTTTGGGCGATAGCTACAGCGCGGAGGTGGATGCGGAAGGCATCGGCTGGATTGAGCTGGGAACCAGCCTGGTCGGCCGCATGGACGCGCACGGCGTGGTGCCGAAGCTGGAGATTTTCGGCCGCGAGCACGGCCTGCGCGAAGGATGGACGGAAATCTACGTGCTCGACGGCGTCGCACGCTTTCACATCGGCGACCAGCTCTACCGCTTCGACAACGTTGCGCGGCGGTTTGTTTCCGATCGCGAGCTGCTGGCCGCGCTTCCGCAACTGGCCATCGCCGCGGGGCGGCCGGTGACCGATAATCGCGGGCGCCTCTGGTATACGTTCGAAGGCGTGACCCGCGTGGTCGATCGGAGCGCGACAGGGGGGAATCGCGAGGTTGCGATCCCACGCGTCGGTTTTGCGCCGACGCATTACACCGCAGAGGACAACGGCGTCATCTGGATGTTTGCCCGGCGGCGGCTGACGCGCATGGATCTGGGCCTGACGTGGGTGGAGCCGCGTCCCCCTCGCGCGCTCATCACGTCGGTGGAATTTCCTGCGAGCGGTCGGCAGGTGTTTGTGCCGGAAGAGCGATTGCCGGCGGTGGGTTTTGCCGACAACTCGCTGGTCTTCCGTTTCGCCGCACCGTCCAATCCCTTCGCCGCCCCGATCACGTTCGAGGTGCAGCTGGAGGGCGCAGGCACCGGCTGGGTGTCGATGGGTGCGGTTGGTTCGGCCACCTTCAACCGGCTCAAGGAAGGCAATTATGTATTCCGCGTTCGTCCGGTCGTCGCCGGTCGCGAGGCCGGGCAGGAGGCGCGGCTCGCATTCATCGTGCAGCCGCCGTGGTTCCGCACGCCATTGGCGTGGGCGCTGTATGGCACGAGCGCGGTCGGTTTGCTGGTGTTTGTCATTTGGTTCTCCTCCTACCTGCAGCGCCGCGAAAACGAGCGGCTCGAGCGGCTTGTGACCAAACGGACGCACGAGCTCCGGACCGCCAACGAACAACTCGCCCGAGAGATGCAGGAATCGGTGGAAAAGTCCGCCGCGCTGTCCATCAGCGAGGAACGTTTCCGCCGGCTCAACGCCGAGCTGGAGCAGCGCGTGCAGGCGCGCACGGCCGAGTTGTTGGTCGCGAAGGAAGCCGCCGAGGTGGCGAGTCGCGCGAAAGGCGAGTTCCTCGCCAACATGAGCCACGAGATCCGCACGCCCATGAACGGCGTGATCGGCATGACGGGCCTGCTGCTCGACCTGGAACTCACGCCGCTGCAGCGCGAATATGCGCAGACGATTCGCTCCAGTGCCGAGACATTGCTCACCGTGATCAACGACGTGCTCGATTTCTCGAAGATCGAGGCGGGCAAACTTACGTTCGAGGTGCTCGATTTCGATCTCACGGAAACGCTCGAGACCACGCTCGACATGCTCGCCGAGCGCGCCCTCGCGAAACGGAACGAACTCGTCATGGACCTGCCACCGGAAGTGCCGCGATTGCTGCGCGGCGATCCCGGCCGGCTGCGGCAGGTGCTCGTGAACCTCGTGGGCAACGCCATCAAGTTCACCAGCGACGGCGAGGTGCTCGTGCGGGTTTCCGTGGAGGAGAAATCCGCCGAACAGGCCGTGCTGCGTTTCGCGGTGCGCGATACGGGCGTGGGCATTTCACCCGAGGCGCAGGCGCGTTTGTTCCAGGCGTTTTCACAGGCCGACAGCTCCACGACCCGCCGTTACGGTGGCACGGGCCTCGGCCTGGCAATCTCGAAGCAGCTCGTCACGCTGATGGAGGGCCGGATCGGCGTCGAAAGCACGGAAGGCCAGGGATCGACCTTCTGGTTCACGGTTCGTTTCGGGTGTCCTGCCGACCAGCCGCCGCTGACGATCGAGCGCGAAGGCTGGCCGAAGTTGCGCGTGCTCGTGGTGGACGACAATGCGACAAGCCGGCAGATCCTTCGCCAGCAGCTCGGTGCCTGGAAATTCCAGAAGGGCACCGCGGCCGACGGCGACGAGGCGTTGCGCCTGTTGCGCGAGGCGGCGCAACAGGGGACTCCTTACGACATCGCCTTGCTCGATCTCGAAATGCCGGGAATGGACGGGCTGGCGCTGGCCCGGACGATCAAGGCTGAGCCAGCTATCGCAGACACGGAGCTCATCGCGCTGACGATGCTGGGGCATGCGATACCCGTTGCCGAACTCGAGGCCGCGGGCATCGGGCACGCGCTCACCAAGCCCGTCAAGCAGTCGCGCCTGTTCGACTGCCTCGTGACAGTTACCAGCATGGCGAAACCCACCGGGTTGCAGAAAACGGAGCCGGTCGGTGCTCCTGCGACGGTGGCTCCTGTCATTGTCGAAACCGACGTGCCGCGCATCGAAGGCGTGCGCATCCTGCTGGCCGAGGACAATCCGGTGAACCAGAAGGTCGCGCTCGGCTGGCTGCGCAAGCTCGGCTACTCCGCCGACGCGGTCGGCAACGGCCTCGAGGTGCTGCAGGCGCTGCAACGGGTTTCCTACGATGTCGTCTTCATGGATTGCCAAATGCCCGAGATGGATGGCTTCGAAGCGACGCGGCGCGTCCGGGAACGCGAGAACGGTTCAACGTGTCCGTGGCACGCGCCCGTGCGCATCGTCGCGCTCACCGCCAATGCCATGCAAGGCGATCGCGAGAAATGTCTCGCGGCGGGCATGGACGATTATTTGAGCAAGCCCATCCGTCTGCCGGAACTTCAAGCCGCGATGTCCCGCTGGCAGGCAAGTCGCGTGAGCAAAACCTGATGTGTTCTGCCGCAGTTTGCAGCCGTGTTCGAGTCGAAGGCGAAAACGTGGTGATCAAATGGCTGCCGAAGTTCGTCCGCTGTAATGTTGCGCAACGAGCGCGATCGGCAGGCCGACCAACAGCAAATGGGCGATGGCGGCTCCCGAAAGCGGCGGCGGCATGGCAAGCGGAACATTCAAGGCCGACAGGGGCAGGACCACGCAGTTCATGCCGAGATAAACGATGAAACCGTAAGCGAGTCCAAAGGGGATGGCGTGCCGCGTCATCACCGGCAGCCGACGGCTCAGTCCCCAGAAGAGTGTTGCCCAAATGAGCGCGACGAGAAAATGCAGGGCGGTGCCGAACAGATACATGGGCACGCCGCCGTTGCGGGCCGTCTCGCGGCCCAACAGACCGCCGGCCACATTTTGAAATACGCCCAAGCGCCAACCATAATAGAAATGGGCGAAGAGCCAGTCGCCGAGTCCGGCAAGCAATCCGCCCCACAGGATGGCCTTGAACGCGGGGTGGGGGGTGGAGGCGGCCATGAGCGACATGTGCAGAACACCGCGTCGGGACAAATCCCTTTCGCGCGATGTCACAAATCGTCAATGGCAGGCTCGGCGGTCATCCAACGCAGCTCGGTGTCGCGCATGAAATGCGTCGGCCAGGTGCCGTCGGCCGTGGCGAAGTCGAGACCGACGAAAGCGAGCACCTCGCGCACATGTCCGTCCACCAGTGTCCACGAATGTTTCTTCAGCAGGGCGTCGAGTCGCTCCGCGAGGCCGGCGGGTTGCCGGGGCGCGGCCAGCATGACGCGCTGCATCCATTTGTGGAAAGGGTAGAGCAGTTCGTTTTCGTTGAGCACGAGCCGGCAGGTGAAAAGCACGATTTTCTGGATGGCGAGCATGACGAGGTAGTCGCTGGCCTGCCGCACGCCTTCGCTGTAATACCAGCGCCACGCCAGGAGCTGCGCGGCAAAGCGATCGCGGCGTGCCGCCTTGTCGGCCACGGGATAGCGCACGATGTCGGCGAGCAGCTGGTCCAATCCGGCGAGGCGCGAGAAGAGAATACGGTTACCCTCGAAGGCGTAGCGGATGGGGTCGCTGCCCCGCGCCGCGACCAGCCGCAGAAAATCGAGATCCATGTATTTGCCGTCAATGTAACCGTCGTAGGTGCAAAGCGTGCGGTTGTTGTAGTGCAGTTTGCCACTCCGGCGGATCGCGGCCATTTCCTCGGGCGCCACGATGATGGCCACGTCGATGTCGGAATCGGGCCGGGCATAACCGTGGGCAAGCGAGCCACCGAGGAGCAGGGCCTGGATCTTGGGATCGCGCTGAAATTCGCGCACGAGATTATCGATCGAATCGGCATGGTGCTTTTCCATGCCGCGCATCATCGGGCGCGGACTCCGCCCGGCAACGGATCCGCCGGTGTCACTATTGACCGGATGGGTGCGGTGGACCCCGGCCATCCAGAACGACGAAAGATGATCCTTCATTTTAGAATTAAGATTATGCGTCGGAGATTTGCCATGGGCCGGCCCGTCCGGCTCAGTGGCTTTTTACCCGTGGCCCTCACCGTTTCACCGACCGACCTGCTCCACGCCATCGAGACCGATCTGCGCGGCAACATCCTGCCGTTCTGGATCCGGCACGTGGCCGATGCGCGCAACCGCACCTTCCATGGTCTGTTGGCGAATGACCTGACGGTGGATCCCACTGCCGAGCGCGGGGCGTTGCTGGCTTCACGCATCCTCTGGACCTACGCGGCGGCCTTCCGCGCTTACGGCGATGCCGCGTATCGCGACATGGCTGCGCTTGCACTGCACGATCTCGTGACGCGTTTTCACGACGAGCAGCACGGCGGATTTTTCTGGTCGATCCGCGCTGACGGTTCCGTGGAGCGCGACCGCAAGCAGGTTTACGGACAGGCCTTCGCGATCTACGCGCTCAGCGAGTATCACGCCGCCACCGGCGCGCGCGCAGCGCTTGATCACGCCGGCGCGCTTTTTTTCCTGCTCGAACGGCACGCTCGCGAGCGCGTGCACGGCGGTTATCTCGAAGCCTTTGCCCGCGACTGGTCGCCCATCGCCGACATGCGCCTGAGTGAGGTGGATCAGAACGATCCCAAATCGCAAAACACGTTGCTGCATCTGATGGAGGCCTACACGCGGCTGCTGCAGGTGTGGCCCGATCCGGCCTTGCGCGCGGCGCTGCGCGATCTCGTCGAACTCATGCTCGCGCGCGTTGTGGATGTGCGCACCGGTCATCTCCGGCTCTTCTTCACCACCGACTGGGGTCCGACTTCCGACAAGGTCTCCTACGGCCACGACATCGAGGCGGCCTGGCTGCTGACGCGCGCCGCCGACGTGCTCGGCGACGCGGATCTGGTCGCGCCCACCAACGCGCTCGCGCTGCGTATCGCCGACGTGACGCTCTCCGAAGGCGCCGATGCCGACGGTGCGATCTTCAACCTCGGCGGGCCCACCGGCATCGTGGACGATCGCAAGGAATGGTGGCCGCAGGCCGAGGCGGTCGTGGGTTTTCTCAACGCCTGGCAGATTTCCGGTGAGACGCGTTATCTCGAAGCCGCCGCGAAGACTTGGGAATTCATCGCGACGCGCCTGATTGATCGGGAGCACGGTGAATGGTTTCGCGGCGTCACCCGCGACGGTCGCGTGATTCCGACCTTCGAAAAAGTGGGCTTCTGGAAATGCCCCTACCACAACGGCCGCATGGGTCTCGAAGCGGTGACACGGTTGCGGAAAGGCGCTGGAACGGTTTGACCGCGGATTACGCGGATGAACACGGATTAAGCTCTCCCAACCGTCATCCTGTGTGAAGCGAAGTATCCCGTCGAAACCAAGCAGTGGGATGGAGGTCAGTAGGATGTAGGTCAGCGCGCTTGCGCGCGCCTTGGTCATGCGCCCGCAAGCGGGCTGCCCACAGAAGGCGTGCCCCCACGGAGGAGTGCGTGAAAAACAAAGGCGGACCTTTCAGTCCGCCTTTGAAATTCTCACGCTGCGGTGCCGCAGCACTTCTTGTATTTTTTGCCGCTGCCGCAGGGGCAGGGGTCGTTGCGACCGATCTTCGGTGTCTCGCGACGCACGGTCTTGCCGGGCTCGTCCACCTGGCCGGTATAGACCCAGCGGCCTTCGTCGCGGCCGAAGAGGGCGATCTCGAGGTGTTCACGTTCCTCGCCCTCCATCTTGAATTTCGCGGAGAAGTGCACAGCGCCGAGCTTGTCGTCGGGGCCGCCCTGCTCGGTCTTGAGAATGGTGAGGCCGTGCCACTCGGCGCCCTCGGCCCATTTCTTTGCCGCCTCGGCGTCGAAATCCTTGCGCTGGTCAGGGCTGAGCGAGCGCTCAAGGTGAGCGATGTCGTGCTTCACGTAAGCCGTGTAGCGCGAACGCATCAGCGCCTCGGCCGTCGGGGCGGGCGCGCCGCCGAGGATCGGACCGCAGCAGGCTTCAAAGGTGGAACCGGAACCACAGGGACAGGAACTCATGACTCCCGAGGTTTCGGGAGAAGGGGCAAGTGACAAGTATCAAGTGGCGGGG
>JBIQJF010000104.1:0-2350 GCA_044507675.1 Opitutales bacterium | reverse complement strand
AGCTTCTGGCCACCGGATGCTCGCTGTCGGAAGCGGCGGAGCGGCTCGACATCACGACGACCAGCGCCCGCCAGTATCTGAAGCTGATCTTTCAGAAAACCGGAACCAGCCGTCAGGCCGAATTGGTCAGGAAGATTATGTTGATTCCTCCGCTGCCAAGATCGCGGGCGTCAGTGCCGTTCTCTCACTAAATCGGCACGAGATATGTGATTAATCGATGGCCATATAAATTATCAGACTACCGGCGATTCAACAGTCTGCGCGGGCGAGCCGCGATTTCGGAATCAAGAACGCGGGTGTCAAGCTTCGCCTTAGCGGCCGCCGGCGACATGAAGATTGGCGCCCGTAATATACGATGCGGCTTCCGACAGCAGGAACAAGGCGGCTTCAGCAACCTCCTCTGCCCGGCCGACCCTTCCCATTGGTATCTGCGGCGCGATCTGTTTGAGCCGATCGGCCTGTCCAGTAGCGCGATGAATGTCGGTGTCGATTATTCCGGGCGAGATTGCATTAACGCGGATCCCCTCCCCGGCGACTTCCTTAGCAAGCCCTACGGTCAAACGATCGATCGCAGCTTTTGACGCCGCGTACCAAGTATATGTATCGGGGGCTCCCGACAGAGTGGCGGTAGAAGATATATTGACGATGGCACCACCACGCCCGCCAAATCTCAAGGACATTCGCCGGACGGCTTCGCGGGCCACGAGCGTTGCTCCCGTGACATTGACGTCCACAACATGCCTGATCATTGCCGGATCGGCATCGGCAAGTTTGCCCGCCTTGCCCACGATTCCAGCATTGTTCACGAGACCGTCCAGCCGGCCGAACTCATGATCGACGGCTTGGAAAAGCCTCTTGATATCTTCAGGTTTTGCCAGGTCGGCCTGGACAGCGAGCGGCTTGCCGCCCGCCTTTCTTATCTCGTCGGCGATTTCCTCGGCCGCCGACAGATTCCTGAGATGGGCAATCGCAACATCGAAGCCTCTTGTCGCGGCCATCCTGGCGATTGCCGCCCCTATTCCACGGCTACCGCCGGTAACGACAAGAACAGGGCGCATCTCGAAGGCACTTTTCTCCAGTCGCCGCTTTAGATGGTGAGGCTTTCAGGGCCTCGAACGAACGGCTCGCTTTCAGGGGCCGTCAGCCGAAAGCGTACGCTTCCAGTAATGGCCTCGAGTCCGTCCCAGCATTCACCTTGTGTTCGTAGCCAATCCGCCCCCGCTGCAGGACGACGACGCGATCGCTGACCAGCAGCGCATTCTTGACGTTCTGTTCAACGACCACCACTGTACAACCAAGCTTCTTGGTGAGCGACTTGACCTCTCCAAGTATCCGCTCGGTCAAAAGCGGCGACAGTCCCGTGGAAGGTTCATCCAGAAGCAAGAGAGACGGTTCCGGAATGAGTCCCATCCCGAGCGCGAGCATTTGACGCTCACCGCCGCTGAGCGAGCCGGCCGCCTGCGAACGCCTTTCCTTTAAGCGCGGGAAGAAGTCGTAGATGACTTCGATGCGCTCTGCCGTGCGCTTCGGATCGAGCGTGTAGCCGGCAAGATAGAGATTCTCCTCGACGGGTAATCCCCTGAAGACCTGTCCGCCCTGCGCGACGAGCACGATCCCGTTGAGGATCTGCTTGCGGGCTCGGCGGTTCGCCACGTCAACGCCGCCGTAGCAGATTTCGCCTGCCGCCACCGGCACCAGGCCGAATACCGATTTCAGCAGCGTGGACTTCCCACTGCCCGGCGCGCCGATCAACCCGACGACTTCCCGCTCGGCGACGGAGAGAGAAAGACCATCCAGCACGGGCTTGCCGGCAATCACCACGCGCAAATCCCGAATCTCGAGCACGGTCACGCCACCCTCGAACCGAAATAGATTTCACGCACGCCCTCATGACGGCGAATCTCGTCGGGCGTGCCTTGCGCGAACAGCCGCCCGTGATCAAGCACCACGATCCGATCGGAGATGTCGAACACGACATCCATATCGTGCTCCACGAGCACCACCGTTCGTCCGCGCGCGCGCATGTCCTTCACGATCGCCAGAATCCGCGCGACGAAATCGCCTGACAGGCCCGACGTCGGTTCGTCAAGCATCAGGATCTGCGCGTCGGTCGCAATCGCGCGGGCAAGGGAGAGCAGCTTCTGCAGACCGTAGGACAGGGTACCCGCCTCCACGTCCGCCACGTCGGCAAGGTCGAGCTCGGCGAGAATCTCTCGAGCGCGATCGAGATGATCCCTGCGCTGGGCGCGCACGGCACCCGGCCTCACGACCAGATTCCACAATTGCTCACCGGTGCTGTGTTGAAATCCGAGGAGCACGTTCTCCAGCACCGAAAGCCGCGCGAATATTC
>JBIQJF010000063.1:0-15860 GCA_044507675.1 Opitutales bacterium | reverse complement strand
TGTCCATGCCAGCGTCCTCGCCGGCATCCTGGTCTGTGTGACGGGCTGTCAGGTGGCGCCTTCCAAGACCGTCACGGGGGCCGGCACAGGCGCGGCCGCCGGCGCGGTGGTGGGCGGTCTGGCCGGTGGCGCTTCCGGCAACACCAGCCAGGGCGTGCTCGCGGGCGCCGGCGCAGGCGCCATCATCGGCGGCATCGTGGGCCTCACGCAGGAAATGAAAGAGCGCAAGGAACAGGACCGTCTTGCCCAGGAACGCGCCTACCAGCAGGAGCTCGCGCGCAAACGCGCCGAGGAGGCGAAAAACAAGGCCCTGCTCGAGGAAGAACTGGCGGTCGCCCAAGGTTTCCAGATCTCCGATCTCGAACTTACCGAAGCTCAGAAGAAGGTGGACAACGCCGCCAATCGCCTCGCCAAGCTGCGCGAGGAGCGCAACGCCGCCCTCGCCAAGAAAAAGGCCCTCGACGACGCGAACGAGAAATTACTCACGACTGAGGCCGAGATTGTGCGCCTCGAAGAAGAGCTCGCCCGGCTCAAGAATGCCCCGATCGAAACGACGACGGCCTCGAGCTCCGACGCCAGCGGGGAATTCAAGCCAAACTAAAGTTCCCTGCCAAATCCACGGCTGGCATGAAACCGATCTTCCGTTTCAGTCATCTCACGACGGCAGCCTGCAGTGCAGTGCTGGGCCTGTTGGCCGGTTGCAATTCCACCAAAACCTACACCGTGCAGGTGGACGCCATCGCCGCACCGGCCGAGCTCGGCCAGCTTGCGGAATCGGCGCAGTCTTATCATATCCGCTCGCAGAATCCGAAACTCGACGAGAGCAGTCTGCGCTACAAGGAGGTTGCCGACTACGTCCGCACCGCCCTTTCCGGCAAGGGCATGTATGAGGCGCCCTCCCCGGACAAGGCAGATGTCGTCATCGACATCGACTACGGTATGGATGCGCCGCGCATCAAGTTCGAGACGATAAGCCATCCCGTGATGGCCTTGGTGCAGGGCGAGGTGCGTGAAGCGGTTGTGCCGGTGCGCGACCGGACCGGCAAAATCATCGGTTATCAGACCGTTCTGGTTCGAGAGCCACCCCGCCAGGAATTCGTCGGCATGCAGGAAAGCATTCAACCGGTCATCGTTTACGAGAAATACCTAAAGCTCTCCGCCCGCGCCAATCAGGAAGCCGTGGAAGGTCGCGCCCCGCCGGAAGTCTGGAGCGTCAATGTCTCCGCCGAGGACAACAGCCAGGAGCTGCGCAAATACATGCCCATTCTCGCCTCGGCCACGGCCGACTACATCGGCACCAACACCAAGGAGTCCAAGCCGATCAAGATCCGCGAAGACGACGAGGTCGTATCCTTCGTCAAACGGGGCATGTAGTGCCTCCGCAAGCTGGAGCCACCAACGATGCCCTCCTCGTCCTCACGCTCCAGCCAGTCGCTCTTTCGCCCGCCGACCGCGCTCGCGGCCACCCTGTTGGTCTTGGGCCTGGCCGGTTGCGACGGCTCCAAGTCTTACACCGTGCAGGTGGACGCCATCGCCGCTCCGACCGAGGTTGGCCAACCCGCTGCTGCGGCCCAGTCCTATCATATCCGGTCGCAAAACCCGAAACTCGACGAAAGCAGCCTGCGCTACAAAGAGGTCGCCGATTACGTGCGCACCGCCCTTTCCGGCAAAGGCATGTATGAGGCGCCCTCCCCCGAGCGGGCCGACGTCATCATCGACATCGACTACGGCATGGACGCCCCGCGCATCAAGTTCGAGAGAATCAGCGACCCGGTTATTCGCCAAACCTCCTCTGAGACCCGCAACACCGTCCAGAAGGTCGTGGTCCGCGACCCCATCACAGGAGCGATGGTTGAGACCGATCAAGTTGTCTCGGAAACCACACCCGGAAGCACGGAGATGGTGGGTATGAAGGAATCCATCCAACCCGTCATCATCTACGAGAAATATCTGAAGCTCTCCGCCCGCGCCAACCAGGAGGCCGTGGAAGGTCGCGCCCCGCCGGAAGTCTGGAGCGTGAACGTCTCCGCCGAGGACAACAGTCAGGAGCTGCGCAAATACATTCCCATCCTGGCCTCGGCCACGGCTGACTACATCGGCACCAACACGAAGGAATCAAAACCGGTCAAGATCAGCGAGGATGATGAGGTCGTGGCCTTCGTGAAGAAAGGCATGTAGGTTCCCCGCGCGGAATCCGCCCTGTTTGAGGTTGAGCAGGCACCGTCGCTGACCATGTTTCCAGCCATGTCGAACCGGCATACGCGTTTCTTCGCTGCGCTGTGCGCGCTGGCCGGCCTGACCGGCTGTCAGGTTGTGCACGATGTCACGATTGACGCCATCAGCGACCGTTCCAAGCCGATGGGCGCTTCCTATCATCTCTCAGTCAACGATCCCACGGGCGGCGTCGAGCCGGAGCTGCAAAATCTCGCGGTCGCTACCATCAAGGATGCCCTCGCCGCGCGCGGACTCTATGAAGCTCCGGCAAGCGTCCGACCCGACATGGTCATCGAGGCCAGCTATGCC
This sequence comes from Opitutales bacterium, assembly GCA_044507675.1. GTDB lineage: Bacteria > Verrucomicrobiota > Verrucomicrobiia > Opitutales > Opitutaceae > Lacunisphaera. Next base: position 13,337 of record JBIQJF010000063.1, on the reverse strand, counting down.
GTGGGCCACGGGCAGGTGAAGATCGTCACAGAACGAAACCACGACATTCTGGTAGGATCCGGTATCACTCCCAATCCCAGCTCAAAAGCCGTCGTAGTTTTTGAAAAGACCCTCGAAATCACCGCCCGCGAACCCACCCCGCCTGCGGGAATGGGAGATTCCCTCAACGCAGCGCAACCCGGCGCAGAGCTTTGGAGCGTAAAAGCCAAAATCGTGGATACCAAACAGGTCATGGCTCCTTACCTGCCGCCGCTGGCCTCCGCCTGTATTGATTACCTCGGCGAAAACCCCGGTCGCGAAGTAGTCCTGCCGGTGGAAGCCAGCCATGCGGCCGTCCTGTTGCAACAGCGGCCGCCCACGAAGACGGCCGCTGAAGTCGTTCCTCAAAACCGGTAAGCTGCAGTCACGCCCACCTGCTGCGGATCGGCCCGGTTCTCATAGCGGGTCTCGATGTAGTCGGGATCTTCATTCCCAAAGAAATACACGCGCCGGTCGTATTCCTCGTCGAAGATGTTCTTCGCCCAGAACGTGAGACTCCAGCGTTCCCACGCGTAGCCGAGCGTGGCATTTACCACACGGAACGCACGGCGCGCCTCGTTCTGGTTGTTGGAATCGAACTGCTGCGCGCGGCCAACCAGCTCCGCCTGGCCGAACCAACCGCGTCCGTCATCGTAGCGCACGCCGAGCGTGTAGCCGTAACGCGGCGTGTTCGCGAGCACGCGGCCGCCGCCAGTGTTGCCGTTGCTGAGCGTGAATTGCTCCAGTTCCGAACGCATCACGGCAAGCGAACCTCGCAACGACCATTCCTTCGTCAGCGCGTAAGCACCCGAGGCTTCGAAACCATAAACGTGCGCATCACCGGCATTGTCGGTGAAGAAACGGTAGTTGCCGCCGAAGCCGGCCGAATCGCGCACTTGCGTGTCCTCGCGCTGCAACCAGAAGGCCGTGAATTCACCCGTCAGCCGTTCGCCAAACCAGTTGCCGCGCACGCCAGCCTCCCAATTCCACAGCGTCTCGGTGTCGTAGATGAGCGGGTCGCTCGCCAAATCAATGCGCGCATCCACATTGATGCCGCCGGCCTTGTAACCCCGCGTGACCGAGACGAAGGCGAGTTCGTGAGCACTCAGGTCGTGCTCAAGCGTGAGCTTGCCGCCAAAGAGTGTGTCATCGAAGGACGGGCTCGTGTTCACGACCGGATCGTAGCTGTCGCTGCTGGCGCGATAGCGCGTCTTGGTGCCCGCACCGTTCATGCGAATGTCTTCGAAGCGCAGTCCCGCGACGATGCGGGTGGCCGGAGTGAAATCATGGCCGAGTTGCCCGAAGAGCGCGGTGTTTTTGGAACGGTAAACCGTGCGCAAGCCGCGAACGTTCCAGGGATCCGTGTTCGCATAACGCGAAAACTCCTCCGTGTCGGCGTAGAATGCGCCGAGCGTCCAGCGATTGATCCAGTCGTCGCCAGCTCCGGGCACTGAATCAAGCCGCAACTCCTGGTTCACCACCCACCGAAGCCGCGAAAGATCGCTGAAGCCCATGTAGGAAGCGGCCGTCCAGTCGTCATCATAGCTGTAATGCGAACGCGTGCGGGCGCCGCTCGTGACCATCGTGAGGCGCGCTGCGTCCCAACCGAGGTAGGTGCCGCGCAGGCTCGCTGCAAATGATTCCTGCTCGTCCCGGCCGGGTTGATCGCTGAACGTGTTGCGGCCGTTGTTATCGAGGGCGAACTCATCGTAGCCGCTGTCGAAGTCGGCGGCGAACAAGGTGGCCTCCCAGCGCCAGAGCTCGTTCGGATTCCAAGTGAGGCGCAGGCGCGCGGTGAGTTCGTCGCGCGCATTGGTGTCGCGATTCAGCGTGAGATTGCGACGAAAGCCGTCGCTTTCACTTTGCTGCACGGCGAGCCGCATCATGAGCCGCTCCGGCTGCGCTTCCCCGAGCGGGCCACCCACGGCAAAACCACCGCTTAGGAGCGAATCACCGCCGGCGGTGAACTCGGTGCGACCGGTCCAGTAGGGCGTAGGAGCGTTGGTCACGAGTCGCACAACGCCGCCAGCGGCGTTGGCACCGAAGGCGCCGGCCTGCGGACCGCGCAACACCTCGGCCTGGCTTACGTCGAAGGCAGTGCCAATCCCGCCGATGCCGGTGAAGTCGAGATCGTCCACGAGAAAGCGCACCGCCGAATCGGGTGTCTCTCCCTCGAATTGGGAATTTTCGCCGATACCGCGGATTTGCAGATGACGCGGACGCGAGGTGCCGCCGGTCCAAGTGAGATTGGGGACTTGGTCCACGAGGTCGCCAAAGTGCTGGACGGAGCCGCCGCGCAACGCGGTCTCGTCGTAAACCGAGACGCTCGCCGGGATGCGTGCAAGCGGCGATTCCCACAAGTCGGCGGTGACGCGCACCGTGTCGAGTTTCACCGGTTCCGTCGCGGAACCCGGTCTCGGAGCGGATTCGGCTCCTTGGGTTTGGGCGCAGAGCGGCAATGCCGCCAGCGCGAGTGTGATGGAGAGGATTCGTGTCGGGAGTTGCATTTGTTAGAAATGCCCGACCCAAATCGGACTCCCGAGAGAAGGGGCGACGCGGCGCCCCACGGCGCTTTTCGCGGCGCCTGCTGTTTCCTTCGTCGGCATGATCCGTTTCAGGTTCCAGGGTCGAGCGGCCGAGCGCGCCGCAATCTCAGCCCTCCGCGGAGGACACCCCTACAGGCAAGGCGCAACAAAGCCCGCGCCGCGCCGCCGTCAACACCGCGCTTTGTCATCCCGCATGACACGATGCGCTAACTGCTCAGCGTCAGCGATATTGAACAGATGACTTAAGTTGCGGTGGACAACGTCCAGCCAGCGTGACCACATCCGATTTTTTCCGATGAGGATTCTCCACGCTTTTGCTTCCTGCCTCGTGCTTGCGAGCGGAGCCATGGCATTCGCGCAACAGACGGCGCAACCCTCGCAGGAATCCGTAACGGTTCTGGAAAAATTCATCATCACCGAGAGTGCAGGCTACCGGGCGGGCGAAATTCTACCAACCTCGCGTCCGGTGGACTCGGTGTTTGGTGCAGGCCGCTCGGTGCTCGACCTGCCGCGCGCGGTAACCGTGCTGACACCGGAACTGATGCGCCGCTTCGATCTGCAAAGCCTCGCCGATCTCGGACGCATCGGTGCGGGCACGCAGGTGGCGAACTATTTCGGAATCGCCGGCACGCCTCACCTACGCGGCGTGAAGGCCGGCGTGTTTTTCAATGGCATGGCCCGTGCCTATCAGCGAAACGAAATGCCGGTGTCATTCGGCTCACTCGAGGCGCTCGACCTCGTGAAAGGACCGGCGCCGGCGCACTTCGGTCCCGTGCCGGAAGGCGGCTACGCGAACTTCATTCCCAAATCACCTTATTTCGACCGCGCGCGCGGCTCGCTCGCAGTCACCGTCGGCACGCACGCTCACCGGCGTGCGCAACTCGACTACGGCAGCCCCATGATGATCGGCGAAAAGCCCGCCGCGTTCCGCGTGTCGCTCACCGCGCAGGATTCCGGGAGCTACTGGAAGAACGTAGCCAATGATTACTTTTCCGTTTACGGCGCGCTCAAGGTTCACCTCGGCGACAACCTCAGCCTGTTCACGGGCGCGGAATACTATGATTTTCGCAGCAACGAGAATCCCGGCTGGAATCGGGTCACGCAGGAACTGATCGATCGCGGCGAATACCTCATCGGTGAACCGCAAAACATTGTCAGCGCCGCTTGGGGCGGAATGGCCGATCGATCGCGCATCGAGTTTCCGGGCGCATTCGTCGGACAACCGGCCAACTTCCGCGCACTCATCCTGCCGACCGCCACCGCCGAGTCGCGCATCGCGCCGAACCTGCTGGCGCTCCTCGAGGACCGACGCGCCACCGACGGAGGCTATCGTTACACGCAGGCGTATTTCGACGCCGGCGGTTCCGCCCTGACCGAAAAAGTTGATGGCTCGACCGTGCTCTCTGATCCCAACGACTACGCCAACGCCCGCGATTTTCTCTGGTTTCTCGATCTCGTCTCGACGCGCGCCGCCGACCGCACCGTCACTTGGAAATCGCTCGTGGAAAAACTCACCACCGACAAGCACTCCAGCTACGGCTATGGCGTCGCCACCGAACAACTGGTCGTCGAAAACAAATTGCTGGTCGAACAGCGCGCGCTGGCGCCCGCGGCAACAACCCTCACCTACGGCGCCTCGCTGCGCTACAGTTACGGCTGGTCCGTGATGGATTTCGCCGCCGAGCCCTTCAACCGCCGCGACATCACGCGGGCGGAAATTTCGGACAACAGCCGCGTTCCTGCGGGCGGCGACCTCGATCCCAACGGACGCAATCTCTGGTCCACGACCATCGGAGGCAGCACCGAATCCGATTTGTGGCAGGGCGCGCTCTTCGCTTTCGCAAACACGGAGTGGAGCGATCGCTTCAGCACAATTGTGTCGTTCCGTGCTGAAAACTTCGATTACCGCGCCGACCTGCCACGCGAAGCCAGTCGCGCCACATTGGAGCAGCGGCTCGCCGCGGAGCGCAGTGGGAACAAGCAGCATGCCTCGGGTTCCGTGAGCGCGGTGTGGCATCCGCGAGCTGACACCAGCGTCTACGCCAGTTATCAACGCGGCACCGCGCTGCAACCCGGCCAAGGTGGCACCGTGAATAGCAAAAGTCATTTTGCCGCCGCCGAACTCAAGGAACTCGGGACCAAAATTTCACTGCTCGATGGACGGCTGTTTGCCGGCCTCGCCGGCTATCAGTGGGAAAACGCCCGCTTCAATGATCGCGAGAATCGTGCCGAACGCCTGCGTGGTCGCGGCGTGGAATTCGAACTGACCTGGGCTCCTATAGCGCAGCTGAGTGTGATCGCGTCAGCCGGCTCGCAACGCGTGTTCCGTCTCGATCCGCTGGGTTTCCGCGCGCTCTATGGCACTGCGGAACGCATCGCGCTTGAGTCAGGTTCGCTCGACGGTGGCGCCGCGCCCACGCCAGCCGCAAATCCACGCCTCATCTACCCCGGCATGCCGGAAACCCAGGCGAAGGTCGACGTCGCGTGGCAGGTCTCCCCGGCATGGGGCGTGTCCATCGGCGCCGTGTGGAGCCACGCGTTCTACCACAACTTTGAGCGCACGCTCGTGTTGCCCGAATCTCTCGTGTGGCGCGGCAGCGTGCATTGGCAGCACGGCCCTCTGGCGCTGCGCCTGAGCGTGGAAAATTTGTTCAATGAGGATTACTTCCTCGGGGCCGACCCTTACTTTTCGCACAATAATCTGGTGACCAAGGCGCCGCCGGCTGAAGCCCGTTTCACGGCAACGTGGAGCTTCTGAGCTCCGCTCGAGGGCGACGTTTTCATGCCCTAAAACATGAAGGGCGCCCCTTGCGGGACGCCCTGCATGACCTAACACCAAGCAAACCGTAAGAACTACAAACAATGTTCGTTGCGATGAACGCGCACTGATGTCGTTAGGATAGACGCGAGGCCTCACGAAAACGTTGAATCTTTGTGCGGGAAAAGTTGTGAATAAATTGTTTAGAGAAATCGCTGGTGTTTAACATTGGCATCCAATTGGTTGCGCGGTGGTGAGGTTCCAGAAAACAGGGCGTGGCCATGCGTCGCGCCCCTCCATGCCCGCATAAAATGAATCCTCCCACTGTCTCCCGTCCGCACCTCTTTGGTGTGCTTGCCGGTCTGGCGCTCGCCGCCGGACTGGTTTTCGCCGCCCTCGTCTTCGCCAACGCCTGGACTCGCATCGCCGAGTCGCAGGTCATCAACGTCACCGGCTCCGCCCGCAAGAACGTGCGTTCCGACCTCGTCATCTGGCGCGCCAGTTTTTCGGCCGACGCCCCGACCCTGCTTGAGGCCCAGCAAAAGCTGCGTGACGACCACGCCAAAGTCGCCGCGTTTTTCTCGCAACGCGGCATCGACGGCTTCGCCACTTCGCCGGTCCAGATCCGCGAAATCACGGCCCGGCAGCGTCACGATGATGACGACAGCTTCATCACCGTGCGCGTCGGCTACCGACTGAGCCAGGTCGTGGAGGTGCGCTCGCCTGAAGTCGAACGCGTGCCGCGCCTTGCGGGCGAATCTGGCGAATTGTTGCAGCAAGGCGTCGCCTTCATTTCCGAAGGCTTCGAATTCATCTACACCAAGACGGGGGACGCGAAGGTGGAAATGATGGCCGAGGCGACCAAGGATGCCCGCACGCGGGCCGAACAAATCGCCGCGCAGGGTGGCCGCGCCATCAAGGAGCTGCGTAACGCGAAAATGGGTGTCGTGCAGATCAACCCGCTGCACTCGACCGCGACGAGTTGGGAAGGCAACAACGACACTGGTTCTCTCGACAAGACGATCATCGCCACCGTCACGACGACGTTCGCGATGAAATGACCGGCCGGGTGCGGAGTGCAGACACTCCCCGCGTCCGCCAGCCTTACAGATGAATCTCCGCCGGCAACACCTTGCCGGCGGATTTCTCCGGCAGCGGTTCGGCCTTCAAGGGATAGCGGAACTGCTTCCCTTCAAAATTGCGGAAGACAACCTCGTCGTCGGTGATGTGCTCCACGTAATCGGGGTTGATCGGCACCTTGCCGCCACCGCCGGGAGCATCAATCACGTATTGCGGCACGGCGTAGCCGGTGGTGTGGCCGCGCAGCGCCTTGATGATCTCGATGCCGCGACGGACGTCCGCCTTGAAGTGCGCGCCGCCCGTGATGAGGTCCATCTGATAAATGTAGTAGGGGCGCACGCGCATGCGCAGCAGGCGATGCACGAGGGCTTTCATCACCTCGGGATCATCATTCACGCCGCGCAACAGCACGCTCTGGTTGCCCAGCGGCACACCGGCGAAAGCGAGACGTTCGCACGCGTCCTTCAGCTCCTGCGTGGCTTCGCGCGGATGATTGACATGGATGCTCATCCAGATCGGGCCGTGCTTCTTGAAGATTTCGCAGAGCTCCGGCGTGATGCGTTGCGGCAGGAACACCGGGATGCGCGAGCCGATGCGGATGAACTCCACGTGCTTGATCGCGCGCAGGCGGCCGAGCAGGTGCTCGAGTTTTTTGTCGGAGAGCAGCAGCGGATCGCCGCCCGAAAGCAGGACGTCGCGAATCTCCGGATGCGCCTCGATGTAGCGGAGCGCCTGTTCGTATTCGGGATGGAAGTTGTAGTCCTGCGCGTTGCTCACCAACCGGCTGCGCGTGCAATAGCGGCAGTAGGCGGCGCAACGGTCGGTGACGAGAAACAGCACGCGGTCGGGATAACGGTGCACCAAACCCGGCACGGGCGAATGCTCGTCCTCACCCAGCGAATCCAGCATCTCGCCGGACGAAATCACCATCTCATCACTGCGCGGGATGACCTGCTTGCGGATCGGGCAGTCCGGATCGTTGCGGTCAATCAGGTTGAAAAAGTAAGGCGTGATCGCGAGGGCGAGCTTGTCCTTGGCGAAAAGGCAGCCGGCCTTTTCGGATGGCGTGAGCGTCAGATAACGTTCGAGCTGTTCCACCGTCGTGATCCGGTTCTTGAGCTGCCAGGTCCAGTCCTTCCAGTCGGATTCCGGAACGTGGGACCAGAGGCCTTGCCCGGTAAACCAGGCGGAACGATCTTCGTGGTAGGGCATTGCTTGAAGAGGACGTGTAGCCTGTAACCCGGGCCTGTCAAACGGACCCATAACGACACCCAAAGGATCCACCACTGCGGCGTGATTGTGCAAGTCACTCCCCAAGGCCAGTTCACGCAATTTACAAATACGCGTATTACTTCGTGAAGGCACACTTTTAACGTAAGCGAATCGGTGATTGTGCCGATGGCACAGGCTACCCCCAACGCCTCTTTCCCGGCCACTTGCCCGCTTCATGCCTCCGACGCCCCACTCCATCACCGACGTCTCCCGCCGAAAAACGTCCGATCCACGCGTGTCCGCAGCCCTGACTGCGGCCGGTGTGGTGGTCGTTTTGGCCGGGCTCGTCTGGTTTTGGACGAATTTGGGCGACTCGCCGGTCCGCGGCCAGATGCTGGCTTATGCGTCCGCTTGCGCAGCACTCGCCTTGGCCGCGCTCGGTTACGCAGGCTGGGACAGCTGGAAAGCGCTGAAAAGCCGAGCACAGGAGCAACACATTTACACCACCCTCGCCCAACTGAAGGCGATTTGGGACAACGCTCCGCTGAGCATCATCCTGTTCGACCCGCACGACCCGAAAGTCCCGGTCAAGATCGTGGACTGCAATCCCCGCGCTTGCGAGATGCACGGTTACAAACGCGAGGAGCTCGTCGGCCAGTGCGTTGATATCATCGAAGCGACTCCCTGGACCCACAATTCGCCCAACTGGGTCGCGCAGTTCCGTCGCGAGCGACGCTTCGAAGGCGAGAGCGAACACCGCCGCAAGGACGGCACACGTTTCTGGATCGAATATTCCACCAGCCTCGTCGTGGTGGATGGCCGCGAATACGTCATCGGCATGGATCGCGATTGCACGGCGCGCAAACTGGCCGAGCAGGCCTTGCGCGCCAGCGAAGAACGCTGGCATCTCGCGGTCGCGGGCAGCAACGAAGGCGTGTGGGACTGGAACATCGAGGAAGACGCCATCTGGTTCTCGCCGCGCTGGAAGAGCATGCTTGGCTGCCTCGAAGACGAGTTTGCCGGCAGCCGCGAGGCTTGGATGAAGCGCATCCACCCCGACGATCGCAACCACGTCGAGGCCGCCTTTGCCGACCACCTGATGCAGAACAGCCGGATCCTGCATTGCGAATACCGCATCCTGCACCAAGACGGCTCCTGGCTCTGGGCTCTCGTTCGCGGCAAGGCGCTGTTCGGTGACGACGGCCACCCGCGCCGCATGGTCGGCACCCAGACGGACATTTCCCGGCAAAAGCAAGCCGAGGCCGATCTACGCCAAGCCAAGGAATCCGCCGAATCGGCCGACCGCGCCAAGAGCGAATTCCTCGCCGTCATGAGTCACGAAATCCGCACACCCATGAACGGCGTGCTCGGCTTCACCAATCTCCTCCTCGACACCCCGCTCAACTCCGAGCAGCGCGACTGGCTCTCGACCATCCGCTCGAGCGGCGAATCCCTCCTCACGCTGATCAACGACATCCTCGACTTCTCCAAGATCGAGTCCGGCAACATGGAGTTCGACCAGCATCCGGTCTCGGTTCGCCGCACGATCGAAGAGGTGCTCGACCTGCTCTGGAGCAAGGCCAACGAAAAGAAAATCGAGCTGCTGCACTGGATCGAGAGCGACGTGCCCGAGTGGATTCTCACCGACGGCACCCGCATGCGCCAAGTGCTCGTCAACCTCATTGGCAACGCCATCAAGTTCACCGGCAAGGGAGAGGTCGAGGTGCGCGTCAGCTTGCAGGCGCCCGGCGCCGACCAACAGTCCCCGTTGCTCGTCATCAACGTGCGCGACACCGGCGAGGGCATCCCGCAGGATCGCGTCAGCCGGTTGTTCAAACCCTTCAGCCAGGCCGATTCCTCCACCACTCGCAAATACGGTGGTTCCGGCCTCGGCCTCGCGATCAGTCGCAACCTCGCGCATCTCCTCGGCGGCGACATCATGCTCGCCAACACCTCGACCGCCGGCTCGACCTTCAGTTTCACCCTCGCGGCCAATCCCACCAGCGCGCCGTCCGACGCCTTGGACGGTCCGGCACCACTCCAGCCGGCTGTCGCCCTCGAGGGTCGACGCGCCCTCATCGTGGACGACAACGAGGCAAACCGCCGCATTCTCACCAGCCTGCTCCAACGCTGGGGCCTCACCACGGTCGGATTCGAGCACCCGGTGGCCGCCATCGAATACGTGCGCACGCACGGCGATTTCGATCTCGGCGTGTTGGACATGATGATGCCCGACATGAACGGCGTGGAACTCGCCACCCGCCTCCACCAGTTGCACGATCGGGAAAAACTGCCCCTCATCCTGCTCTCCTCCATCAGCCGCGAAGACCTGCGCGCATTTAATCCGATGGAGCACTTCAGCGTCGTGCTCACCAAACCGCTGCGCCAGACGATGCTGCTGGAAGCCGTCAACAAGACCCTCGCCACCGTCGGCCGGCCGGCCACCCCGGGAACCCAGCCGCAAGTGCCTGCCAAGGCCTCGCAACTCGACCCCACGCTCGGCAAGCTCGTGCCCTTGCGCATCCTCGTCGCCGAAGACAACGCCGTGAATCAGAAACTGATCGCGGGCTTGCTCCGTCGCCTCGGTTACCAGCCGCAAATCGTCGGCCACGGCCTCGCCTGCATCGAGGCGCTCAACCGCGACTGCTACGATCTCGTGCTCATGGATTGCCAGATGCCCGAAATGGACGGTTATGAAGCCACCGGCCGCATCCGCCGCGGCGAGGCGGGTGAACACCACCGCAGCATCCGCATCATCGCCTTGACCGCCGCCGCCATGGCTGGCGACCGCGAACGTTGCCTTGAGGCGGGTATGGACGACTACCTCACCAAGCCCATCCAGGCGCCGGAGATCATCCGCATCATCATGACCAGCCCGGCCGCGCCGCAATCCGCTGTCTAGGGCGCGGTTGCGACACTGGACACAGAATTGCTCGGAAACCGCTTGGCAGCGATGCACGAACACTTTTTCGTGCGTCTTTAATGTCTGCTTCCCAGCCCGCAATTCTCGCCCTCGAGGATGGTTCCGTGTTCCGCGGCACCGCCTTTGGCGCCTCGGCCACCATCGCCGGCGAATGTGTGTTCAACACCTCGATGACCGGCTATCAGGAGATCCTCACCGATCCCTCCTACTTCGGGCAAATTGTCACCATGACCGCCGTGCAAATCGGCAACTACGGCATCAATGCCGAGGACGCCGAGCACGCCGCCCCGAAGGCCAGTGGCCTCGTCGTGCGCGAAGTATCGCCCGTGGTGAGCAACTGGCGCAGCACGCTTTCGCTCGATGCTTATCTGAAACAACACGGCATCCCCGGCATCAGTGAGGTGGACACCCGCGCGCTCACCAAAAAGCTGCGCGTGGACGGCGCCATGAAATGCTGTCTCAGCACCCTGCCGATCAGCGAAGCCGACGCCATCGCCCGCGCGAAAGGCTGGCAGGACATGGCCGGCAGCGACTACGTCAAGGATACCACCTGCAAAGCGCCGTTCATCTGGAGCGCCGACGACGCTTCGCGGCACAACGCCCAGTATCTGCCCGTTGGCACCACCGGTGGCGCCACGCGCACCCCGGCGAAAAAATTCAAGGTCGCCGCTTTCGACTTCGGCGCGAAATACACCATTTTCCGCAAGCTCGTGCGCCACGGTTTCGAAGTGCACGTCTTCCCCGCCACCGCTTCGCACGAACAAATCCGCGAAGCCGGCGTGGACTGCCTGTTCCTCTCCAACGGTCCCGGCGATCCTTCCGCCCTGCCCTACATCCACCAAACCGTCACCGCGCTGCTGCCGGACTATCCGACCTTCGGCATCTGTCTCGGCCACCAAATGGTCACGCACGCGCTCGGCGGCACGACCTTCAAGCTCAAGTTCGGTCATCGCGGCGGCAACCAGCCCGTCAAGAATCTCGAAACCGGCAAGGTCTCCATCACAGCCCAAAACCACGGCTTCGCCACCGACCCGAAATCCCTTGAAGCGCGCGGCGCGCTCGTCACCGAGATCAATCTCAACGACAACACCGTCGAGGGCCTGCGCCACAAGGAGCTGCCGGTGTTCTCCGTGCAATATCACCCCGAGGCGGCCCCCGGCCCCAATGACGCCGACCCGCTCTTCGAGGACTTCTACAAGCTCGTCGAGAAGCGCAAGGCGGGGAAGATCTGATCGCCCCGCCATTCGGCGCTAAATTTTCCAACCGAGATGACTTGTCTCTGTTGGAGCAGATAACAGGATGTGGCGCATGCGTTGCGTCATGCTCAGGCCCTGGACCGCCTTTTGTGACGCATTTCAGGCCCGGCACACCGGCCAGTTTGCTGGAACCCCGCAACCGAGCCGGACACCCCGCTGGCTGTGCTTAAAGCGGTCCGCTGATCTGTCCGGCCACAAAAGCATGCCTCGCGACCAGGTGGCGTGACCGGTCTGCCGTCTTCCAGCCGTCGTTTGGGCCGAAGCATGGCTGATTTTGAATAAATTCCTTTCCTGATACGTCAGAATGCGAACCCGGCCGGCTTCGGCCACGGGTTGATCGCCGTCAATTTAGCTCCCTGTGCAGAGTTCTGCACCCCCCTCCAACCCACACCGCCATGCCATCCCACGCCCGCTGCTTACGTAGTCTTGCCCTCCTCGGTCTTGTCCTGTGCACCTCCGCTGCTTCGGCGAAGGTTGAGGAAACGGTGGTCGCCACGGTCCAGCCGGGTGCAGCCTTCGTGATCAGTCCGGCCGGCCAGCGCCTCGCCACGGTGACCATGCGGGGCAGCCGCCATGTGATCCTCGTGGATGGAGTCGCGGGCCCCCTGCTCGACCAAAAACTCCAGATCGACGGCAAGGCTTTCTACGACCGAAATTCGGGCATGAGCATCACCGGCCAGCTGCCGCCCCTCGTCTTCAGTGACGATGGCAGCCGTTTCGCCTACGCCGGACGCCAGGGCCAGGAAGTGGTCGTCGTGGTTGATGGCAAGGAATTCGCCCGTCTTCCCCACCGGGAAAACTCCGGCCTGTTTACCGCCGGTCCGCTGCGGTTTTCCCCTGCCGGAAAACAATTTTTCTACGCCTACAACGACGGCCAGTCCCTGCGGGTCGTGGCGAACGGCAAGCCCGGCCCGGAGCTGCCGGGATACGGCAGCGAGGTGCAAGCCCCCGTCTTCAGCCCCGATGACTCCCGCTGGGCCTACGTCGCCTTCAACACCACGAAACGCGACAACGCCATTCTGGTCGTGGATGGACAGGAGGCTAAGTATCTCCCCGGCCCGACCGTCTATTCGCAGCTGGCCTTTTTGTCCGACGGCAAATTCGTCTGCGTCGGCACCAACAAGGATGGCGCTACGCTTCTGGTTGACGGAAAGCCCGTGGTGCGCGCGAGCACCATCCCGGAAATCGTGGTTTCTCCCGCGGGAGGGCGCGTCGCCGCATTCATCGTCAAGCCCGGTCAGGGCCCGGAAGCGGTGCTCTGGCTCGATGGCCGGGAAATCGAGGGCACGAAAGGAATCGCCGAGCTGGTTTTCAGCCCCGACGGCAAGCGCTATGCCGCGTTGTGCGGTCGGCCGGGCTCGCAATACATCGTGAGCGACGGCAAACGCCACGGCGAGTATCAGCACATCGGCGGCAACAAGAACCGCGGCACTTCCTTCGGCATCGCCTACACCGCCGATTCGTCGAAGCTCATTTACATCGGCAAGAACGGCAACAACCACTACGTCGTCACCGAAGGCGAGGAGTCCGACGGTTTCCAGTCC
>JBIQJF010000019.1:0-79192 GCA_044507675.1 Opitutales bacterium | reverse complement strand
CGCGCCGCCTCTCTCCTCATCTCGCGCGAACAAGACTTTTCCGACAGTCTCAACGGATGAGGTCACCACTAAACACACAGAACACACGAAAGGAAAACCGACTTGGAACTGTAGAGCGGGGTCGCTGACCCTGTCAGCTGTTCTCGTAGCAGTGTTGAACCACAATTAGCATCCTTCGCCTCCTTCGCACGAAGCGGATGCAAAACCTCCCGAAACTAGCAGAGCCCCTCTTTCGTGTGCTTCGTGTTTTTGCTGCGCCATCTCCGCCAAGCCTCCGTCGTGGTTTAATTCGATTACGTCGGGCTTCTTTGCTTTCCGGCCCGGTGTTTCCGTGCTTCCTGTGCATGACGGTCATCCGGCCGCCCGCTCGAAAAAACGGCTTATCCCATCACCCCTTGCTGCACCCATGAAACGCGTCGCCCCCGCGTGGCTTCTCTTTGCCCTGCTCACCCTTTCCGGCTTCGCCACCGAGCCGCGCATCCGCGTGCTCATCGTGGACGGCTACAGCAACCACGACTGGCGTCTCACCACCGCGCTGATCCGCGGCATGCTCGAACCGACGGGATTGTTCGAGGTCAGCGTTTCGACCGCGCCGCCGACCAAGGATGCGCCGGGCTGGGATGACTGGCGTCCGAAGTTCGCCGATTACGACGTGGTCATCCAGACCTGCAACGACCTCGGCGGCGGTCCGCGCTGGCCGCGCGCGGTGGAGGAGGACTTTGAAACCTTCGTGCGCAATGGCGGCGGGGTCTATGTGTGGCACGCGGGCAACAACGCCTTCGCCCGCTGGCCCGCCTACAACGAGATGATCGGCCTCGGCTGGCGGAAAAAGGATTTCGGTTGGGCGCTCGCGGTCGGTCCCGATGGCAAGGTCGTGCGCATTCCCGCCGGCGAAGGCGGCGACACCGGACACGGCGCGCGGCTCGATACGGTCGTGAAGCGCCTCGGCGATCACCCGATCCACGCCGGCCTGCCGCGCGAATGGCTCACACCCGACATCGAGGTTTATTATTTTGCGCGCGGCCCGGCGCAGAACCTCGAGGTGTTGTCGCATGGCCATGATCCGCGCACACAGCAATCGTGGCCGCTCGAGTGGACCGTCGCCTACGGCAAGGGCCGCGTCTATACTTCGACCTTTGGCCATGTGTGGAAGGGCGACACGCAGCCCGAGCGCATGCGTTGCGCCGGCTTGCACACCGTGGTCGTGCGCGCGCTCCAGTGGCTGGCCGGCCGCGCCACCGATTATCCGGTGCCGGCGGATTTCCCCACGGCGGAGAAAGTTTCCGTGCGCGGCGAGATTCCGCTGCCGCCACCCGAGGTCGCACCGCTGACCACGGAGTTCGTCTATGAAGCCATCGTGTCCATTGACGCGCCGGTGAGCATCGGACCGACGCCGCACGGCGGTCGTCTCTATATACCGATCACCGGCGGCTCCTTCGTCGGTCCCAAGATTCGCGGCACCGTGCTGCCCGGCGGCGCCGACTGGCAGACCGTGCGGCCGGATGGTGTGACCGAGGCCGACGCGCTCTACTCGATGCGCACCGACGACGGCACGGTCATCATCGTGCGCAACCAGGGTGTCATCGCGCGCGGGGGCGCCTACATGCGGACCGCGTTGCGTTTCGAGGCGCCGGAAGGTCCGCACGCCTGGCTCAACCAATCCCAGTTCATCAGTTCCATCTCCGGCGGCCCGCGCCCGGGCACGGTGATCATCCGCGTGTTTCGCGTCCTTTGAACCTTTCCATGAAATCATCGTTCCCCCGCCTCATGCTGGCCGCCCTGTTGCTGGGCGGCGCCGTCGCCCACGCCCAGGACAAAAATCTCCACATCTTCCTCTGCCTCGGGCAGTCGAACATGGAAGGCTTCCCCGGCATCCCCGCGGAAGAGAAAACCTACGACGAGCCGCGCTTCCAGCTGCTGGCCGCGGTGGATTTCCCCGCGCTCGGTCGCGAGCAGGGCAAATGGTATCCGGCCGTGCCGCCGCTGTGCCGTCCGAATTCCGGCATGAGCCCCGCAGACTACTTCGGCCGCACGCTCGTCGCCGCGCTGCCCGCGGACCATCGGGTCGGCGTGATCAACGTCTCGGTTGGCGGCTGCAAGATCGAGCTCTTCAATCCCACGGCTTTCCCCGAATACATTCCCGGCGCCCCGGCGTGGATGAAGGGCGCGCTCAACGCCTACGCCGGCAATCCCTACCAGCGTCTCGTGGACATGGCGCGCATCTCCCAGCAGTCGGGCGTCATTCGCGGCATTCTCCTGCACCAAGGCGAATCCAACGTCGGCGATCCCGAGTGGTCCAACAAGGTGAAGACCGTGTATGAAAACCTGCTCGCCGATCTCGGGCTGAATGCCGCCGAGGTCCCGTTGCTCGTGGGTGGGCTCGTGCCCGCCGACCAGCAGGGCAAGTGCGCGAGCATGAACCCCGTCATTGCCGACCTGCCGAAACTCATCCCGACTGCGCACTTCGTTCCCTCTGACGGCTGCGAAGCCACGAAGGACCACCTACACTTCAGCCCCGCCGGCTATCGCGAACTCGGCCGGCGCTACGCCGAGAAGATGCGCCCGCTGCTCGGTGGCGCAGCGCGGTGAGCCGCGTGTTGGACAGGATCGAATCACGACCCCAATTCCCCCTGTAGGGTCGGCGCTTGCGCCGACCTTGCGCACGAGGTCGCCGCAAGCAGCGACCCCGCCCGTTCATCTCCTCCTCTACTGGCACCCGCGCCAATCCCCCATTCCGCCAGCCAAAGTTCGTAATACGAACTTTGAGGGAACGCTACTAGAGAGAAGCACCCTGTCGAAAGTTCGTATTACGAACTTTCGCCTGTCTGTGTCGCCGCGACGGCACGGCGTAATCACGCGAAGCGGCACCGAAGCCAATCCAGCCAGACGGATCGCCACGGCTGGCTGCACCAGTCTCGCGATGGCAGGGTAATTTGAAGCATTACCAAAGCGGGAATCCTTGGCGCCTCTGTGGGCAGCCCGCTTGCGGGCGCATTCCAGCGCGCGCAAGCGCGCTGACCCACGTTCTCCTGCATGGTTTCCGGATGAGGGGGGCGGCGCAACGTGTCAGCCATAGGCTTGGTGGCGCAACGCGCCGGGGTGTGTGGGATAATCGCGCTCCCCTCCGCACTGAACGGTAATCCTGCGTGCCGGTTTGCGGGCGGTGGATTAAAATCCTATGTCTGCCCCCTGTCTTTTGCAGGTCCTGCCGCGGCAATTTTACCCTAGCTTTGCCCGCGGCCGGCAACCGTTCCCCTGCGTCCCCACGCAACTGCAACATCCCTCAACCCCGAATGACCATGTCCGTCTCGTTCCTGAAACCGGCCAAGCATGTCGCCTTGGCCTCGTTCCTCGCTTTCGCCGCATCCGCTTTCGCGCAGGACGGCACCATCTACCCGCTCGAAGCACCCGACGAGCCCAACGCGATCCCGCTCAACACGGGCGGTGTCGAAAACCAACCCGCCCAAGAGTCGTGGTTCAAGCAGTGGGGCGAACCGATGGTGCGCAACGTCACGAATGCCACGCTCACTCCCTACCTGCCCGATCCCGCCAAGGCCAACGGCACGGCCGTCATCGTGGCCCCCGGCGGCGGTTTCCGCTGGCTGTCCATCAACAACGAAGGCTGGAAAATCGCCAAGGCCCTCAACGAGCGCGGCGTCGCCGCCTTCGTGCTCAAATACCGCCTCAATCCGACTCCGCCGACGCTCGACGGCCTGCGCGAGTCCATGAACCGCACCTTCGCTGCCGTGACCCCGCCCGCCGGTGGTGCCGCCAGTGGTGAAAGCGCCCCGCCGCCGCCCCCGCGCCCGCCGCGCTTCGACCTCACCAACCAGCTCACCGACGCCGAGGCCGCCTACGCCATGATCGTCGAGCGCGCCAAGGAATGGGGCGTCGATACCAATCGCATCGGCATGATGGGTTTCTCCGCCGGCGCCGGGCTCACGATGCATTGCACGCTCAACTCCAAGACCATGAAGCTGGCCTTCATCGCCCCGATCTACGGTGGCATGGGCCCCGTCGAGGTGCCGGAGAACGCGCCGCCGCTGTTCGCGGCGATCGCGGTGGACGATTTCCTCTTCAACGGCCAGTTCGGCCTGATCAAGTCGTGGTATGACGCCAAAAAGCCGGTGGAATTCCACCTCTACCAGGACGGCGGCCACGGCTTCGGCATGGGCTATCCCGGCCACCCGACGCAATTCTGGTTCGAACCTTTCACGCACTGGCTCGACCACAACGGCTTCCTGAAGAAGGCCGCGAACTGACAAGTCCACCTGTTTCGAGTTCGTTGATGCTCGATCCACACACCCCGTCGCTGCGCGCCACCCCTCTTGATAGAGGGGACCCAGAACTTCGCAGCCAACAATCCCCCCCTGGAGACGGGTGCCCGCAGGGCGGGGTGTGGAGTCGTGTGAAGATGTCAGGTTAACGCTTCCAACTCTGTTCTGCCCCGCCCCATGAAAAAATCCGCCGTCCTTCTCGGTTCCGTGCTCGTGGCCGGTTTGTTCCTCGGCCGTCTTTCGGCTGGCGAGCCCGCCCTCATCAAGATCGATCTCGACCGCACCATCAGTGCGATCGATCCCAACATCTACGGCAGCTTCCTCGAGCCGCTCAGCCGCGAAGGCGGTCGCCAGGATTTTCGCATCGTTTACGGTCCGCTCTACGATCCGGCCTCGCCGCACTCCGACGAAAACGGTTTCCGCAAGGAATACCTCCAGCAGATCAAGGAGCTGAAGGTCTCGGCCATCCGCTGGCCCGGCGGCAATTTTGTTTCCGGCTACAACTGGATGGACGGCATCGGCCCGAAGGCCGAGCGCCCCGTCAGGCTGGACCTGTCGCGCACGCGCAAGGAATCGAACCAGATGGGCACCGCCGAGTATGCGATCTTCTGCAACCTGGTCGGCGCGGAGAATTTCATCTGCATCAACGCCGGCACCGGCACGATCGAAGACGCCGCGAACTGGGTGGAATACTGCAACGCCC
The DNA here is from genome assembly GCA_044507675.1 of Opitutales bacterium. Classification (GTDB taxonomy): domain Bacteria; phylum Verrucomicrobiota; class Verrucomicrobiia; order Opitutales; family Opitutaceae; genus Lacunisphaera. The sequence continues at coordinate 74,212 of JBIQJF010000019.1, read as the reverse complement.
CGGCCGGCACGTATTACGCCGATCTCCGCGTGAAGCACGGCTACCCGGAACCGTTCAAGGTGAAATACTGGGCCTTGGGCAACGAACCCGACGGCCCGTGGCAACTCGGCTACAAGAGCAAGGAGGACTACGCGAAGTTCGCCATCGAAGCCGCCAAGATGATGAGCGCGGTGGACAAGGACATCAAACTGGTCGCCGCCGGCCCCTCGAATTACCCGCTGGTCACGAAGCGCTACGACCCCAAGGACGGCTGGACCGATTGGACGGACCACGTGCTCGACCAGATGGCCGGTTATGTGGACTACATTTCCCTGCATCGCTATGTATTCCAGGTCCTGCGCGGAATCGAAAAACCCGTCTTCACCGACGAGATGTCCCTCGGCATGGAGATCGATCGGATCATCGAAGTCACCAAGGGCCAGATCCAGAAGGTCATGGTCAAATCCGAGACCGACCGGCCGATCTACATCTCGTTCGATGAATACGGTGCGCGCGGCAACAACCTCGCCGGCCCGTTGCTCCTCGCCCAGCACCTGAACTCCTTCATCCGCCATGCCGACATCGTGAAGATGGCGAACCTCACCTTCCTCACTAGTCTCGTCGGCATCACGCCCGAGGGCAGCTATCACACCTCGCTCTACTACCCGTTCCATCTGTATTCGAACAATGCCCGCGGCACGGCGCTCGATGTTTACACGCGCTGCGCAAGCTACAGTAACAAGGTCTTCAAGGACATTCCCTACCTCGACGTCACGGCGGTCCTGAACGAGACCGACGGCAAGCTGGTGCTCAATGTCGTGAACCGCAGCGACACCGACGCCATCGCCGCCGAGGTCGAGCTCCAGTCCGGCGCTTACACCGGCAAGGGTCGCGTGCACCTCGTCCATGCGGATTCCGTCACCGCCACCAACACCGCCACGGCGGAACAGGTGCGCACGGTTACGACCGATCTCGCGTTCACCGGCAATCGCATCGCCCACACCTTCCCGGCCCATTCCTTCACCCAGCTGGAAATCTCCCTGAAGAAGTGATGGCCAGGACGGGGTCTTCAAACCTCGCCTGTATTTCTTTCTTGTAGGGTCGGCCCTTCGGCCGACCTCTCCAATGAGGTCGCCGCAAGCAGCGACCCTACAAAAACCCACCCCACCACGTCCGCCTCCACCCCGCCACCCCATGAAACTCCTGCCCCGCCGGATCAACGTTGTCCTCTTCGCGGCACTCGCCGCGTTCGCTCCCGTTCTCGTTCGCGCCGCTGAATCGGCGGAGAAATACACCTTCGTCATCGTGCACGGCGCCACCGCGGGAGGTTACGAGTGGAAGGAAACCGGCAAACATCTCCTCGCGGACGGGCACACCGTTTATCGCGTCACGCTCACGGCGCTCGGTGAGCGCTCCCACCTCAGCGCCGAGGGCGTCAACCTCACCACGCACATCAACGACGTGGTGAACACGATCCTGTTCGAGGATCTGCACGACGTGATTCTCACCGGCCACAGCTACGGTGGACGCGTGATCACCGGCGTGATGAACCGCATCCCCGAGCGCATCCGGCACGTGATGTTCTTCGATGCCGCCGTGCCAAATGACGGCGACACCAACCCGCCCCGCCAGGGCGGCGCCACCGCGGACAGGGTCGTCAAAAACGGCCGGTGGATTCCTTCGTGGCTGAACGAGAACCCCACGAAATATCCGCACAACGTCGGCCAACCCATCGGCCCTTCGCTGGAACCCGTCGCCTATAACAATCCCGCCGCGTTCAAGCTGAACGTCACCTACGTGCCGTTCATCGCGAAGGATCAGAACGCCGACGAGCGCGCGGCCCGCGACCGGAATTGGAAGAACGCCGTCGCTCGCGGCTGGACGGTGCGCACCTTTCCCGGTTCGCACACCGCCATGCTCGAGGATCCCAAGGGCCTTTCCGTCCTCATGCTGGAAGCGGTGAACGACAAGAACACGCCGGTTACCAAGTAGGATCGAGGTGGAACCCGCGCTCCGCGCGGGTTTTCTTCGCCTGCCAATCCCAAGCCAGCCCGCGCGGAGCGCGGCCTCCCTCTTTCATGAAATCCCTCGCCACCTCCCTCCTCGCCGCTGCCTTGCTCGCACCCGCGCTCACCCGCGCGCAGCAGGCCAATGTCAACCTCGACTGGAATCCGCAGCACAACGCCGAGGGCCTCGTGCCGTTCAGCGCGCCGATCAACTCTCCCGAGGTCCACGCCGACCGCACCGTGACGTTTCGCGTGAAGGCGCCCGATGCGCAGAAGGTTGAGCTCAACGGCGCCGTGCTTGCCGCGCTCGGCCGCAACTGGGGTGAGACGCTGCCCTTCACCCAAGGCACCGATGGCATCTGGACGCTCACGCTCGGGCCACTGCCGCCCGACATGTATGCCTATCTCATCCGCATCGACGGCGTGCAGGTGGCGGACCCCAGCAACACGCAAGCCGCCTTCACCGGCATGCCGCCTTACAGCCAGCTCATCGTCCACGGGGACGGTCCGGCCTACTACGACGCGCGCAATGTTCCGCACGGCGCGATCACGCGCCACATTTATCACTCCGACGTCACGCAGGGCGAACGCGACCTCTTCGTTTACACGCCGCCCGGCTACGACCGCAGCAAGACCTATCCGGTGCTCTACCTCGTCGGCGGCAGCGGCGAACTCCCGCACAACTGGATCTACGACGGCCGCGTGAACTTCATCATGGATAACCTGCTCGCCGAAAAAAAGGCCGCGCCGATGGTCATCGTGATTCCCAACAACCAGGTCGTGCACCGCAACCACCCGAAGCACGTCGAAATCACTTTCAAGAAGTTCGAGGCCGAACTCCGGCAGCACGTCATCCCGCTCGTCGAGCGCGAGTATTCCGTCCGCCGCGATCCCAAGGGCCGCGCGCTCTCCGGTCTCTCGATGGGCGGACGCCACACGATGTTCGTCGGCTTCAACTCGCTCGATCTGTTCGCCAACTTCGGCGTGCTCAGCGCCGGCGACAACGAAACCGAGAAAACCTTCGCGACGTTCCTGAACACGCCCGACGTGAATGCGAAGATCGACTACCTCTTCGTCGGCCAAGGCACGCTCGAAGCGAAAGGTCGCTTCGGCGAACGCAGCGAGAACTTGCGGCAGGCACTCGAGAAACACGGCATCAAGCACGAGTATTACGTCGGTGGCCACGGCGCCCACGACTGGGCCACCTGGCGCCACCTTCTGCACGAACGCTTCCTCCCCAACCTTTGGCGCAAGTGATCCCCGGTAGGGGCCAGTCTCCGACTGGCTCATGCCTCAACCACGAATGGACACAAATAGACACGAATGGGGGACTTGGACTGTAGGGTCGCTGCTTGCGGCGACCTCGTTCGTGAGGTCGGCCCAAGAGCCGACCCTACATAGAGCGGCTCCTTCGTGTGCATTCGTGTCCATTCGTGGTTAACCTGTCTTTCCCGCTCATCATCCTCTCACTCATGAAAACCTGCGTATCTCCCATTCTGCTCTTCGCCCTCGGCGCTGCGTTCGTCGCCTCCGCTTTCGCGCAAGCTCCCGCGCCCGTCCGGACCGAAACCGGTCTCGTGCAAGGCGTGGCCGAAAAAGGTCTCACGGTTTACAAGGGCATCCCCTTCGCCGCGCCGCCGGTCGGTGATCTCCGCTGGCGCGCGCCGCAGCCCGCCGCGAAGTGGGAAGGCGTGCGCGCGGCCGACAAGTTCGGTCCCGATCCCTATCAGGGCGATGGCAAGGGCGACGTCAGCGAGGACTGCCTTTATCTCAACATCTGGACTCCCGCGAAATCACCCGGCGATAAAATCCCCGTGCTCGTGTGGATCTACGGCGGCGGTTTCTCCTTCGGCTCCAATTCCACGCCCACCCACAACGGCGAACATCTCGCACGCAAGGGCGTCGTGCTCGTCACGATCAATTACCGCGTCGGTCCGCTCGGTTTTCTCGCACACCCGGAACTCAGCGCAGAAGATCCGCGCAAGGTTTCCGGCAACTACGGCCTGCTGGACCAGATCGCCGGCCTGAAATGGGTGCAGCGCAACATCGCGGCCTTCGGCGGCGATCCGGATCGTGTCACCATCTTCGGCGAATCCGCCGGCGGCATCGCCGTCAGCATGCTTTGCGCCTCGCCCGAGGCGAAGGGCCTCTTCCGCGGCGCCATCTCGCAAAGCGGCGGTTCGTTCGGGCCGACCCGCGAAACGACTTATCCCGGTGAAAACATGCGCACGCTCGCGCAAGCCGAGGCTTCGGGCGTCGCCTACGCGCAGAGAGCCGGAGCCACCTCGATCGCCGAACTGCGCAAACTGACTCCCGACAAACTTCCGCCCGGTTGGGGCAGCGGCGCCGCCTGGCCCATCGTCGATGGCGTCGTCATCCCCGACGACCAGCACAAGCTCTACGAGGCCGGCAAATACAACGATGTGGATATCCTCGTTGGCTACAACTCCGACGAGGGCCTGAGCTTCGCGCGCGAAAAGACGCCCGAGGAATACCGCGCCAATGTCGAGAAGCGTTACGGTCCCTTTGCCGAAAAACTGATCACCGCCTATCCCGCCACCGCCACGACCGTTCCGAAAATCGCGCGCGACCTGATGCGCGACGCCGCCTTCGGCTGGCAGACCTGGGCTTGGGCCACGCTGCAAGCACGCACGGGTAAATCGAAGGTCTTCTATTATTATTTCGACCAACATCCCGTGCGCCCCGCCGACGCGCCCAACGCCGACCATGGCATGCCGCACGGCGTGGATGTGCCCTACGTATTCCAGACCCTCGATCGCAATGACGCGAAGCTCACGGTCGGCGACTGGGCGATCTCCGAAACCGTGTCCACCTACTGGACGAACTTCGCCAAACGCGGTGATCCCAACGGCGACAGCGTGCCCGCGTGGCCGCGCTACACCGACGGCGACCGTCGGGTGATGGTTTTCAAGAATATCGCCCAGCCCGGTCCCGTGCCGAGTGCCGACGCGCTCGCCGTGCTCGACAGCTACTTTGCCTGGCGCCGCACGCCCGAAGGCGCGGCTTGGGCGCAGTAATTTTGTTCTGTTTGCAAGGCGGAGTCGTTCGACGGAGGCTTGACGCAGATGGCGAAGCAACTCCTCCCGGGGAGGGCCCAGCTCCAGCTGGGCCGCGGCACATCGGGAGATGTGCCCTCCACCAATCCAATGCTCTTTTGATGCCCGTTCAACCATTCCGATGAAACGCCTTCTGCCCCCTCTCACTTTCACTCTCCTGCTTGGGCTCGCCACTTTTGCCCACGCCGCCGATTGGGCCCCCGCGCGAAGCAATGTTCCCGGCGCCCAGTATCCGCGCCTCGATGCCGAGGGCCGCGGCATTTTCCAGATCAAGGCCCCCGACGCCACCGCGGTGCAAGTCAACCTGCCGCAGGGCAGCTATCCGCTGACGAAGGGCGCCGACGGCGTGTGGTCCGTCACCACGCCACCGATTGAACCGGGTTTTCATTACTATGCCTTTCGCGTGGATGGCGTGATGGTCTTCGATTCCGGCAGCCAAGCTTTCTTCGGCGCCAGCCGACATGGCAGCGGCATTGAGGTGCCGGAGCCCGGCGTGGATTTCTACACGATCAAGGACGTGCCGCACGGCGACCTTCGCGCGAAGTGGTATTTCTCGAAAGTGACGAACTCCTGGCGCCGCCTCTTCGTCTATACACCGCCCGGTTACGACAACCAGCCGGACCAGCGTTTCCCCGCGCTCTACCTCCAGCACGGTGGCGGCGAGGATGAAACCGGCTGGGCCAACCAAGGCCGGACCGACATCATCCTCGACAACCTCATCGCCGCCGGCCGCGCGCGTCCGATGCTGGTCGTGATCGCCAACGGCAACCTGCCGCGCGAACCCGGCGTGACCGCGCTCTACAGCCGCGAAGGCATGACCGGCTTCGCCCGCGAACTACTGGAAAACATCGTCCCCTTCATCGAGGCGAACTTCCGCGTGCAACCCGACGCGAAGCACCGCGCCCTCGCCGGCCTCTCGATGGGCGGCGGACAGTCGTTCTTCGTCGGCCTCGCGAACACCGACACATTCTCCGCCGTCGGCGCCTTCAGCACCGGCTTGTTTGGTGGTATTCGCCCGCCGGGCGGGGCCGAGCCCGCGTCCTTCGACGCCGAGGCGGCGATCCCCGGCCTGCTCAGCGCGCCACAAACCTTCAACGCCGCGCTTGATCCGTTCTACCTCTCGGTGGGCGAGCAGGACCCGCGGCTCGATGCCACGCGCAAGATCGTCGCCGACTTCCGCGCTCGCGGCCTCGAGGTCGAGTTCGCCTCGTTCCCCGGTGGCCACGAATGGCAGGTCTGGCGCAAATCGCTGCATGATTTTGTCCCGCGTCTCTTTCGCTCGGAATAGAATCTCCATGAAATCCCTGCCGCTGCTTTTCCTCCTCACGGGCGTCTGCGCTCTCGCACAACCGCCGTCCGCGCCGACGACTCCCCCCGCACCCCGCCGGTCGGTCGGCACCGTCATCGTGCCCGCGCTCGAAAAACCCGCCACCGCCGGCCCGCGCACGGAGCAGGACATGGGCGGCTACCTGATGGTGTATTTCAAGGACCAGACGCACTCCGCATATTTCGCCATCAGCCGCGACGGCTATAGTTTCACTGACGTAAACGCCGGCGATCCCGTGTTCGATGGCGCGGCGCTGGCCGAGCAGAAGGGCGTTCGTGACCCGCACATCGCGCGCGGCCCCGACGGCGCGTTCTACCTCGCGATGACCGACCTGCACATCTTCGGCGATCGCGCCGGACACCGCACCACCCGCTGGCAGCGGCCCGAAGAGCAATACGGCTGGGGCAACAATCGCGCCCTCGTGCTCATGAAGTCCTGGGACCTCATCCACTGGAGTCATGCCATCTTCCGCGTGGACCTCGCGTTTCCCGAACTCGGCGACATCGACTGCTCCTGGGCGCCGCAGACGACTTACGATCCCGTCGCCGACAAGATGGTCGTCTATTTCACGATTCGTTACGGCAACAAACACGCCAACATCTTCTGGGCCCACGCCGACGAAGCGTTCACCAAACTCGTGACCGTGCCGCAAAAGATTCCCGGCATCGGCGGCATCGATGCCGACCTCACGCTCGTGGACGGCACGTGGCACATGTTCTATGTCGCCGGCGCCAAGATCCGTTACGCATCGTCCGATCGTCTCGCCGATGGCTACACCGCGACGCCCGACCGCATCGATCCCGAGACAGTGGACACCGAGGCGCCGAACATCTTCAAGCGCACCGGCACTAACACTTACGTGCTCATGTATGACGTCTATGGCGCGCGGCCCAATAACATGGGTTTCAGCGAGACCGAGGATTTCAAAACCTTCCGCCATCTCGGCCGCTTCAATGAAGGCGCAATGAAGGGCACCAACTTCGAGCGCCCCAAGCACGGCGCCGTGATTCCGATCACCCTCGACGAGCTTCGCACCGTCGCCGCCCACTGGAAGGTGGAGATCGACGTAAAGTGACCGCGTTGCGACCGGGCGCCCTACATTACCGTTAAGCAAAGAACTGCTCTCGTCGGGGGCCCGCTTGTGGCTGAATGAGGTTTCCCCAACTTCTCGATCAGCGCTGGCGCACCCTGCGCCGCGTCGGTCTGATCCGCTTTACTCCGGTTTCCGTCATGCGCTCCTTCCTCCGTTCATTCATCCCCGTCCGGGCCCTGCTGGCCTTCGCTCTCTCCGCTGCTGTCGCCTTCGGCGCCGATGAAGCCTGCGTCACTTGCGGTGGCAAAGTCACCGTCACCGGCGATTTCACGCACCGGCGCGAGCCGCCCGGCCCGCCGATGCCCGGCGGTGACGCGTTTCGCGAGGACGTGAACGGCCCGCGCTTCACGGTCAGCATCGCCAACCTGCCGGCCGGCCGCTACACGGTCGAAATCACCGCCGCCGAGACTGTCGCGTCCGCCGCAGGCGAACGCGTGTTCACCGTGAGCGCCGGCGACCAGGTGCTGGCCGCCGACTACGACCTCTTCACCGCGGCGGGTGGCCGGCGCAAGGCCGCCACCATCACCGGCGTGGTTGAGAAATCCGACGACGCGCTGCGCGGGCCGCTGCGGCTCGAGTTCACGGCCCGCCAGGGGAACGCGAAATTCAACACGATCGCGATCAAGGACGAGAGTGGCGCCGAGGTGGTGCGGTTCGCCGCGTCGGAACTCGCGGACGCCTTCGGCCAGGCCGCGGTGCTGCCGCCCAAGGTGAAGGAGCCCGCGATCTGGCGCGACCCGGCGCAGCCGCTGCGCGCCCGCATCGAGGACCTGATCCGGCGCATGTCGCTCGCGGAGAAAGTGGCGCAGCTGAAGAACGCCGCGCCGTCGATCCCGCGGCTCGGTCTGCCCGCCTACGATTATTGGAACGAAGCCCTGCACGGCGTGGCCAACAACGGCGCCGCCACCGTGTTCCCCCAATCGGTGGGAGCCGCGTCGTCGTGGAATCCGGAGCTGTTCCGCCGCGAAGGCAACGTAATCGGCATCGAAGGTCGCGCCAAGTTCAACGACTACGCCAACCTGCACAACGGCGACTCCCGCTGGTGGGCCGGCCTGACGTATTGGACGCCCAACGTGAACATTTTCCGCGACCCCCGCTGGGGCCGCGGCCAGGAGACTTACGGTGAAGATCCGTTTCTCACCGCCGAGATTGGCATCCAGTTCGTCAAGGGCATCCAAGGCGATGATCCGAACTACGCGCTCGCGATGGCCTGCGCGAAACACTTCGCGGTGCACAGCGGTCCCGAGCGCGACCGGCATCGTTTCAACGCCGTGGTGGGCGAGCGCGATCTCTACGACACCTACCTGCCCCAATTCGAACGCCTCGTGCGCGAGGCCAAGGTCGCCGGCGTGATGAGCGCCTACAACGCCATCAACGGCGTGCCGGTCAGCGCCGACGCCCATCTGCTTACGGAAGTGCTGCGTCGCCGCTGGGGCTTCGACGGCTACGTGGTGTCCGATTGCGACGCGATCCGCGACATCTACGGCGAGAAACTGCACGCCTACGTGAAGACTGCCGAGGAAGCCGCGGCCATCGCGGTGAAAGCCGGCACCGACCTGTGCTGCGGCGGCGACTACAACGCGCTGGTCCGCGCCGTCCAGCAGGGCCTGGTCACGGAAAAGGACATCGATGGCGCCCTGTATCACACCCTGTGGACCCGTTTCCGTCTCGGGCTTTTCGACCCGCCCGAAATGGTCCCGTTCTCGAAATACACGCTCCTCGACAACGAACTCCCGGCGCACGACGAGGTGGCGCTGGAGCTGGCGCGGCAATCGATCGTGCTGTTGAAGAACGACGGCATCCTCCCGCTGGATCGCGCGAAGCTGCGCGAGCTCGCCGTCATCGGACCCAACGCCGCCTCCAAATCGATGCTCGAGGGCAACTATCACGGCACCCCGACGCGCTCGGTTTCCATCCTCGATGGCATCCGGGCCGTCGCGAGCAAGGACTTCAAGGTCACGCATGCCATGGGCAGCCCGATCACGACCAAGAAGGCCATCGCCCCGTGGAGCGGACAGGACAACACGACGACGCGCTCCGTTGAGGAGCTCAAGGCCGAAGCGCTCGAGGTGGCGGCGAAGGCGGATGTGATTGTTTACGTCGGCGGCATCACGGCCGCGCAGGAAGGCGAAAGCTTCGATCGCGAATCCATCGAGCTGCCGCCCGAGCAGGAGGACCTCATCCGCGCGCTGCATGCCACGGGCAAGCCGGTGATCATGGTCAACTGCAGCGGCTCAGCCGTGGCGCTGACCTGGCAGGACGAAAACCTGTCGGCCGTCGTGCAGGCGTGGTATCCCGGCCAGAGCGGTGGTCGCGCCGTGGCGGAAGTGCTCTTCGGCCTCGTCAATCCCTCCGGCCATCTTCCCGTTACGTTCTACCGGTCCACGGCCGATCTGCCGGACTTCAACGACTACTCGATGAAGAACCGGACTTACCGCTACTTCACCGGCCAGCCGCTTTACGCCTTCGGTCACGGCCTCAGCTACACGAGCTTCGAGTATCGCAACCTGCGCGTGAAGCCGGCCGGCAACGGCGCCCTCACCGTCACGCTCGATGTCACCAACACCGGCGCACGCGCCGGCGACGATGTCGTGCAGCTCTACGCCACGCCTCCCACGTCCTCGCAGCCGCAGGAGATCCGCGCGCTCTGCGGCTTCACCCGCGTAAGCCTGCGCGCCGGCGAAACGCGCACGGTCGAGATCACTGTTCCCGCCGTCGCGCTCCGCCGGTGGAACGTTGAGGCGAAGGACTACACGATCCCCACCGGCGAGTGGACACTGGGTGCGGGCGCCTCGTCCGCCGACATCCGGCAGACCGTCCACGTGTCCCTGTAATCTGTATCGTGATGGCAACGCGCAGCCGGCAGGCTTGGAATCGTTTAAGCTAAACCACGGCCGCCTGGATGGCGCTTTTTTGTAGGGGCGTGGCTTGACCGTTCCTCACTGGTTTTTCCACAGCGTTTCTGGAGGGTCCAGCTCCCGCTGGGCCGCGATCCTCCCCGCGGTCGCGTATCGGCTCGCACCTTCCCCACGGCTCAGCAGGAGCTGAGCCCTTCAGGGTATGCGTCCCGAGTTGGTCGAAAGGCGCCGACCTCGTGCGCGAGGTCGGACCAAGGTTCGACCCTGCGAATGAACGGCCACAGGTTTATTTAAGCTGCTATAGCGGGTGCCGGTTGGATGGCTTCAGCCGGAATCAATTTCCCAAGCTGGGCAGGAAACGCTCGATCGCGTCGGCCGCGGTCAACTCCGTGCGTTCCTGGCCACCCACCGGCATATCGAGCAGAACCCGGCCGGCGTGGAACCCGTTGCCGGCGGTGAGCGCGACCCGATAGGTCTGACCGGGCTTGATGCCCTCGGCCGGCAGCGCGGGCTGGAAGGCCAGATACCGCGGCATGCGATTGGGCGACTTGAATTTCGCATCGAGCTCCACGAGCTGGGCCCCGTCGATTTCGATCACGTCGATGAGGTCGTTGTAATGCAGGCTGGCCACATCGCGGACCGTGGCCGTGGCGGGATCGAAGGGAACGTCACCCAGGTTGTCGAGGGTCGTGGCGATCGCGTAGTCGCAGCCCGCGGCCAGGCGCACCGACTCGGCGATGGCGTTGGCCAGACCCGTCGCGGAGCCCAGCGTCTTGGCAATCGTGGGCGAGGACGTCTTGGTCCAGCTCCAGTCCGGGGCGAAACTGCGGGTCGCCACCACGGAGCGTCTCACGGGATCGGCCACGATCAGGTCGGCGGTGTGCAGGCCCGTTCCATGGATGACGGAAATCACGGAACCGGCTGCATACGCGGCGTCCACGTCGGACCCGACCCAGAAGATCAACCGATCCGACGTCTCCGGATTGAGGTGCACGAGACCCCAGGCATGGCCTTTGCGCGGGAACGCCACGCCGTCGTTGCAAACGATCTCCGTGTCGGTGACCAGCACCGGGAGCGCGGCGGAGAGGCGTTTCACGACGACGTTTTCCTCCGCGTTGCCAATCAGCACGAGATGATTCCCGGCGATATCTTCCGCGATCACCTCGTGGTCGGCCTTGGTGCGAAGCAGGCCATAAAGATTCTGGGAGAACGGCACACCATCCTCGGGATCGCGGCCAAACATGTCGTGGTCGCCCAACCACGCGGGATTCCAACTCCGGGCGGCGGCCTCGGCGGCCGGCTTGAGATTCGCGCCGCCTTGCGTGCCGTAAACGATCAGCAGCGGCTCGCCATTGTAGAGTTGGAAAGCACCGCCCGGGGTGTGCGGACGACGCGCCGGCTTCACGGCCGTCGGGAGTCCCGCTTCGCTGATGTCCACGCGCGCCGGCAGCGGCGCCGGGATCTCGATCTCGGGCTGGCCGTTGATCGTGACGCGCAGGGGCTGGCTGGCGTCGAACGGAGATTCGTCGATTCGCAGCGTGAGGCGGCCGACATTGCGGAGTTCAGCCGTGAGCGAATTGGTGCGCGTCGCGGTGAGAATGAAGCGGGCGGGCTTCGGCTCCGGGCCCCATTCGGCGACTTCCGCCCACCAGCCGCGTTGGGCCACGCTGTCCAGCGCCGTGTAATCGATGCGCAGCACATCCGGTGACTTCGGGCGCACTTCCTTTTGCCCCCAAGCGGCGGCGCGTTTGTTGCCCTCGGCGTAATCCCACGCGGCATGGCCGAGCCCGTTGGTCGCGTCGAAGATGTTCCGACCGCCGCGCGCGCGCAGCGTCTGGAACGGTCCGCGCGCGGTGATGATGGGGACCACCGGATCGTCCGCGCTGTGGGTCGCATAAATCGGGAGGGTCAACAGGTTGTTGATCGGCTCCTGCGTGGTGAAGCCGCAGGTCATGAGCGCCGACGAGAACAGGTGCGGATAACGCGACCCGAGCTTGAAGATGCCGCCGCCGCCCATGCTGCCGCCGGTGAGTTGGATGCGCCGGTCGTCCACCTTCCAATAGGTCTGCACGTATTCCAGCACGTGGAGAACATCCGCGCCGGAAAGACCGAGATAAGCGCCGCCCCGCGAGCGACCGAGCACGGCAATTTCGAAATCACCGGCGTGATCCCGCATGCCACCCGAATGCCGCAGGTGATCCCCGGCGAGACCGTGCATGTAGAGCGAGATGCCCGCCGGCTTCGCGGGATCATAATCGGTGGGGATCATGAACTTGAACGGCTGGCCCGAGCCGTCGGCCGGCGATTCATAGGCCCATTCCTGCACGCCCCGCAGTTTGCCGAGCAGCGCCGGGTCTGCCTCGATCCGCTTGACCCACTCGCACAACCGCTCCGTGGCTTTCCTGGCGGCTTCGGATTCGGCGCCGCCCCGCTCCGTCTCCTGCTCCGCCCGGAACTGGAGAAACTTCAACCAACCGCGGTAAGGGGCGAGATCCTGCCGTTGCAACAGCGCGTGCACCGCCGCGATTTCGGCCGCGAACGGGCTGCTGTTGGTTGCCGCGCAGAGAGCGCCAGCGGATGCTCCCAGGAGAAGTCCCATGGTGAATGGGAGATGACGGAGTGGGTTCATGGCTTGGAGGGTTGAGATTTTACGGCAAGCGCCGCGATTTTGGGGCTCTGTGAATGGGATTTTTCCGATAACTGAGCGGAGAGACGGCGGAACGCTCAGTCCTGCGCGTGCAGCACCGAGGCGAAGAACGCCTTCATGCCCGCAGCGTGATACACGCCGTATTGGGCGAACACCTGCTTGGTGCGGGCGTCGGGTTTCCAGTCGAAGAACGCGTGCTCCGCGCCGCCGATCTGGACATATTCCACGCGCTGGCCGGCCTTGACCAGCGCCTGCATGAACTCGGAGACCATCGCATCGGTGATCAGGGGATCGCGGGTGCCGCGGGTCAGATACTGCGGCACCGCGCGGACGCCGGCCTCGGAAATCGCGAACAGCGGCTGCACCGCGCGATCCCACGCCTCGCTGGACGCCGGGTTTTCCGGATCGGCCCGCAGCCACTGGCCGGCAAATACGCCGTAACTGGGCGCGGCCGCGCGGATCGCCTTGAGCATCGCCGCCTTCAGCCCGGCCACCGTCTGGCCGGCGGGCACGTAGGTGGGTTTGAATTCGAACACGCCCGGCTCCTTGCCGAAGCCGCGCTCGCCGATTCGCTCCACCATCAGCGACACCGATGCCGACAGGTGACCGCCGGCGCTGTCGCCCGTCACGCCGATCCGGGTCGGGTCGCCGCCGTAGGTGGTGGCGTGCTCCATGATGTGCGCGATCGCGCCGTAACAATCCTCGATGAGGTTCGGCATCGTGTTGGTCGTCGCATCGCCGTCGGCCTTGCCCGCCCAGCGGTAGTCAATGCCGACGGCGACGAACTGCCCGCCGCGGGCCAGCTCGCGCGCAAGGCCGCGCATCACGTCTTCGTCGTTGGTGGTCCAGCCGCCGCCGTGGATGATGACGATGATCGGGAGATTCTTCGCGCCCTTGGGTGAGAACACGTCGTATTTGAGCGGTTTCACGCCGGGCTGGGCATAGACGATGTTGTGGCGCACATCGAGGTGCGCGACCTCCGCTTCCGCGATGAACGATGCGCCGATGTGCTTGTCCTGGTCGATCGTGACCGTGAACACCGGCGTCATGGACTCGTGATACATCGCACCCCAGCGGCCCGGCACCGAGTAGTAACCCGAGTCGAGCGTGAACCCGGCATCGGGCTGCGTGGTAACCGTGACCACCGTGCCCGCCGGATAACGACCGTCCGCGGGCAATGCGGGCTCCAGCGCGAGCCGGCCGTGCACCGGTTGGTCGATTACGACAGCGAAGGATTTGTCCGCAGCGGAAGCAGCCACGGACAGGGCGGTGAGGGAAAGCGCCAACCAAAGACCAAACAGGGAGCGGGGGGTGTTCATGGGGTGAAGGAGGCCTGTATCCTTGGCACCGACGACCGATAGTTCAATGCTCCCATGCACAGCGGTTCTGTCACTCCATGAACGGCAGACGGGGGCTTCCCCGTGACGGTAAAGTGACAGGCGTGATGCCAAGGCCTCGCGCGAGCGAGAACATCACGCCATCTGCCTCCGCTTGCGGCGCTATGTTCCATTCCCCTTAGGCCCATTCCGGCGCGCCCGGGCTGAGGATACCCTGCCCCCATGAAATCGCGTCAATTTCTGACCCCGCTGGCCTTGTTGCTGGCTACCCTGCTTCCCGCCCAGGAAGTTCGCAGTCCCGACGGTGCCCTCGCCGTGAAACTGTCACTCAACGGCGGCGCGCTCACCTACGAAGTCACGCGCGACGGGCGCGTCATGCTCGAGCCTTCGCCGCTCGGCCTCGAAACCAGCCTCGGTAGCTTCGCCAGCGGCCTGAAAGCCGAAGGCACGGGCACCGCGAAACTCGACGAGCGCTACACACTGCCGCACGGCAAGGTGCGCGATGTGCATTACGTGGCCAACGAGCTCACCGCGCGCTTCACCAACGCCAACGGCGACAACCTCGAAGTCATCTTTCGCGTGAGCGATCGCGATGTTGCGTTCGCCTACCGGATTTCCGGCAAGGACCGGCGTCGCATTACCATCCAGAGCGAGGCCACCGGTTTCAATTTCCCCGCCGATGCGACCGCCTTCGTCACGTGGCAGGCCAAGCCCGGCGATGGCTGGATGGCCTCGAAGCCGAGCTACGAGGAAGGCTATTTCGCGGACGAACCCGTTGGGAAAAAATCCCCCACCGGCCTTGGTTTCACCTTCCCCGCGCTCTTCCGCATCGGCGACGCCGGCTGGGTGCTCGTTTCCGAAACCGGCACGTCCAGCACCTACGCCGGCACGCGACTCGCCGACCCGACCACGGACGGCCTCTATCGCATCGCCTTCCCCGAGCCGGGTGAAAACGGCGGCATCGGCGACGCCACCGTCTCGGCCTCGCTGCCGCTGCTCACGCCGTGGCGCACGCTCACCGTCGGCGCGACCCTCGCGCCCATTGTGGAAAGCACCGTGGCCACCGACGTCGTGGCGCCGCTCTACGCGCCGTCGCAGAACTACGTCCCCGGCCGCTCCACCTGGAGCTGGCTTGTCTGGCAGGACGCGAGCATGAACGAGCCCGACCAGCGCACGTTCATCGACCTCGCCGCTGCGATGGGTTGGGAATACATCCTCGTGGACGCCCTGTGGGATGAAAATCTCGGGCGCGCGAAACTGGCCGAACTCGTCGCCTACGCCCGCTCCAAGCAGGTGGATGTGCTGCTTTGGTATAACTCCAACGGCGCCTGGAACGATGCCCCGCAGGGACCACGCAACCGCATGGACACCGCGCCCGCCCGCCAGAACGAAATGGCCTGGCTCAAATCCATCGGCGTGAAAGGCCTCAAGGTGGATTTCTTCGGCGGCGACAAACAGACCACGATCAAACTCTACGAAGATATCCTCACCGACGCCAACGCACACGGCCTGATGATGGTCTTCCACGGCGCCACGCTGCCGCGCGGCTGGGAGCGCATGTATCCGAACTTCATGAGTTCGGAGGCCGGCATGGCTTCCGAAATGCTCATCTTTTCCCAGGATTTCGCCGACCGGGAGGCGTGGAACAGCACCATCTATCCGTTCACGCGCAACGCCGTCGCCGCCTTCGACTACGGCCCGTTGGTCCTGAACCGCTCCTTCAATAAGGAAGCGGGCAAGGGAAACATACGTCGCACGACCGACGCCTTCCAACTCGCCACCACCGTGCTCTACCAATCGCCGCTCCAGCACTTCGGCCTCACACCGAACAATCTCACGGAGCAACCTTCCTACGTGATCGATTTCCTGAAGCAGGTGCCCGCGGTGTGGGACGAGACGCGCTACCTTGCGGGTTATCCCGGCAAGGACGTCGCACTCGCGCGTCGCCATGGTGTTCGCTGGTATATCGCCGCCGCCAACGGCGAGAAGCACGCGAAGGAACTCTCCCTTCACCTGCCCTTCCTCGCCGGTCGCACGCTCACCCTCATCCATGATGCGCCCGGACAAAAAGCCGCCGCGCGCGCCGTCACCGTCGGCACCGACGGCAAACTCACGCTCACCCTCGAAAACGGCGGTGGCGCCGTGCTGTTCCAATGAATGGACGCCACAAAGTCGTTGTAGGGCGGGTTCTCCGAACCCCGCCTTGGTTCGTTGGAGGGCACATCTCCTGATGTGCCGCGGCCCGGCAGGAGCTGGGCCCTCCCGATCTCCTTCCCCATGAAACCCCGACTCACTCTCACTTTTACTCTCACTCTCTCCTTCCTGCTCGCCACCGCGGTGGCGCAGAACACTCCCGGGCCCGCCGCGCCGTCGCCGCCGTCGCGCAGCAGCCACTACGTCGTCCCGAAGCCGGCGCATCCCGTGCCGATCCTGCCCGCCCTGCCCGAACCGGACGACAAATCCTTCTACGCCGAGCGCGACGTCCCGCACGGCCGTGTCGAAATCGTGAACTACACGAATTCCAGCAACACCGAGAAGCGCATGCACGTTTATCTGCCGCCGGATTACGACACCGCAACCGACCGTCGCTATCCCGTGCTCTATCTCAACCACGGCGGCGGCGAAAACGACTCGCACTGGACCCGCAGCGGCCATGCGCACCACATCCTCGACAACCTCATCGCCGACGGAAAAGCCCGCCCGATGATCATCGTGATGCCCAACACCGGCCGGCTCGTGAGTGGCACGCCGCCGGTCCTCGGCGAGGACGACGCCTGCACGCAGGAATACCTGAATGACATCCTCCCCTTTGTGGACGCCCGCTATCGCACGCGCACGAATCGCGAGAGCCGCGCCGTCGCGGGTCTTTCGATGGGCGGCTTCGTCGTGCTCAACACCGGGCTCACGCACCTCGAAACGTTCGGTGAACTCTATGTGTTCAGCTCCGGCTACTGGCCCGACCAGCTTCCACTTTTCGCGGAGCGCATCCGGCCGCTGCTCAGCGATCCCAAGATCAACGAGCGTTTCCGCATGCCGGTTTACATCGCCGTCGGTGAAACCGACATCGCCTACCTCAACAGCATGAAAACGCTCGCGGTGTTCGCCGAGCACGGCGTGCGCAACTTCTCCGTGCTCAGTTCCCACGGCCACGAATGGCTGAACTGGCGCCGCTACCTCTGGCAGACCGCGCAGATCATGTTCCCCGAGGACAACTGAACCGGACCAATCCTTTGGAACCACGAATGGACACGAATGAACACGAAGGTGGAGCCCGCGCTCCGTCGCGGGCTGTTCGCCGCTCACCCCGGAAACCCGGCGCGGAGCGCCGGTTCCACCTCGATTCACCCAACCTGTTTGTTCGTTCCCGATGATTCGTGTTCCTTCGTGTCCATTCGTGGTTAACTCGTTTCACTTTTCCTCTCACTTCAACCCCACACTATGAAAAAACACCTCAATCGTATCGTTGCCCTGATCGCCCTTGGCGTGACGGCCCTCACCGCCTCCGCGAAGGAAACCTTCGTCATGGTCCACGGCGCCACCGCCGGCGCTTGGGAATGGAAGCGCACCGGCAACCACCTCATCGCCGACGGCCACACCGTCTATCGCATCACGCTCACCGGCCTCGGCGAGCGCATGCATCTCAGCGACACCGGCTATGACCTGCAGACCCACATCAACGACGTCGTGAACACCATCCTCTTCGAGGACCTCCACGACATCGTGCTCACCGGCCACAGCTACGGCGGCATGGTCATCACCGGCGTGATGGATCGCGTGCCGGAACGCATCAAGCACGTCGTCTTCCTCGACGCCGCCGTGCCCGAAGACGGCCAGTCGATCTGGGACCTGTTCGGCAATCCCAACGCGGGCCAGGGCCCCCGTTTCACCGACGGCTTCATGCAGGTGCCGTGGGTCAAGCCCGACTCCAAGCCGCCGCACAGCGTGAAACACTCGATCAAGTGCTTCAACATGCCCGTCTCCTACAAGAACCCCGCCGCCAAGCAGCTCAACGTGACCTACGTCGCGTTCGTGCCGAAGGACAAGTCCGTCGAGGAGCGTGAGAAGACCGACAAGAGCTGGAAGATCGCCGCCTCCCGCGGCTGGTCGATCCGCACCTTCCCCGGCGGCCACGTCGCCCAGGAAGAGGATCCGCGCGGCGTCGCCTCCCTCATCGCCGACTGCGTCAACGACAAGAACAAGGCCGCGCAGTAAGCCTTCAGGTGGAACCCGCGCTCCGCGCGGGTTCTCCTCTTCAGCTGTAGGGCGGGGTCGCCGCAACCCCCCCTTATCCGTCCGAGAAATCTTTGAACCACGGAGGCACAGGGAGCACCGGGAACCCTTTTGCGCTTTCTGCGCCTTCTGTGGCCAATTTTCCAGCAGCTTGGTTGTAGGGGTCGGCCCTTGGGCCGACCTCGCGCACAAGGTCGCCGCAAGCAGCGACCCTACAAATCACTCCCACCACCCCATGAAAGCCCCTCTCACTTTCACTCTCACTCTCCTCCTCGCCGCCATCGCGGCGGCGACGACCGCTTTCGCCCAACCCGCCACCCGCACCCCGCCGCCACCCTCGCCCGAGGTGCACGCCGACCGCACTGTCACATTCCGTTTCCGCGCGCCACAGGCGCAGAAGGTCGAGCTCAGCGGCCAGTTCCTCAAGGGCGCCCAGCCGATGCAGAAGAATGAGTCCGGTTGGTGGTCCATCACCGTCGGCCCGGTCGAGCCCAACCTCTATCCCTACAATTTCGTCGTCGATGGCGTCGGCGTCGCCGATCCCCTCAACCCCGACATCTTCCCCAACGAGGGCTTCAAGGCCAGCTTGGTGGACATCCCCGGCGACACGCCCGACCTCCATCACGTGCAGGACGTCCCGCGCGGGGAGTTGACCTACGCTTTCTACGAGTCGAAGACCCTGAACCGCACGCGCCCGCTCGTCATCTACACGCCGCCCGGCTACCGCGCCGGCACCGACAAGCTCCCCGTTTTCTACCTCGTGAGTGGCACCACCGACACCGAGGAAACCTGGTTCCGCGCCGGCCGCTTGAACGTCATCCTCGACAACCTCATCGCGCAGAAAAAGGCCGTCCCGATGATCGTCGTGATGCCCTACGGCAACATGCACGTGGGCATGCCGCGCCCCGACTCGCCGGAGGTCGCCGGCGCCTACCGCGTCTTCAGCGACGAGCTGCTCACCAACGTCATCCCCTACGTCGAGGCCAACTACCGCGTCATCGCGGATCGCGAGCACCGCGCCATCGCCGGCTTCTCCCGTGGCGGCGGCCAGTCGCTGTTCACCGCTTTCAACAACCCGGACAAATTCGCTTGGATCGGCTCCTACGCCGCCTACCTCACGCCGCAGGTCTGCGAGAAGCACTTCCCCAGCTTCATCGCCGACGCCGCCACGACCAACGCCCGCACCAAACTCCTCTGGCTCGGCGTCGGTCGCAGCGACTTCCTCTATAAGCAGGCCGCCGCCTTCAACGGCTACCTCACGGAGAAGAACATCCAGCACGTCGAACTCATCACCGAAGGCGGCCACACGTGGATGAACGCCCGCCACTACCTCGCCGAAACGCTGCAGCGCTTCTTCAAGCAATAGCTCAAGCACTGGAGGGCCCAGCTCCCGCTGGGCCGCGGCACATCAGGAGATGCGCTCTCCATGTAGCGTCGGAATGAACCTCAACCCTCTCATCTTGGACGTATTTCCTACTGCCTCGCCTGCTTGATGATCTCGGCTTCTTGCTCCGGGGTGAGGCGGCGGAAGGAGAAGGTGGGGAAGAAAGTGGGGCTGTAGGTGTCGGTGTCGCGGAATTTTACGGCGTTGTAGAATGCGAGCGCACGGCAGGGATCTTCCTTCCAAGTGTATTGGCCACCGAGGGGGCCCGCGTCCGGGTGCTCGAGCATGGCGAAGGCGGTCCGGCGCGTCTCGGCGAGGCCTTCCTCGAGGGTCTGCTCCACGTAAGGAGTGCGGTGTTCGCCGCCGCGAGCGTAGACACGATAGGCGAAATAGATCTTGGCGGCGCCGCGGTAGAGGTGGGCGCTGAGGGCCGTGCGCTTGAGGGTGTCGCGCAGTTTGAGGAGGGACTGGCCGGGCTCGCTTCGACGGGAGATGGCTTCTTCCACGAGAACCAAGGCCTCATCGGCCTTCCGCACGCCGTGGTCCTTCTCCTGCACGATGTAGCGAAGGTAAGTCTCGTTCATGTTTTCGCGGGCTTCGAGCCAGCCGTGCTCGAACACCCAGGCGCTCTCTTTAGAGAGGATGGTTTTGCCATCGTTGGCTTTGAACTGTGGCTCGGAGAGGGTGTTGACGATATCCTTCCAATAGTGGAAATCGCGGTCGACACCGTGGCCGACGTGGATGACGGGGTTGTCCATCCACTTGGCAGACACGTGGCGCTGATACGCATAGCGGTCGTTGAAATCGATGCGCGAGTGGAAGGCGAGGCAGAGGCCGAGGGTGTAGAAGGTGGATGGCACGATCTCGGCGGCGGCTTCCATCGCACGCTGAATGAGCTTGTCCTCGTCCGGACCGTAATGACGGGCCACGAAGGTCGAGTAGAGCTCGGGGATTTCGACCTTATCGTTGTTGAGGCCGAGATGCAGGGCGAGGAGGTTGATCTCGGCCATGTTGCCCACGACTGCAGTCTCGCCAAAGCGATCGATGCGGGCCACGTAGCCGATGACGTTGGGCAACTGCTTGTAGTGCTCCAGGCGCTTCAGGTGGATGGCGGGAAAGGCAGAGGCAACGACAGTCTGCCCGTTGTATTCGTGGGCAGTATCAAACTCAATGAGCACGGGAAATTTGATGCGGCTCACAAAGGAGGAAACCGGATGGGTGAGGAAGAAGTCGTGTGGCACCTCCTTCGTCATGACCCGGACCCTCGGATTGCTGACGAGGTTGATACAGCCGAGCATGGAATCGAGCTCGGCTCGGGTATAGACGAAGGTGCGGATGTAGAGGTTAAGGCCTCGCTCGTCGATGATCACGGAGGCCACGGCGTTGACGAGGGCCGCCAGCTTCTCGGCCTCGGTCTTCATCTGGGTGGAATACTGGTCTTCGACAAAGGTGCCCGTTTCGATGAACGTGAGGATAACGCCGTCGATCTTCGGCAGCAGGTCGAGCATCTGGCGGTAGTCCTCCTTGAGCCATTCCCAGAACTCCGGGTTGTCGAGGTCGATAAGGCCGCCCGGAGCACTGCGGAAACGCTCCGGATAGTAACCGGCATGGTAGAGAGCATGATCCCAAACGCAGACCTCTTTGATGCCCGCGGCGTGCGCCTCTTCGGCCAGCCGGTTGATGCGTCCGGCGACGGCGGGATCGCGCGCCTCATGGAGGTTCATCATCAGGTCGTGCGAGAGCTGGAGGTGGTTGATACCGTAGGCCGCAGACGCCTTGATGGCCTCTGCGGCCACGCGGGGCTCAGTGCCCAGGAGCGTCCAACCCTCGATGGGACCGGGTTTATTTTCGGCGGTGGAAGCGGCGGCATGGACCCACGGCACCATGAAGAGCAAGGCGATGAAGGGGAAAGAGCGGAGTATCATGATGAGGAGGGTAAGAATGCAGCCCCGCGCAGAATTGAGGCGGGCGACAAAAAACGTTGGGGAGACCAGTCGAGAGTCCGACGGCTGACAGCGCAAGGGGAAGGAGAAAGAGGCCTGGTTGTGGGGGTCAATGATGCGAGAGGCAGTGGAGACATATTGCGTTTTTTTGCGGCACCTCGACCCTTGAACTCCCATTTCTCTCTCATGATCCCACCCCGCCTATCCCCTCTCTCTTTCACTCTCACTCTGCTCCTCGCCGTCTCCGCGATTGCGCAGGAAAAGCCCGAGGAAACCTCCCCCGAGCGCGCCCGCGCCAACTTCGCGCGGCCGATCGTCCTCGAGGCGGACGATGTGCGCCTGTTCCCCGAGCCGCCGGCGGACTATCGCGACCTGCCGGGCGGCGCCTTGCGCGGCCGGCTCGAGCCATTCGAGTGGGACTCCGGCGTCACCGGCACGCGCCGCAAGGCGCAGGTTTATCTCCCGCCCAGTTACTCCGCCGATAAAAAGTATCCCGTGCTCTATCTCCTGCACGGCATCGGCGGCAATGAACACGAGTGGACCGGCTACGTGAAGGCCCACGCGATCCTCGACAATCTCATCGCTTCCGGAAAGGCCGTGCCGTTCATCACTGTGCTGCCCAACGGTCGCGCGCTGGCCGACGACACGCCGGGTGAGAATCCCTTCCAGCCCGAGAAGGCCGCCGGTTTCGCCAAGTTCGAGCGCGACCTGCTCGATCACCTGATTCCCGCCGTGCAGGCGAAATATTCGACCTACACCGATCGCGAACACCGCGCGCTGGCCGGCCTCTCGATGGGCGGTGGCCAGACCTTCAACTTCGGCCTCGGCCACCTCGACACCTTCGCGTGGGTCGGCGCCTTCTCCGCCGCGCCCAACACCAAGCCGCCGGAGCTGCTCGTCCCCGATCCCGCCGCCGCGAAGGCGCAGCTCAAGCTCCTCTACATCTCCTGCGGTAACAAGGACGGCCTCATCAACTTCTCCCAGCGCACGCACCGTTACCTGAAGGAGCACGACGTCCCGCATCTGTGGAACGTGGACGATCATGGCCACGACGGCGAAACCTGGGGCAGCAATCTCTACCACTTCGCCCAGCATCTCTTCCGTTAAGGTCCACTGCGACAAAGCTGTCTGCTGTCAGGCGGGGTCTCCAAACCCCGCCTGATTTTTTGTGCAGGGCGGACGCTTGCACCGACCTTGCGAACGCGGGCGTCCCGATTCCTAATATAACCGAGCCGGCTCCCCACCGAGTTCCTGTCTGAGTCCCTCACCCCATGAAATCACCCCGCACCCTTCTCCTCGCGGCGCTGACGCTGTTCACGTGCGCCTCCGTGGCGCCAGCTTCCGACGCCTCGTTTCCCGTCAGCATCCAGGTGGACGCCGCAAAATCCACCGGCCCGCTTCGCCCAATCTGGCGCTTCTTCGGCTCCGACGAACCGAACTACGCCACGATGAAGGACGGCCGCAAGCTGCTCACGCAACTCGGCCAGTTGGGCAAACCCCAGGTGTATTTCCGCACGCACAACCTGCTCACAAGCGGCGACGGCACGCCGGCGCTCAAATGGGGTTCAACCAACATCTATACCGAGGACGCGAACGGCAACCCGGTCTATGACTGGACCATCGTGGATCACATCTTCGACACCTATCTCGCGCGCGGGATGAAACCCTACGTGCAGATCGGCTTCATGCCGAAGGCGCTCTCCAGCAAACCCGAGCCCTACCAGCACGAGTGGCGGCCCGGCCTGCCCTACGACGAAATCTACACCGGTTGGGCCTACCCGCCCAAGGACTACGCGAAGTGGGAGGAACTTTGCTACCAGTGGGCGAAACACTGCGTGGAAAAATACGGCCGCACCGAGGTCGAGACGTGGTATTGGGAAACCTGGAACGAAGCCAATATCGGCTATTGGAAGGGCACGCCCGAGGAATTCCGCAAGACCCACGACTTCGCCATCGCCGGCGTGAAACGCGCCCTGCCCACCGCGCGTGTCGGCGGACCCGACAGCGCCGGATCCGGCGGCGAGTGGATGCACGACTTCATCGAACACTGCCTGCGCGGCACCAACCACGCCACCGGGCAGAAAGGCACGCCGCTCGATTTCATCGCCTTCCACGCCAAGGGTTCGCCGCGCTTTGTGGACGGTCACATCCGCATGGGCATCGCCCCGCACCTCGCCACCATTGACCGTGGCTTCCAGATCGTCGCTTCGTATCCCGAGACGAAAAACACGCCGATCATCATCGGCGAATCCGATCCCGAAGGCTGCGCCGCCTGCCAGGGACCGAACTTCTCCTATCGCAACGGCACCGTTTATTCGAGCTACACGGCCGCGAGCTTTGCCCGGAAACACGATCTCGCCGCCAAGCACGGCGTGAACTTCGAAGGCGCGCTCACTTGGGCGTTCACTTTCGAAGACCAGCCGTATTTCGCCGGATTCCGCCAGCTCGCCAGCAATGGGATTCCCCTGCCCGTGCTCAATGTTTTCCGCATGATGGGCCGCATGGAAGGCGATCGCCTCGCCGCCACCAGTTCCGCCCAGGTGCCGCTCGAGGTCATCATGAAAGACGGCGTGCGCGACACGCCTGACGTCGGCGTGCTTTCCGCCCGTCACGATCAGCGCGCGACCATCCTTGTCTGGCATTACCACGACGACGATGTCGCCGGCCCTGCCGCCGACATCACGCTCACCGTGGACGGCCTGCCCGCCGGCGTGTCACTCGCGCAGTTGAAGCATCAACGCGTGGATGAGTTCCATTCCAACGCCTACGCCGCATGGCAGCGCATGGGTTCACCGCTCGCGCCCAACCGCCAGCAATACGATCAACTCCTCGCCGCCAGCGAACTTGCCTCACTCGCCGAGGCTCCGGCCACGGTGGCCATTGCCAACGGCAAGGCCGAATTGAAATTCACTCTCCCCCGCCAAGGCGTCTCGCTGCTCACGCTCGATTGGAGCGAGTGAGCGAACTGTAGGGCGGGGTCTCGGAACCCCGCCTTTCGGGCGGGAGTGGTTCTCCTGTAGGGTCGGCCCTTGGGCCGACCTAACGAGCGAGGTCGTGCACAAATATCTTCCCTCAACCGAGCGTTTCCATAGCCTTCGAGCCGGGCCAACGAATGCCGGCGTCCTCCGGCAAGAACCTCCGCGCTTGCACCATCCGTGCAGCCCCATTGATCTGCTTCGTCCCCTGAATGCCCGGCGAAAACCCAATTCTAAACAATCCCTACGAGGAGCCGCTCCTTCACTACGCCACCAACCTGTCTGGCGAACTTGACTACAGCGTCGTAAAGGAGGGGCGGCGCACCTTCACGCCCGACGTGCAATCCATCCCGGTGCGTTCCGGACCCCAAAAGGACCTGCTCGAGGTCAACGACTACGCCGCCGCCTACGGCGATGAACTGGTCAACCTCGCCCGCCGCGAGGTGAAGGCCTGGCGCGAATCAAGCTACCCCAACACCACGCGCGTCACGCGGGAGCTGCT
Organism: Opitutales bacterium; assembly: GCA_044507675.1. Lineage (GTDB taxonomy): Bacteria > Verrucomicrobiota > Verrucomicrobiia > Opitutales > Opitutaceae > Lacunisphaera. Next base: position 48,854 of record JBIQJF010000019.1, on the reverse strand, counting down.
GACCTGGTGGTTCCTGGACGCCACCCGCGAGAACCGGCTGTTCTTCGCCCAACGTGAGGCGATCGAGACCGCCATCTGGCTCAACGAGGTCGCCGAACGTTCCAATCCCGGTCAGCATATCCTTTCCCGCCTGGCAGCGGCGCAGGCTCTTGCCGACGACCCGGCCGCGAATCTGCCGCGCATCGCCTTCAAGATGGCCACCGGCGCGGGCAAGACCGTCGTGATGGCGGCGCTGATCGCCTATCACTTCTGCAACCGGCAGGAATATCGCAACGATGTCAGATTCGCCGACAACTTCCTCGCCATCGCTCCGGGCATCACCATCCGTGATCGCCTCAAGGTCCTCTGCGTGTCCACCGAGTCGGGCATTGAGGGCACCTCCGACTACTATTCCGAGCGCCGGCTGGTGCCGCCCTCCCTGCAGAAGAACTTCGCCAGCCTGAACGCCCATATCGTCATCACGAACTACCAGGCTTTCCAGCCGCGCAACCTCTCAGGCAACAAACGCTCACCGTTTGATGGGAAGATCGGTGCCGACGGCGAGAAGACTGAGGCGGTCGAGGATTACGCGCAGGTTTTCCGCCGGCTTCTGCCCGGCTTCCGCGCCGGCAGCCGCCTGCTCGTGCTCAACGACGAGGCCCACCATTGCTATCTGCCGCGCCAAGGCGACAAACGCAAAGCCGAGGGCGAGGACACCCAGGAGGAGAATGAACGCGCGGCCGTGTGGTTTCGCGGGCTGATGGAACTCGGTCGCCGGTTCAAGATCCGCTCGGTTTACGATCTCAGCGCCACCCCCTACTATCTGACCGGTTCCGGCTACGAACCCTACAGCCTGTTCCCTTGGGTGGTCTCCGATTTCGGCCTGACCGAGGCCATCGAAGCCGGCTTGGTGAAGATTCCCTTCCTTCCGACCAGCGACGACACCGACCGGATCAAGGAACCCGTCCTGCGAAATCTCTACGATGCCGTGCGCGAGGAGCTGCCCAAGTCCGGGCAGCGCACCAAACGGGCCCGGGCCGCCGCGGAGGGAGAAAAACTCAAGGAGGCTCCACCCCGTCTGCCTGAAACCCTCCAAATCGCGCTCGACCAGTTCTACCAGCACTACGAGCAGGATTTCAACCGGCCCGGTCAGCAGACCTTCGAGGCGCCTCCGGTCTTTATCGTCGTCTGCAACAACACCTCTGTCTCCAAAGAGGTGTTCAAGTTCATGGCCGGTTATCAGCAATCGGAAGAAAACGCCGATCCCGCCGATGTCGTCACCGGGCGCTACGACCTCTTCTCCAACTTCGACCCGCAGACCCGCCGACCCCTCCACAAGCCGCCGACCCTGCTCATCGATTCCGATGCCCTCGAAAATTCCGGCCAGATCGACGAGAGCTTCAAGCGCGTCTTCGCCTCGGAGATCGAGCAGTTCAAGCGCGACTACCGCGTCATTCACGGTTCGGCCGCCGCCGAGAACATCGACGAGGCCCAGATCCTGCGCGAAATCATCAACACCGTCGGCAAGCGCGGCACGCTTGGCTCGCATATCCGCTGCGTCGTCTCTGTCTCCATGCTCACCGAGGGCTGGGACGCCAACACCGTCACCCACGTCGTCGGCATCCGGAAGTTCGGTTCCCAGCTGCTCTGCGAGCAGGTGGCCGGCCGCGCCCTGCGCCGGAAGAGTTACGCGCTGGCGCCGCACGACCCCCACACCGGCGAGCTGCTCGACGAGAAAACCGCCGCCCGTCGCAAGCGCGAGGCGGTCCGCAACCGTCAAGCGCCGGGCATCCTCTGGAAATTCCGGCCAGAATACGCGCACATCATCGGCGTGCCCTTCCGCCAGTTCAAGTCCGGCGCCGCCACCCCGCTTCCCCCGGTGCCCACCGTGCCCGTCCGCCCCCTGGATGACCGCGCGGCCCGCTGCGAAATCCGTTTCCCCAACGTGGACGGCTATCGCATCGAGTATCCCGAAGGTGCGCTCAAGGCTGATTTCAGCGCGGTGGACGACTACGCCATCCCGGCCAACGAGATTCCCACCCGCACCGATCTCCAGACCGCCTTCGCCGAGCGGAAGATCAAGCTCTCCGTCGAGGACATCCTCGCCGAGCGCGAGCAACCCATTCTCTACCGAATCACCAAGGACCTGATCCGCGACCACTTTTCCGAGGACCCCTCCGCCCCCGCCTTCCATCGTTTCGACGAACTCCGCGCCATCGTGGAGGAATGGTATCACACCAAGGTCCGGGTGCTCGGCAAGGGGCCGGAGTGGAAGAAACTCCTCTATTACTGGGACCCCAAGAAACTCGTCGCCGCCGTGGCCAAGGGCATCAGCGCCGGCCAGCCGGGCGCACCCGCCGTCCGGGCCATCGTCAATTTCCACAATCCCACCGGCTCCACGCGCTTCGCCCATGGCCACACCAGCAAGGCATGCTACCAGACCCGGCACAGCCATTTGAACGTCGTCGTGCTCGACAGCGACTGGGAGGGGCAGGCCGCCAAGATTCTCGATGACCTCGCGGAGGAGGGCCGCATCGAGACCTGGGTGAAGAACCATTTTCTCCAGTTCAACATTCCCTACACGGATGATCAGGGTGAATCCCGCGACTACCGGCCCGATTTCATCGTGCGCCTCCGCGACCGTGACGGCACGCCGCACCACCTCATCGTCGAGGTCACCGGCGCCCGCCGCGACAAGCCGGCCAAGATTTGGACCGTCACCGAGCGCTGGGTGCCGGCCGTCAACGCCCTGCCGCCTGATCGCGGCTTCGGTCGCTGGGACTTCATCGAGATCGCCGGCGAGACCCAGATCGCCGACTTCCGCAATATCCTGCTCAAGTGGCTCGACGCCCCGGCCGACAACAAGCCTCGCATCCGGGCCGACCCTTGGAGCCTGCGCAAGGAACTCGAATACCTCGAAGGCCCCATCACCGAGGATTTCGAACTCCCCGCCCGCAAGAGTTCCAAGCCGGCCATCACCTTCGACTGAGCCATGGCCCACACCCACCTGCTCGACACCTCGGTTTACAGCCAAATTCTACGGCAGAGCGTGCCCGCCTCGGTCTCCGCGCGCTGGCAGGCGGTCGGCGAAGGTGCGTTGACGACCGCGGCGATCTGCGAGGCCGAGGTGCTATACGGCATCAAAAAGGCCGGTTCGGCCCGCCTGCTGCGCGACTATGGGTTCATGTTGAAGGACCGGTATCACGTCCTCGACGTGGATTCCCAGGTCGCCGCCACCTATGCCGACCTGCGGGTTCAATGCGAAATCGCCGGCACCCCCGTGGCAGACATGGACCTCTTGATCGCCGCCACGGCCAAGACTCACAACCTCACGGTTGCCACGCTCAACTACTCCGACTTCGCTCCCATCCCCGGCCTCAAGGTCGAGGATTGGTCCCAGCCGCCCGCGCCCCCCTCCCAATAATGAGCGCCCAGAAGCCCATCAAAGCCTTCAAGCACAAGCACGCCACGCGCGCCGCCATCCCGTCGCACGAGGAGGCCGGCGCCGAGGCCGCTTCCGCCAAGGTCGCCTCCGGGCCTGCTTCCGCCGCCTACCCGCGCAACCCCGTCGTCCACCGCGGCCAAGACCCCGAACTCTTCTGGAAAAACAAATACGGCGAGCACGACTCCGCCGACCGCACCGCGGTGGACATCCGCTCCCTCTACCGCCACGAGCACATCCAGCCCGAGATGCTCCTGCCGAGCCTCATGCGCGTCGTCCAGACCGACGCCGACCAAGGCGACCTCTTCGGCTCCGGCGATTTCTTCACCCAGGCCTTCGGCAAGGGCGACGAACTCACCAAGCCCGGCGAGTATTACTACCAGCACAAGGAGTGGACCAACCGCCTCATCCAGGGTGACTCCCTCCTCGTCATGTCCTCCCTCCTCGAACGCGAGGGCATGGCCGGCCAGGTGCAGTGCATCTACCTCGATCCGCCCTACGGCATCAAATACGGCTCCAACTGGCAGATCCGCCTCAACAACCGCACCGTCACCGACGGCCAGGACGACTCCCTCTCCGGCGAGCCCGAGCAGATCAAGGCCTTCCGCGACACCTGGGAACTCGGCATCCACTCCTACCTCAGCTACCTCCGCGACCGCCTCCTCGTCGCCAAGGACCTCCTCCACGCCTCCGGCTCCTGCTTCGTCCAGATCTCCGACGAAAACGTCCACCTCGTCCGCTGCCTCATGGACGAGGTGTTCGGCGCCAACTGCTTCTTCGCGGAATTCCTCGTGAAGAAAAAGGGCTCGCAGAAGGGCGAGTTCATCGAGGCCGTGAACGACATCGTCCTGTGGTATGGAAAGACTCCCAAGGACAACCAGAAGGATTTCAAAACGAAGTTCCGCCCGCTCTTCGACAAAGTGGAACTCGATGCGGAAACGCTTTCGGAATACAAATATGCCGAACTCCCCGACGGTTCAGTGTTCGAGGTTTCAAAAGCGAAAACGCCGGATGGTGAGACGTTCGACTATCGCCTCAGCCCGAAGCGGCTGTTCGTCGACCATCCCAAGGCCCGTGTTTTTCGCGCGAATCCGCTGACGAGTGGTGGTGAGCGAAAGAACCAAAGTCTCCCATTCACGTTCGATGGTCAGAAATTTTCTCCGGGAACTGGCAACTGTTGGAAAACCACAGTTCGGACTGACGACGGTTCAAGACCGGGCATGGATGTCCTCGCAGAGCAGCGCCGCCTCGTAGCAGGCGACAGGCAACTTCGGTTCAAAAGCTATCTCGACGACTTCGGCTACCAGAAGCTCTCGAATTGGTGGGACGGACTCGGCGGTGCGAGCAGTCCGGTTTACGTCGTGCAGACCAATGTCGAAATCGTGAAGCGGTGCATCCTCATGTGCACTGATCCCGGTGACCTCGTGCTCGATCCGACCTGCGGCAGCGGCACGGCGGCCTACGTCGCCGAGCAGTGGGGCCGGCGCTGGATCACCATCGATACCTCGCGCATTGCGCTCAACCTCGCCAAACAGCGGCTGATGACGGCGAAGTTTCCCTACTACAAACTCTACGACACCCAGACCTGCGATCTCCGCCAGGGCTTCCTCTACAAGAAAGTCCCGCACGTCACGCTCGGCTCCATCGCCAACAACGAACCCGCTGCCGAGGAGACGCTCTACGACCAGCCCGAGATGGACGCGAAGCGCCTCCGCATCGCCGGCCCGTTCACCGTCGAGACGCTCCAGAACTTCGAGCCCGTTTCACCCGCCGCTCTCGCCGCCGCGCGCAAGAACGACGCCGAGATGGGCAAGTTCGAGGACGTCGTCTTCGAGCACCTCAAGAGCGCCGGCGTGAAGACCGGCGACAAGAAGGAAAACGCCGTCTTCCACCGTATCGACCGCCTTGCCGACGCCGACCTCCACGCCGAGGGTTTCTACCAAACCGCCCAGGGCGAGGCCAAGGCCTACCTCCACATCGGCCCCAAGTTCGGCACCGTCTCCAAGCAGGCCGTCAACAACGCCACCAAGGCCTGCCGCCGCCGCGGCGACGCCGACTGGCTCATCATCCTCGGCTTCAGCTTCGAGAGCGACATCGACAGCAAGGCTGTCACCACCAGCCAGGGCCAGTTCCAGGTCACCAAGGTCCGCATGCACGATGACCTGCTTCAGGAAGGCCTGCTCAAGCGCGACAAGAAGGCCGCCAGCTTCGTCACCATCGGCGAACCGGATATCAGTCTGAAAATTCCAAACGCCAAATCCCAAAAGCCAAACGGCGAGCGGCTGGCCACGGTCGAGATCAAGGGCCTCGACATCTACGACCCCATCAAGGACGAGGTGAAGAGCCGTGACGTGCACGACATCGCCTACTGGATGGTCGATACCGACTACGACGGCGCCAACTTCATCGTCCGCCAGGCCTTCTTCTGCGGCGGCGACAAGGACGAGTTCGACCAGTGGAAAAAAGGCCTCTCCAACCTCGCGGCCCTCGGCGCGAAGAAAAAGGCGGAGAAGACCCTCAAAATCGAAATCGACGAAGAAGCCTTCGCCCGCCTCTACGGCCACGAGTCACACCCCTTCCCCGTGAAGTCCGGCCAGCAGATCGCCGTCCGCGTCATCAGCCAGTTCGGCGAGGAGACGACGAAAGTGATTGAAGTCCGTTGAAGGTTCCCGCCATGCCCGCGCCATCTGGAGAATCGCCACCCTCGCTGGATGAGCTCGCCGCCAGGGTGTTTGAGCTGGTCGGCCACGACCAAGCCGCCGGCTTGATCCGCGCACCCCATGAAGCGCAATACCGGAACGAAGCGGATTTCTACCGGGAGCTTCGCAAATGCGAGCGGCGCGTGCGGATGGTGGCCGAAAAACTCCGCCAATTCATAAAACAACGCCGCCAGCACATCGACAACTCCAGCGGCAAATCCACGGTCGCGGCAGCCCGTCTGTGCGCGTTCGAGAACGAACGCGGTCTGGTCTTCGTATCCGCCGCCATGACTCCCATCATCATTGCCCGCTTTGAGGGTGAATCTCCCGTGGTTCTCGAAGCCGATCTTCCCGCGATTTGGATCGCCGAAGAGGACATGATTCGGGTCGCCGGCTCGGCCTCCTGGGATGCGGTCATACACCGACTCGGATTCAGCATGTTGTCCATTTCACCATACGATTGGAGTGCAGAAAAGCTGCTGACGGCGATTCGGCAGATCTTTCCCAACGCCGAACTGCAGACGGTCGATCCGATGAATGAAACGAACGATGCCTGACGGGGACGAGGCTCACCGTGGCGACATCTGCCGAGACCATTCGCGGCACACTCGGCAAAAATCTCGATCAACCGACGGATCAAGCGTCCCTTGTTTCCTTCGTTATCTTCTGTGAACAGCGTTTTGTCGGTTGATGAGCGGGGCCTTTCCCGACTACTGAATTTGCCATGGTCAAACTGAAGCATAGTTCTTCGGCGAAGGCGGCCGGTCCTGCCGGTCACGCCGTGGAATTGGAAATTTCGCTCCGTTACATCAAGCCCCGCATCTGGCGCCGCTTCGTGGCGCCGGGCGGCATCAAGCTGCACAAGCTGCATGACGTCATCCAGGCGGTCATGGGCTGGACGGATTCGCACCTGCACTCGTTCCGGGCGGGCCACCACGAATACGTGATGCGCGACCCGGGCGACGCCGGCTGGCAGGACACGATGAGGGACACGATTATCCACGACGAGCGCAGGCACTCGCTGGCCGACCTCGTGAGCGCCAAGGGCGACAAGTTCAGCTACACCTATGATTTCGGCGACAACTGGGAGCACGACATCAAGGTGAAGTCCATCACCCCGTCGCCCGAGCCGCTGAAGTTCGCCTTTTGCGTCCTCGGTGCCCGCGCCTGTCCGCCGGAAGACTGCGGCAGCGTGCCCGGCTACGAGGAGCTGTGCGAGGCCCTGCCCAATCCCAAGCACCCGGAGCACGGACATTGGCAGGACTGGATCGGCGACTATGATCCCGAGGCCTTCGATCTCGACGGTATAAATCGGTTCCTCGCCCGAATCCGGGTCTGAACGAACTTCCGCCCCTTCACATCGCCGACAACAGCGCGACGGCCATTTCGTTGCACGGCGTCGCTATGCCGTGTTTGCGGCCGAAGCGGACGACCGCGCCGTTGCGGGCATCCACTTCCATCGCGCGGCCGGCGGCCCGATCGGCATGCAGGGAATTCATCGAGTCACGCGGCGCGGCGCGACAGTTCGCGAGAATCTGTTCCGGCAAATCGTCTTCCAGCATTGCGCCCTCGGCGCGGCCGACGAGCAGGCATTCGCGCGCCATCGCCACAGCCAAACGACCCACCGCCTCGTCGTGAAAAACCCCGGCGGGTTTGAGCAACAGGGCGTTGATCGCCCCCGGTGCGTTGAGGCAGAGCTTGCGCCAGACGGCGCTCTTGAAATCGGACGTCGTGGTCACACTCAACGCGGTTCCAGCAAAGAGCTCCACGAAGCGCGCGCCATCGTCGCCGGCCGGCACGATCATCTTGCCCGGACCGCGTTGCGCGATCCGATGCGCCTCCGGGCGTTCGGCCGGGATGTCCACCATCACCGGAAGGATTTTCTCCGCCGGGAGCCAGGCCGCGAAACGTTCGCGATGCTCGACGCCGTTCTGCAAAATCGCCACGCGCGTCTGCGGGCCGACCAAGCCCGGAAACCAAGCCGCCGCGCCGGCGCAATCGTAGGCCTTGGTGCACACGAGCACCCAGTCCGCCGGCCGGGCCGATGCCGGCTCGGTGAGCACGTGCGGAGAAAAACGAACCGGCTGGCCCAGCAGGTCCACGCTCAGTTCGCCGAGCGGACGCCGCGCGCAAAGCGTAAGTTCGTGACCGCCGCGTTGCGTGAGGGTCGCAGCAATGACGCCGCCGACGGCGCCCGGTCCGATGAGAGCGATGGAAGCCATGTCCCCGATTTAGCGGAGAAGAACGTCCGCCGTCCAGAGCATCGGCGCGTATGGCGCAGATCGGCGAGTGGAGGACGATCCACCAAACGCTACACACCCCGCCCTGGCGCCCCCCTCTTCATCCGGAACCATGCAGTGGGATGTGGGTCAGCGCGCTTGCGCGCGCCCTGGAAATGCAGCCCGCAAGCGGGCTGCCCACAACATCACCATAGAGATTCTCGCTACCGAGTGTGATCAGGTTCAACTGCATGGTTCCGGCTCCATAGAGGGGAACTCGGCTGCGTGGATTTGATCCCCCTCTATGAAGATCAAGAGGGGTGGCGTGAAGCGCCGGGGTGGCGTGCCTTGATGCTCAACCGCTCAGCCGGCCGGCTGGTGTTCGCCGATGAGGGCGAGACACTGGATGGCGGCGAGGCCCCATTGCGCGGCGTCATTCGTCGAGACGAAGACGGCCTCGTCCACCGGACGCAGCACGGCGGAACCGGCCACGCGTGTGACAGGGAAACGCCCGGTCGATGAACGGCGGCCGCGCCAGTCAATGGCGAACTCCTCCCACGCCCGCGCTGCGAGCGCCGGATCATTCTTGAGCTTCGCTGCATAGGCGGTGAGCCGCGCGTGACCCTGGCGGAGATTCGTGCCGCGGAGCGCGGAACCGAGGCGTTCCTTCTGCAATTCCGGGCCGGCGTTGTAGAGTTCGCAGTAGTCGAGCCAGGCCTGCTTGAACTCCGGCACGTCGAGCAGCTCAATCAACTCGGCGCACACTTCGACGAGACCGAAGACGGCGTTGAGGTGCGAAACGGACACGCGATCGCTCCTCGTGATCTCGAAGGCGCCGGTCTCGACGTTGAGGATCAGGCCGGTGCTGAACAGTCCCTTGGGCTGCTGCCCGAGCGTTTTCATGCCCGCGACGAGCCGGTCGCGCATCTTCGCGTCGCCCGTGCGCTCCCATTCGGCGAGCCAGGCGCCGGCGAGCGAACCCCAGTCGGTGCCCATGCTGGCGCCGACACTGTCGGGCGAGGTCGGCGTGCCGCGGGACTGGTCGCCCTGCTGGTTCGCGAAGCCGAGCTTGCGACCCGGGGGCAGGCGCACCAGCGCGCGTCCGGCCTCGACCTGTTCGCGCATGAGATCGCCCACGCGTTCGTCGCCGGTGAGAAAGTAATAATAGCGGCGGTTGAGCGCCGTGCTGATGCGCAGTTGTTTCGCGCTGCAGCCCCAGTGTTGCACATTGTGCCGCGAACCAAGCGGGGCGAAGCGACCGATGTGATGCACGTCCACCTCGCCGGTGTGGCGCGTCATGGCCTCGGCGAAGCGAAACACGTCGGCCCGGCCGCTCGAGATGTAGTAGAGCCACAGCCAGATGTCGGTCGCGAGTTCGGAATTGTCCCACGCGTAGCCGCCGATGTCGTAACGCCACTCATGCCGGTCGGCGTCGTAGGTGTGCATCACGTCGCCGTAGTTCCAGAAACCATACCAGCGGCGCTGTTCCTGCTGGCCGGCATAGAAATCGAAATACGCCGCAAGCCGGTCCTCGACGCCCGCACGGGCCGGCGTGGAACGGTCGGACGGAGTCCAGATGCCGCCGAACACGCCGCAGCGGTGCAGCCACTGCGGGGAACTGACGAGCAGCGGCGGCGCCTGCAGCACGCGTTGCATGGCGGCGAGGGTGCCGCGCGCCGGCGTGGCGGCCACGCACCACAGGTGCAGCTCGCTCGTGCGACCGACGCCCTCGGGGGAATTGAAGCCGGGCTCGTAATCCTCGTAGGTGATCTCAAGGCCGCCGTTGTATTGCTTGTCGTAAGTATCCATCCCGAGCCCGTCGTGGTAGGGCCGCAAATCCATCGCGGCCGCACCGGGCGCCCACATCCATACGGTGACTTCGGCCGCATCGCCGGTGGCGCCGCGAATGTCGAGTTGCGCGGGATAGCTTTGCCAGAAATTGCGCAAACCAAACGCCACGCCGCCATCCGGCGTGCCGAGGTAGCCAAGTCCGCCGGCGCGCTGCCCGCGTGCAGCTTCCAGCCACGTGTGGCCCGCCTTCGTGCGCTTCGTGATTTCGAAACCGTCGCAAGTGGACTGGAGCAGCGTCCAATCGTCGTAAGCGGGGACGTATTGGATGCGGGTCGCAGCGGCCTGATTCCACTCCGCCAGCGGCGGCGTGGCGCGTCCTTCCACCTGCGCCGCGCAGACGGCCGGGCCGGGATTGCGTCGCAGGCCCGTGATGCCCCGCACGGCCTCGCCGAACACACCATCGTCGGGACCGCCGAAACGCACGTGTCGGTCGTGGAGCTCACCGCGCAACGGCACGGTGAAACTGACCCCGAGTCCGCTGATGAAATCCTTCTCCGCATCGCCGTCGAAAAGAATGGTGTGCATCAGGCGCACCATGTCGCCGCCGGCGTGGAAAGTGAGCCGCACGGTGAACGGCAGCCAATCGGGATGAGCCAGGGTCGTTCCCGCGGGACCGGGTTGGGCCCGGTGTTTGCCTTCGACTTTCACGACGGCGCGAATGGGGCCGTTTTGCTCGACCGTCACGGAGGAAATCTCGCCCGCGAAGGGCTCGTTACGCGTAACGCCGGGCTGATCACGAATCTCCAGGCGGCAAACGAGCCGGCCGTCGCGGAGGATTTCGCGACCGTCGCGCGCGATGGAGCGGATGAGCGCGCCGCCTTTGCGGCTGATCACCGCGCGGATGACACCCGTGTCCACCTCAATCTTGTCGCCGCTCTCAACCACCTTCACCGGACGAGCCGGCGCGGCGGGCGTGCCGGGAGCGATGCGGTATTCCGCGACCGCCGGCGCATCGCCGGGAATCGCATGCGCGGTCCATTTCAACGAGCCATCCGGCCAGGTGGCGAGCGGCCAGCTCTGGAGCGGAACGGCGGCACCATCGGCGGTGTGCAGCGCAAAGTTTGTGCCGCGGCGATGCTGACCCCGCGGCCAGGCGCGTCCCCACGTGGCGCCGGGCAGGAGCGGCGGCGTGCCACTTTCCAGCCAGCGCAACGCCTCGGGTGCAACCGGCGCGACCGCGGCCGCGGTGGCAGGTGCATCAGCAGCGCGCAAACGCGTGACGAGTTGTGTAGCGGCGGCAGCCAGGGTGGTTTTGCGGACAAATTCGCGACGGGTGAGAGAGGACATGGTTAAGGGTGTGGATAAGAAAAGGAGTCAATGGAGGGCTCAGCCCCTGCTGAGCCGCGGTCCAGCGGGAGCTGGGCCCTCCATCATTTAATCGATATGGAAAACTTCGCGAAGGTCGCTGGAGACGGGACTGTTGTCCGGGTTCGCGGGCATGATGTCGCCCATGTGTTTCCACCAGCGTTGGCATTCGGGCGTGGCGGCGATCGCGGCCCAGCGTGCCTCGTCTTCGACCTCGACGTAGCCAAACAACTGGCGCGTCGGGGCGTGCAGGAAGATGGAGTAATTGTGAGCGCCGTGGTCCTTGAGCACCTTTTCCAACTCGGGCCAGATGGGACGATGGCGACGCTCGTATTCCTGTTCGTGACCGGCGTGGACGGACATGACGAAAGCTTTGCGAATCATGGGAGGTGAAAAATCAGCAGGAGACGCGGGGTGGCGGGAGGGGGTGAAAATACCGTTGCCGGAAGAGACCCTAACGCCAGCGCGGCGCACAGGGACAGTCCGAAGAGACGGCGAGTCCGACGCGAAATGCTCGCGCTGCCGCGAGGCGGCGACGGCCTGGATCCCGAACTATGCAGTGGGATGTGGGTCAGCGCGCTTGCGCGCGCCCTGGAAATGCGCCCGCAAGCGGGCTGCCCACAGCATCCCCATGGAGATTCTCGCCACCGAGTGTGATCAGGTTCGACTGCATGGTTCCGGCTGGATGGCCCGATCCGTCGCTCTGTCAGTCCTTTTGACTGGAAAATTCGGACGTTCCGAATTTGGCGTTGTGCTTTCCGCCCATAGTCCGATTTTGGACGAACCCCCTCTCCCATGTCTGCTCCAACGCTGCGCACCCTGGCCAAATCACTCGGCCTTTCCCGCACCACCATCTCGGATGCGCTGCGCGGTTCGCCGCGCGTGAAAGCCGAGACCGTGCAGCGCGTGCGGGAAGCGGCCAAGGCCGCCGGCTACGAGCACAATCCGCTGACCGGCGCGGTCATGTCGCAACTCCGCCGCTCGCGGGGCCAGCAATTCCGCGGCGTGCTGGCGGCGTTGGAAATCGTGGACGCCAACCGCCCCGCCCACGCGGTGCGCTACAACGAGGCCGTGCTGAAGGGCATCGCTGATCGCGCGAGCGAGCTGGGCTTCAAGATGGAGCGGTTCGAGCTCGGTCCCGAGGGCATGCGGCTCAACCGCCTCGATACCATTCTCCACACCCGGAATATCCAGGGTCTCGTGCTGCTCCCCGCCTCGGGTTTGCCGGACCTTTCCGGGTTGAACTGGGAACGTTACACCGCGGTTTACGCCGATCTCTTCATCAACCACCCTCCGCTGCACTGCGTGTGCCTCGATCACTACCGTTCGATGCTGATGCTGCTGCGCGAACTGCACGAACGCGGCTACCGCCGGCCGGGGCTGTTCATGGAGATCGCGATCGACGAGCGCCTGCAATACCGCTGGGAGGGAGCCTTCCTCGCGCTGCAAAAATACCTGCCCAACACCACCGAGGTGCCGGCGCTGCGTGCGCACAGCCTCTCGCGCGAGGACTTCATCCCGTGGTTCCGCAAGCACAAGCCCGACGTCGTGATTGGCCACTATCCCGAAGCGATGACCTGGATGCGCGAATGCGGCGCGCGAATGCCGCGCACGCATGGCTTCGTCTGCCTCAACTCGCTGCGCGTGACCGAACCGTGCGCCGCGCTCGATTTCCAGCCGTCGCACATCGGCTCCCGCGCGGCTGAACTCGTAATCGGACAACTCCTGCACAACGAGCTGGGCATTCCCGTGCAACCGTCGCTCACGACCATCCCCGCGCGATTCATCGAGGGACCGACCCTCCGCGCCGCAGCGGCAAGCGGCTAAGAATTCCCTGATCATGCTTTCGTCCCGCGAACGCGGGACTCAAGCGCGACTACGCGCGCATCGAAATTGCGCGTCCGTTACCGGGCGAATGTGCCCAGCGGGTCGCCGGGCAATGCGCGGAGGGCGGCGGCTACGATCGCGGCATTGAGCTCGGCACCGGCGCGGCTGGTGTGCGTGTGGGCGTCGGCGAAGAGCCCGTTCACCTCCGCTTCTCCCAATTGCTCGTAGCGGGTCGCGACCAAGTCGTTGAGATCGATGAACGGCACGACTTCCTCCGCGGCCACGCGACGCGCCCACGCAGCGTAACCATCGTCGGTCGAACGGGTGATGCGCCCCTCCTTCCAAATTTTTCGCGGCACGGGTGAGCACACGATGGGCGTGGCGCCCGCCGCGCGGGCTTCGCGGATGTATTGCCGCAGATACCAGCCATAGGTGTGCACAACCTCGGACTGTTTGGTGAGGAGATTGTCGATGGTCTCGGTCGCCTCGCCCGTGCCCTTGATCGTGCCGCGCGCGCGGCTCGTGTCGTTGAGCGGACCGGCATCGTTGTGACCGAACTGCATCACCACGATATCGCCGGGACGGATGAGCATGAGCGCGCGCTCCCAGTGGCCCTGTGTGCGGAAGGTGCGGCTGCTCAGTCCCCCGATGGCTCGGTTGACGAGATTTATCTTCGCAGAATCGAAATGTGTTCCGAGATAATCTCCCCAACCCCACTCGCCATTGCTGCCGTCGCCGCGACCGTTGCGCACGGTGGAATCGCCGATGAGAACTATGGAAGGCAGCCGGCTATCGGCGGGTTCGGGCAGGTTGAGCCAGCCGATGCGGTCGGCTTCGACGGCCCCGCCTTTCGCGGAGAAGACTTCCTTGAGCGGAGGCGGCCGCAAACCCTTGAGTCCCGCGACGACCGCAGCCGCGTTGAAATCGGCCCCGGCGACATTGGTGTGCGTGTGGTCGGTGGCGAAAAGCTCTTTCACCTTCTCCGGTCCCATTGATTGATAGGCGTCGGCGAGGATGCGCGAAAGATCGACGAAACCGACGCCAGCCTGCTCAGCGAGTTCGCGGCTCCACTTGCGATAGTGACCCGAGCCGCGCTCGACGCGGCCATCGGCCCAGATGTTGCGCAAAGTAAGCGAGAGCAGGATCGGCGTAGCACCCTTCGCCTGCACGTCGTTGATCATCTTGCGCACATACCAACCGTAAGTGTGGACGGTTTCGGGTTTCTTGGTGATCGCGTTGACGATGTCCTGCGCTTCGTCGCCCAAGCCGGGCAACGAGCCGCGGGCGCGCAGCGGACGGTTCGAGCCGGGCGGCTCCTCGTTGATCGCACCGCCGTCGTTGTGGCCGAACTGGATGAGCACGATGTCGCCGGCTTTCACTTGGGAAAGCATCTGGTCCCAGAGCCCCTCGGTGATGAAAGTGCGGCTGCTGCGTCCGCCGCGCGCGTGGTTGGCAACGTTGATCTTCTCGCGCTCAAAGTAATCCGCGAACGGCACGCCCCAACCTTGGATTGGATTACCGTTGTTCTTCGCCGCGGTGGAATCGCCGGCGATGAAGAGGGTCGGCAGTGCGGGATCGAGCGCGCCCACCGCGGCGGCGGGATTCACCGCCAGATCCGGGGCGGGAGCCGGGGTCGGTTGGGCGAACGCGAGCATGGGACACAGGAGGGCGCCGATTCGGACGAGGGGAATTTTCATCGTGACGGGGATATTTTTTGCGGTGGCAACACCGCTGCAGGGCGATTGTGTTGGGGTTATGAAAATCTGGTTGCTGTGGCTGGCGCTAATTTCGGTGGGGTTCGGAGCAGAGACGCCCCTGTTTCAGGACGGTTTCACCCAAGGGCTTGGCCAGTGGGTCGTCGAACAACAACCGGGTGGCAGCGTGACAGCCGCGGACGGCAAACTCGTGATCGCCGACGCGGCGGGTTGCACGGTGTGGTTCCGCGAACCGCTGACCGCGCCTGTGACCATCCGCTACAAAGCGAAGGTGTCGTCCGCCGCGCGCGTGTCGGACCTGAACTGCTTCTGGATGGCGAGCGACCCGGCGCGACCCGACGACTTGTTCGGCCCCGGCCATGCGCGCACGGGAAAATTCGCGACCTACGATTCGCTGCGCACCTACTACACGGGTTACGGCGGCAACCACAATTCCACGACGCGCTTCCGACGCTACGATGGCAGCGGTGCGCGCCCGCTGTTGCCGGAGCACGAGCGGACCACCGAGGAATATCTGCTGAAGCCCGATCATGTCTATGAAATCACCCTCGTGGCTGGGGCGGACGGACGCGTGCAATTCATCCGCGACGGCGAGGTCGTGTTCGACTGGACGGATCCCGAGCCGTTGCAACGCGGGTGGTTCGGTTTTCGGACAGTCTGGAGCCGGATCGAGATCACGGATTTTCAGGTGTTGGCGGGAGTGCCGTGGAGCGCAGCCGCTCGATGAGCGTGCGCGGGACTTCGATTACGGTGCCATGTCGCATGCGCTCAGGGGTGCCCTCGAAGGGAAAGGTCGCCTGATCGGTCACATCTTCCCAAGTGGCGAGATCGCGCGAGCGCATCACACGGTAGTGCTTCGTCGTGTAGGCGTCGAAATACACGAGATACTCGTCGCCAATCTTGAGGGCCGTCGGTCCTTCGACCCAGAGCCCGGGTGGCGTGAAGGGTTCTGACAACGGACCGAAGGGGCCGCGCGCGCCATCGGCCGAGCCGAGACGGAGATTTTTCGCGGGTGTTGGGAATTTGGTTTCGTCCTTGATGATCAGCCAGCGCTTGCCGTCAGCGTGCAGGAACGTGGCGTCGATGCAGTTGAAGCCGGGATCGTAGAACAGCTCCGTGGGCGTGAACGTGACGAAGTCTTTCGTCGTCGTGCCATACATGCGATGGTTCAAATCGTCCTCGGAAGCGCCCGCCGTTTCGGGAAATCGTCCCGGGATTGTCGTGGCCCAGAAGATGACGAACTCGCCCTTCGTTTCATCGTAAACGATCTCGGGTGCCCAACTGTTCCGGGCCGTGGGCTCGTGGGCCATCACGGGAATCTCCTTCTGCTCGGACCACGTGATGAAATCCTTCGTCGAAGCGTAGCCGATGCCGCGTTCCCACCAACCGGAGGTCCAGACCATGTGGTAGGTGCCGTCGGGTCCGCGCACCACGCAGGGATCGCGCATGAGTTTTTCCTTCGAACCGATCTTGGGCGCTAGGAAACTGCGCCCCTCGCCGAGGGTTTGCCACTTGTAGCCATCCTCGGACCACGCGAGGTGCAGGCCATCCTGACCGTTCTTGGTGAAATACGTGAACAGGTAGGCAGTGTCGGCGGCGCGAAGTCCGGCCAAGAGACCGAGCAGCAGGAAAGCAAAACGTGAAATTCTCATGTTCAAAAACGTGTCATTTTGAGCGCAGCGAAGAAGTCGGCAGCCCTTTGTGGGCAGCCCGCTTGCGGGCGCTCTTGCGAGGAGCGCGCCAGCGCGCTGACCCACAGGGAGTTTTTATTCCAGTCTTCATCGCACCAGCGTGGCGGCCATCAGGCCGATGACGACCTCGTTGGCGAGGGCGCGGACTGTGAGCGAGCGCAGTTCTTTATCCCGATCAAGTTCCAGCGCCAACACCGTGGCCGCGCCGCCGGGCACCACCCTGCCCCGCCCTTTGAAGGTTTGCTGATCAAGCACGCGCACCTCGCCCGTCTTGAGGTTCACGCGCGTCGGCAGCGGGGTCTCCACGCGGAACTGGTAGTCATCAATGAAGTAGTCCTGCTCAATCGGCCACCAAGTCTCGGGATTGCGCAGTGCGAGGCGCGCCGTCGTGCCATCGGTGTAGGTCACGATCACCTCGCCATTGTCGAGGCGGCTCTGCATGGCGTTGGTCGAACCAGCCATCATCAGTTGAACCTGTTTGGCTTTGCCGGAAAGCGGCACCGTCGCTTCGTCAGGATAGTTGTCCCATTGCGAGACGAAGAGGATGTTCGGCGCGTCGCCCAGACCGGGCGTTGCTAGAGGCACGCCGATCGGCAGAACGATTTTCCCGCCATTGGCCGCCGATGCCGCGCGCAGACCGGTGTCGTCAATCTCGGCCGTGGCGTTGACGTGCCCCGCCCAAGCCCCGATGCCCTGCGACGGAATCGCCAGCGAGACGAACGGCGAACGCGGCGAGACATACTTGCCCGGCTTGAAGATTTCCGTGACGCGGTCGTTGAAACGCGCGGTGAGATCGATCGTCGTGAATTCGGCGGAGGACGGCAACGAGAGCGGTCCGCCGGAATAGCTGGTCACGGGCGAGGGCCGGACCAATGCGTCCGGAGACAGTGTTCCAACTTCGGGCTCCCCTTTCCAGACCAAGGCCAGTTCGGTGGTGGCAGCAGCCGGCAGCGCAAGGATCAGGCGATCCTGCTCGATCGTGTGGGCCACCGTCTGCCCGTTGACCGTCACATTGGCTTGGGCGCCACGCACAGGCAGCTGCAACCGCAACGTCATCGGACGGGCGAAGCGCGATGTGATCGTGTAGTGCTCGGTGCGGTCTTCCCGCCGGTAGGTGAGACCGGCCCGCAGATGCTCGAAGTTGGCGTGTGTCCACTCCACCGGCCAACCGGGTGCGATGGTCAGTTCACCGGCGAGCGCATTGGGCCGGAGGCCGAACAGTCCCTCGATGATTGCGCGGGAGGTCACGCCGTTGCCATCGGCGAAGTCGCGCTGGGACTCGCGGCGATAAACATCGAGAGTGTTCATCGAACCGACGTTGCCGGGGCAGATGCCCATGAACATCGAGGCGAGCAGCGCACTCTTGGTCAGCGTGAAAGCCTCCTCCGCCTTGCCCGCCTGCCAGAGGCCGAGGGCGGTGTGAATGTTTTCGCCCATGACGACGTTGTTGACTGACCAAGTGTAGGGCATCCAGTCCGTTGAGGCATAGACGGCGTAAGTGCGGTCGCGGGGCACGCCCGGACCGCAGACCGGGAGAGACGGCAGATTAGCCGTCAGCTGCGCGGCCATCCGGTCGGACTCCGCCACCGTGGGCAGACCGGCATCCCATGTGTGGTAGTAGCTCCAGAGTCCCGCGCTTGGATGCACGAGCTGGTTGCCGAGATGATCTTTGAACTCCGCGAAATGCATGCCGGTCCAAAGCAGTTCACGCATGCCACGAGCGATGAGACCGGCTTCGCGCTCATAGAGCGCGGGATCGTGGCCGAGACGTTTCGCCACGCGCGCGGCCATGAGGTTGTGCCAGTAGTTGTAGGCCGAGGCGTGAGCGGTGCCGCCGCCATGGTATTGCAGGTCGTCGCTCGCCCAGATGGCCGCATAGGCTTCGTAAAGCGGGAGCTTTTCGCCGTTCACCTCGAACTCGCGACGGAAAAGGCGCCGCTCCCACGCGAGGTGACGCTCGATCACCGGCCACACTTCGCGCGCGAATACGAGATCGCCGGTCCACAGCAGGTGCCGGAACAACGCGTCAATATAGACGAGGTTCATGTCGTAGTGACTGGCGGAGAGATTGCCGTTGCTGTGCAGGGCGCGCCGGCTGCGAGCGAGATTCGTCTCGGGCTCGGGTGGCGGAAACGTATCGGGAATCGGATCGGTGTTTTGGCGCGTCGCCCAATACGCAAGGTGTCGTCGCGCGCGGTCATGCCAGCCGAGGGCGTCCATCGCGTAGGGTCCGCGCCAACCGAGCAAACGCGAACGCCAGGCGATGGCACCGTGCATCACCGCGCCCTGCGGCTCGTCCCACACAGCATCGGCCGCAACATTGAGCGCGCCAACCGCAGCGTTGATCCAAGGATCGGGCGTAACGACTTTCACCTGACTGCGGAGTTTGGCGAAGTGAGCCTCGTTGGTGGCGAAAAGCGCGGGAAGTTCGTCTGCCGTCAGCGCCGCGGATTGTGACAGAAGCGCGGCGTTTTCCTCTTCCTCCGAGTGCGTGGTCGTGACGGCACGATAGGTGTCGAGTTCGGTCGCGGGCGCAGGATCGGCTCGCTGAATGGCGAGGAAGAGCGGCGTGTCGGCGGTGAGCGGGACGCGTCCGGTGACCACCGGCTGATCGGGCGCGCGGATGTTAACGGCGGTGAGCAGGCTCGCGGGATCGTCCCAGAGCACGGCGTCGCCGATGCGAAACTGTGTGCCCGCGGACACGAGGCCGCGCAGCGTGGCAGTCTGGTCGCGTGGAATTTTCCCGATGAGCGTGAATGCGCTGTCCGTCAGTTCGATTTGATTGCCGACACAGAACTCGGGCTTGAGTTGAAACCATTCGGAGATCGGCACGTTCTCGGTGCCGATGTCGCCGTCGCGCCGGCCGCGCTCGCCGTTGACGCCGCCGTAGGCCCAGACGAGTTCGAGCCCGGCAGGTATTTCCGCAGCTTCCATTCTCACGATCAGGCCCTCGCTCGCAGCGGTGGCGTAGGCGGCGATGCGCAGGGTGCCATCGCCGAGCAATGGATCGCGGATCGCGTAAAGCATGCCGCCGGGGCGATAGCGGGCTTCGATGCGTTCTGCGGTGTGCAGCCATTTCGTGTCGGTGGCGGAGCGCAGGCCGAAGCGCAGGTTGCCGCCGCGACCGGGCAGGTAGAGGACGAACTCCGGCCGGTCGCCCGCATCCACGCGAAAGGCCGTGTTGCCGCCATAGAGCGGGCGATTGAAGAATTCCTCGCCATTCACGATGACGAAATCCTCACCGTCGGGCGTGTAACGCAACGGACGCTCAATGTTGTCCACCAAGTTCGGCCAGAGTTGCTGCGCCGCCGGCACCTGGGCTGTCAGTGAAACCGTGCACAGATTGAACACGACCCCGAGCCAGATGATGGAGCGCATCCACTTCACGGACGCCGAGCACACACCCCGTCCTGCGGGCACCTCTCTTGATAGAGGGTATTTTCGGTGGCGCAGATTGAAATCCCCTCTGGCGAGGGGTGACGCGAAGCGCCGGGGTGTGGAAGACTGATGAGCGAGGCTCAACGATAGACTCCTTGATACCTTGGAGCCCGGTTGAAGGGCCGAAGCCGGATCTTGAGTGTAATATAATACGTTACACATTTCCGGAGTGCGCCCGGCTCAGGGTGCGGCAAAACGGAAGACCACCGCGCCGGAGTAACTGCCTTTCGCGGTCGGAGTCGCGGATTGCGGGCCGAGCTGGTCGGTGGTGTGGAACTTGTTCCGCATGGCGGGAATGATCTCGAGAAAGCTGAGACCGACGTCGGGCAGATCGAGGAGGCCGTTCACGCCGTCGCGCGGCTTGCCGAGGCCGAAGAAGGGCGCACGGTAGTTTGAAGGTGATGGTTGCACAATGATGCGACCCGCGGTTGTTTCCAACGTCAGCCAACGCCAGTCGTGGAAGTAACCCTTGAACTCAGGGTAGGCGTAGGCTTCGCCGGGTGTAGTATCGTTGAAGTCGACTTCGTGCACCGCAAATTGACCACCTTCCATCCGGTTGCGCCAGACGCGATAGGGTCCCTCCCCCAGCCAACGCTTGGATTTGATCACCTCGTCGGGCAGATCGAAACGGAGACCGAGCACATCGAGTTCACCTTCGGCTGTGAAATTGTAGTCCAGCGACACTTTCCCTTCGAAGGTTACACCCCAATACAAAGTCATCGTGGGATTTTCATATTTAGCCATGATATTGGCGCGGCCGTCGTAGCTGGTCGTGGAATGTGTGAGCGACACCAGTGTCGGCTCCGGGCCGACCGGCACGAAGCTTCGGTCCTGACGTTTCAACGCGAGCAACGTTGGTCCGGTGAGGAAAGACCAATCCCGACCATCCACAGTGGCCGACGTCAGCCGGCCGGTGGCTTTCGAAAACGCGAAGCGCGAAGTGCGGGCCTGCACGACGATGGTGTCGGCCGTTTCCTCCATTCGCGGCGTTTCGTAAACCGGATCGGGCGGCAAGCTTTCTTCCGGGATGTTCCACAGCTTCGCAAGCAAGGCGCGGGGTTTGAACGGAGAACTGAACGCATTGACCGGAACGCCGGACCAATCGGAGAAGGTTATCAATTCACGACCTTCTGGATCTAAAGCCGTTACATACAACCGGTGATACTTCCCAAACTCTTCCTGAGGATGCGCAATGGTCAGCAAACCACTGCCACCGGGTGGCACGTCCGGGCCTTTGAGCGCACCTTGGGCGAGAGTTTGCGGTTCCTGCTGCCCGCCCGTCTCCGGCAAGCGCACATGCCGCCAGAGGAAAGTGCAGTCCTTCAGGTTGGTGAAAGAGAAGTCATTCTTGAGCGCAAGAATCATGGTGTCTCGCTTTTCAACCTCCAGTATCTCCACGTTCTCATTTGCCCGCGTGACCTGCACCGGTGACCAGATTTCCTTCACGGTGTAGAAACTGCCTTCCTTTTCGCCGCGGGGGCCGACGATGCCGTCGGGAGCGAGATTGCCGGCGTTGTCGATGCGTCCGCCCTGGTCGGTGCGGACGATGCCCTCGTCGGCGAAAACCCAGAAGAAGCCGCCGGCGGCGGTCGGGGACTTCATCATCTCGTCCCAAAAATCGCGCAGGCCGGCGCCGATACCGCCGTCGTAGAGGCCGTGCAGGAATTCCGTGGGCAGGTAGATCGTGGGGCCGGCGCTCTTCTTCACGTGCGAGTCCCACGGCTCGTAGTGGTCGGTGTCCACTTCGCTGTGCTTCGCCCACGGATGCAGAACGGGGCGCTGCTGGATGTCCCATTTCGCGAACTCGCCGTCCACCTCGGTGTTCCAGCCGCCTTCGTTGCCATTGTCCCAAAACAAAATGCTCGGGTGGTTGACGTCGCGGCGCACGAGCTGGCCGATGAGGCGCGTGCCGGTCGGTGTGTCGTAGGAACCCTGCCAACCGGCGAGTTCGTTCAACACGTAGAGACCAAGTTCGTCGCAAGCCTCGAGGAAATGCTTGTCGGGCTGGTAGTGCGCCATGCGCACGGCGTTCATGTTCATCTCCTTGATCAGGCGGGCGTCGGCGTAGCTCTGCTCGCGGGAAATGGTGCGGCCGGTGTCGGGATTGAAACAGTGGCGGTTGACGCCCTTCAGGATAATCTTCGTGCCGTTGAGGTAGAGGCCATCGTTGGGACGGACTTCGAAGGTGCGGAAACCGAAGCGCTCGGTGACGGTGTGGCTCTCGGCCGAGCCCGCGCGGAGCGCGGGCTCCACCTGATACGTGAACTTCATGCGGTGCAAATTCGGCGTCTCGGCGGTCCAGAGCGCGGGATTCTCGAAGCGGCCGGTGAGCGTCACCTTCGTGGCGCCTGCCGGCACGTCGGCGGTAAGTGGGGCGCTCAGCTCGTGGTCATAGCGGTCCACCATCACGCCCGTCACGCGTCCCGCGGCCGACGCGGGTGCACCGAGATGGATGTCGGCGGTGAACGAGCCATCGGCGCGCGCATCGATGCCGGTCCATTCGATGGATTCGCGCGGACGCGCCTCGAGCCACACGGGACGAAAGATGCCACCGAAGAGCCAGTAGTCGCCGAGCCGTTCGGCGCGGTTGACGCTCTCGTTGGCGGATTTCTTGCGGACAATCACCTCGAGTCGGTTTTCGCCGCCGAAATCGAGCAGCGCGGTGATGTCGTGGTGGAAACGATAGAACGAGCCTTGGTGCACGGGACCGGCGGAGCGTCCGTTGATCTTCACCTCGGCATCGGTCATCACACCGTCGAAGACGATGCGCACGGCGCGGTCGCGCCATTCCGCCGGCACGCAAAACGTGTGGCGGTAGTGGCCTTCCTCGTCGGCGAGCGGGGGCGGGTTGGGCTGGTTGCGGCCGGGCCGGTGATGGACGCCGTAGTTGTAGGTGCCGAAGCCCTGCTGCTCCCAACAGGAGGGCACGGGAATCGTCGTCCAGGTGCCGCTGTTGCGTCCGCCGGTGCAGAGGAATTCCCAAGGCACGGCGTTTTCCGGGCCAGTGCCGGAGAGGTGGCGGATTTCAGTTTCGCGAGCGGAGAGTCTACCCAGGAGGAGCGGCCACACGAGGCACAAAAGGACCGACCTCTTGAGTAGGGCCAGTCTTGGACTGGCCCCCGGCGGCCGGTCGGAGACCGGCCCTACTTGAGGGAGACAAAGTCGCTCCGGATTCATGGAGCGAAACGGCTCACACTCCGCCGGCGGCGCGGAGGAGGAGCCAGAAGCCCGTGAGAATGCCGCCGGAGACGGCGAGACAGGCGATGAAGCCGACCGCGTCCACCTTGTCCCACTTGGTGAACTCCCAGGCGGAAGTGGCGCCGAGGAGCTTCGTATCGTCGAAGCGGTGCGGGGCGCGCACGGTTTCGGCCATGGCAGCTTCTTCCAACTCGGGCGTCGCGCCGACCGGGGTCTTCATCTTGCCGAAGAAGAGATCGGTGCGCGCACGATCGGGCGCGCGGGTGAACCAGCTCACGACGATCAGCACGACGAAGGGGAAAAGACCGTCGAAGAGGAAACGCGCGGCGTTGCGGCCGCTGGCGGTGAGTCCGGCAACGTCGAGGCCCGCGCGATCGAGAATCCAAAGTTCGACATGGAAACGCTTGCCGCCGACGAATGCGCTGGCGAGGTTGGTGGGATCTTCGCGCACGACGCTCTCGAAGAATACGGGCACGAAGCGCCCGTCCTGTTCGACCTGCTGTGTGAGCGCGGGGCTGCGGGTGAGGGCGTCGAGTTTGGGCGCGATGAGCGAAGGGAAGATGATGTTGAGGAGCGCGGAAACGATCACGGCGGACCACACGGCCGGGGCGGTGAGTTTGCGCCAGAAATAGATCAGCATGACCGATGCGCCGAACGGCACGTTGATCGTGAGGAGCAGTTGCACGACGGAATAAACGTCGTCCATGCTGGCCGCGGCATAGACGCCGACGGAGAGGATGACCACGATGGCCCAGCGTCCAACGCCCACCAGACCGGCATCGGTCGTGTTGGGACGAAGATACTGCCAGATGTTGCGAGTGAAGAGGGCCGAGACCGCCATGGTTTGCGCGGCGACGGTGGACATGTTGGCCGCAAGCAGACCGGCCATCATCAACCCGAGGAATCCGGGCTTGAGAAGCTGAAGTGCCATGGTGCCCCAAGTGGCATCGGGATCCGAAAGCTGGGCCGCGCCCTGGTAGAGGGCGATCGCGATCAGGCCGCAAAACGCCCACATGATGATCATCACGCGCTTGGCGTAGGTGCCCGACACGGCGCCGAAGCGCGCGGCGAACTCGTTCTTCGCGGAGCCGGCGACCGACATGTTACCGATGATGCCGTGGATCTGGACGATCGAAATAAGGAAGATACCGGTCAGTTCCCAGCCACCCACCCCGCCGACACCGCCACCGAGCAGGTTGAACATTTCGGGCGGCACTTTTGCCGCCAACTGGTCCCAACCGCCGATGGCCGAAAGACCGAACGGGATCAGCATAAAGGAGAAAATGACGATGAGCACGCCTTGGAGCGCCTCGTTTACCGCGGCGGCGGCGAGACCACCCATCACGATATAGGTGCCCACAATGAGCGAGTAGATGATGTAGTAGGTCCACTTGCCGGTCGGGCTGTGAATCCAGGAAATATAGCTGCTCAGCTCGCCGCGCTTGTCCTGCTCACGCAACACATCGAGCCGGGCCTCGTCCGCGGCGTCGAGCGGCGCGAGCCGGGCGGCAGCCTGCAGGGACTTCATCTCGCGATAGCCCTCGACCGAGGCACGCTCGGCCGCGGTCCAGCTCACCTCGGGTTTCACCATGAGGGAGGCGGTGACCTTGTAACCGACGAGATTGCCGAAGCCGATGATGACGATGACCGTCGCGACGATCTGGAAGGCCGCGTAGAAACGCGCGAGCGCGCGGCTGCCGAAACGATCCTCGAAGAGGTCAGCCACGGTTACGAGACGCACCCGGCGAAACCAGGCGTTCATGAACCAGTAGTAGGGATTCATGAAGAGCGTCTGGAGCGAGAGCCACACGCCCGAAGCGCCCTTCTGATAGACGAGGCTGGAGGTGCTCACGGCGCCGTTGGCGTCGGTGGCGTTGCCGAAGTTGAGGAAAAACTGGTAGAGCTTGCCGAGCTTGCGGCCGGCGAGAAAGAAACCTTCCTGGTTCTGCGCGCCCTTGGCGGCACGACGGCCGATGTAGATGACGATGGCGAGGTAGGCGACGATGACGAGCAGGTCGAGAAAGTGAAGGTTGCCAAGCATCATGGGGGCGGCGGGGTTGGGCGGAGACCGACGAGAACGAGACTGGGCGCGGGGGAACGCGCGGGAAAGAACCAAAGTCGGAGCCTGTCTGTCACCCGCAACCGGGCCCCGACTCTGACAGTTCGCTAAGTAGATTCCCGAGAGAGATTTTGCGTGTGATTCGAACGAAGGCGGGGAATCCGCAGTCCCACCTTAACAACGTTTCAACGAAGGAACGTAGACGCCTGAAACCGAGATGACGGAGCCGTTTTGGCGCCGTCTCGAGAAAGCGCTCCCTGTGGCCATGCGAAGCACGTTGCAATCGGGCCATAAAAAAGGTCCCCCGGCGAACCGGGGGACCTCGTTACTCATAGTGTGCAGATCAGATCAGAAGTCGAAGGTCGTGCTCAGGATGAACTGGCGCGGATCGATGATGCGGTAGGCGTTGGGCGAGCCGTCGAAGTTGACGCCGACCACGCGCAGACCGCCGCTCTCGGCGGCGTTCACGACGTTGAGCTGGATCTTCATGTTGACCTTATCCTTCCAGACGCGGCGCGAGTAGGACGCCCAGAGATCGATGTAGGTGTTGCCACCATCGTAAATCGGGCGGGTGGTGTCGGACAGGGTCAGGTCGGTCGTGCCGGCGGCCGTGTTGGCCTTGCCGTAGTAACCGATGATGGCCTTGTCTTCCCAGCGGGCGCTGCCGCCGACGGAGAAGCCCTTGAAGCGACCTTCGGTGAACTTGTAGTTGGTCAGGTAAGACCAGCGGTATTTGCGCTGGCCGGGAGCAGCCTGGCCCTCGAGGTCGGTGGCGATGGCGACCTGCGGCGTGACGTTGATGTCGTAATAATCCTTCACGCTGAAGGCACCGAACGGATCGTCGAGGCGCACGTGGCTGACATAGCCGTAGCTGGACCAGAAGTTGCTCAGGTCAACCGCACGGCCACCAGTCGTGGTGTAGGTGGCGAAGCTCTGATACTGCGGGAGCAGGTAGTTGGCAGCACGGGCCGCCTGCCAAACCGGATTGCGCACGGCCAACCAGGCATCGAATTCCTTCATCACGTTCGCATACTTGGTCTCCTGCTCGCCGGCGGTGAACTTCATCGTCCAGTTGCGCGTCGGGTTGTAGGTGATCTGGACCTCCATACCCTCGGCGACGGCCGAGCGAGTAGCGTAGATGCTGCCGATATCCGCGTAGTAGGTGTAGGGCAGCTGCCAGATCTCGGCAGCGGCATCCTGCACGGCTTGCTCCTGGGCGGGTGTGAGGCCGACACCGAAGGTGGTGGTTTCGCGCGGATCGAAGCCCATGTTGATGAGGGCGATCGTGCGAGCCCATGCACGGAAGGTGTCGGTGTCCACGTTGCCGGTCAGGCGGCTGATGGAGGTGCCGGGGTTCGTGCGCTCGTTGTCATTGGTCTGCTCGAACCAGTTGACGCGAGCGAAGAGCTTGTTGTCGAAGAGGGAGAACTGGAAGCCCCAGTCCTCGCCTTCGCCGACGGGCTTGGGCAGCGGAGTGCCGAAGCCGTCCACCTGCGCGGCCGGGGGAGGATTGAAGTTGTCGGACTTATTATAGCTGAAGCCGAGGCTGCTCAGGAACTGGTGGAATTGCGAGCCGTCGGCCGCGCGAGCCTCGATGCTGCTCCAGTTCTTGAAGGGGCGGAAGACGCCGCCCAAGGTGCGGGTGGTGCCTTCGAGGCGATCCCAGTAGTTCCAGCGGTTCAGGACCGTCTCGGTCTGATAGACGCCGTTGATCCACTTCTGCGGATTGGTCATGCCGGGGGCGATTTGGGTGCCGCCAGCCGCGTCGAGAAGGGCGCCGTTGGTCGTTGCACGAGCCTTGTATTTGTCCTTGCGGACGCCGAAGGTCGCGATGATGCGGTCATTCCAGAAGTTGCTGGTGGTGCCGAAGGCCTGCGAGTCCACCTGGCGTTCGGTGCGGCCGGTGGAGGCATCCATGTCGATATACTCATGGGTCAGGCCGAGACCGGTCCAGCTGCGGGAGTCGAAGTTCCACACGGAGAGCTGACCCGAGTGGAGGTTGGCCGACTGGTTTTCGCCTGAGGCGCGAGTGACCGCACCGTTGGTCGGGTCGCCGGGATTGGCGAGGTAATACTGGCGAAGAGCGCTTCGACCCTGACGATTCCAGCCGGTGGGCGAACCGTCGGCATTGTTGTTGGGGTTCGGGAGCCACTGCATGATCATACCTTTGGAAGCACCGTCGCTGTCGGTGATGAACATGCGCTGGCGGATGAAGGTCTTCAGATTGTTTGTGCGGGAAGCGAGACCGAGGATCTGGTGGCGACCGAGCCACTTGGACCAGCCGTCGTTCTGGGTGAAGTCCGGCGTCCAGGCCAGCATCGCGCGATAGTTGTCGTTGACCTCATTGTTGATGAAGCGGTCGGGATCCTGATCCTCAACGAAGGGCAGGCCGAAGTAGGGATTGGGCGTGCCATCGGGCAGCTTGATATTGGTGTCCACGAAGAGGGTGGCGACGTTCAGCTGCGAAACCGTATAATTGGTCGTGGACTTGAAGTCCTGACGGAACCAGCCGGCGCTGAAGTTGAGCGAGGGCAGGATCTCCTGCTCGAGCTCGATGTTCATGGTCGTGTTCTCGTCGTGACCAAAGTTCATCTGGAGGACATTGATGTTCTCCCAGTCGTAGATGGACCGGTCGGTGACGCCGGGATAGCGGTAGCTGCCAACGCCGTTGCCGGTCGCGGTCCAGAAGGCGGACTTGGTCCAAGTGCTGTTGAACGCCGCGGCGTTAACCGGATCGGCCAGGATGTCGGCCACGGCGGGATACAGGGCCGCGTTGCCGGCGGGATTGGTCGCCGTGCCGAAGACCTGCCGGTATTGGGCGACCTCGGGAATGAACCAGTGAGTGACCTGGCCGTCATGGGTCAGTTGGAGCGGCCGGTTGGTGGTGGCGAGCGAGAGGCCGGGGGTGAAGAGCGCGGAGGCCGTGTTGGTGAGCGCGCCGCCGCCAGCGAGGGCGACGCCGTTGTAGCTCGTGCGGTCTCCGTTCCAAAGGGCCGGATTGTAGTTGGGCAGGGACTCGATGTAGGCGCGGGCCTCATTCATGAAGGCCACGTTGTCGGCGCGAAGCGAGAGCGTGCCGGCATACTGGCCGTTGCGGGTGATGCGGCCCGTGGTGGGATCGAAGCCCGGGCTGCCGGCGGCGCGCCATTCACTGACGGAGTCGCGCGGGGTGAGCGTGTTGGGCCGACGATTGTCGTTCTCGTATTTTTCGACGCTGGCGCGGAGGGTGGTCTTCAGGAAAGGACGCGCGGTGAAGGTGCCGTAGTAGCGCTTGGTGTCGTCGTAGGACGGCTTGCGCTCGAATTCGCGGTTGTCGATCAGGACGGCGCCGGCGATGGCGAGCTTGTCGTCGATCAGGGCGCGGTTGAACGCGAAGCTGCCGCGGAAGGAACCGTTGTGATCGGTGCGGAGGGAGAGCGTGTTGCTATCACGGTTGAGCACCGCCTGGGAGCTGCTCTGGTTCACCACGCCGGCCGGGCTGCCCATACCGAAGAGCATGGAGTTCGGGCCGCGGCTGATTTCGACGGACTGGATGTTGTAGGAGTCCAGCGGAACCTGCGCAATGGACGGATAGTAATTGTAGGAGGAGCTCGGGATGCCGATACCACGCACGCGGTTGGCGATCGCGTTGGTCTGGGGCTGGCCGTCGCCGCCGTGCGTGAAGCCGGCGCTCACGTCAACCACACCGTCGTTACGGAGCGACTGGACGGAAGGCGTGTAGGTGGACGAGCCCTCGGTGTTGGCCTCGTAGCGGAAGACGTCGTTGATATCGATCGAGCCGGTGTCCTCCATCTGCTGCTTGGTGACGACGGTGATCGAGGAGCCGAGGTCCGCGATGTTCATGCGGAGACGGCTGCCCGCGAGCGTGTTCTCGGCGAAGTAGCCTTGGTCGCGGGTCGTGGTGACGGTGAAGGGCGAGAGCTGGAGCACAGCTTCCTCCCCCGCCTTCTTTTCCTCCACAGGGACGTTGGTCGCCTGAGTGGAGGGGGTCTGGGGGTTGTTGGCCACCTGCGCGAAAGCAGGCAATGCCACCGACAGGGCCAGCAACGACGCGAAATGGCGTCGGACTCGATCCGAGTTTATTTTGAACAGCGGAGTCATGGTTGGGTTGGGGTCAGGTTTCTTGGGAAAGCATCACGCCTGCGCGCGATGCGCGCGAGGACAGCTATGCCGATTCAGGGTGGAGGGACTAAACAGGGTGCAACTAAGTATCTCCACACAAGTCCGGCACCCTTGAGAGACAACCGAGGCTTGTTTCAGACAGTCCGAGCAAACCCCCACCCGCCGCCTTAGAAATTGAAGCGGTCGATGTTCTCCTTGGTAAAGAAATACGGCTTCCCGAGGAGAATGTTGTCACCGACGATTTCGAAGGACCCGAGTGTGCCGGCCTTGAACGACTTGGCGCCGGGCTTCAATTCGCCGTGCGCCAGCGCGGCCGCCGCGTAAACTGTCAGATAACCGAGGTCCTCGGTGTTCCAAAGCATTACGGCATCGGTCACGCCCTCGTGGACATAACGCCGGTTCTCATTGGGCAGGCCGAGACCGATGACGTGGACCTTGCCGGTCTTGCCCGCCTGCTTCACCGCCTCGGCGGCGCCGGGCGTGCCGGGCGTGCAGATCGCCACGATCACCTTCAGGTTGGGATTGGCGCTCATCAGCGCGGTCGCCTCGGACTGCGCTTTGTCCTTCAGGTCGTCGCTCGGGCGAACCGCAATGAGCTTCATCTTCGGGTATTTCACGGGCAGCGCCTCGTTGATGTGTTTCACCCACTCGCGCTGGTTGCCGGCCGTGAGCGTCGCGGTGATGATGGCAAACTCGCCCTCGCCGCCGGCCAGCTCCGCGGCCTTGTCGAGGAGGCCGAGGGCGATGCCCTCCGGCGTGGCTTGGTTGACGAAGAACGAACGCGCGTCCGGCAACACGTCGGCGTCGTAACTAAGCACCTCGATGCCCTGTGCACGCGCCTTGCGCAACGCGGTGGAGAGACTCTCCTTGTTCTCCGCCGCCACGGTGATGACGTCCACGCCGAGCGTGATCCAGTTCTCGACGATTTCGTTCTGCTTGGCGGCGTTGCTGTCGGTCGGGCCGTCGAAAAGCAGATCGACGCCGAGTTCCTTCGCGGCCTTGTCGGCGCCGTTCTTGCAGGAGATGAAATAGGCGTTGCCCTTGGCCTTCGGCAGCATGCCGATCATGAGTTTGCCCCCGGCGGCGGAAACGGTGGTCGTGACGGAGAGCACAGCGGTGAGAGCCGCAAGGAGGAGGAAGCGTGGGGATTTCATGGGGATGGGAAAAGGACCGCGAACTAGGTGGAAGGCCGGCGGCGCCATTGGGCCAACCAAGATGGCAGATTGCTCCCCAGAAGCGCAAGCAACAGCAGCAAGCCGGTCAGCACGCCGGCCATCTCCTCCGTCGCGTTCATGCGGATGACCACCGGCAGGGTCGCGAGCCCGTTCTTCAACACGGCGATGGCCGCGACACCCAGCAGCGTGCCGGTCACGCTGCCGCGCCCGCCGAAGATGCTCGTGCCGCCCAACACCACGGCGGTGATGGCGAACAGTTCGTAACCCGTGCCCGCATCGGCCCGGGCCTGACCGAGCCGCGCCGTGTAGATGAGCGCGGCCAGCGCCGCGATCACGCCCGCCAGCACATAAGTCAGCGCGACGCGTCGGTCAGCCGGCAAACCGGCGAAGCGCGCGCCTTCCGGGGAAAAACCGATCGCCCGCAACGAACGACCCGTGGTCGTGGCATGCACCAGCAACCAGATGCCGAGCGCCACCGGCAGCAACACCCACGCCTGCGCCGGCAGGCCGAGCCACCGTTCCTGGCCAAGGAAAAGAAACGACGCCGAAAAATCCGTGTAAGTGACCGAGCCGCGTGTGAGCGCTTCCGCCAATCCGCGGAAAAGTGAATACGTGCCGAGCGTGACGATAAGCGGCGGGAGCCGGAGCTTTGTGATGAGCCCGGCGTTGAGCCCGCCCGCCAGCGCACCGGCGCCGAGCGTCAACGCCGCGGCGAGCGGCAGGCTCAGTCCCGCATCATGCGCGAGCATGCCGAACACCACCGCGCACAACCCGAGCAGTGAACCGACCGAGAGATCGATGCCCGCCGTGAGAATCACCGGCGTGAGTGCCAGCGCGAGCAGGCCGATTTCACAGGAGTGGCGCAGGATGTCCATCTGCCGATCAATCGTGCCAAAGCCGACCGTCACGCCACGCCGGTTCACCGTCGTTCCATAATGATAGAAGAGCAGCCACTCGACGACGAGCAGCACAAGCAACAGCGTCTCGTGACGTAGAAGCAGCCGCTTCCAGGAGAACTTGGTGATGGGCGTGCTCATGTTCTCTTGTTCATCCGTGGCTGGTTTTCCTCCGGCCGAAGCCGTCGGATGCGGCGGCGAGCAGGATGATCGCGCCCTGAATGGCCTTTTCCCAGAAGGCCTCGATGTGCAGATGGATGAGCGCCGGCGGAATCGTCGCGAGTAACAACAGGCCCGCGAGCACACCCCACAAGCTGCCGCGTCCACCCGAGATCGCGACGCCGCCCACGACGGCGGCGGCGATGACCTTCAACTCGAGCCCGCTGCCGACGAGTGGCTGCACCTGCGGCGACTGCACGAGGTTCAGCATCGCCGCAAAACCGGTCAGCGCGCCGATGAAAACAAACACGCCGAGCGTGACGCCCGCGGGATTGATGCCCGCAAGCCGGGCCGCCGCGGCATCGCTGCCCACCGCATAAACAAAACGTCCCACCGCGAGATGCCGCGAACTCCAGGCGAGAATACTCAAAACAATCAACGCCGTCGCGAGCACCAGCCATTGCCCCGCGGCCTGGCCGAGGCCGAACCATTGCACGCCATCTGGCAGGTTCACGAACTCGCCCTGCCGCACGAGATTCAGCCCCTGCCGCAAAGTCACCATCGTCGCGAGCGTCACCACGATGGACGGCAGGCGCGCCAGCGCGACGAGCGCACCGTTGGCGAGCCCCATGAGTGCACCGGTGCCGATCGCCCCGAGCAACACGACCGGCAAAGACCAACCCGCCGCGGCCAGCAAACCCGCGACCACGCTGCACACGGAGAACTGCGAGCCAACCGAGATGTCGATCTCGCGCGCGATGATCACGAAAGCCATGCCGCAGGCCACGATGAGTGCGGGCATTTCGCGCACGAGCAGCGAGCGCAGCGGTTGCGGGGAGAAAAACGCCGGCGCGAGGATCGCCATCGCCACCAGCAACAGGGCGAGCACACCCGCCACGGAAAGTTCGCGCGTGTGGCGTTTCACGCGACCGCCCTCCCCTTCTTCTGACCCAAGGCCGCCGCCATCACCGTCGGTGCGTCCGCATCACCCGGCAGGGTTTCAACCAGCCGACCGCCGCGCATCACGCCGATGCGATCGCTCATGGCGAGCACCTCCGGCAGGTCGCTGGAAATCAGCAGCACCGCGAGCCCGTCGCCTGCGAGTCGCCGGATGATGCGATGGATCTCGCCCTTGGCGCCGACATCCACGCCCTGCGTGGGTTCGTCGAGGATGAGCACGCGGGGTTTCGTCGCGAGCCAGCGCGCGAGCGCGACTTTCTGCTGGTTGCCGCCGCTCAGGCTCGCGCCCGGCGCCTCCGGCCCGGAGGTCTTTACCGCGAGGTCGCGAATGTATTCCGCCGCCAGCGCGAGTTCCGGACCGCTGCGCAACCAGCCGCCGGGAAACAACCGTTGGTGGACCGCCATCGTCATGTTCTGCGCGATGGGCATTTCCAGGATCACGCCATGACGGCGACGGTCTTCGGGCACATAGGCGAGTCCGGCGGCAATGGCTTCGCGCGGCGTATGGATGCGCCGCTCCTGTCCGTCCACGAGGAGGCGACCCGCATCGGCCGGCGTCAGTCCGAAGAGCGTGCGCGCGAGTTCGGTGCGCCCTGCGCCTACGAGACCGGCGAGGCCGAATATTTCCCCTGCGCGAATTTCGAACGACACATCGCTCACGCCACCCTCGCGGCAGCAAATTTTTTCGACGGCCAGCCGCACGTCGCCGGGCGCCGGGCCCGCGACGCGTTCCGTGAGCGACACTTCGCGACCGACCATCAGCTTGATCAGCTCGGCCTCCGTCACGCCGGCGACGTCGCGCGTGCCCACGCTCTCGCCGTCGCGCAACACTGTGACGCGGTCGGCCAGCGCGCGGATTTCCTCCAGACGGTGCGAAATGTAGATGACGCCAACGCCCGAAGTGCGCAGTCCGCGAACGATTTCGTAGAGTTTTTCCTGCTCACGTCGCGTGAGCGACGCGGTGGGTTCGTCCATGATGACGATGCGCGCGCCCGCCCCGAGCGCGCAGGCGATTTCCACCAGTTGCTGCTCGGGCATGGACAGTTCGCGCACGAGGCGTGTGGCGGAAAACTCCGCCCCGATGCGCCGCAGAAGTTCCTCCGCTTGCGCCGCGCGCCGACGCCAGTCCACCCGACGCCACGCCCCGCCGGCCTCAAGGCGGAGACCGATGTTTTCGGCCACGTCGAGTTCCGCGAAGAGCGCGGGTTGCTGGTAGATACAGGCGATGCCGAGCGAGCGCGCCGCGCCGGCAGAAAGGCCCGGAAACGACTCGCCAGCCACGTGGAGCACGCCCGCATCGGGTCGGTGCGCACCGGTCACGACCTTGATAAGGGTGGATTTGCCCGCGCCGTTTTCGCCGAGCAAGGCGTGCACCTCGCCGGCCCGCAGGTCGAAATCAACCCCCCGCAACGCGCGCACCGCCCCATAGCTTTTGCGGATGCCTTCAAGGCGCAACAAGGGTGCGGGGACCGGGGCGGAACTCATGCGGGGAACCGAAACGCTCCGGATTTATATGATTGGAGTCAATCATATCCACAACGCGGGGTTTTCCGCGGGAAATGCCGGCTTCAATCCAGCCAGACGATGCCGGCCTGGATCGCCATCGTCGCGGCCACGGCGCAGTCGCGGGAGTTATCGCTGGCTGAAGTTGACCAGCTCAGGCGCCGACCTTGAAGCCGCCGGCGGCGAGCGATTGCTCCGTCTCGTAAGAGCGATGCAGCGCCGCGGCCAAGCCCCGGATGTCGGGCACCTGCGAGGTCGCGCCGTTGGCGCCGGACCAATCCACCTGTGTCGCGGGCACCGTCGCGATGCTCGCCTGGCGGTGAATGGATTCGATGAGCGCCGTGTGCCGGCCCGCGAGTTCGCTCGTGCAGATGCGCGCGCCGGGATCGCTCAGCCGCCGCAGGGTCGCGGCGAACATCGCGCGGCGCGCGCCGGTGATGTCGAGCAACGGCCGGCGGGCGGTGTTGCCATCGGCGGTGCGCCACCAAGCCTCGGATTCATATCGCCAGCCCGCCTGGCCGTTGCTGCCGGTGATGATGATCTCGGGCTCGACCGTTTCCTGGCAGGCATGGCTGGTGCCGAACCACAGCTTCACGCCGCGACCCGTGTGCGAACGCACCACGGCCGTGTCAAAGCTCTCGATCGCGTGCGCACGCAGCAGTTCGGCCTCATCAAGCGCGAGCGTGTCGCCGCCGATGAAAAAGAGGCTGAGCATCACGAAGTGCGCAAAGGCGTTGTTGAGCGGCGAATCCATCACCGGCATGCCGTCCACTCGCAGGCGCCCGGCCCAGTTGTTGCGGGTAAAGTAGCTTCGTGAACGCGGCCACATGCCGAGAAAACGCACCGAACGGATTTCCCCGATGACGCCGCGATCGAGCTCCTCCTTGAGCCAGGTGGTGCCGGGTTCGTAGAAATCCTGGAAACCCACCGCCACGAACCGGCCCGTGCGCTGCTCGGTGCGGCGGACCTCCTCGACTTCCGCCAGCGAACCCGCCAGCGGTTTCTCGACCAGCACGTTGGCGCCGGCTTCGAGCGCGGCGATCGTCATGCGCGCATGCCAATGAATGCCGGTCGGAATGAGGCAGAGGTCGATGCGACCCGCGTGGGCGCGGAGCATCTCCAAATGATCGGAAAAAATCTCGGTGCCGTGGCTGGTCAGCTCGGTGATGTTGGCGGTCTCTTCCGCGGAGTTGATGATGGTAGCCGCCGTAATCCGGGCCTCGCCCCGTTCCCGACTCTCGCGCGCCAATTGCAAATGGATGCTGCCGTAACCTGACACGCCGATGATGGCGAGGCGGGCGGGTTGGGAAGGTGCGGTCATGTGACGGAAAGATTGGAGCTACCGGCCGCCGCGGGGCGCATCAAGCGCGGACGGGGCCGGCTTGGAGATTCCTCCGTGCAAGGGGTAGTTTATCGGGGAGCTGAGTCCGTGAAACTAGCCCGGCCTCGGGGGCCGTCATTGTTGACGCTGTCTTGACAGTCCGAGCACAAGGCAGGCCGCTTCGCTTGATATGACGCAGCCTCCTCGCTAACCCTGCTCCACCCCACCGCCCCGCATGAGACTCGCTTCCGCTTTTCTAGTATTCCTGACCTTCATCGCCATCGCGCAATCCACGCCCAACGCGGCCAAACCTTGGACACGCTGGTGGTGGCCCGGCAACGCGGTGGATGAAGCCGGACTCACGCGCCAGCTCGAGCAATTTGCCGCCGCAGGCTTGGGTGGCGTCGAGATTACGCCGATCTACGGCGCGCGCGGCGCCGAGGCGAACAACGTCGCGTATCTCTCGCCGCGCTGGATGGAACTCCTCGCCCACACCGGGCGCGAAGCGAAACGCCTCGGCCTCGGCGTGGACATGGCGACCGGCACCGGCTGGCCCTTCGGCGGCCCGTGGGTCGCACCGGAGGATGGTTCGCAAAAACTCGTGCTCGCGGACGGACAACTCGCGGGTTCGCCGACCAAGATGAAGGTCAAACGCGCGGCGCCCGGCGCGGAAGGTCTCGTCATCGATCCCTATTCGACGGCCGCCCTCGATCGTTATCTCGCGCCGTTCACGGCGGCCTTCGCGGAATTCCCCGCCGATCTCGTGCGCGCGCAATTCCACGACTCGTTTGAATACTACGAGTCGGGCTGGACGCCCGCACTCGCGACCACCTTCCGCGCGATGCACGGTTACGATCTGCAGGACCACGCGGCTGCGCTGTTCGAAAAAGAGCCGCGCGATCCCGCCTTCACCGCACGCCTGAAAGCCGATTACCGCGCCACCCTGGGCAAACTCCACCTCGACTACCTGCGCACGTGGGCCGACTGGTCGCACGCCCGCAGTTGGCTCGTGCGCAATCAATCACACGGTGCGCCGGCCAACCTGCTCGATCTCTACGGCGCGGTGGACATTCCCGAAACGGAAACCTTCGGCTCAACACCCTTCCCCATTCCCGGCCTGCGCCGCGAGTGGACCTCCACGCGCGACATCCCCGATCCGCTCGTCTTGCGCATGGCGTCGTCGGCCGCGCACGTGATGGGCCGCCCGCTCACCTCGAGCGAAACCTGCACCTGGCTGCGCGAGCACTGGCAGGTCGCGCTCGCGCACACCAAGCCCGAGATCGACCGGCTCTTCGTGAGCGGCATCAATCACATCCTCTACCACGGCACGGTCTATTCGCCGCCCGATGCCGCGTGGCCGGGCTGGTTGTTCTATGCTTCCACGCAATTCAACCCGCAGAACACCTGGTGGCGCGACTTTGCCGCGCTCAATGCCTACGTCACACGCGTGCAGACCGTCCTGCAATCCGGCCGGCCCGATAACGACGTGCTGCTCTATTGGCCCTACCAAGATGTGCTGCACTCGGCCGATGGCCTCATGAAGCAATACGGCGTGCACGATCGCAAATGGCTCGAAGGCTCCTCCTTCGAGACCGTCGCCCGGAAACTACAGGCGCGCGGCTACAGCGCGGACTACATCTCCGATGCCCAATTGCTCGCGGCCAAGGCCGGCCGCGACGGCGGACTCGATACACCGGGCGGACAATACCGCGCGCTGATCGTGCCCGCGGCCCGGCACATGCCTGTAGAAACCTTGCAACATATCCTCGAACTGGCCCGCGCCGGCACGGCCATCCACCTGATGGAGCTTCCCGAAGATGTGCCAGGTCTCGGCCGCCTCGAAGAACGTCGGGCGGAGTTGAAGAGGCTCAACCTCGAGCTGGAAAAATTGTCGAAGGACAAACGCTACGCCTTTGGCCTCGGCCGCGGCACTGGGCCCGCCGGACTCAACACCGTGCTGCTCGATTCCCGCGTCACGCGCGAACCGGCGGCGGACGCCGGCCTCGAATTCATCCGCCGCGCTCACGACGACGGGCACAGCTATTTCATCATCAATCTCGCCGAAAAATCTTTCAGCGGCTGGCTCTCGCTCGGCACGCCGGCCAAGGCTGCAGTCCTTACCGATCCGCTCACCGATCGCACCGGACTGGCGCCGTTGCGACCGGGCGCGCAACCCGAAGTCTATCTGCAGCTCGCTCCCGGTGAATCTCTCCTGCTGCGCACGCACGATTCGGCGTTGCTGAAGAAACCCGCCGCGTGGGTCTGGACCGTGCCCGCCGGCCCAACCGTGCCGCTTACTGGCGAATGGAACATCGAATTTCTTGCCGGCGGTCCCGTGCTCCCGCCGCCACTGAAAACCACGGAGCTGAAATCCTGGACCGACCTCGGCAACGACAACGCGAAAAACTTCAGCGGCACCGCGCGCTACCGGATCGAGTTCGATCTGCCCGCCGGTGTCGCCGCCGATGACTGGTTGCTCGACCTTGGCGACGTGCGCGAAAGCGCCCGCGTGCGCCTGAACGGCGAGGAAGTCGCGACCGCGTGGAGCCTGCCTTTCCGCCTGCGCGTCGGCAAACACCTGAAACCCGGACGCAACGTGCTCGAACTTGAGGCAACCAATCTCGCCGCGAACCGCATTCGCGACCTCGACCGCCGCAAGGTGGACTGGAAGATCATGCACGAAATCAATTTCGTGAACATCAACTACCGGCCCTTCGATGCGTCCGCCTGGCCCGACACACCGTCCGGCTTGCTTGGCCCGGTCACCCTCACACCTCTGCGCCCGGTTGCCCTGCGTGAACCGTAATTCGCAGGCGTGGCCACCCGCACTTCACAACCCTTTCCCTCATTCTCTCATGTCAAAGAAACGCTTCGCCTTCGTCGGCACGGGCGGTCGCGCCATCAGTTTTGTTGAACCCCTCGTCACAACTTACCGCGACAACAACGAACTCGTCGCAATCTGCGATCTGAGCCCGGCGCGGATGGCCTATTACAACGAACTGCTCGCGGGCGACTGGGGTTACCACGCCGTGCCCGCTTATTCGGCGGCGCGTTTCGACGATCTCCTGCGCGAAACAAAGCCCGATGTCGTCTTCGTGTGCTCCAAGGACAGCACACATCATGACTACATCATCCGCTCGCTGCACGCCGGCTGTGATGTCATCACCGAGAAACCGCTGACGATCGACGCGGAAAAATGCCGCGCGATTCTCGATGCGCAGCGCGCCACCGGCCGAAGCGTGCGCGTGGCGTTCAACTACCGCTGGGCGCCATTCCGCACCAAGGTGAAGGAGCTCATCGCCTCGGGCGTCATCGGTCGCGTGCATTCGGTGAACCTCGAATACCTCCTCGATACCAACCACGGCGCCGACTACTTCCGCCGCTGGCACAGCCACGCCGCCGAGTCCGGCACGCTGCTCGTGCACAAGAGCACGCACCATTTCGACCTCGTCAACTGGTGGCTCGACGCCATTCCCGCGCAGGTCTTCGCCTACGGCGACCTCGTGTTCTACGGGAAGAAAAACGCCGAGGCCCGCGGCGACGGCGCGCTCACCCGATATCCGCGCTACACCGGTCATCCCGAGGCGAAGGACGACCCGTTCCGCCTCGACCTCGACGAGAGCGAGCCGTTTCGAAAAATCTACCGCGCGGGCGAGGCCGACTCCGGCTACATCCGCGACCAGAATGTGTTTCGCGACGGCATCGACATCCCTGACCAGATGTCGCTCAACGTGCGCTACCGCACGGGCGAAGTCCTCACCTACTCGCTCACTTGCTACTCGCCGCGCGAGGGCATGCGCGTGTGTTTCAACGGCGATCGCGGCCGCATCGAATATCACGAGTTCATCGGTTCGCACATGAACCGCGCCGTGCGGCCAAAGGATTTCAAACTCGAGGACGATCGTCCCGGCCAGGAAGCCGAGGGCGAATGGATCAAGGTCTATCCGCACTTCCAAACCGGCTACACCGTGCCCATGCCCCCGGCCACCGGCGCACACGGCGGCGCCGACGAAATTCTTAACCACTCTTTCTATTCACCCGACGCGTCGGCCACGGATCATTGGGGTCGCTTCGCCGGCCACGAACAGGGCGCGGCCTCGATTCTCGTGGGCATCGCCGGCGTTGAATCAATCAAGCGCAACCAACCCGTGAATCTCACCGATCTCGTGCCACTGCGCCCGGAAGCGAAGAAGCTGAGCGAGCTGGTGTGAGCCGGTGTGACATTCCATTCCTAGCGTAGGGTCGGCGCTAGCGCCGACCTAACCAACGAGGTTGCCGCAAGCAGCGCCCCTACAAAAACAAATGGCGGAGATTCTTCGCCTCCGCCTTGTTTGGCGTTTGGACCTTTGGCGTTTGGAATTTTCCCAAGGCCACTACTTCGCCTTCGCGCGGCGTTTCGTAGCCTTCGCGTTGGCCGGTGTAACCGCCGCCGGCGTCTGCACTCGCACACTGGCTCCGTCCACCCACGTGGCGCCGATGAGCGTGGCGCGCGGGAATTCCTGCACGCCGGTCTCGTTGTTGTGGATCTGGCTCACGACCATGTCCACGGCCGCCTCGCCGGTCACATAGTTGTGCTGGTTCATGCCGGCGATCTCCGGCCGCCCGTCGCGCCATTCGAGTTGGATCACGCCAATGTCCTCGGGCACGCGCAGTCCTGCCCCCTTGAGCCAGGTGATGACATTGTTGTAGAGCGTGAAGATCACGTCCGGCCGGTGCTTCTGTAGCCACGCGCGAAAGCCCGGCGGCTCCGTCTCCGCTCCGATCTGCTCGGTGAACGGCGGCAGGTGCTGCGCGCGTGGGATGAGCGTGCGCTGGCCTGTGAGATAGCCGGCTGAGAAACGCCGTTCGACGAGCGCGTCGATCACGTCGTCGATCACGAGCCCCGGACGCCGGTAGCCGAGCGCGAGCGCGCGCTCGAAGGCGTTGAGCGCGAGGTGGTGGTGGTCCACGCAGCAGAATGACAGCG
The DNA here is from genome assembly GCA_044507675.1 of Opitutales bacterium. Taxonomy (GTDB): domain Bacteria; phylum Verrucomicrobiota; class Verrucomicrobiia; order Opitutales; family Opitutaceae; genus Lacunisphaera. The sequence continues at coordinate 8,329 of JBIQJF010000019.1, read as the reverse complement.
CCGGATCACGCGTGCGCACGCCGGTGACGACCGTGGGCAGTTGCGCCCAGACGGGCGCGAGATCGTCGGGCAGGTGTGTTGTGTCCATCAAGCCGACGAGCACGAGACCCTTGATGCCGCGCGTGTGCAGGATGCGCAACCAGCGTTGCGCGTTGAGCGTGGGATCATGCAGCCAGAAACGATCGAAGCCGTAGCCGAGTTTCGCCGCGCGGCTCTCGCAACCTTCGACATAGGTGGGAATCGTCGGATGCGAGCGGAAGGCCTGCGGATCGCGGTTGGCGTTCACCAGCGCGAGCTTGGCCTGCAATCGCAGCGAACGGCTGGCCCGCAACTGCGCCATGAGGTGCGAGACGACGGCGTTGGGCTGGTAACCGAGCTTTGCGGCGGCCTTGCGGATCTTCTCCCGTGTCTCCTCGGGAATCTGCCGGTCGCCGCGCAACGCCAGCGACACGGTATTTTTCGAATAACCGACCTGACGGGCAATGTCGCTCAGGGTGGGACGGGCCATGACGGAAGAGGGTCGGACAGTTTCCCGGCAAATCATGTAACCGTCAAGTAAGTCATGGTTCTGACAAGTGGAGACGAGCGCCCGGCAATCCCACTGCGCCCACATTACGGTCCTGCCTGTCGGTTGATTGACCGGGTTTCTCCGCCGCCGTAAAAAGCGCCCCTTCTACCCCCATCCATGTTTACCCTAGGCATCGATTACGGCACCAACTCCGTCCGCGCGCTCATCGTCCGCTGCAAAGACGGCAAGGAATTCGGCTCTTACGTCGTCAACTACCCGTCCGGCCACCAAGGCGTGCTGCTCGACCCGCGCGACCACAACGTCGCCCGCCAGCACCCAGGGGATTATCTCTTCGGCCTTGAGAAGGCCGTGAAAGGCGCGCTCGCCCGCGCGAAGAAGCAGCCCGGCTTTTCCGCCGCGAAGGTTGTCGGTCTCGGCGTGGATTCGACCGGCTCGAGCCCGATCCCGGTGGACGCCTCGAACCGCGCGCTCGCCGCCGACAAGAAGTGGGCGAAGAATCTCAGCGCCCAGTGCTGGCTCTGGAAAGACCACACCAGCTGGCGCGAGGCCGCCAAGATCACCGAGCTGGCTGCGCAGCACCGTCCGCACTTCATCGCCAAGTGTGGCAACACGTATTCTTCCGAGTGGTTCTGGGCCAAGCTCTGGCACTGCCTCAACGTCGATCCAAAGGTCTTCAATGCCGCCTACTCGTGGGTCGAGCTCTGCGACTGGGTGCCGGCACAACTCGCCGGTGTTACCGACCCCAAGGCCGTGAAACGTGGTGTCTGCGCCGCCGGCCACAAGGCGCTCTACGCCGAGGACTGGGGCGGCCTGCCCGACAAGGAATTCCTCGCGATGCTCGACCCGAAGCTGGCCGACCTGCGCGACCGTCTCTACGAGAAGGCGCACGACGCCTCCGAGTCCGCTGGCACACTCTCATCCGTCTGGGCGAAGAAGCTCGGCCTGCCCGCCGGCATCCCGATCGCAATCGGCGAGTTCGACGTGCACTACGGCGCAATCGGCTGCGGCGTCGCCGAGGGCACGCTCGTCAAGGTCATCGGCACCTCCACCTGCGATTGCGGCGTCGTCTCCGCCGCCAAGACCGTGCCCGATATCCCGGGCATTTGCGGCATCGTGAAGGGCGCCATCCTCCCCGGCTTCTACGGCATCGAGGCCGGCCAGAGCGCCGTGGGCGACATCTTCAAGTGGTTCGTCGAGGGCGTGCTCAAGGACGTGAAGCTCCACGCCAAGCTCACCGCCGAGGCCGCGCAACTCCAGCCCGGCCAGAGCGGCCTGCTCGCCCTCGACTGGAACAACGGCAACCGCACCATCCTCGTGGACCAGCGCCTCACCGGCCTGCTCGTCGGCCAGACGCTCTACACCACGCAGGCCGAAATCTACCGCGCGCTCATCGAGGCCACCGCCTTCGGCGCGCGCGCCATCATCGAGCGCATCAAGGAATACGGCGTGCCGATTGATCGCGTCGTCTGCGCCGGCGGTATCGCTGAGAAGAATCCGCTGCTCATGCAGATCTACGCCGACATCACCGGCTGCACGATGCTCGTCGCCGGTTCGTCGCAGGCCTGCGCCCTCGGCTCGGCCGTCAGCGCCGCCGTCCTCGCCGGCGCACATCCCGACTTCCCCACCGCGCAGAAGAAGATGACCTCGCTCAAGAAGGTCGCCTACAAGCCGAAGGCCGCCGCGCAGAAAACCTACAACCAGCTCTACGCGCTTTATCGCCAGCTCCACGACAGCCTCGGCGGCCGCGACCAGTCCGCCAACCTCGGCGGCGTGATGAAGGAGCTGCTCACGATCAAGGAATCGGCCCACTCTTAAATTCTGTCGGGCGGGGTCTCCGAACCCCGCCTTCCCGCGATAGTCTTGCCACGTTCGTGGCGGGGTTCGGAGACCCCACCCTACAATTTTCCAAATGAAACTCCTCGCCTCTCCCGAAATCTGGTTCGTCTGCGGTTCGCAGCACCTCTACGGCCCCGGCCCGCTCAAGCAGGTCGCCGCCAACGCCCAAAAGGTCGCCGACGCCCTCGCGGCGTCGAAGCAGCTCCCGCTCAAGACCGTCTTCAAGGCCCTGCTCACCACGCCCAACGAGATCACCAACGTGATGCTCGAGGCCAACAACGACGCCAACTGCGCCGGCCTCGTGCTCTGGATGCACACGTTCTCGCCGTCGAAGATGTGGATCCGCGGCCTCAGCGTGCTGAAGAAACCCTTCCTGCACCTGCACACGCAGTTCAACCGCGACCTGCCGTGGTCCACGATCGACATGGATTTCATGAACCTCAACCAAGCCGCCCATGGCGACCGCGAGGCCGGGTTCATCCACACGCGCATGCGTCTCGGCCGCAAAGTCGTCGTCGGTCACTGGTCCGACCCCGAGGTGCTCGCCCGCATCGGCGCCTGGCAGCGCGCCGCCCGCGCCTGGCACGATTGGCAGGGCGCGAAGTTCGTGCGCTTCGGCGACAACATGCGCAACGTCGCCGTCACCGAGGGCGACAAGGTTGCCGCCGAGATGAAGCTCGGCTTCGCCGTCAACACGCACGGCGTCGGCGACCTCGTCGAGGTCGTCAACGCGGTCAAGGATTCCGACATTTCCGCGCTCTGCGCCGACTACGAGAAACAATACGCCGTCGCGTCCGCGCTCAAGAAGGGCGGCAAGCGCCATGATGAACTGCGTTACAGCGCCCGCCTCGATCTCGCGCTGGCGAAGTTCCTCGCCGACGGTGGCTACAAGGGTTTCACCGACACCTTCGAGGACCTGCACGGCCTCAAGCAGCTGCCCGGCATGGCCACGCAGCGTCAGATGGCCGCGGGCTATGGCTTCGGTGGCGAGGGCGACTGGAAGACCGCCGCGCTCGTCCGCGCCATGAAAGTCATGAACGCCGGACTCCCCGGCGGCACGTCGTTCATGGAGGATTACACCTACCATCTTTCGCCCAAGGGCCACCAAGTGCTCGGCGCACACATGCTCGAGATCTGCCCGACCATCGCAGCCGGCAAGCCCAAGGTCGAAATCCACCCGCTCGGCATCGGCGGCAAGGAAGACCCCGTGCGCTTCGTGTTCGACGCCGCGACCGGCAACGCGCTCAACGCGTGCCTCATCGACCTTGGCAACCGCTTCCGCCTCCTCGTCAACGAAGTGAAGGCCGTGAAAGTTCCCGCCATGCCCAAGCTGCCCGTCGCCCGGGCCGTCTGGGAGTGCAAGCCGGACTTCAAGACCGCCTGCGCCGCGTGGATCTACGCCGGCGGCGCGCACCACACCGGCTACAGCTACTCGGTCACCACCGAGATGCTCGAGGACTTCGCCACGATCGCCGGCATCGAGACCGTCGTCATCAACGACGACACCACCCTCCCGGCCCTCAAGCAGGACCTCCGCAACAACGAGGTGTATTACCACCTCGCCCAGGGCATCCGCGTCTGACGACGCGGCCGCCCGTTGAAGGGGAAAGTTGAAGTTGAAGCTTCAGCTTTCCTCGGGTCTCTTTCTTCAACTTAAACTTTCGACTTAAACGTGCTCAAAGAGCTTAAACGCGAGGCCTACGAGGCCAACATCGCCCTGCCGAAGCACGGGCTGATCAATCTCACCTTCGGCAACGCCAGTGCCATCGATCGCGCGAAGGGCATCTTCGCCATCAAGCCGAGCGGCGTCGCCTACGACGACCTCAAGCCCGCCGACATGGTCCTCATCGACCTCGACGGCAACAAGGTCGAGGGAAAGCTCAACCCGTCCTCCGACACGCCGACGCACCGCCGGCTGTTTCTCGCCTTCAAGGACATCGGCGGCGTCGTGCACACGCACAGCTCGCATGCCACGGCCTTCGCGCAAGCCGGCCGCGAAATTCCGATCTTCGGCACGACGCATGCGGACTATTTCTACGGCAACATCCCCGTCACCCGGAAGATGACGCCCAAGGAAATCGGCGGCGGCGCCTACGAGTGGGAGACGGGCAACGTCATTGTCGAGCGTTTCAAGAAACTCGATCCCGCCGACTTCCCCGCCGTGCTGGTGAACCGCCACGCTCCCTTTACTTGGGGCAAGAACGTCGCCAAGGCCGTCGAGGTCGCCGTCGCCGTCGAGTGCATCGCCCACATGGCGCTGATGTCGCTTTCGCTTGAGCCGCGCCTCAAGACCATCGAACCCGCGCTTCTCAACAAGCACTTCAAGCGCAAGCACGGCCCCGGCGCCTACTACGGCCAACCCGGCAACTGCTGAGGCCAACGACTCCGACACCAAGCCATTTGTAGGGCGGGGTCTCCGAACCCCGCCTTTTTCATGCCCACACCGCAGCGAGGTCGCTGCGGCTCCACCCAAGGCCCAGTGGAGGGCCCGACTCCCACCGGGCCGCGTCCCCATCCGGAATGTCCGAATTTCCTTCTCCTCGAGTGAATCCAATTTCGTTGACAGCCAAAAACGGCCAGTTTTTAGCTTTTAACGAAAATGCCACCGGAGACCCCAAAGTTCGACTTTTCCGTGCTGCGCACCCTGCGCGAGCAGCATGAGTTGACGCTGGCCGCACTCTCCGAGGCCTCGGGTGTTTCCGTGGGCGTGATCTCCAAGCTCGAGCGCAACCAGCAGTCGGCCGAACTCGACACGCTCTATCGCCTCTCGCGCGCCTTTGGCCTCAGCGCGACCGACCTGCTCGCGATGTGCGAATCCGACCTCGCGCACCGCACGACCGAAAAGCCTTACCGCTCCGGCGATTTTAAGTTTCGCCAAGTCAAATACGCCAACGTCGTCGCCTTGCTCGGCACCGCACCGAAAGGCGCGAAGGTCAGCCGCCCCGAGATTCACCACGACGACACCGAAGTCTGCTGGGTCACGACCGGCCGCATCCGTCTCCTGCTCCCGCACGAAACCGTCGAACTCAGCGCGGGCGAAAGCATCCAGTTCGATGCCATCCAACAACATTCCTACGAGGCCCTCGCCGACTCGGAGTTCGTGATCCTCCACCTCCGCAAAGACAAACGCTACTGAAGCTCTAAGCAATAAGCCGTAAGCGCTAAGCCCCCCGAACTTTCTACCACTTCCTTCACTTCTCCGCTTATCGCTTAAAGGTTACTGCTTACCGCACTCTCTCTCATGAAAATTGACGACCAACTGAACGCCGCCGCCCTCGCTCCCGCCCTCAAGAAGTTCTGGGCGCTCTCCGGCCAGAAGATCGATTCGATCTTCAACACCTACGATCCCGCCAAGGGCTCGCCCGTCTTCACCGTCGGCGGCCAATACACCGCGCGCGGCTGGACCGAGTGGACCGAAGGCTTCAACTACGGCTCCGGCTTCCTGCAATTCGACGCCACCGGTGAACAGCGTTTCGCCGACGCGGCCGCGAAGCTCACCGTGGATCGCATGGCTTCGCACGTCTCGCACGTCGGCGTGCACGATCACGGCTTCAACAATCTCTCCACCTACGGCAACTGGCTGCGCCTCCAGCGCGAGGGCAAGCTTCCTGCCAACCAGGTCGAATTCTGCGAGCTCGCCCTCAAGGCCTCCGGTGCCGTCCAAGCCTCGCGCTGGTCCACCATCTTCGGTGGCGGCGGCTACATCTACTCTTTCAACGGTCCGCACTCGCTCTTCGTGGATACCATTCGCTCGGTGCGCATTCTCATGGTCGCGCACAGGCTCGGCCATCGCCTCATGGGCGAAAACGACGCTGCGCATTCCCTCCTCGACCGCGGCCTGCAACACATCGAGGCGACGGCGAAATACTCCATCTATTACGGCGAGGGTCGTGACAGCTACGACGTGCCCGCCGAACGCGGCCGCACGACCCATGAAGCCGTGTTCAATCGCAACGACGGACGCTTCCGCTGCCCCAACTCCCAGCAGGGTTTCTCCGGTTTCACCACCTGGACGCGCGGTCTCGCCTGGGCGATGGTTGGCTTCGCGGAGGAGCTCGAGTTTCTCAAAACCGTTTCCGACGCCGAACTCGCGCCGCTCGGCGGACGCGCGAAATGGGAAGCCGTTCTGCTCAAGGGCGCCCAAGCCACCTGCGACTGGTATATCGCCAACACCGCCCTCGACGGCATTCCGTATTGGGACGGCGGCGCGCCAAATCTCCACAAGCTCGGCGACTGGCGCGCGCGCAACGCCGAAATCTACAATGATCACGAGCCCGTGGATTCCTCCGCTGCCGCCATCGGCGCGCAAGGCCTCATCCGCCTCGGCCGTTACCTCGGTGAGAACACCGCAGTCGGCAAAAAGTATTATCAAGCCGGCCTCACCGTGCTCCGCACGCTCCTCACCGACGCTTACCTCGGCGTGGATCCGAAGCACCAAGGCCTGCTCCTGCACTCGGTTTATCACCGCCCGAACGGCTGGGATAACATTCCCGCCGGCCGGAAAGTTCCCTGCGACGAAGCCTGCATGTGGGGCGACTACCACCTCCGCGAACTCGCGCTCACCGTCCAGCGCCTCATCGACAACAAACCCTACTACACCTTCTTCGGGTGTCTGAAGGGCTGACGTTTTTGAACCACAAAGACACTGAGACACAAAGCTCCGAAACCGAAGCGATGGCCACAAAGAGGCACGAAAAGACACGAGAATGAAGCCAACCAATCAGGGATCTCTTTTGGTGCCTTCTTGCGCCTTTTCGTGGCTCAAATGCCTGGGCCTTTCTCTGTGTCTCCGCGCCTTGGTGGTTAATCCATCCGTGTTCATCAGCGAAATCCGTGGTTAAAAATGAATCCCGCCTCTCCTCTTCCTGATCTTAGCCGTTTGTGCATCCACACGATCACCACCAAGCCGTGGGCGATCGAGACCTCGGCGGAGAAATTCGCCAAGGCCGGCGTGAAGGGCATCACCGTCTGGCGCGACGCTCTCGCCGGCCGCGACATCGCCAAGACCGGCCGGCTCCTTCGCGACCACGGCCTGTCCATCGTGTCGCTCTGCCGCGGCGGTTTCTTCCCGGCGCTCACCGTTGAAGATCGCGCGAAGGCGCTCGATGACAATCGCAAGGCCATCGCCGAGGCCCACGCGCTCGGCGCGCCGCTCATCGTCCTCGTTTGCGGCGCCGTTCCCGGCCAGCCGCTCACCGAGTCGCGCAAACAAATCGTGGACGGCATCGCCGCCCTTCTCCCCGAATGCGCGGCTGCCGGCGTGAAGCTCGCCATTGAGCCGCTTCACCCGATGTATGCCGACGCGCGCTCCGCGGTGAACACGCTCGGCCAGGCCAACGACATGGTCGAGCAACTTAAGTCGCCCTTCGTCGGCGTCGCCGCCGATGTTTATCACCTTTGGTGGGATCCCGCGCTCGAACAGGAAATCGCCCGCTGCGGCCGCCTCAACGCGCTCTTCGCCTACCACGTTTGCGACTGGCGCACGCCGACCGTGGACCTGCTCAACGACCGCGGCCTCATGGGCGAAGGCTGCATCCCGCTCCGCCAGATTCGCGCGTGGGTCGAAGCCACCGGCTACAAAGGCTTCAACGAAGTCGAGGTCTTCAGCACGCGTCTCTGGGCCATGGATCAGGACGAGTATCTCGCGCGCATCGTGCAGGCATACAAGGACCACGTCTGAGCGCCGCGCAAAGTAACAAGGATCAAGTAACAAGTGCCAAGAGGCAGAAATCCCAGACGCCAAACCTCCAAACGCCAAAGAAACTCCAACCATCCCAAAGCCCCGGATATCGCAGGGCGCAGACCACGTTCTGTGTGTTCCGTGTATTCCGTGGGCCACCTCCAACTTCTTCCCTTTCAACTTAAACTTCTCACTTAAACTGTTTTTATGAAAACCCACCGCATCGGCATCATCATGAACGGCGTCACGGGACGCATGGGCACCAACCAGCACCTCATCCGCTC
>JBIQJF010000018.1:70239-82772 GCA_044507675.1 Opitutales bacterium | reverse complement strand
CAGCCGACAGGTTGGCGCTTCCTGCGCCGCCTGTCGGCTTCATGTCATCTACAAGCGGACCTTCCCGAATTGCGGGCTTAGCGGAGGGCGGCGGCGGTGGCGGCACCACCGGAAGTGCCGGCGAGGGTGCCGGCGGGAAGCGCGCCGAGGGTGACGAGCGCGGCTTGGAGGTCGGGATCACGGCCCGCCCGCATGTCGTCGAGGCTGGGCGTCTCAATGGCGACGTCCGGGGAAACCCCGCGGCCTTCGAGTCGTTGGCCGTCGCGTCCGCGGTAATCCTGGATCGGGACTTGGAGCGAACCGCCGCCGGGCAGCGGGTAGGTGCGGGAAACCACCACGGCGCCGGACGTGCGCCGGCCGACGACGGTGGCGCGTTTTTCGTGCTGAAGCACGTGCGAGAAAATCTCCGCGGCACTGCCGGTGTCGGGGCCGACGACGATGATGACCTCGCCCGGGTAGCGGGCCGAGAAGAGGTTCCAACCGTGGCCTTCGTTGACGCGACCGCTGCGCCGGATGAAGCGTCCCGTGGAAACGCGGTGGTCGAAGAACTGCGCGATCGCGAGCTGCGCGGTGAAAAGATAGCCGCCGGGATTCTCGCGCAAATCCACGACGATTCCCGGGGCGTCGCGGTGTTCCCTGAGTTGGCGGTGAAGCCAGAACAGGCTCGCGCGGTCGAACCGGTCGAAACGCAGGTAGCGATGGCCGTCGGGCAACGCGGAGGAAACCAGCTGCGCGGTTTTCAATAATTCCGGCTGGAACGTGATCGTGCGGGCTTCGTTGCGAAGATCGAGAAACCCGAAGGTCATGGGCTGTCCGGGTTGAACCGGCGGCGGTGGGGCGTCGGTGAGTGGACGGCCTTCGCAGGACAGCACGATCCAGCCCGGTTGCACACCGGCTTGCTCGGCGGGACCGCCGGGAATCAGGTCGGTCACGACCTGCCGGTCTTCGAGTGTCATCCAGCCCATGCCGACAGCCACGCGGCGCGCGGTGCGGACTTCATGCGACCGGCGCGGGGGCAGCGGCACGAGGTGCGACTCCTTCAGCTCGCGACACATTTGGTTGAGCACGCGGTAGAGTTCGGCGTCGTTTTGGGCGAGGCCGGCCTTGTCACGGTATTTGGTGCGCATCGCGGTCCAGTTTACGCCGCGGAAATTCGGGTCGAAATGCTTGTCGTTCACGAGCTGCCAGACGGTGTCGTGAACCTTCAGGTTGAGCGCGGTGCGGGCCTCGGCCGAAAGCGGCGCCGGCTCGACGTAGGCGCGCGGCGCGGTCGTGCAACCGGAGAGCCCCAGCACGATCGCCCCGAAGATGATCATCACCGCGATGCTGTTGGAGCTGGGGACCTGGTAGCGAAAACCTGGAAGGAGAGGCGGCATCGGGAATTGTTCCGATGCCACCGTAGGTAAGTCTGCGGAGGCCCGTCAAATCGCGCTGTAGGACGAACGCGGACAAACAGGCGAAAAATTATGTTTTCTATGCAGGCGGCACGCAGATGAACGTGGGTCAGCGCGCTTGCGCGCGCTCTGGAGAGGCGCTCGCGAGCGAGCTGCCCACAATATCATCGCTCGCGCTCGACTGGACCGGTGCCAACCCGCACGGAGCGTGGGTTGCACCTTCAGGCCCTTAGACTTCGATCAGGTCCTTCTCGACGCGGAGGTTGCCGATGATGAAGTCCTGGCGCTCGGGGGTGTTCTTGCCCATGAAGAACGACAGGAGTTCGTCGGAGCTGTAGAGGTGGTGAAGGTTCACGGGATCGAGACGGATGTTCTCGCCAATGAAATCCTTGAATTCGCCGGCGCTGATTTCGCCGAGGCCCTTGAAGCGCGTGATCTCGTGGCTGGCACCGAGTTTTTCCTGGGCGGCGCGTTTCTCCTGCTCGTCGTAACAGTAGATGGTCTCCTTCTTGTTGCGCACGCGGAAAAGCGGCGTTTGCAGGATGAAGAGATGGCCGTTGCGGATGAGGTCGGGGAAGAACTGCAGGAAGAACGAAATCAGCAGCAGGCGGATGTGCATGCCGTCCACGTCGGCGTCGGTCGCGATGACGATGCGGTTGTAGCGCAGGCCGTCCATGCCGTCCTCGATGTTGAGGGCGGACTGGAGGAGGTGGAATTCCTCGTTCTCGTAGATGACCTTCTTGGTGAGGCCGTAGGTGTTGAGCGGTTTGCCCTTGAGGGCGAAGACGGCCTGCGTCTGCACGTCGCGCGTGGCGGTGAGGGAGCCGGCGGCGGAGTCACCCTCGACGATGAAGAGCGTGCTCTCCTCGGCGCGCTCGTTGCGGTCGCCGAGGTGGAGGCGGCAGTCGCGGAGCTTCTTGTTGTGCAGCGAGGCTTTCTTGGCGCGTTCGCGGGCGATGTTGCGGATGCCGGCGAGCTCTTTGCGCTCGTGTTCGTTTTCCTCGATCTTGCGGCGGATGGTTTCGGCGGTCTCGCGGTTCTTGTGCAGGTAGACGTCGAGGGCCTGCTGCATGAACTTGCCGACGAATTCCTTGAGCGTCGGGCCCTTGGGACCCATGTCGGTCGAACCGAGCTTGGTCTTGGTTTGCGACTCGAAGACGGGTTCCTGCACGCGCACGGCGATGGCGGCGTCGATGGACTGGCGGATGTCGGCGGCGTCAAAGTCCTTCTTGAAGTGGTTGCGCACGGTCTCGACGAGCGCTTCGCGGAAGGCGGAGAGATGCGTGCCGCCCATCGTGGTGTGCTGGCCGTTGACGAAGGACCAGTATTCCTCGCCGTAGTGATTGCCGTGCGTGAAGGCGACTTCGATGTCCTCGCCCTCGAGATGGATGATCGGGTAAAGCGGCTCGCCCGAGAGTTCCTTGGTGAGGAGATCCTTCAGGCCGTTCTCCGACTTGAAGGGTTTGCCGTTGAGCGTGAGCGTAAGGCCGCGGTTGAGGAAGGCGTAGTTCCACAGCATGTCCTCGATGAACTCGTTGCGGAAACGGAAGTCGGCGCCGAAGAGCTTCGCGTCGGGCGTGAACTCGATGATGGTGCCGTTGCGCTCGTCGGTCTTGGTGACCTTGGACTGGGACTTCAGTTTGCCTTGGGCGAACTCGACCACCTTGGTCTCGCCGTCGCGGATGGCCTGGGCACGGTAGGTGAGGGAGAGGGCGTTGACGGCTTTCTGGCCGACGCCGTTGAGGCCGACCGCCTTCTGGAAGGTTTCGCTGTCGTATTTCGCGCCGGTGTTGATGATGGACACGCAGTCCACCAGTTTGCCGAGCGGGATGCCGCGGCCGTAGTCGCGAACCTTGACGGAGCGATCGGTGAGCTCGACCTCGATCTTGCGGCCCGCGCCCATCGTGAATTCGTCGATGGAGTTGTCGATGGTCTCCTTGAGGAGGACGTAGATGCCGTCCTCGGCGTGCGCGCCGTTGCCGAGGCGGCCGATATACATGCCGGGGCGAAGGCGGATGTGCTCGAGCGAGCTGAGGGTCTTGATGCTGGCTTCGGTGTAGTTGGAGGCCATGGAGAATTGCGGAGAGGGGAAGGCGGACTGCGAAACGGAATGGAAAAGGTGGAAACAAACCCGCGCGACGATTTGCCGGACGGTCGCCTGCACGAAACTGAGTAACCTGTTTTGCGGGAGGCAAGAGCCAAGTGTCGAGGAAGGCGCGCCCCGGGAGCGACAAAGTCGTAACAAACTTCCGAAAGACGGCCGCGTCCCAACCTGTCATGGCGAGGAGTCGCGCGAAGTGCGCGACGAGGCAATCCAGCCAGATGGATCGCCCCGGCTGGCTCCACCAGTCTCGCGATGACAAGGCGAATGGGGGCTCTGCCTCGAAGAAGGTCGCTGGCGCGGCGCGGGTGGGGCTTGCCCCGCCCGCGGAACCGCATAGCTCTCGGGTGAGTCTCCCTTCCTTATGAAAAAAGCACTTCTGGTCCTCGGGCTCGGCATGGTGGCCGTGTTGATCGCAGCCTACATCGGCGTGGCGTATTTCCTCGGTTCCATCGTGAAGACCGGCGTGAACAGCCTCGGCCCCAAGCTCACGCAGGCCCGGGTCGAACTGGCCGGCGCCAGGCTGTCGCCGCTCACCGGTTCGGGCACGCTCACCGGGCTCACCGTCGGCAATCCCGCGGGCTGGAGTGAGGGCAACGCCTTCTCGCTCGGCAAGGTCCACATGGACATCGAGCCGATGTCCATCTTCCGCGATCACATCGTCATCAACGAAATCATCATCGACGAGCCGGTGTTCAACTACGAGACGAAGATTGTCGCGAGCAACATCCAGGACCTGTTGAAGAACATCCAGAAATTCACCGGCCAGGGCGGCAAGACGCCCGAGACCAAGGAGGGCAAGTCGATCAAGTTTGTCGTGAAGAAATTCCGCCTGACCAACGCCAAGGCCACCGTCGGGATGGGGCCCAGCGCGCTGCCTGTGCCGCTCCCGCCTGCGAGCCTCGACAATCTCGGCGTGGACCGGGGCGGCATCACGGCCGACCAGCTTGCCGGCGAGATCATGGCCAGCGTGCTCGGCAGCATCGCTAACGGCACCGCCAACGCGCTGGGCCAAGTCGGTTCGGCTGCGGGCTCGATGACAGTCGAGCAAATGAAGGAGGCCGCGAAAAACGCCGGTGACGCCCTCAAAGGTTTGCTCAAAAAGGAAAAGTGATCGCGCCGGAGCTGTGATGTTCGTCGAGCCGGCGTGTTGTGACAGGCCGCGGCGGTCACGCGGTTGACGTCACATCGGAGGCAGCCGAGTATTCATTTATGAAAGTTACCTACTATCTCGAAATCCTGTCGTCGTGGTGCAGCTATGTGGAACCCGTGTGGACGGAGCTGAAGCGGCGCTACGCCGGCCGCGCGGAATTCGAGTGGCGCATCGCGTTGATGAATCCGGAGGACTTTCCCGTTTCGCAGGCGCAGTGTGACTGGTTCTACCGGCGCAGCGGCGGCACGGTGATGCACACGCCGACGATGCTCAACTCGGGTTGGTTCGAAGTGTCGCGCAAGGGTCGCTACGAGGCGCCCAATCTCGTCGCCGAAGCGGCCCGCGATTTTGGTTTCAACGGCGACGAAATCCGGTTGGCGCTCGCCCGCGCGGCGCTGCAGGAAGGGCAGAAGGTCGGCGACCTCGCTGTCTCGGTGCAGGTGGCGGCCAAGGCCGGGAAGATTGATGCGCGCAAATTGCGCAAGGCCGCCGAGTCGAACGTGGTCAAGGATCGCGTGGCGACGAGCACGGCGGAATTTTTTGCGCACCAGATCAACCAGCGGCCGGCCTTCGTGCTAACCGACGCCATCGGTGACAAGGCGGTGTTCTCCGGTCTCGTGCGCATTGAACCGCTGGCTGCGACCATCGACGCGATGTTGTCCGACACCGCAGCCTATGCGGCGCACAAGGCGCACCACGGCGTTCCGCCGAAGGCGTAGGGGAGGCAATTGGAGGCCTCAGCTCCTGCTGAGCCGCGGCCCGGCTGGAGCCGGGCCTCCATGAATCGTCGCAGTCGCGCTCAGGCGATCTGTCGATAGCGTTGCGGTGGGATCTTGAACCGGTGCCCGGAATCAAGGTCCGTGAAAATGTGCCACTGCGGGTCGGTCGTGTCGTGCACGAACACCTCGATCTTATGGCCGGGTTCGTAGCTGTATTCTTCCATGGCGAAGCCGTGGTCTTCGTGCTTGATGGCTTCGCCGAGTTCGCCGCTATGCGGCTCCGTGATCTCAATTTTCCAGTTCATTGGAGGAACGTGGTTGAGGGTTGTGGGGTGCCGGGCTGACGTCCGGGGCGTGGCAGAATGATCCTTCCAGTCGCCTCACCGGTCAAGCTGCGGTCCGGCGCAATTGCTTGGAAAGATTGCGCGCAAATTGGCGTGGCAGAGGAGCCTGTTGAGATTCGCCAAAATAGACTGCTGGCTGCCCTGACGGGCACCCCTCTTAATTCGGAACCATGGAGTTGAACCTGATCACACTCGGTGGCGAGAATCTCTATGGTGGTGCTGTGGGCAGCCCGCTTGCGGGCGCATTTCCAGCGCGCGCGCAAGCGCGCTGACCCACATCCCACTGCATAGTTCGGGCTTAATAGAGGGGAATTTCCGGTAGCAGGGGTTTGGATCCCTTCTATCAAGAGGGGTGGCGCGAAGCGACGGGGTGTGTCAGGCATTGTGCGAGGAGCAACAGTCTCCAGCGTCGCTCTGTGAGCATTGTCATCGGAGAGGTATGGCACCCAGCTTCACATGTTGAGGCAATGAGCGGTGAGGCGTGCGCGCAACGTTCCACGATGGGAAAACTCAAACACCAAAACCACATGGGATTGGGCGTTTGGCCCTTTGGCGTTTTCCCTGTGTTCGGAATTAGGGACCGCCTTGGTATTTCTTTTCCCCGGCGCGCACGGCGAGCTTGAGCACGTTTTCCTTCGGCGGAAGCGGGCAGGTGGTGAAAGGCGTGAACGCGCAGGGCGGATTGTAGAGCTGGTTGAAATCGAGGATCACTTTTCCGTCCTGCGGCGGATCGGTGTAGAGGAAGCGGCTGGCTTCGTAGGTTTCTTCGCCGGCGGTGGCGTCGGTGAGGATGAAGAAGAGCCGGTCGCCGGGCGCATCCTGCAGTGGGAGGAGCTCGTAGGTGCGACCATCGCGCGTGAACACCGCTTTGCCGGGGCAGGCGGCTTCCTGGGTGACGCCGACCACATTGGTGATGGGCAACTGGCGCGGCGGATCGAAGGGCACCCAGGTGGCTTCGATGCGCCACGAAGGATCCACGGGAAAGGTTTCGATCCCGGCGAAATTCTTGCGGCGCGCCGATTCGCTGTCGCGCACGCGGAGAAAGAAACGCTCGTTCTGCTGGAGGATGTAGAAGTTGACGGTGTCCGCGCGGACATAGGTCGGCTTTTCGACATCGCCGTAGGCGAGCGACGCGGTGCGCTCGGATGTGCCGTCAATGGTGGCGTCCACGCCGTCGGCGAGGGCGAAAGTCACGGTGTTGTCGCCCGTGCGGGTGATGGTTCCAAGGTGGCCCGGGCCGGCGGCGAGGCGGATGGCGTTGCCCGGGGCGGAGCCGACCGACCAGATGCCGATTTCCAGCGGATGCCGGCCGATGAGCGCGAGCCAGCCTTCGGGGCGCGTGAGGCCGTTGAGGCGCCGGGTGCGCCAAGCTTCGTAGTCGCGGAGGTAGTCGGCGGAGGGTTCGGCGGCGAAGACCGGCGCGCCGAGCAGAGCACCCAGCAGAAAGACGCGAAGGAGACGGGCCGGCATGGCTTATTTGAGCTGCGCGATCCAACCGTCCACGAGTTTGCGAGCCGCGGGATCGCGGACCTCACGACTGATGCGATCCTCGGCGAGCAGTTTGCCGTCGGGGCCGTAAACCTTGAACTGCGGGATGGACTGGAGCTTGAACTGTTGGGCGACGGGCGATTCCCAGTCGATGCGCGTGATGCCCGGGCGGTTGATGTCCACTTTCACCACCACGATATCGTCGCGGCTGGTGTGGAGCTTGTGCAGGGGCTCGTCGTAGAAGCGGCAGGGCGGGCAGTATTTGCTGGTGAAGTCGAAGATCACGGTCTTGCCCGGAACGAGGTAGTCGGTGAGTTGCACGGTTTCACCCTGCGAAACGCGGAGCGGCTCAGCGGACTTGGTCGCGGCGGCGAGCGGAGCGATGATGACGAGGGCGGAGACGAGAAGAGCGGCCAGAGCTTTCATGATTGAGGACACCATGTGGGGATTTTCCTTCGTCGCAAATTCCAAACACCGGGTCCCCGAATGCCAGAAATCCCGAGCACGGCACCGGGCTGCAGGAATGCCAAAGTTCGTAATACGAACTTTCGCCGGGGCATTCCCTCGAGTCGGAGTTCACCAAAGTTCGTATTACGAACTTTGGCGCGCGGGCGGGGGGGACGTAGGGAAAAACGCGGGATGCTCAGTTGCCGGCGAGGCCGGCGGGGATTTGGTCGCGGGTGATGACGCGCGGGTCGTTGTAGAATTCCTTCGCGAAGCGGTTGGCGGCGGGGTTCCACTTTTCGTTCCAGACAAGAAAGTGGCGGAGCTGCGGGAAGTTTTTCTCGATGCCGTCGAGCAGGCGGCGGAAATCGTAATCGGCAGGCGGGTTGGAGGCGCCGTGCGGGCCGAACTCGGTCAGGCCGACGGGCTTTTTGATTTTCGTGAGCCGGTCGAAGCCGACGATCTTGTCGGGATTGATGTGGTCGGTGTAGGCGTCGAGGCCGATGAGATCGGCGTAGGCGTCGCCGGGATAGTAGAGGTCGGCGTGCTTCTGGCCGTGGTTGGGTCCCCAGGCCCAGATGAGGGTGTGCAGGCCCTTTGTGTGCGTGAGGTAGTTGAACATGTGCCGCCAGAGGGCGATAAAATCGGCGGGTTCCTGCGCGCCCCACCAGAACCATCCGCCGTTCATCTCGTGCAGCGGGCGCCAGATGACGACAACGCCCTGTTTCTGCAGTTCGAGCAGGCCGGCGGCGACCGCGTCGAGGGACTTTATCCAGCGGTCGTGGACGGGGCCGGGCTTGAGGACGTCGGCGAGCAGGATGCCGCGCTCCTTGAGGCCGCCGCCGTTGGGCTTCCCGGGATTGGGAGCGTGCCAGGAAAGATTCACGAAGCCACCGGCCTGCCAGTATTCGCGGGCGAGCTGGTTGGGTTGGCGCACATCGATCATGGCTTCGCCGTCGTCCCAGCCGCAGTAATCGAGACCGATCATCACCGGCCAGCGACCGGACGCCTGTTCGATTTTGCCGAGTTCACCGATGCTGGCGGTGCCGCTCCAACCTGCGAACTGGCCCGAGACGAGCCGGAGCTTGGGCGAGGTTTGGAGTTCCTGAAACCACGTGAGGATGGCGCGGCCTTTGGGATTGAGATCGGGGTCGGCGGGAGCGTGCGAATCAACGGCGCGGGCGGTGAGCAGGAGGGTAAACGCGAGCAGCGTAACGGGTAGACGGGAAAGCATGGAGCGACTGTGGACGGCTTCCGTCATCGTGCAACCTTGTCATCACAATTAGAACGCTTGGCCGCTTGCAGACCGCCCGGCCTTGGCTTTGGTGAAGGCCGATGATCACCCCACATCCCCTGCGTCGCCTGCTTTTTGCCCCGTTGCTGTTGATCGCCGCTTGTGTGGCCTCGGCTGCCAACCCGCCGGTGTTGCCCATCGGTTCGCCGTTGCCCGATTTCGCCCTGCCCGGCGTGGATGGCAAAACCTGGACTCCGGCGAACTTCGCGTCGGCCAAGGTTCTGATGATTGTCTTCACCTGCAACCACTGTCCGACCGCGCAGGCCTACGAGGAGCGTCTCAAGAAAATCGCTGCCGACTACGCGCCGAAGGGCGTGGCCGTCGTGGCCATCAATCCCAACCACGCGCCGGCCGTGCGCCTCGACGAAATGGGTTACGGCGATCTCGGCGACACGTTCGAGGAAATGGTCATTCGCCACAAGGACCACGCCTGGAACTTTCCGTATCTCGACGATGGCGAAACGCAGGAGCTGACGATGAAGTTCGGCGCTATCGCCACGCCGCACGTCTATATTTTCGATCAGGAGCGCAAGCTGCGTTTCCAAGGTCGCATCGACAACTCCGAGCGCGAGGATCTCGCCAACGCCCATGACACCCGCGCGGCACTCGACGCGGTGCTGGCCGGCAAAACTCCGGAAGTGCAGACCACCCGCGTTTTCGGCTGCTCGGTGAAGTGGAAGGACAAGGTCGAGGACAACACCCGCTGGCGCGCCAAGGTCGCCCGTGAGCCCGTGTCGCTTGAAAAGGTGGACGTGGCCGGCATCAAGGCCCTGCGGGCCAACGCCGACTCCGGCAAGATCCGCCTCGTTAATTTCTGGGCCACGTGGTGCGGCCCGTGCGTTTCGGAGTTCGACGAACTCATCGAGCAGAACCTGCGTTTCCGCCACCGCGGTTTCGAAATGGTGACGGTGGCTGCGCAATTTCCCGACGAGGAAGCCAAGGTCCTGAACTTCCTGAAGGAGCACAAGTCCTCCGTCCGCAACCTGATCTTCGGCGAGAACGACAAATACGCCTTCATCGAAGCCTTCGACAAAGACTGGAATGGCGAGCTGCCCTACACGCTGCTCATCGGCACGAAGGGCGAAGTGCTCTACCGCGAGAGCGGCTCGATCAACTTCCTCGCCCTGCGTCGCGCGATTTATCCCGCGCTGGAAAAGGTCACGCCCTGGGTCAACGCCGACAAGGTTTACGACCGCTGAACGCGTCGCGAATCTCGAAAGCGAAACGGCGTCCTGATGGACGCCGTTTTTTGTTGGGATTTTCAGGATGTGTGATCGCTGACTACCGCGGGCACACCGTCCTTTAAAACGCTTCACTCACCGCTTCGGCATAAGGTGCTTCGCGAGGAAGGCCTCGATGCGGCCGTAGAGTTCGACGGTGTTGCCCAAGTGCGCGGTGCCGTGGCCTTCGCCGCCGATGAAAAATTTCTCGTGCGCGATGCCGTGCCGTTCGAATTCATCCAGCAAGCGGCGTGATTGCTGAAGTTCGACCACGTCGTCGTCCTTGCCGCCGCAGACAAATACCGGCACGCGGATTTTGGCCACATGGCGGATGGGAGACATGGCCTCGTATTTGGCCGTCTCGACGCGGGGGTCGCCGAGGGTTTTGATCATGCGGCCATAGTAGGGCAGGTCGTATTGGCTGTATTTCTCTGCCTGCACTTGCAGGGCCCAGTCGAAGACGCCGGCGTTGGAGACGGCGCAGCGGTAGAGGTCGCTCTCGTGGGCGACGCCCGAGACGGCGAGGTAGCCACCGAAGGAACCGCCCATGATGCCGACGCGGTCCTTGTCGATCAGGCCCGTGCCGAGCACGGTCTTCACCGCGTCGGTGACATCGTGGTGCATCTTGATGAAGTCGTATTGGTCGCCGGCGGGGAAACGTCCGACCGAGCCGGTGGAGCCGCGGTAGTTGGGTTGCAGGACCGCGTAACCGCGGCTGGCGAGGAACTGGGCCTCGCCGTCGAAACCCCACGAGTCGCGGACCCACGGGCCGCCGTGGCAGAGCACGACAAGCGGGGCGGGGTTTTCCTTCGAAGCTCCTTCGGGCAGGGTGAGGTAGGCGTCGAGACGGAAACCGTCGCGGGTCTTGAACTGCACCATCTGCATGGGCCGCATGCGGGCCGGGTCGATCCATGGGGCGGAGTTTTTGAACATGCCGGCTTTGCGTGTGGCGAGGTTCACCCAATGATAGACGGGCGGCTGGCGGTCGGACCAGGTGCTGACGAGGAAGATCTCGTGTTTGTCGTCGCTGCCGATGATGCGCACGACCTGCTTGGGAAACATGCCGTCGAGAATCTTCTGGAGGGCCTGGTATTGTTCGTTGAACCAGTAGATCCGCGGCACCCCCTTGTTGAAGACGGCGCCGAGCACGTCGCCGGTGGCGGGATTGTTGTAGGTCCAGCCGTTGAAGTCGTAGTGCGGGTCCTGGAGCACGACATCACCGAGCTGGCCGGTGGTGGCATCCATGAACTGGAGCGGCTTGGGCTTGTCGTCCCGGGCGGGTCCGATCACGAGCAGCTGCCCCGGTTGGTTGGCATTGTCCACGACGGCGATCTCCTCGAGATCCACGGGGCACGGCACCCATTTTTTGTCTGCCAGACGGAACATCGAGAGGTCGCCGCGTTGGGCGGTGAAGGCGTAGGCCAGTTCGCCAACTTTGTTGGCCATGTAGCTGTAGGTGACGCTGGGTTCCGGCGGCAGAGGGTAGCTGCGGACGATGGTGCGGTCGTTGTTGTCGCGGACCTTGGCGTGGACCTGCATATACACCAAGTCGTTCATCGCGGTGGTGAGGTCGCCGGCTTGGAGATTGCGGATGCTGGAGCGCACGGCGACGACGCCGGCATCCCGCTGGGTTTCCAGATGATAGCGGTTCCAGATAAGGGGGTGTTCGGGGTCGCTGAGCGGGATCGAGACCAGGCTGGATCCGTTGTATTGCTGCAACGGCGAGATCGCGCTCAGGTTTGAGACATCGGTCGTCATGATGCCGAGACCGTATTGCTTGCGGGAAGATAGCTGGAAGATGAGGCGACTGTTGTTCAGCCAATAGACGTTGTAGATGTCCTTGGTCGAGGTGAACCCCAGGGTCTTCACATCCGTGGTGGCGATGTCATAGACTAGGAGAAAGTGTTTGTCCTCGTCGGCTGCGGCGATGGCAGCGATATGGGTGCCAGCCCGGTTGAGGATCGGCTGGGCCAGCGCTCGCGGCCGGAAAAAATCCTGGATGGGGACGGGTTGTTCGGCCGCGACCGGGGCGGTGCGCTTGAGGTCGATCTTCTCGGCGGCGGGCAGGATCGGGGTGGGCAGGGCAAGGGCCAGCGCAAGGCCGGCCAGGGCGAGGCGATTCATCATCATGGGGGGTGGGGTGTGTGCGCGCTCCGCTGGCCCACGAAGCGATGCGCAGTCTTGCTGACGGATGTTTCCGGGCAAGCAGGGAGTCGCCGCATTCCTTGCCTATGACTTGTTATTTCAGCAGCTCGCGCAGGTCGGCGAGGCTGAGTTGTGCAGCGGCTGCATCGCTGGCTTCGAACACGTCGGCGAGCAGCGCGCGCTTCGTGTCCTGCAACGCCAGCACCTTCTCCTCGACGGTGCCCTCGGTGA
>JBIQJF010000018.1:0-70229 GCA_044507675.1 Opitutales bacterium | reverse complement strand
GCAGATGAGCTTGTAGCTCGTGACGACTTTGGTCTGGCCGATGCGGTGTGCGCGATCCGTGGCCTGCGCCTCGGCGGCGGGATTCCACCACGGGTCGAAATGCACGACGACATCGGCGCCGGTGAGGTTGAGGCCGGTGCCGCCGGCCTTGAGCGAAATGAGAAAAACGGGGACGGAGGCGTCGTTCTGGAATTTGTCCACCGCGGCCTGGCGGGCCTTGGGCGTGAGCGAGCCGTCGAGGTAGCAGTAAGGCACGCCCTGCGCGTCGAGTTCTTCGCGCAGCAGGCCGAGCAGCGCGGTGAACTGGGAGAACACGAGCATGCGATGGCCTTCGTCGATGCTCTCGGCGAGGAGTTCGCGGAAGGCATCGAGCTTGGCGGAGTCGGCGGCGGTGGCGTCGCGCGAGGCCGGCACCAGGCGCGGGTCGCAGCAGATCTGGCGCAGGCGGAGCAACTGCGTGAAGACGGCGAAGCGCAGGTTGCTTTCGGAGGAACCCTTGGCGGCGAGATCCATCAACTCGCGTTCGCTGTCCTCCTGCATCCGGCGATAGAGTGCGGCCTGTGCAGCGGTGGGTTCGCACCAGATGGTTTGTTCGATCTTCTCGGGCAGTTCCGGGGCGACGGCGGCCTTGGTGCGGCGCAGGATGTAGGGAGCGGTCTGGGTGCGGAGTTGGGCGTCGTGCCAGGCGCGCTCGTCGCGCTTGAGACCCGGCGGGACTTTTGCGAGGAAGCCGGGCATGAGGAATTCGAACAGCGAGCGCAGGTCGTCGAGCGAGTTCTCAAGCGGTGTGCCGGTGAGCAGGAACCGGCCGCGACCGCGCAACGCGCGCAAGGATTGGGCGGCCTGCGTGCGGCGATTCTTCAAATGCTGCGCTTCGTCGGCGAGGATGAGATCAAACTCCACGGATTCGAAAAGCACAGTGTCGCGCGCCAGCGTGCCGTAAGAGGTGAGCACGAGATCGTAGGCGGCGAAGTCCTTGCCCGCGAGACGACGGGCGCCGTGGTGGACGAACAGTTTCAACTCCGGGGCGAAGCGGACGGCCTCGCGCCGCCAGTTTTCCACGAGCGATGCGGGACAGACGACGAGGGACACCGTTCCGGCCTGCTGGCCAGCCGGTGTTTGTCTCCGGCTCTCGCTTCGCGAAGCCGCGGCAAGCGCACGATGGGTGTTTACCGACGCCAACAGAGCCAGCGCCTGCAGCGTTTTGCCGAGGCCCATTTCGTCGGCGAGAATGCCGCCGAGTTCCTGGCGATAAAGATGCCAGAGCCAGGCGACGCCGAGTTTTTGATAGGGGCGCAGGATGGCATCGAGCGCGGCAGGCACCGGCGCGGGCGGCAGGGTGGTGAGATTGCGCAGGGCGGCGCTGCGGCGGCGCCAGGTTTCCGGGGCTTGGAAGTGCGGGGCGAGTTCCTCGAGCAAGTCGTTCACCTCGGCCGCGCGTGCCTTGCTGATGCGGTGTTTGCGTCCGGCGGTGCCGGCTTCGGTCGGATCGCCGGCGAGCTTGCGGTGAGCGGCTTGGATTTTTTCGAGCCGGCTCTGGTCGATCAGGTAGATGGACTTGCCGTCCTCGACATAGCCGCGGCCGCTGGCAACGGCGTCGCGCACCTGCGCCTCGGTCGCGCGGCCGGCGTTGAGACCGAGCGAGACGTCGTAGCCGTCGGCGGATTCGCTGATCTCGGCGGAGGCTTCGGCTTCCTTCAGGTGGGCGGTATTGCGTTTGAAATTGTCGGTGAACTCCGCGCCGAAATCTTCGCGGAGGAGCCGGCCTTGGGTGGCGAGGATGTTGAGCACGCGATGCCGGTCCCGCAGCCACCACTTGCGGTTGAGCGGATCGAGCACGAAGCGGTTGGCGCGCAGGAAATCGAGGATCGCGTCGTAGTGTGCCGACCCACGCGACGGCAGTGAGACCGCGAGAAAGTGTTCGGAACCGTCGATGAGAAACGGCGTGGTCGCCTCCGTTGCGGACGGAGAGTCGGGCTGCCGCTGCGGCGCGCGTGGCTTCACGCCAAAGTTCGTATTACGAACTTTGGCGTGTAATTCGTTGCGGCCCAACAGCTCGCTTACGCCGGAAAGTTCACGATCGTGCCAGGCGAGTGGGACTTCCGGCGTGCTGCCGTAGAAAAATACGGGCTGGCCGGCGAGAACGCTGATGAGCTCACGCAGTTGGGCGCGGGTGAGTTGGATCAGCGAGGCCGGTTCGGGTTTCACGCCGAGGCGCTGCAGGATGGCGAGAGCCGGCAGGAGTGCTTCAGGAAAACCGCCGGACACCGTTCCGGCCTGCTGGCCGCCCGGTGCTTGTCCGGGCCGGTCGCCCGGCAAAAAATCCAGCTCCACCTGCACGGCGATGGCGTCGCGCGGGATGGCGGCTTCGAGATTGGGCGGCAGCAGCAGGCGGAGCATCAGAAGAAAATCCCAATGGCCAAATCGACAAAGGCCAAAGGAAATCCGAGCGGTCTCGCGGGACCGCTCGACCCTCCGGCCTTTTGAAGATCGGGATCAGTCCTGTTTCCAGCCGCGGACGATCTCGCGCGCGAGCTTGCCGGACGGCGTGAGGTCGGTGTCCTTCCAACCTCCTTTCCCCGGGGCACGGGGACGGATGATGGACGCGGTTTCGCGTTTGTCGTAAACGGCCCAGTTGCAGTGGCTGAGTTCGTGGCGACGGATGAAATCCATCCATTCGCGCACCGAGGCTTCGTCCACCGCGCCTTTGCCGTCGGCGTTGCAAGTGCCCCATTCGGTGACCATGAGTGCAGCGCCGAGGGCGAGCGCTTTTTCGGCCTTGGCGCGGAGCGCGGCTTTGTGGGTGCCGGCGTAGAAGTGAAGCGTGTAGGCGACGTTGGGGTCCTTGATCGGATCAGCGGCGGCCACATCCACGTCCTGCGACCAGCGCGGCGTGCCGACGACGATGAGGTTGTCGGGATCGTGGGCACGGATCGCGGCAATGACCTTTTCGGCGTAGGGTTTGATCTTGTCGGGCCAGGAAATGACGAGCGGTTCGTTGTAGATTTCGTAGATGACGTTGGGCAGATGGCCGTAGCGCTTGGCCATGTCGGCGAAAAAGGCGACGGCGAGGTCGGTGTGCTCCTCGGCGTGATGGTCGTGCCAGTCGATGAGGACGTAAAGGTCGGCGGCGATGGCGGCGTCAACGACGGTGGTGACGCGGGCGAGATTGGCCGCGGGTTTCTGCAAGTAGCTGCCGGGTTCCTCATGCACACCAAGCGCGGCGCGCACGATCGAGGCATTCCAGTCCTGTTTAAGCCAGCTGACGGTGCCGGCGTTGTAGAAGCGGGCGGCTTCCCACTGGCTCCAGCCGAAGCTGACGCCCGCGAGACTCACCGGCCGGCCGTGCGTGCCGACGATGCGGTTGCCCGCAACTTGCAAGCGGCCGTGTTCGCTCACGATGCCGGGCGCCGTCGGTGTTGGCGGCGTGGGGGCGGTGGGGCTGGCGCAGCCGGTTTGGGCGAGCAAGGTCGCAAACGCGACCAGCAGGAAGATCGAACGGGGCTTGGTCATGCTGGGGTGGCGGGAAGTGAAGGGTTGCGGCCGGCAAACCGCAAACGCGGAAACAGTCACGGGTCCACCATCACGGGCAGGCCGACCCAAGTGAGGCGGAGGAGCGTGCGGGCGTCCCAGTTGGCGAGGCGGAAGCAACCGTGGGATTCGGTGCGACCGACTTTCTCGGGATCAGGCGTGCCGTGAATGCCGTAGCCGGTGCGGTCGAG
Source organism: Opitutales bacterium (assembly GCA_044507675.1). Lineage (GTDB taxonomy): Bacteria > Verrucomicrobiota > Verrucomicrobiia > Opitutales > Opitutaceae > Lacunisphaera. Next base: position 66,507 of record JBIQJF010000018.1, on the reverse strand, counting down.
ACCGATCCAGGCGACGCCCACGGGATTGTTGGGGCCGGGCGGAATGATGAGCCGGCGTCCGAGTGTCCGGCCTTCCTCGACCTCGGGAAACACGGCGGGATCGAAGGTGTAGTTGGGATCGCGAATCGCGACCGTCACGTGCAGTTCGCCGACCGGACGTTTTTCAACATTCCGCGCGATGCTCACGGGACAGTGCAGCAACACGCGGCCGGTCTCGTCCACGGCTTGGAGGATTTTCTCGGTGAGATAAATGTGGATGCGGGCGACCCTTCCGGGGGCGAGCGTGGGTTCGGCCGACGGCACGACGAGCGGCGTGCCGGGCAGCAGGTTGTTCCAATCCACCTCGGGATTGAGTTTCACGAGCAACTTGGGATTGGCGCGGAAACGTTCGGCGAGCATCTCCAGCGCGGTCGCGTGGCGCAGGGCGTCCACCTGAGATTTGCCGAGCCAGGTGTCGGGCACCGGGGCGGTGGCGGCGAGATCGTCCACGGAGAAGATGTAATCCGTCAGCACGGGGGCGGTGAGCAGGAGCGCGGCTTTGGTGGCGCGATCGAGGTCGCCGGTCTCGCGCAAGCCTTCGTTCTTCTGCCAAGCCTTCAGCGCGGTCGCGGTCTGGATGCCGCGCACGCCATCGAGCGAGCCGCAGGAAAAACCGCGCCGGTGCAACTCCACTTGGGCGGCGAGCCAGTCGTTGATCGGCTGCGGTTCGAAGGCGGGCGCTTCCTCGGGCTCGACGACCTCCTCGGCGGGCAGTGCCGGGGTGTCTTCGGGGCGCAGGGGTGGGGCGTCGTCTTGCTGTGCGGACGCGAAGCAGGCAAGGAGCAGCCAGAGGCAGAGAATGCGCGTGGTCTTCAAGGACGGGAAAAGGGCCGGAAGGTTGAAGAACAAGAGCCGGGGCGTAAAGCCCCTCCCACATCCAGCTGAAGAGGTTCAGCGTGAAGTCAGATGCCAGAAGCCGCAAAGCTGGCAGCGGTAGGCGCTGCGCTGGCGTTCCACCCCGGCAAGCAGGGCGGCATCGAGGGCATCGCCTTGCGAGCGGTAGCGGCGCTTGCCGGTGCACATGCGCTTACGCTCTTCCGCCGTCGGTTTCTTCATGAATGTGGTTCAAAGCGGCTTTGGGCGCGATTTTTCTTCACCTGTGCGGCGGGAAAAACCTGGCCGTTCATGGCGATGTAGGTGCCGGGAGGCAGCACTTGCAGCGCGCCGACGGCGCAGCCGAGGTTGAAGAAGGCATCGGTCTGACGGAAACGCGCGGGCACCATTGAACCCGTGAACACGATGACCTTGTCCGGCAAATCCGTGAGGGCGGCGGCGGTCGTCGTCATGGTATCGGTGCCATGGGTGATGAGGATGAGTTTTTCCGGGGCGGCAATCACCCGGGCACGGATGAGCGCGCGATCCTCGTCGGTCATGTGCAGGCTGTCTTTCTGCAACACCGATTCGACCACGTATTCGAAAGTGACGTTGGCTTCCTTGAAGAGCGGGCCGACCTGCGGGTCGCCGACGTCGAAAGCGCTGGCGTCGTCGAAGTAAACTTTGTCGATGGTGCCGCCGGCGGTGATGACACGGATGCGCATGCTGTAAAAATGCCGCGGCCCGGGCCGGGTTCAATGCGGATTCCCGTCGCCGTAAAGGTAAAAGCGTTTGCTTACAAGGAGAACCCCGGTAGTTTCTCCGTGTCCCAACCACGGTATGAAAGCCCCCGTTCTCCTCGCGTTGACCCTTTCCGCCGCACCGTTTCCCGTTGCCGCCGCGGCGGTGGATGCGGGTGCCTCTTTGGATGAAGTGAAAATTGCGTTGGGGACACCCAACGGCCAGATGCGCCTCGGTGAGCGGCAGTTGCTTTATTACGAACGCGGTTCGGTCGAGTTGATCAACGGCCGCGTGACCCGTGTCGCCATGTTGTCGGCGGAGGAGCATCAAGCGCAGGTGGCTCGCGAAGAACGCCTGCAAGCTGAGCGCGAGGCACGTCGCGCGCAGTTAATCGAGGAAGGCACGGCGTTGCGCGACCGCAAGCTGGCCGATGAAGCGTTTCGCTCGGCGCCGGTCGCCTATCAGGTTTCGTTTTGGGAAGATTTTGCCCGCCGCTATACCGGCGTGTCGTGTGCCGAACCGCTGACGATCGCGCGCCTGAAACTCAACGAACAGTTGGAGGAGAAAAACCGCAAGGCCGAGGAACTGAGCCGCTTGGCCGAGATCGAGGAGCGCCTTGCCGCCTCCGAGCGCGAACCAGCCTACTATCGTGTGCGCTCCTATCCTCATCGCTACGGTCATAGCCACCGTCACCAGGAATTCGCGCTCTGGCCGGTCAGTTACACCTACTACGACGCGCCGTTGCCGGCCTACACCACGCCGACCACACCGCTGATCAATCCCTTCCGTGGCGATCCGGCGCAACCCGAGCGACGCGACTACAACCCGCCGAAACGCGACAAGTGGCAGCACGACAAGCGTGACCACTATCGCGAACCCAGCGGCTGGCGCGGGCAAGAGCGGGGCCACCACCACCGGCGCGACCGGATGTGAGTGGTGCACGCCGGTCGTTTGACGACCCGGAGAATGCGGGTAGATAGGGCACCCCGCCTGCGCACGCGCAGGAAACGCACATACCCCGTTGCTCGATGAAAAAGTTTTTCAGCCTGTCCTGGCTACCGCTCAATCCCGACCTCGGCCTGCTTTTGCTGCGCGTGTCGGTTTCCTGGCTGATGATTCGCTATCATGGTTGGGGCAAGCTGACTGGTTGGGCGGACGAGCGGGTGCGCCTGCCGAATCTGTTCGCACTCGATGGCATGCGGAAGGAATTCCACACGTTTCCCAATTACATCGGTATCAGTTCGGAACTGAGCTACGTGCTGGTGACGTGGTGCGAGACTTTCGGCTCGCTCGCCATCATGGCCGGCTTGCTCACGCGGCTGCATTCGTTCGGCCTCGCCATCACGATGTTTGTGGCGTGGGCGTTTCATCACGGGATGAAACTGACCGGACCCGGCGCGGGGGAGCTGCCGTTTTCATGGATTTTTATCTACCTGCTGCTGGCGCTCGCGGGACCGGGCAAATACTCGCTCGACCGTCGGCTGGGATGGGATTTGGCGAAGGGAAAACATTAGCCGCGGGCCGGTCGCGGGACCGCGTGCCTAATAGCCCGCGCGGAGGCCTAAAGCCCGGCGAGGTGGCGACGATGAGGCCGCATCATGTCCGGAAAATTCCGCACCTTCACCCTCATTTGCAGCTTCGCCCTGGCGGTCTCCGCCTCGGCCATCACCGTGGCTGAGATCACGGATGTCTCGCCCAAGGTGGACGAGGCGCCCGCTCCGCTTCGCACCTTCGCGCCCGATTACCCGACGGCCCTGCGCGACGCCAAGATCAACGGCGTCGTGAGCGTGGTGCTCGTGGTGGATGAGTCGGGCGAAGTGCTCGCTGCCGAGGTGAGCAAATCCAGCCACGATGACTTCAAGGGCCCGGCGCTCGACGCCATCCGTCGTTGGAAGTTCAAACCTGCCAAGCTCGACGGCAAGGCTGTGAAGGTGAAGGTCACCATCCCGGTGCGTTTCAACGTCGAGTAACCGGCGACCGCAGTCAGGAGCAAGCGACTGGTTTTGCGCCAGTCGCTTTTGTTTTGGTTCAGGACGATCGTCCGAGGACTAGCGCTCTCAGGAATTGGCAGGAGTCCGGAACGTGTAGCCGAGCGACTGCATGAAATCGCGGCTGTCGCGCGCGAGATCGAGCGGAGGCTTGGGCAGAGTCAGGTCCTTGCTGGGATTCAGTTCGGCCATGAGGCGCAGGTCGTTGGATGATTCCTCGAGAACCGCCACGCAGGCGGCGACGTCGAGCTTGCCGCGACCGAGCGGGCAAAAGCCGTCGTTGAACTGACCGCCGATGAAATCCTTCAGGTGCGCATGCACGATGATCGAAAGATGGTCGCGCATGAGCGGAATCGGATCGGAACCGCCGTGAAGGAGTTCGCCGGCGTCGGGCGCCATCTTCACGTAACGCGTGTCGACGGCATCGTAAACGGCACGGACATCGTCGCCCGTTTGCACGCAACTACCGCTGTGCGGATGCAACGCGCCCACGATGCCGACATCGGCGAGCGCGGTGCAAATGTCATCCAACGCGGCGACGATGTGCGGGCGCGCGGCGGCGAAGTCGTATTCGGTGCGCTTGAGATTGTTGGGGCCTACGACGGCGATGCGCCCGCCGCACTTCGCGATGAGTTTGCCCCAGCGCACCATTTTTGCGACCTCGTCCTTGCGCTTTTCGGGGTTGGTGAGATCCGTTGGGCAGTAAGCGGCGATCAACGGCAGTCCGGCGGCTTTCAACACTTGGTCGAGACCGCCAAGATTTTTATCCCAGTGTTCCAGCACGCTGCCGAATGACTCGAAGCAGTGATAGCCGAGCGAGGCCACGTCTTTCACGGCTTGTTCGGCGCGCGGGGCCGCGTAGCCCCACGTGATGCCGGTGTGACCGACCTTGAGGCGACGCGACGGCGATTGCGCGAATGAGCGGGGTGCGGCGAGCGCAGTGAGCCCAATGGCGGCGGCCGATTTGACGAAGGTGCGACGGGAGAGGGGAGTGCTCATGGTGGAGGTGGAGTTTTGACCGGTCGAAGACCGGTCCTACTTTTTCTCGGGCAAAGCGAAGACGACGTAGCCGCCGACGCCGCGGGGTTCAGTGGAGCCGATGCCGCTTTCGCGCGACTTCGTGCCCCAAGTGAGCGGAGTGGTGGCGTTGACGACGATGTGATGACGGCCGTTCCACTCGTAGATGGCGGGAAGTCCCTCGGTGCCCATGGGCAACTGGCCGGACCAGAGCACGTCGCCAGTGTCGGCGTCGAAGGCGTAAAGGTTGCCATCCTTGGCTGTGGAAAAAACGAGACCGGTGGAGGTGACGATCATGCCATTGCGTTGCGAACCGCGCGGCACACCCGTGCCGGATGCGCCGGCTTGCGTGGCATGCAGGTCCTGGCCGAGAGGCTTGCGCCATTTGATCGCGCCCTTGTTCAGGTCGTAGGCGATGATCGTGGACCACGGCGGCGTCATGAGATAGGGATGGCCGAGACCATAATCGGTGAAGTAGCGCACGGCGGGCACCTCGACGCCTTCGGGATAAGGCAACCCGCCGGGAATGAAGCGGCGCGGCGGGGCCGGTTCGCGTGGTGCGCCACCGGCAGCAACGACGGGTCCCTCCGGCAGAGGCTCCGATAATGGTGAACCATCGGCAGCCCGGCCGGCGTTATGCGTGAGAAAGCTCAACAGATCGCCGATGGTGTCATCGTCCACGTGCTGAACGGGGGGCATGCGACCTACGCCATAGATGACGGTGCGGCGGAGTTGGGGATAACCAAGCTGTGCAGCAGCGCCGAGCAGCGACGGACCCGCGGTGGTGCCAGCGCGATCGGGACCGTGACAGACGAGGCAGTGCTGCGCGTAGGCCTGTTCGCCGCGACGCACGGCGGCTTCAGTGGTGTCGCCAGCGCGTGCACGACTGGGCTGATCGGAGCCACGGATCTCCAATTTGTAGAAGGAGGGGAAATCCTGGTTGAGCAGATAGACGATGCCGGCGTCGGGATTGGCGGCGGTGTTGCCCCAGTTCACGCCGCCGACGGCGCCGGGCACGGTGACGGTTTCCTCGGTGGCGGGCGGCGTGAAAAGTCCCTTGCGGGCCTTGCGCACACGTTCCTGCCAAGACGCGCGTTCCTCGGGTGTAAGGAAAAGCGTGGTGACATCGTTCTCGGTCATGATCTGGCGTGAGAACGGTTCCAACCCGACCGGGAAAGGCTGTGTGGGCCAAGCTTGTTCGCCGGGCACGTCGCTCGGTGGCACAGGACGTTCCTCGACAGGCCAGACGGGTTCACCGGTCACGCGGTCGAGAACGAAGAGGAAACCTTGTTTCGTGGCGACGGCGACGGCATCGATGCGACGGCCGTCTTTGTTGACCGTGATGAGCTGCGGGGCTGAAACGAGGTCGTAGTCCCAGAGATCGTGGTGGACGGTCTGGAAATGCCAGAGGCGTTTGCCGGTGCGTGCATCGAGCGCGAGAAGGCAGTTGCCGTAGAGATCGGCCCCGTGACGGTCGGCGCCGTAGTAATCATAGGTGGGCGAGCCGAGCGGGAAATACGCGATGCCGCGCGCCTCATCCACGCTGATCTCGCCCCAGACGTTGACGCCACCGGCGTATTGCCAGGCATCTTTCGGCCAGGTGTCGTAACCAAACTCTCCCGGTTGGGGAATAGTGTGAAAGCGCCACACGAGTTCGCCGGTGATGACGCTATAGGCGCGGATGTGCCCGGGCGCCGACATGTAGCTCTCGCCAGTGGACGAGCCAATCATGATGAGATCACCGAAGACGCGGCCCGGTGTGCCGGACATGCCGCGCGTGATCGTGGCAGGATCGCGACCGAGATCGTTGCGCAGGTCCACGACGCCGTTTTTGCCGAAGCTGAGGATGGATTTTCCGGTGCGGGCATCGATTGCCTGCAGCGTGTTGTCCATCATGAACAGCAACCGGCGATCAGAGCGATCAGCGCTTTCCCAATAGCTGATGCCGCGTGTCGCAATGCCGCGGAGGTTGGCGTGAATCCAGGTTTCGCGGCCGGTGGCGAGGTCAAGCGCCACGAGCGAGTTGTTCTTGGCGAGCACGAACATGACGCCGTCCACGATGACGGGATTGAATTGGTAGGAACGTTCGTCACCGGTCGAATAGGTCCAGGCGACTTGCAGCTGCGCGACATTCTCCTTCGTGATGTCGTCAAGCTGCACGAACTTCGACTGGTCCGGGCGACCGCCGTAGCCGGGCCATTCGGTGGGTTGGTCGTTGGCGAACGCGATGGCGAGGCTGGCGGCCAGCAACGCAAGGTGGGGCAAACGGAGGAACCGCATGATTCAATTGACCTTGATCCGGGGAGGGGGAGGCGGCGGGGCGGGTGGAACGTCGGGCTGGGGTGATTGCACGCCTTCCGCGGGCACGTCGAGCCGCGCAGCCCAGACGATGCCGTTGAGCAGAAATTTGCGATAGTCCTCGATGTTCATGCTCTCGTGCCAGTCCACTCCGCCATAGACGAAACCGCGACCGCCATCATCGCGTTGGTAAGCCCATGAAGCGGTCTGAGGCCCGATATCGAGACGGTCCTGTTGCGGCGTCGCGAGCAGGAGATTGGTGCGGCGGCGATCGTTGGGCAGGTGGAAGCGGCAGAAAATCTCGTCGCGGTAGGTCCAAGGCTGCACGCCGTTGAGGACGGGGTGTGACGGGGTTTCGGGCGTCATGGTCCATTGATCAACGGGATTGCGAGACGACATCTGGACCCACAGGCCGCCGGTCCAAGCCATATGGTAACCGCGCGCGGCCCAGTTCTCCGCCCAGTTGGCGTAGTGGAAAATGACGACGCCGATTTGTTTTTCGCGGATGAGCGCGTCGAGAGACTTGAGGAACGCCGTCGTCGTCTCGTCGTAGCCGCGACCGTTGGTGGTGGGATTGCCGGGGAAGAGCGGATGCGTTTCGGTTTCGAGGCGGTCGGAGCTGCTGTTGATCACAATCGCCGCGGCATCTTGGAAGAGCGCGAGGTCGGGCGGCACGCGACCAACGTGGACGACGGTGGTGACGTTTTTGAGATTGGCGGACTGCTCCAGCGATGCGGCGAGGACGCGCAAATCCTTCTCGTATTCGTGGCGACCGGGCCAGCCGTGGTCCTTGGGACCGGCAAGAAAGACGATCTTGGCCGGGGCAGATTGCGCCCGGAGGAATGTTGGCGTTACGCAGACGGCGAGCACCAGACACGCGAAAAAACGCGCCAAAGCAGGGCGGGAGAGAAGCGGTAACGTGACCATCGCGTGGAATTGGGTGACGAAGAACGCCGGGTCATCGGCGTTGGGGATAGCATAATGGGTGAATGACAGATGAAGTCCGTCAAAGAGCGGCCTGCTCTAATAGATGACCATCAAGACGCAGATGGCGAAGCGATCGGGCGAGGCTGGAGCAGAACGACGATGCCACCCACGAGACTCCAGCCGACGGACACTGCAAAAAAGGCCACGGCCAGCAGGGCGACCGCTTGATGCTGGCCGGCGCCGATGCCCAGCACGGTGAGCATCGCCATGAGGGTTCCTTCGCGCAGGCCGTGTCCGCCGATGCTGATGGGCAGTGAAGCGGCCATGTAGGCGGCGGCGGCGGCGGCCGACAACCCGAGGAAATCCGCCCTGAGGCCGACGCTGCGCGCCAGCAGCCACAACGCCGCGAAATCAACCAGCCACACCGCGAAACTGACGAGCAATGCTGCCGTCGCCACGCGGACGCGTGTGAGCGGTTGCACGGCCTTGACGAGTGAGGCGGATAATTCTGCGCCAAAAAGACGGGTCGCGAGCGGCGCCCAGAGTTTGGTGCGTGGCAGCAGCAAGGCTCCGAGTAGCAAGATGCCCAAGGCGCCGCCGCTGGCCATCAGCAGCAACCGCTGGTCTTGGCCGCCGCCGCTTTTCAAGGTGTGCAATCCGAGCGCGAGCGAGGCCAACGCGAAAAGCGCCGCGAGGCCGATCAAGCGATCGGCGACGAGGCCGGTCGCGGCGGCGGCTTTGCGGTCGGGCGCGTGCCGCCAGAGCCAGCCGAACCGGACCGCGTCACCCGCGATGCCGCCGGGCAGGAAGGAATTGAAGAAGAAGCCGCTCCAGCCCGCTGCGTGCACGGCGCGCGCCGGCAGCACGAATCCCTGCGCGCGGAGCAGCAGTTGCCAGCGGACAATCTGCAGCGGATACGCCACGCCGGCCAGCAGCATCGCCGGAATCGCCAGGCGCCAGTCGAGACTTTTGAGTGCGGTAAACTCATTCCAATTTACGCGCAGAGCCAGCCAGGCGAGCAGGACAAGCGTCAGCACGTAACGCATCACGATGCCGACGGGGCTTTGCAGAAACGGAGTCCAGCGCACGCTCCCGGGATGCCCAGCTCCGTTCACCGACGCAAGCCGGCGAGTGCTCCCGAGAATATGTTCGCCACCCCGGCGTTGAACCGCGGACAGTTGAGGTGCCCCATGCAGCTGGACGAATACCGCAAACTCGCCGAGACCGAGGACCGGATGTGGTATTTCCACGCGTTGAATCGCCGCATCGCGCACTGGCTCGCGCAGGCTCTGCCGCCCGGTCCCGCCCGCGTGCTCGACGCCGGTTGCGGCACCGGCGGCTTGATCAAGTCGTTACGCGCGGCGAATCCGGCGTGGCAGGTGACCGGACTCGATTTCATGCCGCTCGCCTGCGAACTGGCCCGGGAGCGCACGGGGGTGGAAATCGTGCAGGGCTCGATCACGGTGCTTCCGTTTGGCGATGCTGAGTTGGATGCGGTGGTGTCAGCCGATGTCGTGTGCCAGGTGGAGGATGCAGCGCAGGCGTTGCGGGAGTTTTCACGCGTGGTGCGCCCGGGCGGTGCGGTGCTGGTCAATGTGCCGGCCTACCGCTGGCTGTGGTCATATCACGACGATACCTGCCAGACGAAGCACCGCTACACGCGGCGGGAACTGATGGCGCTGTTTGGCGCGGCCGGGCTGACCGTGAACTTTGCCAGCTATGCCAACCTGTTTCCGCTACCGCTCATCGCAGCCCGGCGAAAATTGTTCCCGCCCGCCCAGCCGACGAGTGACGTGCAGGTTTACCCCGCACCGATCGAGGCGACGTTTGCCGCGATGGCGGCATTGGAGCACGCTTGGACGAAGCGGGGCTGGCCGGCGCCGGCCGGCAGTTCGGTGTTTGTGGTGGGGACGAAGCCCGAACTCTCTCAAAACGGGTGAGTCGGATGTCGGAATGGCTGTTTCGCCGTGCGAAATGGTAAATCCACCTGAATGGCGGAAAATGAGTGAACCCTTGTCTTGTTCCCGGGTCTCTGTAGCTTCCCCGCCAACCCCGGACCCCCATGAAAATGCGCCTCGGATTGCTTGTTTCCGCCGCCTGCCTTACGGTGGCTATTGCCCAATCGGGCAAGGTTGAAGAAGAGATCGCCGTTCACTCAAAGGTTTTCAACGATTACACTCGCACGCCGTCCGTGCTGGGTGGCTACCAAGCCGAGACCTTTGCCTTTGCCAACGGCGGTGCGCTGCTCGGCCACATGCGCGACCGTTCGATTGATGACGCCACGTTCGACCAGGTGGTCCGTCTGATCAGCCCGGCGCTCACACGGCAGAATTACATCGCTGCCTCCGATCCTGAGGACACCGACTTGTTGATCTACGTGACTTGGGGCGCGACCGATGGGCTCACGATGCTCCGCGCTCCGGTTTTCGGCGGCGGGCCGGATTTTTTGGCCAATGGCATCGACGGCAGCTGGTATGGTAACGCGTCGCTCATGAACGACGTCAACGGCGCGCGCGACAGCACCAACCTGGGCAACGCCGCACTGCTCGGTTACCGTGAGGCCATGCTGTATCACAAGAATCTCCGGCAGCTGAGCGTGAACGGCACGGTTTATGACGAGCTTGCCGCCGATGTGGAGGAGCCGCGCTATTTCCTGATCCTGACCGCCTTTGATTTCCGTATGGCGTGGAAGGAGAAGAAACTCGTGCCACTGTGGTCCACGCGTTACAACATCGCCACGCTGGGCAATCATTTCACGGCCGCCCTCCCGGGCATGAGCATGTTTGCCTCGCGCTTTTTCGGTCGTGACAGCGGCGGGCTGGTTCGCCGCCTCAATCCGATCGGTAAAGTGGACATGGCGGACGTGCAGATCCTTGGCGCAGTAGACGAGCCGGCGAAATAACCGGGCGAGTTCCCCAAACATAGGCGCCCGCGCAGGTGTTGAAGGAACGAGTTCGTGACCTTCAGCGGGCTGCCGGGCGGGCCAGCTTGGGACCGCCCAACGGTGTGTGTCCTACGCAGGACTACGTATTGGCGGGAAGGCGGGGTTGCCCTAGAATCGGCGCACCATGAGCACCTCTACCCCTCGCCCCAACCGTGTTTTCCTATTCCTAGGGCTGTTGCTGGCCCTGATCCTGCGGTTGCAAGCCGCCCCCGCCCAGCCCGCCTGGACCCTGCCGCTTGGCGAGAAGGCCAAGTGGGAGAACCTCACTGAGCTTGGCGTGCTGCTCGTCGGCACCGATTCGGCCATTCACTGCATCGATCCCGAAACGGGAAAGCTGCTGTGGAAGAACACCACCTTCAAGAAGAGCAATCCGATGAACGCGCGCGAAATCCCGGGCACGCCGTTCCTGCTCTGCAACCAGTTCAGCGGCATGGCGGGCTCGAAGTCCACGTTTACGCTCATCGATTACCTGAGCGGCGAGGTGAAGTGGACTGCTCCCGAGATGATGGGACAGTATCTCGGCACGATTCCCGTGCCGGAGAAGGGACTGGCGATCCTCGTCATGACCACGTGGAAGGACGGCAAGGGCCAGGAGAACGGCACTTTCCTCTTTGCTCACGACATCGCCACCGGTGAGCGCAAATGGTCCACGCTTTTCACCAAGGCCAACGGCATCCAGCTGCACATGGCCGACAACTCCGGGAAATTCATGCCGCGCATGGATCTTTCCGGCTATCACGATCCCGTGCTCGATGGTGACACGCTTTACCTCGGCTACCTCGGCGTGCATGCGCTCGACGTGAACACCGGCGCGATCAAGTGGGGCGTGGAGTTTCCCCCCGGTGACAAGGGATTGAAGCGCACCTATGCGCCCCTGCGCATCGTGGACGACGTCATCTACGGAGCGGGCGGCGGCAGCATCCACGCCATCAACAAGCACACCGGTGCCGCGTTGTGGAAGAGCGACCGCATCTCGGAATACGCCGGCCTCTTCAAGGCGCGCGACAACGCCATCGTTACCCAGATCGAGGTCATCGGCGACAAGATCTTCGCGCGCTACGGCGGTAATTTTTCCAACGGCCAGACCGTGATGCTCAAGGAGCCGCTCGGCGTGGTCGTCGTGTCCGCCGCTGACGGCAAGCCCCTCTACCAGGACAAGAAAATCGAGGGCGGTCTCACCAACCTCATGCCCCTGCCGGAAGCGGGTGCGGTCATGTTTGCCGACGGCAAGGAGCTGGTCGGGCTGAGCACCGACGGGACGGTGACCGAACTCTTTCGCGAGGAAATCGAGTTCAAACGCAGGATGGGCGGCGGAGACATTGCCAAGATCGGCCTCGGTCTCACCGGCGGTCTGATGGGCACGGTGAAGGCCGTGCGCTCCTCCAGCAAGGCGCGTCTCGACGTGCCGGTGGCCATCACGCGTCAGGACGGACATATCGTCGTGCAAGGCAAGCAGCACCTGCTCGGCTTCAGCCCGACGGCCAAGGCCCAGAAATGGTCACTCTACTACGCCGCGCCGAGCGACGCATTCTCCACGATCGCCATGTTCACGGTCACGCTCGCCGCCTCGGCGGTTGGCAATGCGCAGGTCGCCCAGCACGGCAGCATTCTGACCTCCGGCGGCCAGCAGGGCATGAACAACATTCAGAACGCGCTCGACCGTTACAATCGCTACACCGAGACGCGCGCGCGCAAGGTCGGCGGCTCGAAGAGCTCCGGCTCCTACACCTACATCGTCACCAAACTGGAGAAGGAACACGGCGGCGGCATTGGCCTGGTCGGCGTGAACCTCGGAACCGGTGAAACCAATCGCCATCTCGCGCTGCGCGACAAAGAACCCAAATACCTCGCCGACGAGGAAGCCGGCCGCATCTTCTACTTCAAGGGCGGCGACCAGATCCAAGCCTACGAATTCTGAGGGGCTGACTACCGACCTCACCAAGCAACAGGGTGGAGCCGTCGCCGGCTCCACCCTGCGTTTTTTTCAGAAGGACGTGATCAGGACGCCGGGATGATCTCGAGGGCGTTGATCTCGGGATTCTCGATGTTGTGTGTGAACGTGATGTCGAGTTTGCCGTCGGCGACCTCGACCTCGACGGTCTCGACGTAAGCGCGCATCACCCCGCCTGCCTTGGCGGTAACGTCGAAGTTTTTGAATTCCTTGCCCTCGACGTTGAATGAGAACACGCGCTCGCCGGCGCCGTAGATGCCTTCGTAGGTTTCGGCGAAGTGGAGTTTCACCGTGTATTTGCCGTTCGGCAGCTCGCGCGAAAAACTGCTCATGCTGTAACGCTCGGCGGTGTAGATGGACGGCGTCTTGGTGTTGGCCACGACGATGCCGGTGCGGTCGATCGTGTCGCCGCCGCTGAAGCCTTGATCGGCGAGCCAGACGACACCGTTTTCATCGGTGTGATCCTTGGTGGTGCCGGCGCGAATGCGAATGGCATCGGCGGCGACGGCCAGCGCGGTGCAGCCGAGCGTCAGCGCGGCGGCGAGGGTGAACAGCAGGGGACGGGTAGGGTTCGTTTTGTGCATGATGGATGGGGGTTGGGAAAATTCAGAGCCGGCGGAGGTGATTCAGGCTGGTGGCGATGCTCGTGAGTGGTGACGGCGACTGGTCCTGCTCGACGTGGCATTGATCCACGCCGGTTTCGGCGCAGGCGGCCAGGATGCGCGGCAGGTCGAGGCAGCCGGCGCCGAGCTCTTTGAACGCTTCGGGTGGAACGGCACCTTCGTCGTGCATGATCGGCACGCTCGCGGCGAGATCCTTGAGATGGACCTGGGCCACGCGGCCGCGCAGTTCGTGCAACATCCGCACAGGATCGTGCCCGGCGATGGCGGCCCAGAAGACATCGAATTCGAGCTTCACCAGCTGCGGGTCGAACTCCTGGAGCAGCACTTCCCAGCCGGTCGTGCGCCCATCCTCGAGCGGGGCAAATTCAAAGGAATGGTGGTGGTAGCATAGTTGGATGCCGGCATCGCGACAACGACCACCGAAGGCATTGGCGGCGACCGCATGGCGCTTCATCTGCGTGACGGTTTCACGGGCACCTTTGCCGATGTAGCCAAAAACGAGATATTTCAAAGCCAGCTCACGGCCGAGTTCGAGCGTGCGGTCGAGATCGGCGGTGCTGTCAGGACTGGGTTGCACCAGCGAGGCCCAATCAATGAAGGCTGAAGTGATGCCGAGGCCAAGCTCACGTGCATGCGGGGCGATGTCGTGGGCGTTGAGCGTGCGCATCAATTCGATCTGCGCATAACCGGCCGCCTTGATGGCGCGCAGTGTCCCCGGGATGTCTATCTCCAATTCATTGCGCACCGAGTAAACCTGCAGCCCGATGGCAGGGAGGTAGCGTTGCGCGGGGGAAGCGTCGACCATGGGAATGGGGAACGGAGCAACAAGGGTGGCATCGCGTGACCGGTTGGAGCAAGCCGGCGGGGAGGCGCGACAATAGACTGAGACGAATTGTGGCTCAGGCGGCCGGCTGCCGCGGACGCGTGCGCTTGCGATACTGCCCGGGCGATTCGCCGGTCATGCGCTTGAAGACCACGGAGAGATACTCGATGTGTTCGAAACCCGTGAGGCCGGCGATGCTCTTGAGCGGCAGGTCGCTCTCGCTGAGCAGTTCCTTGACGCGGGCGAGTTGCACGCGGCGGATCTCGGCTTGGGGCGAGCGACCGATATAGCGGCGAAATTTCTTTTCGAGCTGGCTGCGCGACGCGGAGGCATGCGCCACCACTTCGTCCACGCTCAGGCCGCGACAGGCGTGTTCGCGAATGAAGCTCAGGGCGGTTGAGACGTTTTTGTCGCCCACGGCCAGGATGTCGGTGGAGAGGCGCGTGACGACGCCGATCGGATCCACGCGAATGTCGGAATCGACCACCTTTTCACCCCGTAACATCCGGTCGAGGACTTCGGCAGCCTGGTAGCCGGATTGCTGGGCGTTGAGCGCGACGCTGGAGAGCGACGGATGCGAGAGTTCGCAACGCATCACGTCGTTGTTGACGCCAAGCAGCGCGATTTCCTCGGGCACATGCAGGCCGGCATACTGCGCGGCCGCGATGACCTGAAACGCGCGCACGTCCACGCAGGCCATGACCGCGCAGGGCCGCGGAAGATGACGGAGCCACGCGGCAAGCAGACGCGTTTGCGCTGCGTTCCAGTCGGGCGTGATGACTCCGGGATACTCGAGGTCGAGCACATCGCAGCGATGTCCGGCGAGTTGAAGGGCTTCGGTGAAACCGTCGCGGCGTTCGCAGGACCAGCCTTCGTTGGCGAATCCGCAGAAAGCAAAATGCCGGAAGCCGCGCTCCAGAAAATGTTCGGCGGCGAGATGCCCGATTGCGGCGTTGTTGGGCCGGATCTTCGGCACGCCGGGAAACGGGGGGGAATCGTTGAGGTCCACCAGCGGAATGCCGAGGCGCGCGCAGCCCTTCACCAAGGCCGGTGTGGTGTGGCGGCAGATGACGCCCTGCCATTTTTCGCCGCGGAGAAAGGCGGGGTCCTTGGCCGCCAGCGCTTCGTCATCGAGGAATGTCGCCCACTGGCGGTGCGAGCGTTCGTGTTGCACGATGCCCTGTAACATGCGCGCGCATTCCTCGAAGCGCATCAGGAACACCAGCAGGATCTTGGGGCGAGACATCCCAAGCACTGTGGTTGCTCCCACCCGGCCATGCAATCCCGGCTGCGCCAGCGAAAGTTTCGATCCTCCGTGTGAGTGCGTCATTCGCCGGTGGACCGGACTGGTTTGCTGAGAATCAGCTTTCAAAGGAGGGCAGAGGTGGCATCCTGCGGCCAACCCTATGGGACAGGAGACAATCACCTATCTCACCAACATCATCATCTGCACGATTCTTGCGTGCCTGATGACGCACTACTGGCTGCGCCAAGGGCGCACGGATGCGATGCGCTATTGGATGCTGGCGGCATGGGTGATGACCGTGGCAGATGTGCTGTTTGCCGCACGTCCCGTGCTGCCGCATGCGGTGAGCCGGCTCGCGCCCACGCTGTTGGTGACGGTGGGACACGCGATGCTTTTTCTCGGCGCGTTGCGCACGGCGGGACTGCGTTTGCGGAAGCGTCTCATCTACTCGGTAGTCGGCCTGCACGGGGCGGGTTTGGTTTATTTTCTCCTCCAGAGTCAGCCGTCGGGCGGGCGCATGATGTTGAACAGCTTGGTGTGGGGTGGGCTCTCACTGGCTTCGGCTTGGTGCCTGCGACGCGCGGCCGAACATTTTTGGAAACCGACTTTTGCCCCGACCACGGTGTTCCTCGCGCACGCGGCGTTCCATGCGCTGCGGGTCGGGCTGGCTTCGATCTTTGCCTGGCAGGGATGGGACGAAGCTGCGGCGGCGCTCCAGATCATCGGTGACTTGGAGGTGAGCTTCTTCATGGTCGCGCTCTTCGTTGGCGTCCTGATCGCCAACCTCCAGTTGCGGCACGACGAATTGTTGAGCGCGCATGCCGAGGTGCAGACTCTTTCGGGACTGTTGCCCATTTGCGCTTGGTGCAAGAAAGTGCGCGACGACGACGGCTATTGGCAGCAGGTGGAAGATTACTTTGCCTGCCGCAGCCAGATCACCTTCACCCACGGCGTGTGCGCAGACTGCCTTGAAGATCAAAAGATCGAGAGCAGGCAGCTCAATAAACGCTGAATCCGGGTCGGTGTGGATTTTACGGGCGCGATTCAGATTCGATCGGGGCTGTGCCCGATCAGTTTGTATTAATCTTTGGTGGGTAGCTGTTAGTAAAAATCACAATGCTCCGCTTGCCTTCGGAACGGAGCCCGTCATTTTCGGCGGCGATGGGAGGGGCTGGTGCCCTTCCAGTTGTTCTGTGAAACAGCCTGAACCCTTCGCTGGGAACGGGCTCTGAAGCCGCCTCGCGCGGTAAAAAAGGAGACGATACGTCATGCTGACCATCGCCGCCATGGGAGTGGCCTGGTTCGCCGCCGCCGTGATTTATTTCATGGCCGGTCGCGATCGCCGGACCCGCTCCTATCGATAAGAAAACTACGCCGCCCCGGAGGATTCCTCCGGGGCGGTTTTTCTTTGGGGGAGTGCGAAGTCGCTGCCGCGTTTCGATTCCTTGATCATGAAACGCCACGAGCTATTCGCGGCTTCGGACGACAGAGCGACGGCGAGAATTACAGCGAGTCGGTCTTGTCGGAGGCTTCGTGTCGCTGCGGCGGACGCGGGTTCAAATCGTCGGCCTGCAAATCGGCCGGCAGCATGGGCGGCTTGGAACCCAGGATGGTGCGTCCTTCGGGTTGCTTGGCGGTTGGTTCTTCGGGCACGGAGGCACGCGCCGAAGTGTCGGGAGTATAAACCGTGCTCGGCGCCATCGCGGGACCCAGCGTAAGCCACGCAGGAGTGGGGCCCGCGTGAAATCCGAAATCGTCTTCGTAGCCATCCTTCGCTGCCCTCGCTGTCGCGATCAAAGCCAAGCCACCCAGCAGAAAGCCGGAGGCGAGGGCGATCAGCAGATAATCAAGGGAGAGCATTTGGGGTGAGAAGAAAGCGGCGTGGGTGAGGGTAGGATCACGCAGGGTCAGCGCAGTGGATCGGGAAAATTGCGCTCTCTCCAAGCAGCTTCGCAAGGCGTTTGCAGATAGCAAAAAGGGCGGCTTTGTGGGCCGCCCTGCGAGGTGCAAATGTGATGAGATGGATGGAGAAGATATTTCACCAATACAAAATACTTCCGCCGAGGTGAAGTGACTGCGCATTTTCTGTGCGATCAGAATTTGCTTGGCAAGAAAATCTGCGAAGCGCGGGGAAGAATTTGGATGCAAAGCAGCAGCGATCCCCGGGTGCTGACGTCGCGCGAACGAGTCATGTGAGTTGATCGATTCGGAAAAACATTCATCGCTTCGCGCCGTCGTCATCGAGAAATAATTTCAGAGTGATCGTTCTCCGGCGGAAAAGCATTCGAGTCGCTCGGTGATGTTTGCGGGTGACTGCACGGAGTTCGTATGCCTGCTCGAACCGAAGTGGCTGAGCAGCGTTCGCTACTCACAAAAAAGCCGCCGGTGTTGATACCGACGGCTTCGAAAGTGGAGGCGGATGCCTTACTTGACCTGGCGGCGGAAGATGCCGAGGCTGATCAGGCCGAGACCGAGCAGAATTGCCGTCGTGCCAACATCCGGAACATCGGGGGGTGTGTAGGAGCCATCGGCATTGAAATGGGAGATGCCGAGAGCCTTTTTATTTTGATTAAGGAGGAGGGCGTTGGTGATCTTGAAACCGTCATAGATCGACCAGTCCACACCGGAAACATCCCACACGATGTAGCCGCCGCCAGAATTACCGCCACCGCCAGCCTTGAGGTAAATGGTCTCGAACTCCATGCTGCCGGTAGGGCTCCAAGTCACCGTGGCGGTAGCTCCGCTCACAACGGTGGTGAGGTATGGGGCAAGGATGCCGTCTGCCGTGTCTGAATCTACGTCGTAGTCGTAGTCGTAGCCGTTGCCATTATTGGCGCCGGGGACAACGACACCGGTAACATTGGCGGAAACGTCGAAGATCGACAGCGCGCTCGCGGGAGCAACGAGGGCAACCATCAGCGAGAAACTCGCGAGGGTTTTGGTGAGGAGGGCTTTCATACGATTAGGCGGTTGGGGATTAGATTGTTACCCCATAAGAAGCGAAAGCGGTGCCAAATCTGCAGTTTGATTCCTATCTTATTATTAATAAGTTAAATAAAAATATTAAACCATTTGCGAGAACGTCCGTTAACAATTTTTTTGCTAACGTTTCCGACGCCGGAGTAGGGACGGAATGCCCTATTTCGGGTTTTTCTTAACCTTGCTGATCTGCCGCATTTTAAGGCGAAAAACATGCCTGCATCGCAGCGTAGCCACTCCTTCACAACCGATGCGCAGCGGAGGGCGTGGCGCTATATTATACTACGGCATGATCCATCCCTTCCATGTGGATGCGACGCGTTACCCGGTGCGGATGCGCTGGTTTCTCGGTGTGGCGTGGTTGGTGATCCTGGCCAAGTGCCTGTTCGTGTGGTGGGCGATGCCTCACTGGCATGTGCCGATTCACCCGGCTTGGGTCGTCGTCCCCACGCTCATGCTGGCAGCCTTGGCCACCGTTCTCTGGATCGCGCCGCACGCCGATTGATTGAAACGCCGCATGTGCGCCATGCAATTGTCCCGCCCGCGAGCAGGCGTGGATGGCCTGCGCCGTCGGCGCGCTTGTGCGGAAACGAGATTCGTCTTGCGGGCCGCGCAATTGTGCCGATCAGTAACGGTGTTCGATGTCAGGTCGTCAGATGCACGGTTAGGATCGTGATTTGAGTCAGACAGAGACAGAGCGACAGATTCCGCGTTAGCGATACCAGGCAGCAGAGTGCAGGTCAGGCTACGTCAGGGATAGCGCCAGAGATTCGAAAGGACCAACGACGCCGCGGCTTTGCCGTGTCGCTGGGGCCGCCGTGCAGGGCAGTCATCCGGTCAAGCGAGCACAGTCAACCCGCCAACACAGGAGAATCCGCCATGAACTATCATCACCTTCTTCGTCAACGCGACGCCCTGCTGCAGCAGGCGCGTCTGGCCAATGTGGCTTTCGCCTACCATCGTTTGGGCGAGTTCGCCACCCGCGTCGCCCGCGCACGCCTGCGCGGTGCGGTCGTCCTGCGCGCTGGCGATCCGGAGGGCGGGCAGCCCTGGCCGGGTCTCAGCGCTCTCGAATGGAGCCAAGCCGTGCTCGAGGAACACTTCCTCGATGAGGAACTGGTCGAGCTTACGGATATTCTCATCTTCCTCGGTGAGGATGTGGACGACGGCGGGCTCACGTTACGTCTGGAGGAACTCGCGGAACGTTTTCTCCCGCGCCTGCGTCACGAACTCGAAGCCGCTGGCATCGAAACGCCGGGCGAGCCCGGAACGTTTGCCGATCCCAACTGCGCGCACGGTTCGGATTAATCCCTGTCGAGGGTCGCTTCGCTTCACCTTCGACGCGAAGCGACGCTCTTTCGGTGTTCGTCAAAGATCGCACTGAATCCGGCGGTCACATTCGCGAAGTCGATCGCGATAGGCACCTCTGTTTGCGGGCGGAAAATTTTTCCGATGGTCGCGGTTCGGCGAAAGCGGAGTGAAACCAGGCGCAGGCGGACTGAAGAAAAAAGATTTTATCCAACTGATAATCAGAAAAATGAGATTCTGTTAGGCGAATAGGCGCGGGTTTTGCAAAACAACACGCCCCACACCCATGCGCGCCCTGATCCTCTCCAGCTACCCCGCCGGCCAAGTGATTATACCGCAATTGGCCGATGAGCAAATCATCGCCGGTCCCGACTGGCCCGATGCCCAAGACCTCGAAGGTCGCTGGCGCTCGCTCCGTGCGCCGACCGGAATTGATGACCTCGACATCGTGCTGTCCAAGATCCCTGACGATCAATGGCCTGATCGGATCATCTTCCTGCGTGATCCCGCGCAGTCGCAGGCGGCGGGTGGATGCGAAATCTTCGATGTCCCGATGGTGGCGTGTGCCTGAGCGCGCGTCGGAGAATTTTTCCTGAATGAGATTCGCAGCCTCGCGGGTCGCGGGTTGGTTGAGTTGTCGTCGCATCGGAGCGCAGCGACAACGTGGTTTAGCCGGGGACTGACGCGCCCCCAAATCGCGAACACGTTTTCACGGTGCGCGCGTGCAAGATCGCGACGCAAAGCCGCGCCTGCATCCAGGCTTAGAAGCGCGCGTTCACGCCGGGTAATTTTTGCCTGTCTTGTGCGAAGGTGGGGCTGGGGAGGCGCTGGATCGGCGGTGTGACGAAGAAAAAATATTTCTATTCTTTCCAATTCAGCCGTTTGCGCGGGGCCCCCTGCGTGCGGGCGTGGCATGTGCAATGAGCACGACGCTCACCCTATGCGCACGCTGCTTCTCACCGGATCATCCACCCGTTTGCAGGCCCCTCTGCACCTTTGCGATACGCAGATCACGGCGGGCCCCGACTATGCCGATGCCCAGACGATCGATGGTCGCTGGTTGTTGATGCGCACTCCGGCTGACAGCTATGATCTCGCTGCGGTATTAGCTCGCATTCCTGCGGATCAGAAGCCCGAGGCCATTGTTTATTTGTTCGAAACGGATTGGAGCAAGGCGCCCCGCAATTTCCGCTGCTTCAGCGGCACCAAGATCCTGCTGCTTCCCGACAAGCTACGCGATGAATCCGCCCTCGCCGGCGTCTTCCGCTACGTGGCGAAAGAACCCTTTGATCGCGTCATGTTCCTGAAAGAAGCGGAGTCTCTGAAACGCTTCCTTGCCGGGGTCTCGGCCGTGCTTCCCTCCAGCCTGCAAGACGCCTGCTGGCCACCAGAAACCCCGCCCGCGCAAGCGCGGGCCAGCTGAACCCCATCAGACCATGCGTATTCTCTATCTTACCGGTTCACCCGCCAGCTACATGGCGCCCCCGACCTTGGCGGACGAGCAAATCAACGCTGGTCCCGACTGGCCCGACGCGCACACGCCTGAAGGCAAACTGCTTTCCCTCCGCACGCCAGTCGGCGAATACGATCTCGCCGCCATTCTCGAGCGAATCCCGCTGGACCAGCAGCCCGACGCCATTGTCAGTCTCGTGGATGCCAGCTGGCGCAACCAGCCGCGTAACCTCGCCGCCTTCCGCGGCCCCAAGGCCTTGCTCGTGGCCGACACGCATCATCTGACCTCGCCGCTCATCGGCATGTTCAAGTATGCGGCCACCGAGCCCTACGACCGCATCGTCTTTCTCTACGACCGGCATCACCTGGCGTTTTTCCAGTCGGCTGGATTCCGCAATCTCTACTGGTTCCCCGGCCTCACGTTCCCGCATGACGACGCCACGGTGCATGCCGCTCGCCAGCATAAGCGCGAGCATCATCTCGCTTTCGTTGGCCAGTCTGGCGCCCTCCATCCGCAGCGCTCCCGCCTTCTCGAGGCCCTCACGGAACGCAAACTGCCCGTCGAACAACGGCCTTTGCCGCAGCGCGCGGCGCTTGGCTTCTACGGTTCTTCGCTCATCGGTTTCAACGCCAGCCTGAATGGCGATCTCAACCTCCGGGTTTTTGAGATCCTCGCCTCGGGCGCCGCGCTCTTGACCGATCGCCTGGCTCCCGAGTCGGGTCTGCTGGAGATTTTCGACCACGGACGCGAGTTGCTCACCTACGGTTCAGCCGAAGAGCTGGCCGAACGAGCCGCGCATGCCCTCGCCAATCCGCAGGAGACCGCCGCCATCGGTGCCGCTGGCGCTGCATGGTTCGATGAGCATTTCAACGCCGCCCGTCGGCGCACCGCGTTCGAGCGTCTGTTGATCGACGGCACTTCTGTGCCGGACTTCGAGTTGCCGAATCCACGCTGCTATTTCAACGGCGACAATACGCGCATGTTGCAAAGCATGCTGGTTTACGAAGGCACGCAGGAGCTGCATCGCACCGAGGAGAAAGTGCGCGTCGTCCTTACGCCCGGAGTGCCGGAAGAAATAGCCGAGATCCATGCCACGCTGCCCCGTGTTGAGGTGCTGCGGGGCGGACTCGACACGCCTGCCGACATTGCGGTCTTCACTCGTGATGACGACATCGTGCCCGGCGCCATCCATGCGCCGCGTATCTGGTGCTGTGACGCGCAGCCAGAGGAGCATGTGATTCTGGGTGACTTTCTTCAGCCCGCCGGCTTCACGGCCGTGAGTGAAGACGTCGCCGTGCTGTGCCGCATTGAGCCGGAGAATTCGTCCGTTCCCCCTCAGTTGGCCGAAATCGCCACGTAATTCCGCATCCTTCGTCAATCCATGCGTCTGCTACTCGCCTACGGTTCCGAACCCCATTACATGGCTCCACCGCGCCTGGTGGAGGATCAGATCAACTGCGGACCCTTTTTTCAGGATCGCTTGATTCAGGACCGCTGGACCTCGCTCGCCACATTGGGCGGCAGTTACGATTTGGCCAAGGTTGCCCGGCGCCTGCCGGCGTCACAACAGCCCGACCTGATCGTGGTGCATGTCGATGGTGCCAGCATGGCCGGCGTCCCGCGCAACCTGGCCGCCTTCCGGTGTCCCAAGGTGCTCCTCGTGGCCGATACGCATCACGGTGGACGTAACCCGATCGCCAGCATGATTCGCTATGCACGAAGTGAACCCTTCGATCGTATTGTGCTGCTTTATGACCGGCACCACCTCGATCTCTTCCGTGCGGCGGGTTTCAAGAATCTCCACTGGCTCCCTTCGCTGACTTTCGCCCATTCCGATGCGCGGGTGGCCGCCTCCGCCGGCATCAGTCGCGAAGCTCGCATCGCCATCGTCGGAACCACCGGCTATCACCCGCGCCGGCTGCGCCTTTTTTCCGGATTGGTGGAGAACAAGCTGCCTTTGGACTGGCGGGAAATTCATCAAAGCCAGGCCATCGAACACTACGCCGGTTCCCTCATTGGGCTCAACGCGAGCATGAACGGCGATCTCAACATGCGCACGTTTGAGATCCTCGCGGGAGGAGCGCTTTTGCTTACCGACCGGCTCGCACCCGCCTCCGGCCTTTACGATCTGCTTAAGGAAGATCGTGAGTTTGTGGCCTACGAGACGCTGCCCGAACTCATTGAGCGGGCCCGTCATCTTCTGGCTCATCCGGCCGAGACCCAAGCCATGGCTGACGCCGGTGCGCGTTGGTTCCGCGAACATTTCAGCGAACGCCGTCGGCGCGAAGCGTTTCTCGATGTGGCTTTCAACGGGCGGGACCGGCCGGAGTTTGCGCTGCCCCCGCCGCGGATCCAATTCAAGGCGACGCCATCTCTTGGCAGCGTGGCCGGCGGCTATCACTGGCTGCAAATCCGGCATCAGAAGACCGAGGCCGTCAGGGTCGTGCTCGACGGCACAGCCCCGAAAGCGCTGTCCGATTTGTTTGTCACCCTGCCGCGCGTGACGGTTGCGAAAGCCGGCGTGGCGGGAGACGAGCCGGTGGATTTGGCGGTGGTTTCTGTGAATGCCGTGCCGGCACCCGATAAAGCCCGCAATCTGTGGTTGTGGGATGTCGCCGATACGGGGCCTGCGGCTTCGACCGTCGCCCGACTCGCCGCCCAAGGCTGGCATCCCGTGGCATCGCTGCCATTCCTCTTTACCTCCGAGCCCGACAAACCAAAGGCGCTGGTTGCGGTTCTGACTGACAAGGCACGCGAACACTTCAAGCAGGGCGACATCTCCGGCGCCTTCGAAAATGCCACGTCCGCCCTCAAGCTTGCTCCGGATGACATGGATGCGCTTTGCCTGATTGTGGATCTCTCCATTGAGGCGCAAAATTGGACCATTGCGGGCAACATGCTGGCGCGCGCTGAGAAGAAGGATCCGCATCATCCCCAAATTCCTCTCCTTCGCCGACAGCTTGAGATCAAGGCCGCTCCCCGGCAGGCCCAACGCCTGCGCGCAGTTGCCCGCCTGGCTTATGATTGCCGCGATCACGTCCGCGCGCGTCACTATGCTGGGCTTGCCTTGGAAGCCGATGCCAATTGTGCGGATGCCCATCACCTCGTCGGCCTCATCGATTTTTATCACGCCGGCGGAGCCGCTTCGCCCTCGGTTCGCGCAGAAGCCGTCGCCAGTCTGCACAAGGCTGTCGAGCTCAGCCCACAGCGAGCCGACTATCAGCTCGAACTGGCCCTCGCTTGCCACGAGTCGCACCAGTTGCCGGAGGCCATCGCCGCCTACCGGCGCGCGCTGCAACTCGAGCCGAGCGCCTATGCCTGGCAATGGCTCGGGCGCTGCCTTCTGGCCGTGGATTCCTTCGACGAAGCGGCCGAAGCATTTCGGCAAGCGCTCATCCTCATGCCCGGTGATGAAGCGCTGACCGCAGATCTTCGTCACGCCGAGGAGCGGTCGGCTGTGTTGGCCGTCTCACCCGGAAAAGACTCGGCCTCACCTTTCGATGGAGAGGGTGGCATTTTGCCGACCGAGCTTTCGATCATCACAAAAATTCTTGGCGACAAGACCGTTTCCGAAAAAGAAACCAGCCTCCAGCTTTGCGATTCGTTTGCCCGCATCGCCCGGCAATCGCCGACCGGGCTGCGCCTGCCCTCACAACGCACGCTTATGGCATATCAGCCTTGGTTCGGTATCGATACCCCGACGATCGTGACCGAATGCCTTGAGCGTGGGCGGTTGATTGTTCTCTTCAGCGAGAAGACAAAGCCAAGCTGGCAGGCTCCCGATGGTATCCATGCGGCCAATTTCCGCACGCTTGTCCATCGCGGCGTTAATCTCTGGGAGGTTTCCCGATACCGGCTCGCGCTCACCTTGCGCAAAAACTGCGAAGGCATCGATCCCGCGATCGCTGACGATCAATCTGCCCTGCGAGGTTACTATGGACACGCCGTGGCCTTGATCGACAAGGCTTGGACCTATTTTGACTGCTATCGTCCGGACACGGTCGTGATTGCGCAGGGGCATGACATTGTCTCTGCGGTGCTCCGTTACCTCGCCATCCAGAAAGGGCTGCGGGTGGTTTCGCTGGAAAATATTTTCCGCAAGGACCGGTTGCTGTGGGAGGATGTCACGGGCGTTTCGGTGAACCAGAACCTCGCTCGCAACTACTACTGGCGGCACCGCAACTTCGTCAGCGAAGAAACGGCTCGCGCGAGTGTTGAGACCTACCTCAATCAGCTGAAGAGCGCCAAGGCCGGCGAGCATGCGTCGCCCGTCACGCCGCTGCCGGAGAATTCGGCGGCGGACCTGCCGACCATCACTTATCTCGCGCAGGTTGGCACGGATTCGTCGGTGCTGTTCGGCCTGCGCGGGTTCGAGTCACAGGTTGAAGTCATTGCTGCGCTCGCCGCCTATGCGGCCTCCCGTCAGCTTCGTTTGCTCGTCAAACTGCACCCGAAGGAAAATCCGGCGTTCCAGGACGAGATGACTGCGGTGCGCAACCTGACGGCCGACGGCCTCGCGGCGCATCCGCGCTTCGCGAAATTGCGTGCCCAGCTCGGTGAGCGACTGGTGATTGACGATGCAAACCGCTACGACACCTACGACCTCATTCGTCGCGCCCATGTGTGCGTGACGATCAACTCGCAGGCCGGGCTCGAGGCTGCGATTCTCGGCAAGGAGGTGGTGCTTTGCGGCGACGCCTTCTACGGTTCGCTGGGCTTTACGCACGAGGCGACCGATGCTCGTTCGCTGGAGTTCACTCTCGACCGGGTTCTCAACGAGCATCTGCGAATCAATCACGGCTCCGCCGCCGCCAAATTCTACCATATCTTCACCGAGCTCTACTGTCAGCCCAAGACGCAGCAGGGAGTCATCGAGATATTGGTGAATCGTCCGAAGTTTCGCAGTTCGTCCGCCAACGACGTGCAGACGGCTCGCGCAGGGGAACAAGTTCCAGCGGTCCTTGGTTCAGTTGATATGAATTCCATGGCGAGCTATCGGAACCGGCATCAGGGGCAGCGGTGCTTTGTGGTCGGGGGTGCGCCTTCGCTCAAGCATCTCGATCTGACCAAGCTGGAAGGCGAGTGCCTCTTCACCGTCAATCGTGGTTACCTGACTCGTTCCCTGGGCCTGCCCAAGGGCACCTATCATGTGGTGTCAGACCCGCAGACTTACCAAGCTTATGCGCAGGAGGTCCGGCAGGCGGAGGTCGGGCAACGGTTTTACCGCGCGGATGTGTGCGCGCTGCCGGAGTTTCATGAGGCGGCTGATCGTGAACCGGTCGTCACGGTTCCGTTTCATTACGCACCCGCCATGGATGAGGGGCACTTCGCGGAAGATCCCAATAAAGGGCTCTATCGTGGATTCACCGTGGTGTTGGATGCCGTGCAGCTGGCCTTCTATATGGGTTTCACCGAAGTCTATATCATCGGTTGCGATCTCGATTACAGTGGTCCCCAGACCCACGTTTACACCACGGGTGCTTACGAAGAGAGACGGCGGAACGACATGCCGCTGGACCGGGCCAAGAAGGCGATGGCTGTCGCCGAGCAGGTCTTCCGCCGGCACGGGCGCATCCTGGCCAACGCCGGCGTGGGCGGGCAGCTCGATACAATTCCGCGCGTGGCCTTTGACGCCCTCTTTTCCGAGGCGCTTCCGCGTTCAAACGCCGCGTGAGCCAGATCCGATTTGCCAAGTAACATCCAACAGATCCCGAGCGAACCATGAGCAATCTATCATTCACCTCCCTGGCTGGAATGGCCACAGACTCGTTGGATCTCGGCGTCATTGTTCCCGTGCGCGAAGGCAGCTCACGCATCAAGGACAAGGTGCTGCTTCCGTTCACCGAAAACCTCACCCTCCTTGAGTGGAAGTTGCAGCAGCTGTGCGAGGCGATTTCCCCCGAGCGAATTTATGTGAGCACGGACTCGGAAAATCTGCAGCGCCTGGCGCGTCCTTATGGAGTGAAAATTCATCACCGTGATCCGCGGCTTTGTCGCGGTCATGAAGCCACCTTCTCGGAGATCATCACGGGGATCGTGCAGGACATTCCTCATGCGCACATTGCCTGGGTCACGGTCGTGGTGCCGCTGATGGGACCGGAAGAATATGAAGGTGGGTTTCAAGCCTACCGCCAGCACGTCGTCGAAGCGAAGACGCACGATTCGCTGTTTTCGGCCAATCTCCTGAAGGAGTATCTCTGGCGGGAAAATGAACCGCTGAACTATCGGGCCGACCGCAATCATACGATCAGCCAGCACCTGCCTGATATCTACCGTGTGACGAATGGACTTTATATGCGCGACAAGGCCTCGATCCTTCGCGACGGCTATTTTCTCGGAGCCAACCCGTTCAAGCATCTCGTCAGCAAGACCGCCGGCATCGACATTGATGTGCTGGAAGACTTCGAGATCGCCCACAGTTTGCGCTCGTTGTATGAAAACCGTCCGCTGAGGGCGGCTTCGTGATCCGTGTCATGCGATCTCCTGCGTTTCCTCCGGTTCGAAAGACACTTTTTGTAAGGCCTGAGCCTACTCTGCATTGGAGGTGGCGCGGCTTGCTCCCCAAGGCGCTGGCTTGGCTGTGGCAGGGCGGGGGCGGCGATGCCGCTCTGCCCAATTCGACATCATGAATAAACAATCCTCTCTTGGCTCATCGTTCGGGGCGAGCTTGCGGCCCAACCCGCAGAATCCCTGCATTGTCATCACTTCAATTCAAAAGCCGTCCAGGCAGGTGCAGGAATTTCTTCAACAGCCGGGCTGGCGAACTGTTTTCGTCGCGGACCTGAAAACGCCGTCATTCATACCGCCTGCGAACCTGGATCTGCTTTCCGTCGAAGACCAGCGCACGTTCTGTGCTCCGTTCTCTGTTGAATTGCCGTGGCGACACTACGCGCGAAAAAATCTCGGTTATCTGCGTGCGATTCAATCCGGAGCAGAGACGATCTTCGACACTGATGACGACAATGCGCCCACTCTCCCTTGGACGCCACGTCCGGAAGGCGGCCAGGCGGTGAAGCCCAGGACATCGGGCAAGTGGATAAACGCTTATGCCCACTTTGGTGGCCGGCATGTCTGGCCGCGTGGATTTCCCCTGGAAGAGATCGGCGATTGCATTGCTCCGGAAACCGAGCCGACAGAGGATCGCGCCGTAATGGTCTGGCAGGGCTTGGTGGAGGGAGATCCTGACGTTGATGCTATTTTCCGGCTCACGCGCCCACAACCGGTTGAATTTGCCGATGCTCCGCCTCTGGTGCTGCCTTCCGGCTCGTATTGCCCTTTCAACTCTCAAAATACCTGGTGGAGCCGGCCTGCATTCCCTTATCTCTATCTGCCCGCAACGGTGTCGTTCCGCTTCACTGACATCCTTCGCGGCCTCGTGGCGCAAAGATGTTTGTGGGCGCATGACTGGCGTTTGGGTTTTCAACGCGTAACCGCACGGCAGGAGCGCAATCCCCACGATCTGCTGGCCGATTTTGCAGATGAGCTGCCGTGCTACCTGTTGCCGGCGAAGATCGCCGCCCGGCTCGACCGCTTGGTGCTTACCGATGATGCGCACTACAATCTTCAGACATGCTATGCTGCGCTGGCAGCAGAGGGCTGGGTAAAACCCAGTGAGCTTGTGCTGGTGGAACGATGGCTGGAGAGCCTCGGCTGAGATCATGCATACCTGGACGTCAGGCGAAGCGCTCGACTACCTCGTGTGCGGGTATCCCATCAGCGCCCTTGATCCACAAAGGCCCTACGGCCGTTTGCGCGGCAATGCGACACGAGCGTTCGGACTGGCCAACAATCTTGCGCGTCAGGGCGTCCGGGTTGGCTTGGTGGTGGACGCGATGATTCCACCGGTCGAGTCCTCCCTGATCGCAGCATCCTTGGCACTTGTTCCCCTTGAGGCGATGCGAGCCGCCGCCAGCCATGCACATGTATTCCTGCTGACCTGCACCAATCTCAAGACTCTTCATGAGTATCGGCCCGAAGTGTTTGACATCCAGCATCCCCGGAAATGGGTGGCGAGCTGCTTCGACTATAACGACGAGATTGATGCACGATCGTGGCTGCGTGGCGTCATCGGGATGACGTTCAACAATCAGCTCCAGGCACAGGCATGGACTAGTCGGGGACTTGGCATGCGCATCCGGGTGATGCCTTACGGGGTTGATGAAAATCCCTACATCGACGAGTCCATTGTCCAACCCGCACGACCGACGGCGGTGTGGATCGGCGCGCTCCGCCTGCCGGTTCTCTTGCACCGTTTGGTCCGGTTTGCACAAGTGAATCCCGAGTGTGAAGTGCGTGTCGTCGCGGGATTGGCCTTCGATCAGCGTTTGCCGCGCGGCGCCGACGGTTCGCAGGACAAGCCGATCATCGAACACCGCGAGGGTCCTCCCCCGGTGGAAAAGTTTGCGGTATTGGTGCGTGAGTGGTGTGGCTGCCCGCCGCCTCTGAATCTACGGTATCTCGGTGCCTGTCCGGGCGAAAACGCCGAGGAGTTGGGGCGTGCAAGCATGGCCCTCGGATTTTCGCGTCGAGCCGGACAATTGCACGATGACTCAAAGATTCTGGACTATCTGAGAAGCGGGGCTCCCGTGATCTGCGACGACGGACAACCGTCTCATCGTTTTGTGATCAAGAGCGGTCATGGTGTGGTGGTGCCCTTTGCAGACACGGACAGGCTGTTGCGAACCGCCTATTTGCGTTGTTTGCCACTCTGCGCAGTGGAACAGAAGCGCAGGGTGGCGGTTGAAATCCGCGAGGCCTTCGGCTGGCAGGCGGTGGCCAAGCGAGTTGCCGCTGCGGTGAAGGAGGACCTGTCCACCAGCGAAAACGACAATAACCACCATGCTACCTAACCTCAACTTTGGTCATGAATAGAATTTCCCAGGAATATATCGATAACATCTACAGACGCTGATTCTGGCATCTGCGAGTCCGTGGTGAAAGAGGTTCATTGGCTGAAAATCAGTTTCCCCCAAGCGCAGGAAACCTCCGGGGGTAGAACCGACCCCGTCGAGAAAAGTCTCTCAAGATACAGTCAGCTCGCGGTAGGCTGTGGCCAGCGTGGGGCTCGCGCCATCTTGTCGGCCGCTGGAGATTTCCTTTGCGAGGCGCAGCAGTTTCACGCCGATGTCCTGGCGTCCTTGGCCAGCCCAGTGGTTGGCGAGGAACAGTAGCGCCTTGAGCTTCAACGGAGCGAGTGCCACGGGCGGCAGATAGGTCACGTCGGGGGCAGCCAGCACGGCTTCCTGCCACTTTGATGCTGCGGCCGCCTGGCCATCCCGAGCCGCGAGTTCGGCGCACAGATGCGCGGCGAGCGGATGCAGGTCGGGTTCGGGGCGGGCGGGCAACAGGGCGCGGGCGGCATCGAACTTTCCGGCGAGGAACCAGCATTGGGCGGCTTTGAGCAAGGCGGCCTTTTCAAGGCGCCGACGATTGCCACGCGAGCGGCGGGCGCACTCCTCATATTCGCGAGCGGCGCGGTCGAATTGCTTGGTGTCGAAAAAAATCGAGGCGTAGAAATAATACAGGTTGGGATCGCTGTCCGGCTCGCGGGCGAGCGTAGCTTCGATCAGGCGACGGTTGCGTTCCGCCTTGCCTGAGTGCGCGGCAGGGTCCGCGTAGCCCGAGTGGTCGAAGATGATATCGGTGTCGACAATGGGAATGCCCTCTCGCTCGAGGCTGGTATTGACTTGTTCATGGATGGGGCGTTCGAAGCGCACGCGCGGATGATTGGGAAAGAGCCGCACAATATGCACCGAGACGTGGGAGCCATCAGCGAGGCGGCTCTTCTGCACGAGGTTATAGGCGGTGCGCGCGGGGCCGGCGACGAGCTCGCGGATGCGAGCGTGGCTGGCCGGCGGGAGGGTTTCGTCGGCATCGAGCACGAGAATCCAGCGGCCGAGGGCGGCGGCAAGGGCGGCGTTGCGCGCAACGCTGAAATCGCCCGGCCAGGCCAGCTCGATGACCCGGGCCCCCCGGGCGCGGGCCAGATCACGCGTGGCATCAGTCGAGCCGGTGTCCACAACAACGATGTCGTCGACGAGATCACCGACCGAATCAAGGCAGGCCGGGAGCCGTGCTGCTTCGTCACGCGTGATCAGGCAGAGACTGAGGCGGGGCGTGGAGATGGACATAGGCTGAAGACGTGCGGGGGAGAGTGGGTGAAAAGCAGAACTCGGACGAGAAAATCTGGAAGCCAGCAATCAGGAGCCAGCGGAAAGCGCCGACGCAAAAAACCTCCGGAGAGACCCGGAGGTTTTTTGACGGACTGAACCGGTCCGTTGGGCGGATAGTCTTTCCCATCGGCGGCGTTCCGTTCGCCCTGACCGGCCGCCCTTGCGGGCGGCCGGCGTGGTTGGGCGAATCAGAACAACCACTGACTGGAGACCGTTTAGCTGATGAGGCGAAGGGCGACCTGCGCGCTCTGGTTGGCTTGGGCCAGCATCGCGGTGCCGGACTGGACCAGGATGTTCCAGCGGGCGAGCTGCGTGCTCTCCGACGCCACGTCCACATCCATGATGCGGCTGTTGGCGGCTTCGAGGTTGGCCTTGTTGATCGTCAGGACTTCGGAAGCGAAGCCCAGGCGGCTCTGCTCGGCGCCGTTGTTGGCGCGCATCGTGGCGACGTTCTGGATCGCATCGGTGATGTTTTCCAGGGTCACATTCTCGAGGTCGGCCGCGGCGATGACGGTGCCGACACCAGCGGTGGTGCCAGCGAGGTCCTTGCCGGAGAGGTCAACGGTCTGGCCGCCATCTTCGGACACCTGGACCGTGAGGCCCGTGGAGCTGAAGAGATCGACGTTGTTGAACTTCTCGCTGGTCAGCGAGGTGAGCTCGGCCTTGAGGGCGGTGAACTCAGCGTCGTAGTTGGCCTTGTCGTCATCGTTCTTGGTCGGATCGCTGTGGAGGGTCTTCAACTCGCTCATGCGGTCGAGGACCTTGCCGGCGACCTTCAGCACGCCGTCCTGCGATTGCAGGAAGGAGACCGAGTTGCCGATGTTGCTGGCAGCGGCGCCGGAGCGCTTGGCCGCGGCAGACAGCTTCATGCTCACAGCGAGACCGCCGGCATCGTCGGCGGGGTTGACGATTTTCGAACCGCTGGAAAGCCGGTTGAGGCTTTTCTGGAGGGCGGAGTTCGAGGCGGACAGGTTGCCGGCAGCAACCGTCGCCGCGTAGTTGGTATTAATCACGACTGACATGGTAGTATCTATCCTTGATTTGTGCGACCTTCCGTCGTCGCCACGGACCCGGCTTTAGCGGCGCCAGGTCGGGCCGTTCGAGGCGAATGCCTCAAAGGGGGGGGCGGCGCGCGACAAAACGCGCCGAAGGGGGAAAGAACATACAGACAACCGCACTTTTCAGGCGGCGGGACCGGCAATCACTCCGGCCCCGCGCCGCGGACTATCAGGCTTACTGGAGGAGACGGAGGGCCGTCTGGGCGCTCTGGTTGGCCTGGGCGAGCATGGCCGTGCCGGATTGGACGAGGACGTTCCAGCGGGCGAGCTGCGTGCTCTCCGACGCGACGTCCACATCCATGATGCGGCTGTTGGCGGACTCGAGATTGGCCTTGTTCACCGTGAGAACCTCGGAGGCGAAGCCCAGGCGGCTCTGCTCGGCGCCGTTGTTGGCGCGCATCGTGGCGACGTTCTGGATCGCATCGGTGATGTTGTCCAGAGTCACGGCATCGAGGTCGGCTGCGTCGATGACGGCGCCGACGCCGGCGGTGGTGTCACCAAGGTCCTTGCCGGAGAGGTCAACAGTCTGCGCGCCGTCCTCGGACACCTGGACCGTGAGGCCCGTGGCGCTGAAGAGATCGACGTTGTTGAATTTTTCTCCGACGAGTGAAGTGAGCTCCTCTTGGAGCGCCTTGAACTCGACGTTGTAATTGGATTTGTCCTCGCTGTTCTTGGTCGGGTCGGCGTAGAGCGTCTTCAGTTCGCCCATGCGCTCGAGGACCTTGCCGGTCACCTTGAGCACGCCGTCCTGCGATTGCAGGAAGGAGACGGAGTTGGCGATGTTGCTGGCGGCGGCGCCCGAGCGCTTGGCCGCGGCGGACAGCTTCATGGAGACGGCGAGGCCGCCCGCATCGTCCGCGGGGTTGACGATCTTCGAACCGCTGGAAAGCCGGTTGAGGCTCTTCTGGAGAGCGGAGTTCGAGGAGGCGAGGTTGTTCGCAGCGACGGTCGCAGCGAAGTTGGTGTTGATGACGACTGACATGGTATCTTCCTTGATTTTGAGTTTGCGACGTCCGTGTCGCATTCGGCTCCGGGAGAAAGGCCCCGGGGCGGGCCAGCTGAGGTTCTGATTCGCAGCTGCCCAATTAACGGCGCGGGTGCGGAAAAGATTTAGCGCGGATGTGCGGATTTATTTTTTCGAAGCACGTGAACCCGCGGATTTGCGCGGCGCGTTTTCGCTCGGCAAAAAGGTGGTTTTTCGGCGCCCCCAAACGGCCGCAAAAATTGTTCTTCGCGGCTAAACTTTCCCCCCGTCCGGCCGATGAAGGTGTGGGGCAGTGTCCCCATCCCCTTATGGCCGCCTTACAACTCTCAGGACTCGCTTCCGGTCTCGACTGGAAATCCCTCGTGGATCAACTCATGGAGCTGGAACGCGCGCCCATTAACCGCATTGAGCGGGAGCAGCTCACCAACACACAGCGTTCCAACGCTTTGCGTGATCTCGGCACGAGGCTTTCCGCCCTCCAGACCGCCGCGGCCACCCTTAAGGACCAGACCCTTTTCTCCGGCCGCACCGCCAGCTCGGCAACCACCGCTTCCACCTGGAAACTCTCGCCCGCCGCCGGTGCGACCGCCGGCACCTACGAAATTTCGGTTTCCCAACTGGCCACCCGCGCCCGCCGCGAAGGGGCGGCCAATATTACGCAGGGCATCGCGGCCACCAACGATGTTTCGGGCGTCACGCTCGCCACGATGCGCACAGCCGGCATCGTCACGGCCGGTAACTTCACGGTCAACGGCGCGCAGGTCACCGTCGCCACCACCGATTCCCTGCAGGATGTCTTCGATGCCATCAGCACGGCGACCGGCGGCGATGTGACGGCCAGCTACGATTCCGCGACCGACCGCATTACGCTCACGAGCGCCTCCGACAGCGAGGTCGTCCTCGGCGCTTCGAACGATACCAGCAATTTCCTCCAAGTCCTGAAGCTGACCAACAACGGCACCGACACCGTGACCAGCTACGGCAATCTGGGCGCCGCGCGCACCTCGACGATCCTGGCTGATGCCGGTCTCAATACCGCCATCACCGCAGTGGACGGCGACGGGGCGGGCAGCTTCACGATCAACGGCGTGCAGATCGACTATAACATCAACACCGATTCGCTCAGCACGTTGATGAAGCGCATCAATGCATCCAGTGCAGGTGTTACCGCGAGCTACGATGCAGTGAACGACCGCATGACGCTGACCAACTCTGTCACCGGAGATCTCGGCATCAATGTGAGCGAGGCGGCCGGCGGCATTCTGGGCGTGCTGGGCCTGACCAGTGGCCACTCGACCGTGCGCGGTCTCAATGCGGAATTCTCGGTGGACGGCGGCCCGACTTTGATGAGCACGAGCAACACGCTCGATGCCGCCGCTCATGGCATCACCGGTTTTTCTCTCACGGTGGATTCCGAGTCCACGCAAACCATCACGATTGCCGCCGACACCGCGAAGATGCGCGAAAAGATCGACGCCTTCGTCACGGCCTACAATGGCGTCATCAATTTTCTCGATGAGAAAACCAAGGTCACGTCGAGCAACGGCAAGGTCACGACTGCGGTGCTCGCCAGCAATCGCGATGTGCAGGATTGGGCCAGGCAGATGCGCAGCCTCGCTTTCGGTGCGATCGCGGACATCAGTGACACGGTGAGCCGCCTCGACGATCTCGGCATCGACCTGAACCGCGACGGCGTGATGTCCGTCAAGGATTCCAGCAAGCTCGACAAGGCGTTGGCCGACCGTCCCGCCGACGTGGAGGCCTTCTTCACGAGTCCGACCTCTGGTTTTGCCGCCAAGTTCGAGACGCTCATGAAAGCCTTGGTCAAGTCGGGCGACGACAGCCAGAAGGTGCTCGCCTCCGCCAACAGTGGCCTCGACCGCCAGATCGCCGACATCGAGCGCCGTCTTGAGCAGCAACGCGAATTGCTCACCTCCAGCTTCATTGCCATGGAAAACGCCCAATCGCGCATCCAACAGCAGAGCGCGGCCATTGCCAACGCCTTCGGCTCCGCAAACAAATCCTGATGAAAACCCCGCGCACCCTGCGTTTCACTTTTGGGCTTCTGGCCGTCATGGTCCTCGGCGGCTGTAATTCCGTGCCCTCGATGATTGAGGAAGCCGCGCTGGATCAGGGACCCTATTACACGCCCGCCAACTTTCGCGGCGACGCCCGTCTTCCGAACGATGTGCAGCGCGTCGCCGTGATGCCCCTCCACGGTGGAACGGTGGCCAGCGCTGAAACCGCGGGCACGTTGGACGCCGTGCTGCTTACCGCATTGCAGCAGCAAACACGCTTTGAAGTCGTGGTCGTCACCCGCGAAGAATGCCGGCGGCTCTTCGGCGCCTACGATTTTTCCTCCGTCGCCGCGCTGCCGCATGGATTTCTCGAAAAACTGGCCGCTCATTATGCGGTGGACGCCGTCTTGTTTACCGACCTGACCGCCTACCGCGCCTACCGTCCGCTTTCCGTGGGATTCCGGGCCAAACTGGCCGGCGTGCGCGACGTGCGCCTCGTATGGGCCTTCGATGAGATTTTTTCGGCCGACGATCCCCTCATGCGGAGCAGCGTGCGTCATTATTACCGGCGGGGCGACCGTGCGGCGCCGTCGGATCCGACGACAACGATGTTGCAAAGCCCGTCCCGGTTCAGCGCCGTGGCGGCCGACCTCATGTTCCGGACGCTTCCCCCGCGGTGAGTTACCGGCCAACTGTAAAAGCCTTACACGTGCTTTACTCCTTTCCACTAAAGTCTGACCCGCACGCGACGATAACCAGCATGTCAATCAACGGCGTTCCCTGTAACAACAGTCAGAGGCTGACCGTGTTCATCACAACGAAAGCCCATGATTAATTCAACGTCCTCATCCGATCGAGTGCTGCGCCCCGAAGGGCCGGTGCTTCATGCCAAAACGCCCGCCTCTGGCGGCCTCGGCACCGACCGTTTTTCTCCCGAAAATACGGAAGCCTTGAAATCCGCGCTGGCCAGCCAGCCCGAAGTCCGCCCCGAAGTGGTGGCCCGGGCTCGCGAACTGGCGGCTGATCCCTCCTATCCGTCGGCGGCCATTCTCCGCCAGGTGGGTGAGGCGATCCTGCGCTCTCCCGATCTTAGCGAACAGGCCGACTGAGCGCGCCCCGCCCATGTATGCCCAGAATTACGCGCGCACCTACCGCGCCAATTCGATCCTAACAGCCAGTCCCGGGCAGCTCGTGCTGCTCCTTTTTGATGCCGCGCTCAACTCCCTCGCGATAGCCCGCAACGCCTGTGACGAGGTGTCCACGGATCCTCGCAAGCTGGAGACGGTGCACGCGCAACTGGTCAAGGCGCAGAAGATCATCGCCGAGCTCCAAGGCACCTTGAATCTCGAGGCGGGCGGGGAATTCGCCCGCACGATGTATCAGCTCTACGACTATTACGATCGCCGCCTCGTCGAGGCGAATCTCAAGAAGCAATCCGCCCCGATCGCCGAGGTCGAGCGTCTGCTCGGTGAGGTGCGCAACGCCTGGTCGGAGATGCTCCGCCAGCAGGAAACCGCCGCTCCGCAGGCGGCGCTCCACCACGTCGCCTGAGCATGGAGACGCCCGGTCAGATGGCTACGCGTTTGCTGGCCGCACTCGAGGAGATGGTGATGGAAGAGACCACGCTCATTCGCACCATGGACTTCGTCGAAGCCGTGAGTGTGCGTGAGCGGTCCAGTCCGCTCGTGGAGAAACTTTGCGCGCTGGCCGTGGATCGCGAGGTGGCCGCCTTACGTCCGCGCGTCACGGCGCTGCTGGCACGGTGGAGCCAGAATCATCATTTTCTCGATACCCAGCTCGTGCGTTTGCAGGGCGAATTGAATCGGGTGACCGAGGCTCGCCGGCGTTTGCGCGGCGTCGTGCCGGCCTATGCCGGAACCAGAGCGGTGCACGAATCGCGTCTCAATACCGCGGCCTGAGAGGCGAAATTCCACTCGAGCGTTTCGCTTCGCGAAGGCGATATCCCGGGGCTTGCATTGCTTGGCTGGGAGCGAGCCAGCTCGTTCCACGGAAATCCCCGAGGATTTGGATCCTTCCCGGCCTTATCCGGCTCGTGGCAGGAAACTTCGCTCAACCCACCGCCGCTTCCGCGACGACCGGTTCTTCCGTGGCGAGGGGCACGGCCGGGGCGGGCGCGCCGCCCATCCAGTGTGCCGCCAGACGGCGGGCTTCGCTTTTCCAATCGCTTCCAGGCTTGGAGAAAACCGACTGAATCACCGTGGCATCGGACCCGGTCCAACCAAGATGCGCTTTAAGGCAGGCGGTGCCGTCGGCGAGACGGTAGCCTTGCACGAGCACCGTGCCGCGCGGCTTCACCGAGCGGTCGGGCATCAGCACGTTCAGCTGCAGGCGCGCCAAGCCATTGTGATAATTGACCGTGCGGCTGGTCTGCCAGGTGCCTTCATCGGGTGAGGGATCGTCGGCGAGCAAAGCGCGTTCGAAATCGGCGAGGAAGGAGAGCAGGCGGGAATGCATATTCGGAGGGGTGGGGAGGCGAAACTCCCTGCATCCCAGCGCATCGGCCATGCGACGCAGAACTTAAGGAATTTTTCTGGGAAAATTGAGCGAAAAGACATTGAACGAGGCACATGTGACGCATACCGTCTGCGTTCCCACCGAAGCAGAAACCCTTCATGCCTTTCGAGAAAGTCCTCATAGTGGAAGACGAGCCAGTGGTGCGCAGCCTCCTTCAGGAGATTTTCACCCGCCGCAAGTTCTCCGTCACCCTGGCCGAAACCCTCGCCCAGGCTGAGGCTGTGACGATGAAGGAGTCGTTCGACTTGGTGATGCTGGACATCCGGCTGCCGGACGGCGATGGACACAACTTCCTCGAGCGGCTCGCGACTCTGCCAGAACATCCGCTGGTAGTGATGGTTACGGGATATGGCACCATCGAATCGGCCGTGGCCTGCATGCGCGCCGGCGCCTTTGACTATTTGGTGAAGCCGTTCCGGCCGTCCCAAATCGACATACTCATCAAGCGCGGTCAGTCCTTTCGTCAACTGGAGCAGGTCAACCAGCTGCTTAGCGACGACCAGGAGGATGCGCTCCTTGTCGGCAAGAGCCCGGTCATGCATCGCCTGCGGCAGCTCATCGAGCGCGTCGCACCCACCGATGCCACCGTGCTCATCACCGGCGAGAACGGCACGGGCAAGGAGATGGTCGCCCGCGAACTTTACCGACGCAGCCCGCGTCGCCAGCAGCCCTTCATCAAGGTCAATTGCGCGGCAATTTCGGAAAACCTGATCGAGAGCGAATTTTTCGGCCACGAGAAGGGTGCCTTCACCGGCGCCACCGACCGCCGGGCCGGCCGCTTCGAGCTGGCCAATCAGGGCACACTGCTCCTTGACGAAGTGAGCGAGATCCCCGGTTCGCTGCAGGCCAAGCTCCTGCGCGTGTTGCAGGAACGCGAGTTCGAGCGTGTGGGCGGCACCCGCACCATCAAGGTCAACGTGCGCATCATCGCCACGTCGAACCGCGACATGCTGTCCTACATCGAGAAGGGTTCGTTCCGGCAGGATCTTTATTACCGTTTGAATGTGTTCCCCGTGCATGTGCCGCCCCTGCGCGAGCGGCCCGAGGATATCATGATGCTCGCCCAGCACTTCCTCGCGCGTTGCAGCCGGCGTTTTGGCACCAAGGTCGCGGGATTCTCCGGCTCGGCCGAGTCGGCGATGCTGGCCTATCGCTGGCCGGGCAACGTCCGTGAATTGCAGAACACCATCGAGCGCGCCGTGATTCTCACCGAGCCCAACCGGCCGGTTTCGTCCGCGGCCCTCGGGCTTCCGTCCGGCCAGATTGGCGCCGGCGAATCGCTGCTGACTGCCGCGCCGTTTGACTTCGAGCAGCCCGAAATGGCCACCCCGGCCGTTTCCGAGGCCACCGGCACCGACGGCCCGATCGTCGTGCGACCCATCGCCGAGATGGAAAAACAGGCGATCAAGGCCGCACTTCAGCAGACCGGTGGCAACCGCACCAAGGCGGCCGACCTTTTGGGGATCAGCATCCGCACCCTGCGCAACAAGCTGCAGGAATACCGCGCCGAAGGAGATCTGGTCGGCGCCGAGACCGACGGGGATTAGTCCGGCTTCTTGCCCCAAAAAAGGGCATAAAGTCCCGGCCGGCCGGGCCGATAAGTGTGGGAGCGACTCATTTCCTCCCTCGCTTCTCCATGCCTGCTGTCACCCAAGACATCTCTGAAACCCTGATCCGAGACAACATCACCCGTGCGGTTTGCGACGTCTTTAAGACGATGCTGCATCGCACCGCCAAGCTCGACCAGATGTGCATCGGGGGCAGCCCCGACGAATGTCCGCCCGCGCTTCGCGAGGAGAACCTCTCGATCAAACCTCAGGTCGTCGGCACCGTCGGTTTCCTCGGTGAGATGAACGGCCTGATCTACCTCTATTTTGAGGATGGCTTTGCCAAGGCCTGCACCGGCCACCTACTCGGCATGTCGGTCGCCGAGGTCGTCGAAGCCGGCGACGAGGTCATCAACGATGCCATCGGCGAGATCACCAACATGACCGTCGGCAGCTTCAAGAACGGGCTCAGCGACCAGGGTTTCCCCTGCAAGCTCACCATCCCGTCCATCCTGCGCGGCAGCAATTTCTCCATCGAGCCCATCAGCGATTCCATGCGCTTCATCTATTCCTTCGACACCGAAGGCCAGCGGCTCGTGGCCGACATCATCCTCAAGGTCGGCGAATAATCCTCCCACAACCTGTCTCTCCCATGCGCAACAAGATCCTGACCGTCGACGATTCCAAGACCGTCCGCATCATCGTGCGGAAAACCTTCAAGACTTACGATTGCGAGATCCTGGAGGCCGGCAACGGCGTCGAAGGCCTCGCCCTCGCCGCGAAGGCCATGCCCGATCTCATCCTCCTCGACGTGACCATGCCCGTCATGGACGGCGTGGAGATGCTCACCAAGCTCAAGGCCGATCCCCAGCTCAAGGGCATCCCGGTCATGATGCTCACCGCCGAGGGCGGTCGCGACCACGTGCTCAAGATCGCCAAGATCGGCGTGCGCGATTACATCGTGAAGCCCTTCGAGGAAGACGTTCTCGTCGAGAAGGCCGGCCGCATCATCGATCTCAAGCCGCTGGCCGACGGTCCGGCCAAGGCCCGCTCGCTCACCGACCCGGCCACGATCCTCTGCGTCGAGGATAAGCCCGCCATCATCCAGCAGATCCAGGATGGCCTGAAGCACACGCCGTGGAAGGTCGTGGGCGCCGCCACCCAGGGCGAGGCCATCGACTACTGCTCCAAGACCCCGCCCGATCTCGTCATCGTCAGCCTTTCGCTGCCCGACGAATCCGCTTTCGCGCTCTTCCGTCTCCTGCGCACAAACGTGAAGACGAAATACACGCCCGTCTTCGGTCTCGTGGTGAAAACCGAGACCGGCACGCTGCAGCAGGCCCAGACCGTCGGCTTCACCACGGTCATCACCAAGCCCATTGATTGCTCCGACCTCGAGTCGCGCATCGCCAAGGCGATGAACCTCGACACCTCGGTTCGCTACTTCGGCGTGGAAGACGGCTGCTTTGTCTTCAAGATGCCGGAAAACTGCACGCAGGCCGTGCTCGCCGAGATCGCCACCTATTTGAAGCCCAAGCTCACCGAGGCGGTGGACGCCGGCCACAACCGCGCCGTCATCAACGTCTCCGCGCTGAAGACCCTCCACATGGGCGTCATCAAGCAGCTCGTGCAGGCCATGCAATATTGCCGCGATGCCAGCGTGGCTTACGCGCTCGTGGGTAACGCCCAGTTGACCGTCGAGTGCAAGGGCTTCGAGGAGACGCGCACCTGGAGCTTCTACGACACGGTCGAAGAGGCGAAGGCCAGCTTCACCAAGGCGGCGACGCCCGGTGCCGCGCCCGCTCTCGCCACGGCCTGAGCTGGGAAATTGGCAGCAGATTTCAGGCGACGCCCACAAGGCGTCGCCTTTTTGCTTCTGAACATTTGTGAGAGCGAGCTTCCACAATCCACTTGCCCGGCTCAGTGCGACAGGCAGCGGTGCAAAGCGAAGCCGAGCTCTTCAGTTGTCGGTGGTTTGCCCAGAATCTCTCGCACGCCGATTTGCCGGAGCTTTTCGAACTTCGCGGGCTCGATGAAACCTGAGAGTAACATCACAGGCAGGCCCGGTTTGCGGGCCAGCGATTGTCGAGCGAGTTCGTCGCCGGGCAGGCCGGGCATGGCGAGGTCGGTCACCAACAGGTTATAGTCGTTCGCGTAGATCAGTCCGATGGCCTGCAGGGAATCCTGGCAATACGTGGCGTCGTAGCCGAGACGCGTGATGATGCGCGCGATCACGCTGCCGCTCGACGGCTCGTCATCGACCACCAGCACTTTTTGTCCCTGGCCGCGGGGCGGTTCCATCGGCGGGGCGCTGACGGAGGTGGGGGCGGAAACCGCCAGCGCGGGCAACAGGATCTCGAATTGCGTGCCCCGGTCGGCGGCACTTTCCACCCGAATGGAGCCGTTGTGGCCCGTTACCACGCTGTGCACCACTGCCAGCCCGAGCCCCGTGCCCTTGCCGGCCGCTTTG
The DNA here is from genome assembly GCA_044507675.1 of Opitutales bacterium. Taxonomy (GTDB): domain Bacteria; phylum Verrucomicrobiota; class Verrucomicrobiia; order Opitutales; family Opitutaceae; genus Lacunisphaera. The sequence goes on along the minus strand of JBIQJF010000018.1, from coordinate 24,572 downwards.
GTGGTGAAGAATGGTTCGAAAATGCGATCAAGGATGGATGTGTCCATGCCCCGCCCGTTGTCGCGCACGGCGAGTCTCACATGCTGGCCGGCTTGCAAGGGCGGGTGTCGGGCGGCGTCTTCCGCGGAAAGCAGCCGGGCGGAAAGGTCGATTTCGATCACGCCGCCGGTTTCCGGCAATGCATGCCATGCATTCGTGCACAGATTGAGCACGATCTGGTGCAGTTGCGTGCTGTCGGCCAGCACAGGCGGACAAGCCGGGTCGATCGAGTGTTCGATGCGCACCATGGCGGGCAGGGTGGAGCGCAGCAAACCGAGCGACTCCATCAGCACCAATTGCAATTTGACCGGACGCCGATCGCTCTCGGTTTTGCGGCTGAAGGTCAGGATTTGCTGCACCAAATCGCGGGCGCGCGCTCCGGATTGCATGATGCCCTGCAGCGAGGATTGGACCGGATGGCTTGGCGGAAGATCGCCCAACGCCAGCTGCGTGTGGCCGAGAATGCCGGTGAGGATGTTGTTGAAGTCATGGGCGATGCCGCCGGCGAGCGTGCCGAGCGATTCCATCTTTTGGGCCTGGCGAAGCGCCACTTCACTCTGCCGAAGGGCCGCTTCGGCTTTTTTTTGGGTGGTGATATCCATCACCGAACTCAGCAGGCACGGGTGTCCGGCCAGCGTAATCACCGAGGCGCTGTAGAGCACATTGATGATCGCGCCACCCTTGATGCGCATCGTCGTTTCGACGGGGGGAACCTGGCCTTCGCTGCGCAGCAGATCCATGTAGTATGAACGGTCGGCGGGGTTCGCCCACGCGTTCAGGTCGATGGTGGTTTTGCCGAGCACTTCCTCGCGCGTGTAGCCGAACACGGCGGAGCAGGCCTTGTTGATTTCGGTGATTTTGCCATCGGGAAACGACAGCAGGATGAGCGGAATCGGGCTCTCGTCGAAAACTCCCTTGAATCGCGCCTGGCTTTCCCGGAGTTCCGTATGCCGGGCCTCGGCGACGCGCACCGCATCCTCATAGATGTCCGCGTTGTGAATCACCAGTGCGGCGAGTTGGGCAAGCAACAGTCCTTTTTCCGTATCTTCCACGCTGAAGGAGTGGCCGGGCTGGTTGCGCACGAAAGCCAACACCCCGAGGCAGCGAGTGCCGAGCAGGATCGGGAAAACGGCCACGGCCTGAAACTGGGCCTCGTGATACTGGCTCGAATTCTCCGGCAGCGCGAGATGGTTGTCCACGATCGCAGGTTGGCGGGTGTCCACGGCTCGCCAATACAGCACGGCTTCCTGACGGCCGGCGCGCTGGCCGCCGACGACACAGGCGGGTCCGCCGCAGGCGTGGGTCACGAGTTGCTTGCCTTCGACCAGGGCCACCTCGACCGACGCCGCATCGAGCAGCGACGCCGCGCGTCCCACCAGCGCATCGAGGATCTCTGCCTTGGCGCGGCGTTGCAGCAACGCGAGGGTGGTTTGGTTGAGCGCTTGCAGAAAATCGATCTGCCGCGAGGCAGCCAGCTCCGTGGTCTTGCGTTCGGAAATGTCGATGTTGGTGCCGATCATCCGGGTCGCCCGGCCGGCGTCGTCGCGACTCATCACCCGGCCGCGGCTGTGCACCCACATCCATTCGCCATGATGGTCGCGCACGCGGTATTCCTGGCTGTATTCCTCGGTGCGACCCATAACGCAGGCGAGGGTCGCGCGGGAAGCACGACGGCGATCCTCGGGATGCAGGGTTGCGAACAATTCCCTGATGGGAAGGGTGGTGGCCAGGTCCGGGCCGCCGCACATCCGCGACCAATTGACGTCGAGCGTGACGCGGTCGGTCGTCAGGTCGTAGTCCCAGATGCTCGTGTGCGTTGCATCCAATGCGAGCGCGAGCGCCTGGTCCCGGCGTCTGCCGGATTCGCCCGACGGCGGGAAACCCATCGGCGGACGAGAAGCGGTTTCAGACGGACTCATGGGAAGCAATGGAGATCCCCATGGTCAGCACCTGTCGGGTCGCGCTTCCCGGGGTGAAGTGCGCGCGCCCTGCGATTAAAAAGCTTAACTGACGGCCTGCGCCATCTGCTGCACGGCGTCGGGCGCAACCACGCGGTCGATGTCGAGCAGTGTCTTCACCTGGCCCTTCACCTTGGCGAGGCCGAGCAGGTAAGAAGTGTCGATCTGGCAGCCGAATTCCGGGGTCGGTTCGATCTCCTGGCTGGTGAGCGTCACAACTTCCTCGACGCAATCCACGATCAGGCCCATCTGCACGGGCTGGCCGCTGGCGGGACGAACTTGCACAACGACGATACAGGTGCGCTCGGTGAAGCCGGCCTCAAGGCCGAACTTCACGCGCAGGTCCACGATCGGGATCACGCGGCCGCGCAAGTTGATGACGCCCTTCACGTAAGGCGGCAGCTGCGGCACGGAAGTGATCTTCAACATGCGGATGATCTCGCGGACTTTGAGGACGGCGATGCCGTAAGCTTCGTTGGCGAGGCCGACAGTGAGATATTTGCCGGAAAGATCGTTGCTGATGGAGGCGGGCTGGGTGCTCATGGATGGGCGGGCGCATAGCCCGCAGGGAGGTTATCGGCCGGTCAGGACCGGGATTGAGCACTATCTTGGCGAAGAGCCATGTTTTGCCTTAAGCCGCCCCCGGGGAGCGCCGATATGTCCGGTTAACCACACCTCCCTGGGTTCATGCCAAATTCTCCTGAGAAATACGCGGCGTTGGAAAACGCCGTAAACCGCCTCGCCTCCGAGTCGATCCTTGCCACCGTCGGCCGCGATGACGGTTTGGTGCCGGCCTACAGCCTGGTCGGTGAATTGTGCGAACTATGCAGCGACCAGCCCGCGCTGCATGCGCCGTTGGCGCAGCTCTTGGCGGCTTTGGAAAAGAGCCTCGATACCGCCCAGCCGTTCACCGAATCGCTCCTGAAGCAGCTCCGCGGCACCGTGGAATGGCTCGGCCCCGCCATCGAGTCCGCGCGCAATGGAGCCGCCGTGCCGCCCTGTCCCGGTGCCGAGTCCGCTCCGGCTGCCGCCAGCGCAACCGCCGCCCCGGCGAAAACGGAGAAGAGCGATGTGCTCATGACTTTCGAGATCGAGGAAAATCAGGAGCTGCTTTCCGAGTTCCATGCCGAGGTCGTGGATCACCTTGCACAAATCGAGGCCGCGCTCCTGCAACTCGACCAGCAGCCCGACAATCCCGAGGCACTGAATTCCATTTTCCGTTCGTTCCACACCATCAAGGGCAACGCCGGTTTCCTCGGGCTCGTGCCGATGCACACGCTCGCCCATGAGGTCGAGTCGCTTCTCGACTTGGCGCGCACGAACAAACTGCGTCTCAATTCGGTCATCATCACCGAAATTCTACGCAGCCGCGATGCCTTGCACGCGCTCACTCAGCAGGTCGGCGTGGCTCTCGAAAAGGGCAAGCTGCCGACGGAAATTATTCCGGTCAGCCATCTCATTCAATCGGTGAAGCGCCTGGCCGCGGCCGGCGGTGGCACCGCTCCGGCTCCGGTGGCGGCGCCGGCTCCTTCCGTCGAGCCGGCTCCGGCTTCCGAGGCTCCGGCCGAAGTGGCGATTCCATTCCCAGCTGTGGTGCCGACCCCGGTGGCCGCACCTGCTCCTGTGACGCCTCAGGCTGTTGCCGCGGCACACGCGCCAGCCCCCGCACCCGTCGTGGGCGGTCCCGCGAAGACCGGCGGTGTCGAGAAACAGGCGGCTACGGGGCAAACCGTGCGCGTCAGCACAGACAAGCTCGACTCCCTGATGGACGTCGTCGGCGAACTCGTGATCGTCCAGAGCCAGATCATGGAATCGGCCCGCTCGCTCGGTGTCGAGGGCAGCACTTTGCAGCGCAACGTAGCTCAGCTCACGCGCCTCACCAAAGAGCTGCAGAACACCTCGATGGCGCTGCGGATGATTCCGATCAAGCCCACCTTCCAGAAAATGGAGCGGCTGGCGCGCGATCTCGCCCGCAGCTGCGTGAAGAAAGTCAATTTTGCCACCTCCGGCGACGAAACCGAACTCGATCGCACCGTTGTTGAAGAAATCGCTGATCCGCTCGTGCACATGGTGCGCAACGCCATGGACCACGGCCTCGAGCCCGCTGACGAACGCGTTGCGGCCGGCAAGCCCGAGTTCGGTTCGGTGCATCTCTGCGCCTACCACCAAGGCAGCAACATCGTCATCGAGTTGCGCGACGACGGCCGGGGCATCAACCCGGACAAGGTTTTCAAGAAGGCCGTCGAAAAGGGCATCATCGCCCCGAATGCTTCGCTTAGCCGCGAAGAGATTTTCAATCTCATCTTCGCCCCCGGTTTCTCGACTGCCGAGAAGGTCACGGCCGTTTCCGGTCGCGGCGTCGGCATGGACGTCGTGAAGCGCAACATCGAGAAGCTGCGCGGCAAGATCGAGATCGAGTCCGAGGTCGGCAAGGGCTCCGTCTTCAAGATCAAGCTGCCCCTCACGATGGCAATCATCGACGGCCTCGTCGTGCGCGTCGGCCAGGACCGGTTCATTCTCCCGACCACGTCGGTGCAGATGGCGCTCCGTCCGACACAGGAGGCGATTTCCACCGTCCAGGGCACGGGCGAGGTCATGGACCTCCGCGGCCGCATCCTGCCGCTGCATCGCCTGCACCGCCGTTTCAACATTCCCGCCGACGCCGAGAAGCCCTGGGAAGGCATTGTGGTCATCATTGAACATTCGGGCCGCACCTCCGCGCTCCTCGTGGACGAGATGATCAGCAAGCAGGAAGTTGTGATCAAAAACCTCGGTTCGTTCATGCAAGGCCTGCCCGGCGTCGCCGGTGGCGCCATCCTCGGCGACGGCAACATCGCGCTTATTCTCGACCCGGCCTCGATTTTGCAGGCCGCTTGATTTCCGCGCCACTCCGATGGCTTCCACTCTCCCTCCGACACTCGACAAGGTCTGCGAAGCCGCACTCAAGCTCCCGTGCGCTCCGTCCCTGCTGCCGCGACTCTCGCTGGCCTTGCAGAGCGACGACAGTTCCGCGGCAGACATCGAACGCCTGATCTCCCTCGATGCATCGCTGGCGGCCTCGACGCTGCGCCTGGCGAATTCCGCGGCCTTGAGCCGCGGCAAGGTCGCGACGGTTGAGGAGGCGGTGTTTCGCCTCGGCGCCAAAGAAATCTATCGTCTCGCCGCGCTCGCCCTCGTGGGTCGTTGGGAAAGCAGCCTTGGGCCGGGACTCCGCTGGACGCCTGGCGATTTCAGCCGGCATGCGTTGATTACCGCCATTGCGGGCGAGGTGCTCGCAAGCACGACCGAACGGCTTGATCCGCAGGTCGCTTACACGGCCGGATTGGTGTGCGACATGGGCAAGCTGGCCCTCGCGCACGGTTGCGCGTCATTTTATCCCGCGATCCGTGTGTGTGCGGAGCAGACGCGCTGCACATGGGAACAGGCGGAGCGCACTGTGCTCGGTTATCACCACGCGGATGCCGGCATGCGTCTGCTCAAGGCTTGGAATTTCCCGGCGCTTTTCGTGCAAGCGGTCGAACACCAATTCGCCCCAACCAGTGCGCCTGTGGCGGCGCTGCCCCTGCTCGCGCACCTGCATGCCGCGAAGTATCTCGCGACTTCGATGGGCCCCGGCGTCATGGAGGAGGGTTTCCTCGGTGTCGTGCACGGCGCATTTCTCAAGGAGTGGGGCTTCACGCCGGAGATTCTCGAGTCAGCGATGCCCATCGTTTTGGAAAAGGCGTCGGCCCGTCTCGGCGAGCGCTTCCAGGAAGGCGCGATGTCGATGTGAGCTGAATGGCGCGAACGGCGTCAACGAGCGGCGCCGCCACTTCCCGGCTCCTGAAAATCAACCCGGTGTCTCTAACTGTGTGAGCGGCTTTGCGCCGCGATTTTGGACGCGCTTAAGCGATGTCGCAAGCGGGGCTCAGGCCAGCGAAACGGTAACTTTCCCCGCGGGGCTGATGAGGTTCACATTGCCCGTGCTGAGTTCGAGGTGCACGGTGCGGTTCAGGGTGCCACCGGTCTCGGCCTTGACGAGGTTGAGCCGGTTTTGCGCGATGAAATCGAGCGTGAAGCGCGTGTTGCGATCGCCGATCCGGAACGGATCCTGGCCCGCAATCACACTCGCGCCGCCGGCGACGAAAAGTTTCAGACGCGACCGCTCGGCCTTCAGACCGATGAGCGCTTTGAAGAAAATCGGCAGGCCCGTATCGGCAAACATCGCCGGTTGGGTGACGGCCTTTTGCGGCGAAACCGAGGCCTCGGGCAGCATCAGGTGGAGAATGCCGCCGCATTTCACGACCGAATCGTAGGCAATCACGCCAATGCAGGAGCCCAACGCGTAGGTGCTCAGCATCGTGCTGGTGTTGTTCGAGGCGGCCATGTCGCCGACGCCGACGACCACGCGCTGGACAAAAAGCGAGGATATGCTCGGCGCGCCGCTCATGGACAGGACGCACCGGCGAACGAGAGGCCGGTTTCGACTGAAAAGTGACTGTTTAAACGCATCTGCAACGGCTTTGCGATGCCCCTTAAAGTCGTCCTCGAATCACCTAACTTTAGGCGGAAGCGCCACCCTAAACCCGCCGAGAGGCGCGCCGATAAACAAGGGTGAACAAGCGCCGATTCAGCTTGTGGTGTGTGTAGGAAAGCCCGCCGGTTACCGGCGGGCTTTCTCTTGGGATACACTGGAAGCAAACCGGGCATCACGAATAAACGAGCAGCCGCTGGCTGATGGGCGTGATCTGGTTGTGATCGTGGATCTTGGCGATCGTTGCCGGACCGAGCAGCTGGCCTTCGCCGATGAGCAGCAGGCCGTGCGGGCTGTAGATGCCGCTCGCGAGCACCATGCCGGGTTCGAGCTCGTCGAGGAGGATCTCGCGGACACTGCGCGGCAGGTTCACCAGGTTGGAGACCTTGAGGAAGAGACGCACAGCTTCGGGGTCGTAGAAGGAACCGGAGCGCGCGAGCAGCTGATCAATGGCCGCCTGCTTGGGCAGGCCCGACTCGACGTAACCGACCGCCACCGCAAGGCAGCGCGCCGCCCACGGAATGTTTTTGCCGGCGAGTCCATCGGGATAGCCGGTGCCGTCGAAGCGTTCGTGATGCCCGCGGATGATGGCGCCGATTTCGGGGCGCGGGTCCACGAGGGACGCGAGCGTCTGGCTGTAAACGGGATGGTTTTGCAGCGTGTTGCGTTCGCGCTCGGTAAGGCTGCCGGGTGCGGAGCGGAACGTGCGCAACAGTTCGCGCGAGATGCCGATGAGACCGAGGTCGCACAACCAGGCCGCGGAAACGAGGGATTGGCATTCGTCGCTGTTGAAATGCTCCGTCTCGCCCATCTTGGTGGCGAATTCGACGAGCGCTTTCGCCTGGCCACCGAGCACAGGATCGTAGGCCGTGAGGATGCGGCGGCAGAGTTCGAGCGAGCTGTCGTAGCGGGCGGAGAGTTCGGTGTTGGCCGCGTCGAGCTTCTGCCGCTCGGTCTCGAGGTCCTTCACCTTTTGCTCCAAGTCGGCGTTGGCGACGGTCAGCTGTGCGTTGAGCTGCTGCGAGTGCGCCTGCAACTCCTCATTGTGGGTGATGAGGTCGTGGCGCTGGATGGCGTTGCGCACGGTTGCCAGCAGTTCCTCGCGCAGCCAGGGCTTCGCGATGAAGCGGAAGATCTCGCCGCGATTAATCGCTTCGACGATCGTGGGCAGCGCGAGGACGGCGGTGACGAGGATGCGCGAGGCGTTCGGATGGGTCTTGCGGCTTTCGACGAGGAAATCCAAGCCGAGCATTTCGGGCATGCGCTGGTCGGAAATGATGACGGCGAATTGCCGCTCGGCCAGGATGGAGAGCGCCTTGATCGGGCTGGAGCAGGCGACCACGTGATAACGTTCACGCTCAAGCGTCTCCTTGAGGGCGCCGAGGACGACCGGCTCGTCGTCAACGATGAGGATGGGGTGGTTTTGTTCAGTCATGGCGGGCGGTGGGTATCGGCGGGCGCGTCCCGGACGGCGGTCGGGAGGCTAGGGGCGGCCGGGATTCGGAATGGGCGAGGGGGGCGAGAAAACGGGCGATCAAGTGGGCGGCCATGCGGTCGAGCGGCAGCTGGCGTTGCGCGCCGCCATTTTCCCAAGCGGCCTTGGGCATGCCGTAAACGACGCAACTGGCTTCGTCCTGCGCAAAGGTGCTGGCGCCTTTTTCGCGGAGACGCAGCAAACCTTCGGCGCCGTCCTTGCCCATGCCGGTGAGCACACCGGCCACGCAATGCGGCGCCGCGCCGCAATCGGCCGCGGACTTGAAGAGCAGGTCCACGGCGGGACGTTGGTGCCAGATTTGCGGGCCATCGGTCACGCGCACGCGATAGTGGTCGCCGTGCCAGCCGAGCAGCAGGTGATAATTGCCGGGGGCGATGAGCGCGGTGTTCGGATCGAGGCGTTCGCCGTCCACGGCTTCGCGAACGGGAAAGGCGCAGATCGCGTTCAACCGGTCCGCGTAGGCGCGCGAAAAACCGGCGGGGATGTGTTGCACGATGGCAATGCCGGGGAGGCCGGCGGGCAGCGCGGTGAGCACTTCGCGAAGGGATTCCGGTCCGCCCGTGGACGCGCCGAGCAGGATGCAGGCGCGCGGGTCGCGGTGCAGCGGGGCCGGGAGCGTGCGGCTCACATGCGGCGAAGCGGCGCTGCCGAGACGCACACGGGCGGTGGCGGCGGCCTTGATCATCGCGATGAGGCGCGGACCGAGATTGCCAAACGAACTCGAACCGGACGGCTTTCCGAGCACGTCCACCGCGCCGAGGCGAAGCGCTTCCAGCGCGTAATCAGACCCGCGCTGCGTCAGGGAGCTGAGCACGATGACAGGCATCGGCCGATGCTCCATGAGCAGGCGCAGGAAAGTGAGGCCGTCCATGCGCGGCATTTCGAGGTCGAGCGTGAGCACGTCGGGCTTCAGCTCGCGGATGCGGTCGCGCGCCTGATACGGATCGGCGGCGGTGCCAACCACCTCGATGGCCGGATCGGCGCCGAGGGTGTCGGTGGCGATCTTCCGCACGAAGGCGGAATCGTCCACGATGAGGACACGGATTTTGCGCGCGAGGGACATGGTCAGGAGGCGGGGGAGCGCCGGTAGGTGGCGGGACGAACGAGTTCGAGCGTGTGACCGATGCCCGCGAGGCTTTCGGAATGGCCCACGAGCAGGTAGCCGCCGGGCACGAGGCGACGACTGAGGCGGCGCACGAGCTCCTCCTGCGTCTGCCGGTCGAAGTAGATCATGACGTTGCGGCAGAAGATCACATGAAACGCCTCCGTCAGCGGAGGTTCGTTTTCGAGCAGGTTGAGTTGCTGAAAGGAAAGATGCTCGCGCAGTTCGGCACGCACGCGGTAGTTGCCGTGCTGGGGGCCGATGCCCTTCTGGAAATATTTGCGCACGGTGGCCGACGGCATCCGGTCCACGACGTCCTCGCGATAAATTCCGCGGTTGGCCTGGTCGAGCACGCGGTGGGAGATGTCGGTGCACTGAATGTGCCAGTCCCAGGTGGCGCCGAGGGATTCCTGCAACGTGATGGCGAGGGAGTAGGGTTCCTCCCCGGAGGAACAGGCGGCGCTCCACGCGAGGAAACGCGGCCAGCGTTCGGCGCGCTGCCGCTGGTTCATCTCGGGCACGATGCGGTCGCGCACGAAATCGAAGTGCGCGCTTTCGCGAAAGAAAAACGTGTGGTTGGTGGAGATCGCGTCGATCAGATGAGCGAGTTCCTCGCCGGCCTGCGGCGACTGGAGCAGGCGGCAGTATTCGGTGACGGATCCAAGGTTGGTCGCGCGCAGGCGTTTGCCCAGCCTCGCGGTGACCATCTCGCGCTTGCCGGAATCCAGGCAGATACGGCTGCGCTGATAGACCAGTTTGCGGATGAATTCGAACTCACTTTCCCTCATAAGGTTTCAGCACCTTGTCCATCGGCCAAATTCGCCGCGTATTAAGGGGGGAGAACCAAAAATCTCTGAACGCGGTGGGGCGTGGCGGCAAAAATTGCCTGCGCGTTGACCCGGCCAAGAGCCGCCGAGCGAGCGACGTCGCTGAGAAATTTTTATAACATTGGTCATCAGTGATTACAGCGACGCACGGCGATGCTGGCACGCGGCGTGGTATGGGCGAGGGCATGACCGACCCCATCTTCCAGACCACCAACTACCAGCTGGCCAGGAAGCTCCTTGATGCGGCCGCTCTCCGGCAGGAGGCGATCGCCTCCAACATCGCCAATTCCGAAACCCCCGGTTACCAGCGCCTCGACGTGTCGGCCGACTTTGCGGAAAAGCTGCGCGCCAGCACGCTTACGGGCGATTTCGCCCGGACCGCCGACACGATCCGCCCCACGCTGGCCCAGGATCCCTTCGCCCGCGCGGTGCGCCCCGACGGCAACTCCGTGGAGATCGAGAAGGAACTCCTCGCGATGAACAAGAACGCGGTGGAATACGAATTTCTGACCGAGGTCGTCTCCCGCAACATCAAGCAGCTCAAGATGGCCATCACCGGCCGTAGCGTCTGATCCCGGCCATGAACCTTATTTCCGGTGTAGATATCACGTCGGGGGCGCTCACCGCCCAGAAGATCCGCCTCGACATCGTTGCCCAGAACATCGCCAACGCCCAGACGACGCGCACGCCCGAGGGCGGTCCCTACAAGCGCAAGATCGTCTCCTTCGAGAACGAGCTCGTGAAGCGCGCCGGCGGCTCCCCGTTGCAGACGATCAGTGTTTCCAGTATTTCCACCGACAAGGCGCCGGGTCAGGCGGTTTACAACCCGCAGCATCCCGACGCCGGTCCCGATGGCACCGTGCAGATGCCCAATGTGAATCTTGCCTTCGAAATGGTGGACCTGATCACCGCTTCCCGGGCCTACGAGGCCAATCTCTCCGTCGTCAAAAACGCGCGCACGCTCGCGATGAAGACTTTCGAAATCGGCAAGTGATGCCACCCGCCTGACACCGCCTCCCCATGTCCATCATCGGTTCCATTCCTCCCGCGGCCCTCAATTCCCTGCCACTCAGGCCGCTCGATGCCACGCCGAAGACGGCCATCGCCCCCCCGCTGCCCGATGGCATGCGCCTCGCGGAGCCGACCGGCAGTTTCGGCACGATGCTCGAGGGCTTGGTCACGACGGTGTCCGAAAAGCAGGCCCAGTCCGCCGAACTCACCAAGCAGGTCCTCCTCGGCGACAGCGATCAACTTCACCAGAGCGTCATCGCCATGCAGGAAGCCTCCGTCGCCTTCACGCTCATGGTCGAGGTCCGCAACAAACTCGTCGAGTCCTACCAGGAACTCATGCGCATGCAGGTGTGAGCCCGCCCATCCTTTCACTTCCTTCTAATCCTTCTCGTTCTCTCTTCGCCCCGGCATCCGCCCCATGAAGAAATTCGCCCAATCCCTCATCGATCTGTGGTCGCACCTCGGCCTCAACCAGCGCGTCTCGCTGATTGTCGCCGCGATGGCCGTCATCGGCGGCATGATTGCCGTCGTGCTCTGGTCACGCCGGCCTGATTATCAACTGCTCTACGCTCGCTTGGGCGACAAGGACTCCGCGGCGGTCATCAGCTACCTCCAGTCGCAGAACATCCCGCACCAGATTTCGTCCGGCGGTGGCACGGTTTCCGTGCCCGCCGACCGCGTCTACAAGCTGCGCATGGATCTCGCGGCCAAGGGCCTGCCGAGCGGCGAGGGCGTGGGCTTTGAAATTTTCGACAAAGGCCAGTTTGGCCTGAGCGACTTCGTGCAGCGCACCAATTATCTCCGTGCGCTCCAGGGCGAACTCGCGCGCACCATCAGCCAGCTCTCCGGCGTGCGCACCGCGCGCGTGATGATCGTTCAGCCTGAAAACCGCCTGCTGCTCACTGATCAGGGTATCAAGCCCACCGCTTCCGTTTTCGTGGACATGGGCGGCTCCCGCCTCGAAATCGACCAAGTCAACGCCATCCGCCACCTCGTGGCCAACGCGGTGCAAGGTTTGGGCCCTGACCAGGTCGCCGTTGTGGACAACCGCGGCCGCGTGCTTTCCGAGGATCTCAAGCAGGACCCGACCCTTGGCACCGCGTCCTCCCAGATGCGCTACAAGCAGCAGGTCGAGGATTACCTTTCCCGCAAAGTCGAGACGATGCTCGCCCAAGTCATCGGACCCGGACAGGCCGTCGTGCGCGTTTCCGCCGATATCGAAACCGAAGCCACGTCCATCACGGCCGAAGTCTTCGATCCTGAAGGCCAGGTTGTTCGTTCGCAGACCTCGACCGAGGATATGAACAACAGCACCGAGACCCGCGCCGGCGGCGGTGCCGTGGGCGTGAGCGCCAACGTCCCTGAAAAGGCCGCGACCTCTGAAGGTGCGGGTAATCGACCCGTTTCGAGCACCGAACAGAATCGCAAGAACCGCACCACCACCTACGAGATCAACCGCACGCTCACCAACACGACGCGCAACCCCGGCACGATCAAGAACGTGACCGCCGCCGTGCTCGTCGCGCAGCGCGCGCCGGTTTTTCCTGCCACGGCCACGCCGCCCGCCGAGGGCGCGCCCGCTCCGCAACCCGTGCAACAGCCGCGTTCGGCCGAGGAGTTGAATGCGTTGCGTCAGGTCGTCGTCAACGCGCTCGGTCTCAAGCCCGAGCCCGGTCAACCGCTCGACACCATTGTCACGCTGCAGGAAGTCGCTTTCGCCGCCGAGCCCGTTGCTGAACAGATTCAAGCCATCCAGGCTGAGAACAAGTGGCAGGGTTGGATCGAGGCGGGCAGCCGTTGGTCCGCCGTCGTGGGCGCGGGCATCGTGCTCCTGGTTTTCCTCCGCCTGCTTTCCCGCCAGAAACCCGAACCGGTCCCGGTCGAAGTGCTCGCGATGCCGCCCGAGCTGGCCGCCCGTTCCCTGCAGAACGGCAGCGCCGTGACGCCGGAAATGCTCAACGAGCTGATCAAGCAGAAGCCCGTCAACATCGGCACCGCCTTGCGCGACTGGGTCGGCACACCGGCTCCGTCCAAGAACAACTGATCCCTTTTAGGTCATGGCCGACATCGATTACGCCAAGCTCAACCGCCAGCAGAAGCTGGCCATCTTCCTGATCAGCATCGGCCCTGAGGCCGCGGCCCAGGTTTTGAAGCAGTTCGACGACGTCGAAATCGAAAACCTCTGCCGCGAGATGGCCGGGTTCCAGATGATTTCAGAAAGTGTCAGCAAGCAGGCGATCGAGGAGTTCGCGAGCGTCGTCGCCAGCAGTGCGCAAGCCGCCACCGGTGGCATCGGTTTCGTCCAGCGCACGCTCGAACTTGCCAAGGGTGATCACCGCGCCTCCGCCATCGTCGGTCGCGTGGGCCCCGCGGTCGGCACGTCCATCGAAGTCATCAAGGACATCAGCGACATGGAAGGCCGTCAGATTTTCAATCTTATCAAGCACGAGCAGCCGCAGACGATTTCGTTCGTGCTGTCCTACCTCGAACCGACCAAGGCCGCGGAGGTTTTCCCGCTGCTCAGTCCCGATCTGCGTGAGGAGGTTCTCGAACGTCTCGGCACCATCGAGTCCACCTCCATCGAGTTGGTGAACAAGATTGCCCGCAGCCTCGGCAAACATTTCGACACGAAGAACCGTCCCGCTTTCCACCACAGTGGCGGCGTGCGCGCGGTCGCCAGCCTGCTCAACAGCCTGGAGAAGGATCTCAGCAAGACCCTGCTCGGCCGCCTCGAGGAGCGCAACGCCACGCTCAGCGCGGCGATCCGCAAGAAGCTTTTCAGTTTCGAGGATCTCAACCGCCTCCAGCCGGCCGATCTGCAGCGCATCCTGCGCGAAATCGACTCCGGCAACCTCGCCATTGCGATGAAGTCCGCCAGCGAACCGCTTCGCAACAAGGTCTACGCCGGTCTCTCCAAGCGCGCCGCCGAAAGCCTCAAGGAGGAAATCGAGATGCTCGGGCCGGTTCGCCTCAAGGACGTCGAAGCCGCCCAGGATCTCATCATCCAGGCCGTCCGGCGCCTCGAGGAGGAAGGACAAATCTCCATCGATGCCGACGCCGCCGCAGTTGTCGCCTGATTGCCATGCACGATTTCATCCAGCTCCAAAGCTTCAGCCTGAGTCGCGCGCCATTTGCCGCGCGACCCGCGACCGTGGATTGGATCCAGCGAGGCATCATGCGCAGTTTCGGCGAAGACGAGGTCCTCGCGCCTTACCGCTCCAGCCCGCGACTTGCGGAGCGCTCCAATCGCAAACCGAAGACCCAGAATCGGAAATAATTCATGGCCCTCGCGAAACTCATCGCTTTCGACCGTCCGCTCATCGGCGCCGTGCTGCCTGGCGCCGGTCGCACGTTTACGGAAGCGGAGGTCGCCGCGAAGGTTGAGGCCGCCTACCACAAGGGCGTGGATGCCACCCGCGCGATGGTGGACCAGAAACTGGTCGAGATGCGCGTTGAGATGCAGCAGCTCAGCGAAGGCGTGCTCACCAAGCTCACGACCGTCGAGTCCGCCACGCTGACGCAATTGCGGGAAGCGTTGCCCGCGCTTGCCGTGGACATCGCGCGCCGCCTGCTCGCCGGTTACGAGCCGCCCGCCGAGGTCGTCGCGAAGCTCTGCCATGAAGCCCTTGAGCAACTTTTCCCCGAGCGTGATGGTTTGGAAATCTCCCTCTGTCCGCGCGACGCCGAGCTTCTGGAGCAGGTCAATCCTGAGTGGCTCGCCCGCTATCCCGGTCTCAAGGTGAAGATCGACGTCAGCCTCTCGCCCGGCGACTGCCAGGTGCGCAGCCGCTTCGGCCTCACCGACGCTCGCCAGCAAACCAAACTTGCCGTGCTGACCCACGGTCTCTCCGGCGAATGAGCACGGTCCCTTCAGTTGCTCCCCTCGTCGAGGTCATCCGCACCCAGGTGCGGCATGCGCCGGCGGTGAAGCGCGTGGGCGCCGTCACGGGCATCGCGGGACTTATCATCGATTCCGAAGGCCCGAATGTCGGCCTCGGCGAAATCTGCGTGGTGAAGTCGCCGCGCACGGGCTACTCGGTCCGCGCCGAAGTCGTCGGTTTCCGCGAACATCGTGTGTTGCTCATGCCGCTCGGCGACACCGCCGGTCTGCACGTGGGTTGCGAAGTCGCCGCCGCCGAGCGTCCGCCGTTGCCGCGTCCCGGCCCCGAATTGCTCGGTCGCGTGCTCGATGCGCTCGGCCGGCCGATGGACAATCTCGGTTTGCTCCCGGTGGACCGCACCGAGCACGACACCAAGCCGCCGCACCCGCTGCGTCGCCAGCGCATCAAGGATCCGCTGCCGACCGGCGTGCGCGCCATTGACACTTTCGTGCCGCTCGGTCGCGGCCAGCGTCTCGGTCTCTTCGCCGGTTCCGGCGTGGGCAAGTCCACGCTCCTCGGCATGATCGCGCGCGGTTGCAACGCCGACGTGGTGGTTGTTGCGCTCGTGGGTGAGCGCGGTCGTGAAGTCCGTGAATTTCTTGAAAAGGATCTCGGTCCGGAAGGGCTGAAGCGCTCGGTCGTCGTCGTCGCCACTTCCGATACTTCCGCGCCGCTGCGTCTGCGCGCGGCTTTCACCGCCACTTCCATCGCGGAGGCCTACCGCGACGCCGGCAAGAACGTGTTGTTGATGATGGATTCCGTGACGCGCTTCGCCATGGCCCAGCGCGAAATCGGCCTCGCCATCGGTGAACCGCCGACGACCCGCGGTTACACGCCGTCCGTTTTCGCCATGCTGCCGCGCCTGCTCGAACGCACCGGGGCAGGGGAGAAGGGCTCTATCACCGCCATCTACACCGTGTTGGTCGAAGGCGACGACATGAACGAGCCTGTGGCCGACGCCGTGCGCGGTATCTTGGACGGTCACCTTGTGCTTTCGCGCCATCTGGCGCACTTCAACCACTATCCGGCGATTGACGTGCTCGAAAGCGTCAGCCGCCTCACTCGCGACATCTGCACGCCCGACGAGGTGGCCCACGCCGCCGCGGCCCGTGAACACCTGGCGCTTTATCGCAAGAACGAGGACCTCGTGTCCATCGGCGCCTACCAGAAGGGCGCCAGCCCCCAACTCGACCGCGCCATCGCTCTGCAGGAGCCGCTCCGTCAGTTCCTGCGACAGGGCGTGCACGAGTTTTCTTCCCGAACGGAAAGCTACGCCAGGATCAAATCCATCGTCGCGTCATGAAAAAGTTCCGCTTCCCCCTCCAACCGGTCGGCGTGCTGCGCACGCACCAGGAACTCCGTGCCCGCGAGGTCTTCGCCGCTGCGGTCCATCGTTACGTCCAGAGCGAGGAAAAGCTTGCCGCGCTGCGCAAGCGCGCCGCCGATCTCGCCGAAGTGCTCTTTCACGGTCGATCCGACCGCTTCCTCGCGGCCGATGCCGCTGCGTTGATCCGTGTTTATCGCGGTGAATGCAACGCCGTCATGGAGGCCGAGCGCGAGGTCATCGAAGCCCGCGAGAATATGCAGGCCCGCCGCCAGGACTACATCGAAGCCAACCGCCGCCTGAAAACCGTGCAACGGCTCGAGGAGAAGGCCCGCGACAGGCACCGCCTCGACGTCCTGCGTGCCGGTCAGGAGGAACTCGACGAACTCGCCGGCTTCCGCGCCTTCCGTCAACCCGCCCTGTCATGAACATAGCCAAAATCTTCACCAGTCCCCCGCTTGTTGCGCTGTTCGGCATCCTGGCCGGTTCTGCGGTCGGCCTCGGCTGGTTCTGGCGCGCGGCCGACGGCCTCGTGGCCGCAGCCATTGCCGCCATCCCGCCGCCGCCGCTCGACGACTACAAGGCGCAGGGTTGGGACTTCTGGACCATTGAGATCGACGGCCTTTCCTCCGAATTGAAGGAGGAGCGCGCCCGTCTGCGCCAACAGGCGGATTTGCTCAACCAACGCGCTGCGCGCCTCGCCGCCGAGCAGCAGGAACTGGCCAAGATCCGCGTCGACATCGAGGCGATGCGCGCCGAGATCGCTCGCAAGGTTATCGAGATCAAGGCCGACGAGGCCAGGAATCTCCGCAACCTCGCCCAGACCTACGCCAACCTTACCCCGCGCGGCGCCGTCGCGATCCTGCGCGAAATGGACGACACCACCGTCGTGAAAATCCTTTCCCTGATGAAGTCCGATTCGGTCGGGCCGATCTTCGAGGAGATGGCAAAAACAGCCGGACCTGACGGGACCCTTGCCCGTCGCGCGGCCGCTCTTTCCGAGAAACTTCGCCTGATGAAGTCCAAGTCCGCTTCCTGATTTTTTCCAACCGGCGTGCCATGGCTGGCACAATGCCGCGCTCCAAGGATGGACGTTCCCATGACCTCCACCTTGCCCAATTTTCCTGCCAGCCCCGCCGCGGCTTCCGCCGCCGGCACGGGTATTCTCAACGCCGCGCCCCAGTCCGGATTGCCGGCCGATACCATCGCGCAAACGAACTCTGGCGACGTGATGCCCGAGTTTGCCGATTTGCTCTCCGCCGATAATTCGGCGACAGCGAGCGTCACGAACGGTGCCGCCGCCCCGGTGATCGCGGCGACGCCTGCTGCTTCGCGTCCGACGGGAACCGATGTCACAAAGGCTCCGGCGACCGCTCCCAGTTTTGTCAGGCCGAGCTCCGCCGCTGCGGGGAACACGCCGGTGACCGAGACCGAAAGCGCTCCCGCCCGTCCGCAGGACATTTCTCGCGAAGAATACGAACATGCGGCCGCCTTTGTCGCGGCCTTGCTCCAGTCGTTGCAGGTTGCCGCGCCGGCTCAGAGCGAGTCGGCCACAGCTCCGGTGTCCGCAGCGGACGGGACGTCCGAATCCGCCGACGTGATGCTGCCCAACGGACGCCCCTTTCCGACTGAATTGCCCGCGCAGGTGAAACCCGGTTTCGTGAACCGCCCCGTGCAAGCCGCGATGGTGGCAACGCCTGGAGAACCAGCCGGCGAGGCGATCGCGCACGATGCGAGTCTCAACAACGCTGCGGCGCACAACGGGCAATCCTTGCCGGTTACGTTGCCGGCCCAAGCTCAAGCTACTTTCGATCGGGCGCCGTCGCCCAGTAATGTTTCCCTGCCTCCGGCCGCATCACCCTCTCTCGCGGCGACCACCCATGCGACCGCTTCTGTCGCAACGCCCATTGCCAACGCGCCCGTCGCGGTTTCGCCCGCCTTCGAAGTCGCCGCGGATGGCGCCATCGAATGCACGGTGTCGCCGGTCGTCGCGCCCGCTTCGTCGCTTGGGCATGTGCTCGCGCCGAATGCACCGATGGAAGTTCACGCCGAGTTGGAGTTGCCCGGTCGCGCCGTCGTGCGCGTTTCGGCAGAATTGCCCCTGAATGACAGTCGGGCCGAAACGGTGTTTTTGCGTCCGGAAAATTTTGCCGCTTCGGAACACGGAAAAACAGTCTTCGAAAATACGCCCCTGCAGGCATCTGAAAGAAATTTTGTAGTCGCTGGAGACAAACAAGTTAAGACGGACTCTCTCGTGGATGGCATCGCCGTTGCTAAAACGGAAGGCACCATGTCAGTTGTCCCGACCGAGGAAACCCGCCAACCCCGCAATCCCGAGATTCTGTCGGTTTTGCCGGTGCGTGCGGATTTCCAAGTGGTCTCGCCAACGGTGGAGCGAATCACCGTCGAACCGGCGGCGCCTGTGGAACAGAACTTTGCCGAGCGCGCTGTCGCGACCGTCACCAGCCTCGCCGAGGCGCAGTTCTCCGCTTCGATGCATCGCGCCGGCAGCGTGCAACTGCGCCTGAAATTCGGCGGTGACGACCTCACCGTCCGCGTCGAACTCCGCGAAGGTGTCGTGCACACCGATTTTCGCACCGATTCGCCCGCGCTGCGTGAAGCCCTCGCGAAGGAGTGGCAGGCCGTGGCCGCCGCCGCGCCTGGTCACTTGCAGCGTTTCCTCGATCCGGTGTTTTCGCCGGCGTCTTCGTCCAACTCCCCGGCCGATGCCGGTGCGCAGCACCAATCCGCCCATCGCCATGCCCAGCAGCAGGCGCAACAGGAACAATTCGCGCACCGCGCCGAGGCGTGGGCTTCCGCCTCTCCCTTTTCCCGTCGCTCCGCTTTGAGCGAGAGCTTCGTTCCCGAGCCCGCCGTCCCGCGCGTGCCCGCGTTTCTGCCCACCTCGCTCCGTTTGTCCGTTCTCGCCTGATCACCATGACCGTCAACTCCACCAGCTCCAACGGCACGACCGCCGCCGCCTACAACGACGCGCTCGTGCGCACGCCCAAGAAAACCACGCTCGACTCCACCGACTTCATGAAGCTCCTCGCCGTGCAGTTCCAGAGCCAGGATCCGATGAAGCCCATGGAAGACACCGCGTTCATCGCGCAGATGGCGCAGTTCACCGCGCTGGAGCAGAGCAACTCGCTTGTGCGGGAGATCTCGCTGTTGCGCGCCGATCAACAAAACCTTTCCGCCAGCGGCATGCTCGGCCGCAACGTCACCGTCGAGGATGCCGACGGCCTGCCGGTCACCGGCCAGGTTACGGCCATCGAGAACAGCGCCGACGGCCCCGTGCTCATGATTGATGGCGTGCGTTACCCGCTCTCCTCCGTGCAACGCGTCGAATACACGCCGCCCGTTTACCCGCAAATCACCGAAACCCCCGCCGACCTTCCTCCGGCGGCCTGATCCATCAACCAACAACCCAAATCCACCATGCCCCTCATCGGCACTCTCACCTCCGGCGTCAGCGCTCTCCGCACCTTCAGCAAGGGCCTTGAAGTCATCGGCGGCAACATCGCCAACGTCAACACCACCGCTTACAAGAGCGCTTCCACCAGCTTCGCCGACACGTTCAGCAACACCGTCGGCACCGCCGGCGGCACCGCGCAGATCGGCTCCGGCGTGCAGGTCGGCGCCATTTCCACGCAATACTCGCAGGGTGCGCTCAACAGCACCGGCAAGCCCACCGACCTCGGCATCGCGGGCAAGGGCTACTTCGTTGTGCAGGACGGTGCCAACCTGTTTGCGACGCGCGACGGTTCGTTCCACTTCGACAGCGCCGGCAACCTCGTGAATGCCCAGGGCAAGAGCGTGCTCGGCGCCGACGGCAACCCGATTACCGTGCCCACCTGGGGCAATGTCACCAACGTCAGCATCGGCCTCGATGGCACGATCACGGCCTTCTACAACGACGGCACGACGGACGCCAGCCAGCAGATTGGTCTGCTCCCGGTGGATGACGAGACCAAGCTCGTGAAACAGGCCAACAATCTCTTCGACTTTGGCGCGGTCGCGGTCATCGGCGACATTGGCGTTCCCCCCGCTGGCACCAAGATTCAATCGGGCACTCTCGAGCAGTCCAACGTGGACCTCACTGACCAGTTTGCCGAGCTCATCACGACCCAGCGCAGCTTCCAGGCCGCGTCTCGCTTGGTGACGGTTTCCGACTCCGTCCTCGAGGACATCGTCAACCTGAAGCGCAACTAAGCCCGAACTGATCTTTCGCCATGGCTGCCAAACCCGAAGCCAAGGAAGCACCGGACAAAGCCGCGCCCGACAAGACCGCGTCCGAAAAAGGCGCGGCTCCGGCCGGTGCCCGGTTTGCCGGGCTCAAGGCCTGGCTGCCCGTGCTGCTGGCCGTGTTCGCCGCGCCGGCCGCCAGTTGGGCCGTCGCCGAATATGTGCTGTTGCCGCGTCTCGAACAGAAACTCGCCACGGCGCAGGCCGCGGGCGGTTTGCCGGTCGAGACCGCGACGGCCAAGGCCGCCGAGAAAAGCCACGGCGAAAAGAAAAAGGGCCACGGCAAGGAAGAGGCCGGCGGCGCGGGTGACACTTACGAGTTCACCAACGTCGTCGTGAATCTCTCCGGCACGATGGGCACGCGTTATCTCAAGACCAGTTTCGTCATCACGGGCGTGAAGCCCGATACGATCAAGGCCGCCTTCGAGGAAAACAAGGCCAAGCTCACGGACGTCACGCTCGGCGTGCTCTCGTCGCTCAGCCTGACTGATCTCGAGGAGCCCGGCGCCAAGAATGTTCTGCGCGAGAAGCTGGTCACGGCCTACAACCAGGCCTTGGGCAGTCGTGTCGCCGAGCAGGTTTATTTCTCGGATTTCGTGGTGCAGTAATCCCGTCCGCCATGGCCGAAGATTCCCAGAAGCCCGTCAGCGACTTTCTCGATCAGTCGGAGATCGACCGGCTGCTTGCCCAGGGCGGCGCCGTCGAGACCGCCACGAAACGCACGCTGATCCGTGCTGACGGCCGGCCCACGCCGGCCGGAGCTCCGCAGGCCAAGGTCGAGCCCTACGATTTTCGCAACCCGGCATTTCTTTCCGAGTTCGAGCTGCGTCGGCTGCGCCTCGTGCACGAGGATTTTATTCGTTATCTCAGCGCGCGTCTTTCGTTGTTCCTGCGCATGGAGTTTGGCCTGAAGATGGCCAAGCTTACGACGGTCAACTACGCCAAGTTCACCGAGGCGCTGCCCAGCCCGACGCACATCTGCCTGTTCAAGGCCGAACCGCTCACCGGCGTCAGCGTAATCGATATCAATCCCCGGCTCGCCCTCACCATCGCTGACCGCCTCCTGGGTGGTCGCGGTCATTCGGTGAAGACCGAGCGTTACCTCACCGAGATCGAAGTGGCGCTGATGGACGATGTCGTCCACATGATCCTCGAAGAGTGGTGCCAGCAGTGGAAGAGCGAGCAGGAGCTCACCCCGCTGATCATCGGCCACGAGAACAGCGGCCGGTTCCTCCAGACTTCCCCTCGCGATGCCGTGGTGCTCGCCATGACGCTCGAGGCCAGTTTCGGCGACTGCTCCGAACAGATCCAGATCGGCGTGCCTTACTACACCATCGAACCGCTCGTCCGCAAGATGCAGGCTCGCCGTCAAAAAGACGCCACGGTGACAGCTGTCGTGGCGAAACGCGCGAGCTGGCAGGAATCCTACGACAACATCACGATGCCCGTGCGCGCCGAGTGGAACGGTTTTTCGATTAGCCTCCGCGAGATCACCAATCTGCGTGTCGGCGATGTCATCGAGATGCCCGCCGACCAGATCCGGCGCACGAATGTCCTTCTTAACGGCGTGCCCAAGTTCACCGGCACGGTCGGCATCGATGCCGATCATGTCGCTGTGCAACTCACGGCCAAACTAGACGCCGACTGCCAACCCATCACCCCGTCTCCCTCCTCCCATGGAAGAAAAAACCCTTGATATCGTCCTCGACGTGAAGGTCAAAGTGACCGTCCAGCTCGGCTCCTGCCAGCTGCCGATGCGCGACGTGCTCGAACTGTCGCCCGGCTCCGTCGTCCAACTCACCCAGCAGGCCAGCGATCCGGTCGGCCTTTACGTGAACGACAAGCTCGTCGCCTACGGCGAGGTCGTCGTGGTCGAAGATCATTTCGGCATCAAGATCACCGAATTGGTCGGCAGCGCCCAGCCATGAGGCGATTGCCGTCCATCGTCACTTTGCTCTGTCTGGTTGTCCTGCCCCTTGCGGCGCAGGAGAAACAGGACGACGTCATTTACCCGCGCGATTCCGCGCCGGCCAATGCTGCCGCACCGGCCGGCGCTGGCAGCACCAACACCCTGATGCTCCTCGGCACCGCCATCGCGGCCGCCGCGGGTGGCTGGTGGTTGTGGCAGAAGCGCCGGACCGCCACCGGCAACGGCTCGGTCTCGCGCCTCGCCATCGTTGAAACCCGCCCGCTCGGTTCGCGCCAGTATCTGGTCGTGGCCGATTACGACGGCCGGAAATTCCTTCTCGGGGTGTGTCCCGGCAGCATCGAAATGCTCACCCCGCTCGATGGCGGTCAACCGCCCACCAAGTTGTGAGCGATCCGATCACAGGTTTCTTCTGCCGTCATTTTGAGCGCGCCGCCGAATCCGGCGGCCTGCCCGTTTTCCGAAGCCGTTCCGCATTCTTCGCGTTCCGCCTGCTGCTTTTGGGTGCGGTGCTGCTGGCCTTCGGCCTGTCGGCTCCGTCCATGTCGGCCCAGGAAGCGGCTCCGGCCGCCCCGGCTTCTTCAGCCGCGGCCGATTCCGGCGGCCCGCTCCGCCTGAACATCAATCTCGAGGGAGCCGATCGTCCGGCCGACCTGAGTGTCGCCGTGCAGCTCGTGCTCATGATGACGCTGCTGTCGGTGGCGCCTTCGCTCGTGCTGCTGATGACCAGCTTCACGCGCATCGTGATTGTGCTCGGCTTTGTGCGCACGGCCCTCGGCGTGCCCAGCGCACCGTCCAACCAGATCATCATCGGTCTTTCGCTGTTCCTGACCTTTTTCATCATGGGACCGACCTTCGATCGCATCAACACCGAGGCCATCCAACCCTACATGGCGAAGGAGATCACCTCGGCGGAAGCCTTCGATCGCGGCGCGGCGCCGCTGCGTGATTTCATGTTGAAACAGACCCGCACGCGCAATCTGGAGTATTTTCTCCAACTCGGCGGCTTTGGCCCGACCGCGGTGAAGGACCTGCCGATGCGCGTCGTGATTCCCGCCTTCGTGTTGAGCGAACTGCAATCGGCCTTCCAGATGGGATTCCTCCTGTTCCTGCCGTTCCTCGTCATCGATTTTCTCGTGTCCTCCACGCTGATGGCGCTGGGTATGATGATGATGCCGCCCAACGTCGTCTCGCTGCCTTTCAAACTCCTGCTGTTCGTCCTCGTGGACGGATGGCGGCTCATCGTGCAGTCTCTGGTGCAAAGCTTCGGCTGAGGTTGAAGCAAACTCTCCCGCATGAATCCCGAAATCGCCATCGACCTGTTCAAGTCCACCGTGATGTTCGCGCTCTATATGGTCGCGCCGTTTCTCATCACGCTCATGGTCGTCGGCCTCATCTCGAGCCTTCTCCAATCGGTGACTTCGTTGCAGGAGCCCACACTGACCTTCGCGCCCAAGCTCATCGCGCTGGCCGGTCTCGCGCTGCTGCTTACGCCGTGGTTGTTGCGTTCGCTTACGGAGTTCGCCATTTCCGTCATCAACCGGATGCCGGGCCTCGCGCACTGAGGCGCAAATCCGTCGCGTGTCATTCTGAGCGCAGCGAAGAATCACTCTGCATTTCTCCATGAGCGTCGGCTACTTCTTCGCCTTCCTGATGGTTTTCCTGCGGAGCATAGGAATCGTGCTGCTGCTGCCCTCGCTCGGCAACGACCGGAGTATCCCGCCGATGGTGAGGGTCGCCTTGGCGCTTTGTCTCACGCTGTTGGTCGCCGGGCTGGTGCCCCCAGGCGCGCTGCCCACCAGCTTGTGGGGACTGACGCTGGCTGCGGCCGGCGAACTCGTGCTCGGACTCGCCATGGGTTTCACCGTGCGAATGACTTTTGCCGCGGTCGAAATGGCCGCGCGATTGATGTCCACGGAGATCGGTCTCTCGGCCACGCCGGGCTTCGGCGCGCCGGAAATGTCGTCCGAACCCTTGGCGGCGTTCGTGATGTCTCTGGCGGTCCTGCTGTTTTTTTTATTCGGCGCGCATCTCACGGTCATCACCGCTTTCGCACGGAGCTTTGATTTCGCCGCGCCGGGTATGCCGGTGGTGGGTAGCGGCGTCGTGGAACAGGTAACCCTGGCCACCGCCCGGGTGATCGAACTCGGCCTGCGCATCGCGGCGCCGTTTATCGCCCTGAACTTCCTCGTTACCCTGGCGTTTTCAGTTCTCGGCCGGGCCGTGTCCCGCATGAACGTCTTCATT
>JBIQJF010000103.1:0-2544 GCA_044507675.1 Opitutales bacterium | reverse complement strand
CGCCCAACTGGCGCCTGATGCTCAACGGCGCGCTCAGCGACGGTTACCAGACCGATACGTATCACCACATGCGCGAGTATCTCGGCAAGAACCTCGAAACCCTGCGGCTCATCGTCCAGGACGCCGGCGGCGTCTTCAACGGCGACACCGCCACAGTCGGACCCGTTTCCTCGATTGACGGCGCTGCCGCCGTGACGGGATGGAACAACCTCATGAACTGGCGCGCCTCGTTGACGGACGAAAAGCAAATTCTCAATCGCCTCACGGACGCGACCGGGAATCTCTACACCGACTACTCCTTCCGCCAGGGCCTGCTGAAGGGACTGCGCGTCGGCGCCGGTCTCAACTACCGCGGCAAGTCGGTGATCGGGTATCGCGGCAGTGACACCATTCGTGATCCCGCCAATCCCAATGCCGCGATCGACGATCCAAGCGTGGGCGCGCTGGACCCGGTTTATCAGCCCGCCTACACGACCGCGACGGCCACGGTGAACTACAACTGGCGCATCAGCAAAAAGCTGCAGTGTAACCTCACGCTGCGCGTCAGCAACCTGTTCGACTACGACAAGCCGGTCTACTTCGGCACGATTGCGCGGCCGGATGGCGGCGACCTGAGCAACCCGGCTCGCGTCACGACCCCGGTGAACTTCTTCTGGGTCACGCCGCGCAGCGTCACCCTCACCGCCGCCTTCCGGTTCTGACGTTTCGATCTACTTAAGGTTCAGGGTCTCAACGGTCTTCCGCGATTAATAACCGCGGAAGACCTAACGAGATCTGGGCAAGCTCAGCCAGAGCTTATAGAGATTATATCGCCGTTTCGCGCCTCGATGGATGATTTCAATCCATGATCGCGAAACGGCTTTTCTATTTTTTATCATCACTCCGCTCGCGAAACGACTGCCATGAACCACCGTTTCATAACCCTCGCCGGCCATTGCCTGTCACTCGGCACCTTTGCCCTCGCGATTGGCGTGGTGGCTCGCGCGACGACGGTGCGGCCCACGCCGCCTCGGATCATCTTCAGCAATGATGCGACCAACGTGGAGAGTTGTCCGGCACCCGGTGCGGAGCACGGCACCGTGCCGGAGCGTCTCGATGCAAGCGTGGCCGAAGCCGCAGGTGCCGATGTCCACATGTTGCAGCCGGGCAACGGCTGGGTGCCGTGGTGGCGCAGCAAACAATATCCGGCCGATGAACACTATCGCTGGTTCACCGGGATGGCTGCACGGGATCCGGACCTGATTGGTGGGTATATGCGCGACGGCGGGGACTTGGTGGCCGCGTTCATCGCGAGCTGCCGGGCACGCGGCGTGGTGCCCTACGTGTCGCTGCGATTGAACGATTACCACGGGAGTGAGTCGTGGGACGTGTTGAAGGCATTCGCCCGCGGCGAATACCGGGACGCGGAGCTGCCCGTCGCCCTTGGGGCCATGGCCGCGCAGAGCCGGATGCTGCTCGATCATCCGGAAAACCAACTCAAGCCCGATCCCGCCGAGTATCTCGCGCTCCCCTGGGCCGAGCGGCTGGCGTATGCCGCCGAACCCCCGACGCGCCTCAAGCTGCGCACGGCGCGCATTTGGAACTGGGCCCGACCGGAGGTGCCGGCCTACAAGCTCGGCTTCATACGCGAGCTTTGTGCCGGGTATGATTTCGAAGGACTCGAACTCGATTTCATGCGCTGGGCCGATTACTTCCGTTCGATCGAGACCACGAGCGAGCAGCGGCGCGCCATCATGCTTGATTTCATCAAGGGAGTGCGCGCTGCACTGGATCAGGCGCCGTCGAGCACCGGACGCCGCACGCTGGGCGTGCGCGTGCCGTCGCGTCTTTCCGGTCACGATTCCCTCGGCATCGATCTGCACGCATGGGTCGAGGCGGGGGTCGACTGGGTGAACCTGAGCTGTCATTACATCAGCACACAGCAGACGGACCTCGCGGCGATCCACCGCTTGATTCCGGACACGCCCCTTTATCTGGAACTGACCTTCGCGAACTCCGGCCGGACGGGCACCCGTCGGGCCATGCTGGATGGCACGGCAGAGGCGAGTGGCTATGGGCTCATGACTGTCGAGCAACTCGCCACGGCGGCCCATCTGGCCTGCGCGCGGGGCGCCACCGGGGTGAGCCTGTTCAATTTCGTCTACTACCGGAACCTCGGGGCGGAGCCTCAGGTGCCGCCGTTCGATGTGCTGGAGCGCTTGAAGGACCGGACTTGGCTGGCCCGTCAGCCGCAGCATTACTTCCTCTCCGTTTCGAACATCACTTCCAGCGCGCCCTCGGAGTTCAGCCGTGAGCGCCGATTGGAACCGGGGCGGCGCGCCGGGTTCACGCTGGACTTGGCCCCGCCGGAGGGTGGCTGGCGCGAGGACGCGCGCCTACGGCTGGAGAGCACGCATCCGTGGAAGGGACGAGAACTGCGCGTGAGCGTCAACGGCGTCGAAGTGCGGCCCACGCCGGATATCTCCGAACCTTACGCCAGTCCCTATGCGCCCGAACCGCGTCCCGAGCGGCTCCGCGCTTGGGTTGTGCCGCACGAATTGCTGC
>JBIQJF010000017.1:15966-83526 GCA_044507675.1 Opitutales bacterium | reverse complement strand
TGCTCATCGAGAAGATGCTGCACAATTCCGCCAACGTGATGCAGAAGCAGAAGGAAGAGGACGGCATCCCCGGCTACCCGCTGTTCACGCACAAGGAGATCGAGCGGCTGACCTCGCGCTTCCACGGCCTGCCCTTCAAGAAGGTGAAGAAAATCAAGGGCAAGCGCGGCGAACTCGAGCTGATGTTCCATCCCTCCGGCCATGTCGCCGGCGCGACCGCGGTCGAGATCCACCACGGCATGCGCAAGATTTTCCTCACGGGTGACGTGCTCTTCGACCACCTGCGCACGCTCAAGGGCGCGCACTTTCCCATCGGGCACTTCGACACGCTCATCATCGAGACCACGCGCGGCATGACCGAACGGTCCTTCGGCAAGGAGCGTGTGCACGAGATCGCGCGCCTCATCGATTCGATCAACGACACCATCGCGCGCGGCGGTTCGTTCCTCCTGCCGGTGTTCGCGCTCGGGCGCATGCAGGAGCTGCTCGCGGTGTTCCACGACGCGCGGCGCTTCGGCCGGCTCATCGAGTGCCCGATCTTCGCGGGCGGCCTCGGCATCGGTCTCTCCGAGCTGTTCGACGAGGTCTCGCGCAAGACCAAGGACGTGCAGTTCGACGCGCGCATCCTCAAGGACCTCGGCCTGCGCAAACTGCCGAAAAAACTCTCGCCCGGCCAGGAGCCGCAGCAGAAGGGCCTCTACGTGGTCAGCTCCGGCATGCTAGTCGAGAAGACGCCAAGCTACACGCTCGCCTCGGGTCTCGTCGGCCACGCGCGCAACACGATCGGGTTTGTCGGCTTCTGCGATCCCGACACGCCCGGCGGCAAGCTGCTCGCGACCAAGCCCGGCACGCCCTTCCATTTCGACGGCGTGGACGTGCGGACCAAGGTCCGCGCCCGCGTCGAGCGCTTCGAGCTGAGCGGCCACGCCGAGCGCGGCGAGCTGCTGGAGTTCGCGGTGCAGACCAAGGCCCGCAGCATCGTGCTGACGCACGGCGACCCCGGCGCCCGCGACTGGTTCAAGGGAGAGCTCACCCTGGCGCTGCCCAAGGCCCGCATCATCGACCCGGTGCCGCTGCGGCTGTATGAGGTGTGACCCTGGAAGCCGGGGTCTCGGGTTTGGGATTTAGGGTGGGCAGCCCGCTTGCGGGCGCTTGTCCGGGGCGCGCGCAAGCGCGCTGACCCACAACTGACGTGCCGTAGCCGCGTTGGAGCGCAGCGACAACGTGGTAACGCGCGTGCAGGACCACGCTTTCGCCCAAGCGCTCAAGCGCGGCTACGGTAAGAATGCCCACCCGGCTTTCTTGCGCTCGACTCCGGGCCGGGGCTCCGCAGCTTTCCGCCCATGGCCAAGTCCGACGAATCCGCCCCGAAGATCATCTTCTCGATGCTCGGCGTCTCGAAGAAAATCGAGCGCAAGGAAATCCTCCGCGACATCTCCCTGTCGTTCTACTACGGCGCGAAGATCGGCGTGCTCGGCCTCAACGGCTCCGGCAAGTCCTCGCTCATGCGCATTCTCGCGGGTATCGACACGGAGATCGACGGCCGCGTGCATTTCGAGCCGGGCTACCCCGTCGGCTTCCTGCCGCAGGAGCCGCAGCTCACGCCCGGCGCGACGGTGCGCGCCTGCGTCGAGGAGGGCGTGAAACACCTCACCGAGCTGACCGCCGCCTACGACGCGAGCTGGGACGAGCTTTCCGAGGCCGCCGATGACGCCGCGCGCGACGCGATTTCCGAGAAACAGGCCAAGCTGCAGGAAAAGATCGAGCACCTCGGTGCGTGGGATGTGGCGCCGATGGTCGAACAGGCGATGGACGCGCTGCGGTGTCCACCGGGCGACGCGATCGTGGACAATCTCTCCGGCGGCGAGCGCCGCCGCGTGGCACTCGCGCGGCTGTTGTTGCAGAAACCCTCCATCCTGCTGCTCGACGAGCCGACCAACCACCTCGACGCCGATTCGGTGAACTGGCTCGAGCAGCACCTGTCGCGCTACGAGGGCACGGTGATCGCGGTGACGCACGACCGCTACTTCCTCGACAACGTCGCCGGCTGGATTCTCGAGCTGGACCACGGACACGGCCTGCCCTTCAAGGGCAATTACTCCTCGTGGCTGGAGCAAAAACAGGCGATGGCCAGCGTGGCCGAGCGCACGGAGAACAAGCGGCAGAAGGCGATGGCGCGGGAACTGGAATGGATCCGTTCCTCGGCCAAAGCCCGGCAGTCGAAGGGTCAGGCGCGCATCAACGCTTACGAAGCCATGCTCAAGCAGGACGTCGCCGAGCAGGAGAAGAAGTTCGAGATCATCATCCCGCCCGGCCCGCGTCTCGGCAACCTGGTCGTGCAGGCGCAGGGCGTGGCCAAGGCCTACGGCGACAAGCTGCTCTTCGAGAAATTGTCATTCACCCTGCCGCCCGGTGGCATCGTGGGCGTCATCGGTCCCAACGGCGCGGGCAAGACCACGCTCTTCAAACTCATCACCGGATTGGAAAAGGCCGACGCGGGCACGTTTCGCACCGGCGAAACGGTGAAGACCGCCTACGTCGAGCAATCGCGCGATTCGCTACAGAACGACAAAACCATCTGGGAAGTCATCAGCGACGGACAGGAAATGATGCCGCTCGGCGCGCGGACCGTGAACAGCCGCGCGTATTGCGCGCAGTTCGGTTTCACCGGCGCGGATCAGCAGAAGAAGGTCGGCGTGCTCTCCGGCGGCGAACGCAATCGCGTGCTGCTCGCCCGCGTGCTCAAGAGCGGCGCCAACCTGATCCTCCTCGACGAACCCACCAACGATCTCGACGTGAATTCGATCCGCGCGTTGGAGGAGGCGCTCGAGACCTTTGCCGGCTGTGCGGTGATCATCTCGCACGACCGCTGGTTCCTTGACCGCACGGCGACGCATATCATGGCCTTCGAAGGTGACAGCTACGTGCACTGGTTTGCCGGCAACTACTCGGCCTACCTTGAGGATTACAAGAAACGGAAGGGGCGGGACGCGGACCAGCCGCACCGGATTAAGTATCGGAAGCTGACGCGGTAAGATTCGGTTGCGACATGTGGGGAACACCGTTGCGGCCTGCTGGCCGCCCGGTGCTTGTCCCCGGTTCTCGCTTTGCGAAACCGAGGCAAGGGACGCGGACCAGCCGCACCGGATTAAGTATCGGAAACTGCCGCGGTAAGATTCGGTTGCGACTTGCGGGGAACACCGTTGCGGCCTGCTGGCCGCCCGGTGCTTGTCCCCGGTTCTCGCTTTGCGAAACCGAGGCAAGGGACGCGGACCAGCCGCATCGGATTAAGTATCGGAAACTGACGCGGTAAGAACCGCGGTTTCGCCCGAGCGCTCAAGGGCAGCTACGGATTACGTGGTGCCTTCAAGCACGCGATGCACGGCTTGGGCGAGTTCTTCGCCCGTGAAGGGTTTTTGCAGCACGGGAATGTGCGGCACGGAGGCGAGGTCGGCGCGGGCGGAGTTGCGGTTGTAGCCGGTGATGATGAGTGTCGGCAACCGGATGCCCTTCGCCTGCAGGCGGCCGATCAGTTCCACGCCGGAAAGATGCGGCATGGTGAGGTCGGTGATCAGGGCGGCGTAACGATTGGGTTCCGCAATAATCGCGTCCAGCGCGGTGCGCGGATCGTGCATGCCGGTGACGCGATAGCCGAGCTTGCGGAGGCGGACGGCCACGAAGTCGGTGACCATCACTTCATCGTCCACGAGGAGAATTTCCTGCTGGCTCCCTGCGGGCGGAGGCATGGGCGGGTTTGTCTCCCGCCCGGGTTCGCGGCTGATCGGGAAGACGAGGTCAAAGGTGGTGCCCACGCCGGGCTCGCTCTTCACGCGCAGGCCGCCGCGGTGACCGGTGATGATGCCGAGCACGATGGGCAGGCCGAGGCCGGTGCCTTCGCCGGGATCCTTGGTGGTGAAGAACGGATCGAAGATGCGGTCGAGCACCGCGGGGTCCATGCCACAACCGGTGTCGGCCACTTGCAGGCGCAGGTAGTCGCCCGCAGGAATGTTGCCGAACTCGGCGGCCTGCGTGGAATCGAGGGTCACCGGCTCCAGCCGCACTTCGATGCGGCCGGGCTTGCGGCGCATCGCGTGGGCGGAGTTGGTGCAGAGGTTGAGCACAACCTGATGGACCTGCGAAGCGTCGGCGTGCGCGACGCCGGATTGGAGCGACTGCACGAGTTCGATGTTGGCGGGCGTGGAGGCGCGAAAAAGCCGCAAGGCCTCGGCCACGGGTTGCGAAAGATCGAGCGGTGCGAGTTGCGGCTGCCCGGGTCGCGTGAAGGAGAGTATCTGGCTCACCAGGTCGCGCGCGCGGCGTCCGGCCGACGAGATGGAGGTGAGCTCCTGTTCGACCGCTGAATTGGGCCCGAGCGTCAGGCGGGCCAGTTCGCAGTAACCGAGAATGCCGGTGAGGATGTTGTTGAAATCATGGGCGATGCCGCCGGCGAGCGTGCCAAGGCTTTCGCGTTTCTGTGCCTGGAAGAGCTGGGATTCGAGACGCCGGCGCCGGTCCTGCTCGGCCAGTGCTTCGGTGATGTCCTCCATGAGGAGCAGGTAGAGACTGACGTCGCCCTGCTGGCTGCGCAGGGGCGAGGCGGTTACGCGGAGTTGGAGACGCCGGCCGTCCTTGGTGCGATGGCCGATCTGTGCCTGCCAGGAATCGCCGCGCCGCCGGGCTTCGGTGAACGAGCGCGCCAACGCATCGTGTTGGGGACCGGGTTCGTTCAAAACATCCACCGAGCGGCCCATGAGCTCGGCCAGCGTATAGCCGGTGAGCTCACAAACCCGGGTGTTGGCAAACACGACGCTGCCGTCGGGTTTGATGAGGAACACGCCCACCGGGCTTTGTTGGATCGCCTGCGAAAGCGTGCGGTTTTCCTCGGCCTGCGCGGCAAGCCGCACATTGGCCTCGCGGAGTTCGGCGGTGCGCCGGGTGACGAGTTTTTCGAGCCGGCGTTTGTCGCGGCGTTGCAGGAAGGAAACCAGGCGGGCGGTGAAGAGCCCGGTGCCGAGCAACAGCAACAAGCCGGCGCCGTAGGCGGTCTTGGTGCGATACCAAGGCGGCAGGACGACAAAGCGCAGGCTGGCCGGTTCACCCACCTGCAAACCCGCACGTGGACGGACCTGCAGCTCATAGTTGCCTTCGCGGAGTTGGTTGAAAATCGCGGAGCCGCTGCCGCCGGACGAAACCCATTCCGGGCTGGCTCCGATCAGGCGGACCTCAAACGTGATGGCGGAAGTGAACGGCGTAGCCGAGCAGAAGAAATGCGCGATGAGGGTGTTGTCGGTGAAAGGCAGCTCAATCGGTCGGGCGGACGGAATGTGCAGCGTGCGACCCGACGCCGGCAGCGCCACGTGGGAAATGATGGCATGCAAGGTGGACGCATCGGGCAGCACGACAGTCGGGTCGTAACGGGCCAGTCGCCGGTGTGAGTGCAACCACGCGACGCCACCTTCCTCAAAGGTCATGTGGTAGGGCTGGAATCCCGGCGGAAGGGATTCGTTCACGGGTTGCAACGCATCGAGGCTGCCGGTGAAAATGTGCAGCCCTTGCTCGGTGGTCAGCCACAGCCGGTTCGAGGCGTCGCGCGCGGGACGGCCAACGATCGTGCCGAGACCGGCGAACTTGTTTTGGAAATCGGGATCGGGCACGAGGCGGGCCGTGGTGTCATCGTAGCGGAAGATGCGATCGGAAATGTTGAAGCGCACCACGTCATCCACGACGAAGACCTGCGGCCAGCCGGCGGGCACGCCGCGGCTGGGGTCGAGTATGTCCAGTTCGGGCGCCGGACCGCCGGGGCGGCCCGGACGAATGCGACCGATGCGGCCGGTGCCGAGTTCGGTCCAAACCGTGCCGTCGCCGTCGACCACGGAGTAATAGACTTGCTCCATGCCGGGCAGCGGGTGGCGGCGGATGGCGATTCCTTGCTCGGTGCGTCGCAGCCAGCCGGCCTCGCCCAGCGCGCAGTAGAACCATTCGCCGTCCACCGGGAGCTGATGCGTTACGCGCATTATCCGCACTTCGGGGGCGAACGGCAACCAACCGTCGGGGCCGCGGTAGTAAGAGCCGTTCGCCGTGCCCGCCACGAGCACGCCGGGCGCCGCGGAGAGCGACCGGATGGCCTGACCTTCGGGCACATCGATTTCGAAATGGGTCACGTGACCGTTCTGGTCGTAAACCGCACGCAGTGCGCGATTGTCGCCGTCGAGCCAAAGGCGTCCATCGAGACGCAGCGGATGCACGGTCTCGAAACCCATGCGGATAACCGGCTCGTAGTGCGAGATGCGCGAGGGAATCTCGACGCGGAAGATACCGTCGGTGATGAGGCCCCAGATGAGGCCGTGTTGCGCGGTTTTCAGCCGAAACACGCGGCCGAGCCGGTGATCGATTGTGCGGTCCAGCGTTTGGATGATGCGGCCCTGTTCGTCGAACAGCACGACGCCGTAATTTTCCGCGGCCGCGACAAAGTAGCCGGATTCGGTGCGGCTCAGGCTGTTGATGCGATGTCCGCCTCCGAGCACGCCTTTGTCCACGAAAGGACGAAAGGTGGATCCATCGAACAATTGCAGGCCGGCGTTGATCGTGGCGATTAGTTGCTGGCCATCGCCGTAAGGCTGCGAATCGGTCGCATACATCTCGTCATGATATTCGAAGCGCGGTGCGGAGATGGATTCGCCGGGGCGGGGCAGGCGTGTGATCCAGCCGCCGTTCCAGCCGGAGAGCACGTAGTCGCCGCCGAATTCGAAAATGTGCGCGACCGTATCCGCCGAGCCCATGGACTGGGCTTCTTCGCCGGGACGCCATGACAGGATGGGGCCACTGTTGCTGTGCCAGAACCAGCGGTTCCTGGTCATGATGACGTCGCGCGGCACCGGTCGGTCCGACGTCTCGCCGGCGGGCCAGTCGGCAACTTTCCGCAGACGCCAGCGGCCATCTTCACTGAGCTCCACGCGGGCGAAGCCACCCTGCACGGCCTGATAGATGTCACCCTTTTCGTCCACCGCCACGGTCAGGGCGCGGGAAACGGGTTCGTCGTCGGCCTGGTTGAAAACGCTCCAGCGTGCGCCGTCGCCGAAGGCCAGTTGTTGTCCGGCCACGACCAGCAGGCGTCCGTCCGCGAGTTGGTGCAAATCCGTCGGCGGCGAGTCGAGGCCGAGCGCCTCCTTGTTGAGCACCGTGAAAAGCGGCGAGCCCGCTTCCTGCAAGCCGTCGGCAGCCTTGGGAATGAGGCGGTGTTCTCCGTGCGCAACGACCAGCAATCCAGCCGACAGCAGGCCAAAGAAAAATTGGCGGACGAGGTGGCGAAAGGAGCGGGCCGGAACTGAAGAAGCGGAGGATGGCACCGCAGGTGGGGGATTAAGGGTAGCTTGGAAGGCGCGGTCGGGCCGGGCAAGCTGCGAACCGGTCTATCTTAACGGCTCAACCGGCGTGGGATTGAGCGACAAATCACCGGCGGATCACTCGAATCCAAAGAGCCGCCCCATTTCGCGACGGTCCTTTTTGGTCGGCCGGCCGCGACCCCGTTCGCGGGCGAGCAGGTGTTCCAGCGAGGCTTGTTTGGCGCGCGCGTATTCGGCCTCCGGCGTGAGGTCCTGCATGAACTCCGGCAACTGTTTTGCCGCGACGCGCGAGCGCGGGTGGGCGAGCACCTTGAGCGTGCGGGTAACCAAGCCGACCCGGGCGGTGACGGTTTCGCCGGCGTGGACATCGCGACCGGGCTTGGCGTCGAGGCCGTTGACCTGCACGCGGCCGTGGCGGCAAAGCGCGGCGGCCTCGGCGCGGGTTTTGCACACGCGCACGCACCAGAGCCATTTGTCCAAGCGGGGATCGTCCATGGCTGAGGAGTAAATCCCAAACGCCCAAAGTCCAAACGCCAAAAAGCAAGCAGGCCCAATGGGGTGATTTGCATGTGCCGGATTTCTTTGGAGTTTGGAGCTTTGGATGCTTGGAGTTTACCGCGGCCCTGCCGCGGGGGTTGCGCCGGAATAAATCCGGGCTAATGTGCTCCCACTTCCATGCTGCCGCGCGCTATCACTTCCTGTCTTTTTCTCCTTCTCGCCATGACTGTCCCCGCCGAGTCTTCCGCCGCTCCCAAAACTGCATTCGCCACCTTCGGGGGCGGGTGCTTCTGGTGCACGGAGGCGGTGTTCGAGTTGTTGCCCGGTGTGAAGAACGTAGTCAGCGGCTACGCCGGCGGCCATGTGCCGCATCCGACCTACAAGCAGATCTGCACGGGCGAGACCGGCCACGCCGAGGTCATTCGCATCGAGTTCGATCCGGCGGTTGTAAGTTACGAGCGGTTGGTCGAGGTGTTCTTCGAGGCGCACGATCCGACGACGCTGAACCGGCAGGGCGCCGACGAGGGCACGCAATACCGCTCGGTAATCTTCTACCACGACGACGCACAGAAGGCTGCCGCGCTCAAGGGCAAGGCGGCCGCGCAGGTGCATTTCGACGACCCGATCGTCACCGAGATCAGCCCGCTGCCGAAGTTTTATAAGGCCGAGGGCTACCATCAGGATTATTTCAAAAACAACCCGAACCAGGGTTACTGTGCCTTCGTGATCCGGCCCAAGGTGAACAAACTGCAGAAGAAGGGCGTGATCTCCAAGGAGTGAGCCGGCTCACCGGTGAGCGCGGCAAAGGGTCTGACTTCCAAGAGCCTTGAGAGCAGCGCTTTTGCGCTCTTGGCAACGGCTGGAATGTCCGACTCCGTCGCAGGGCGCATCTGTAGTCCCCATGCCAACCATCTCCGTTATCCTTCCCGTGCGCAACGCCGTCACGACCATCGCGCGCGCGGTGGCCAGTGTGCAGGCCCAGACGCATGGCGATTGGGAGCTGATTGCCGTGGACGATGGTTCAACCGATGGCACGCGGGAGTGGCTGCGACGCGCGGCGGAAAGCGACCCGCGTATCCGTGTTGTGGAGCAGCCGGCGCACGGTCTCGTGTCGGCGCTCAACGCTGGTCTTGCGGCGGCCCGCGGCCGGTTCATAGCGCGCATGGATGCCGATGACGAATGTCATTCGGAGCGACTGGCTGCGCAGGCCGACTGGTTGGAGACGAATCAGGAGACCGGCCTCGTATCATGTCTCGTGGGCTACGGCGGCGACCGGGTGGCCAACGCCGGTTACGCGTTGCACGTGGACTGGCTGAACTCGCTCGTGACGCCGGAGCAGATCGCGTTGAGCCGCTTCGTGGAGGCGCCCTTGGCGCATCCCAGCGTGATGTTCCGGTGCGAACTCGTGGAGCGGCACGGCGGTTATCGCGACGGGAATTTTCCCGAGGACTACGAACTGTGGTTGCGCTGGCTCGATGCCGGCGTAGCGATGGCGAAGGTCCCGCGCGAATTGCTGACCTGGCACGACGCGCCCGGACGTTTGTCGCGCACGGACCCGCGCTATGATCCGGAGGCCTTTTTTCGCGTGAAGGCTGAATACGTGGCTCGGCACCTCGGCCGGAACGGACATCGCGAGGTCTGGATCTGGGGCGCCGGCCGGCCCACGCGGAAGCGGGTGGCGCACCTGGCGGAACAGGGCGTGCGCATCGCGGGTTACATTGACGTGGACGTTAAAAAGACCGGCAAGATGGTCGGTGGCGTGCCGGTGATCGGGCCGGAAGAGCTGCCGCCGCCGGGAAACCGCCTGGTGCTCGGTTATGTGTCCTCGCGCGGCGCCCGGGAACTCATTCGCGCCGAACTGACGCGGCGCGGCTATGGCGAAGGACGGGACTTTTTGATGTGCGCGTAGGCGCGCTGGACAACCGGCGTTTCTCCCTGCATTGCGAAAACATGGCTGACGCAGAGTCGAACGAACCCAATGGCGCGCAAGTGACGGTGGATTTCATCCGCCATCGCAACGTCCTGCTCGTGCAGGGCGATCTGGGGCCGCTGCTCGTGGACTACTACCTGCATCTCGCCGACCACAAACTGCGCCATGAACCGGCGCACGACGCGTTGCTCAGGCAGGCGCTTCTTGCCTTCACACTGCACGGCGCAGCCCGCCCGCGCAACGAACACTTCGCGTGGACCATCGGCCTGCAGGAACCGCGGCTGAATCTCTTCCTCGCGGGCGACAACGAGGACTGCATCGTGGCCGGACGCCTGTTCACCGAAAACGTGCGCGAGGCGGCGGACAACGCTTTCTTCAGCGAAATGATGCCCTCGCGCGGGGCCGAGAAACGGCGCAGCGTGGTGAACTTCGACACGGCCGACATGTTTCACGCGGCCGAGGCATTCTACGCCGGCAGCGAGCAGCGGCTCGCACGGTATTTCGATCTCGGTGAGGACCGCTGCGCGTTGCTCCTGTCACATCCCGATTGCGACGAGGACTGGCTGCGCGGGCTCGCGGTCGAAGCCGTGCGCAGCCTGGCCGACACCGAAACGCTCGCCCGCATCGAGCGGCGCCTCTACCGCTGGCATTGTGGTTGCAAACAAAGCCGCATCCTCAATGCGCTCGCGCCGGCCGCGCGGGCGGATTTTGCCGGGTTGTTTGGCGACAGCGAGCTCATCCATGTGCAGTGCCCGCGCTGTGCGGCCTCGCATGTCATCACCCGTGAGGCGATGGAGGCGTGGCTCGACGGCTCCGCCCGGGCGTCATGAGTTTGGGCGAAATCATCGGCACGGTGCTGGGCGTGCTCGGCGTCTGGCTGATGATCCGGCAGAACATCTGGGGCTGGCCGGTCGGTCTCGTGCAGGTGTGTGTCTATGCGTGGGTGTTCTTCCACGCGAAGCTCTACTCCGACGCCCTCCTGCAGGTTTTCTTTTTCGGCATCCAAGCCTACGGCTGGTGGCACTGGGCGAGTAACAAACACACCGCCGCGCACAGCGATTTGCCAGTGACGCGACTCACGCCGACGGCGATTGCGGTCTGGGTCGCCGTCGGCGCGGGCGCGACTGCGGGCTGGGGCATGGTCATGCAGCGCATCACCGATGCCGCGGCCCCGCATTGGGATGCGTTCATTCTTGTTTTCAGTCTCATCGCGCAGTGGCTGCAGGCGCGCAAGAAGCTCGAGTGCTGGGCCGGTTGGATTCTCGTGAACACGATTGCAATCGGCTTGTTTTGGGTGCGCGGGTTGCAACTGACGTCGGGGCTCTACGTGATTTTCTGGCTGATGGCACTGTGGGGCTGGCGGGAATGGCGGCGATCGGTGGGGCAGTCGCAGAGCGGCTTAATTTCAGACTGAAAAATGCAGGACCATACTCCCAAGCGCATCGCTGTTTACGGTCCGGAATCCACCGGCAAGACCGAGCTGGCTACGCGGCTCGCCGCGCATTTCCGTGCTCCGCTGGTTGCTGAATACGCGCGCGAACGCTGGGACGCGCAGGGTGCGCTCACGCTGGAAGACATGCTGCCCGTGGCGAAGGAGCAGTGGCGTCGCGAAGACGAGGCCGTGGCCCAATGTCACTTAATAGGTGACATGGAGAAAGTCGTCATCTGCGACACGGATGCGCTGACGACGATGCTTTGGAGCGATTTGCTCTACGGCACGACGCCCGAGGAACTGCGCCGCGAGGCGGAGAAGCGGTGCAAAAACTACGCGCTCTACCTGCTGCTCGACATTGATGTGCCCTTCGCGCCCGATCCGCAGCGGTGTTTTCCCGATCCCGAGGACCGCGAAAAAGCGATGCGCATCTGGCGCGGCGCGCTCGACCGGCGCGGGTTGTCCTACGTGCTGATTCGCGGCGATTGGGCCGAGCGTGAACGCGCGGCCATCGCGGCGGTTGAAGCGGTGCTCAAGGACGTTTCAGGCTGAAGCGCGCGAGCGATTTTGCGTGCGCGACTGAATCCTTCGTCCTGCTCAGGATGGCCGGCACGATTGAGCCTTACCTAATGAAGGTTACCCATGTCATCGCGAGGTGCGCGAAGCGCGCCGTAGCGATCCAGCTGGATTGCTTCGTCGCTGCGCTCCTCGCAATGACAGTGAAAACGTAACATCTGGCCTCACACGTATTCCGCGTAGTCGGGTTCATACATGTGCTCGCGGATCAGCGTCGGCAGATCGACGGGCCGAATCTGGCGGGCGTAGCCGTGGTTGAAGGCATGCTCCGCCACGGCGATCGCAATTGCGGCCGAGACTTCGCGGATGCGAGCCAGTTCGGGGAAGATTCGTCCGACGGCGAGATCGGCGTCGGTTGCGTGTTCGGCCAGCGTCCGCGCAGCGACGAGGAACATTGCGTCGGTCACCCGGGTGGCCTGGCTGGCGATGACACCCAAACCGACGCCCGGGAAGATGTAGGCATTGTTGCCCTGGCCCGGGACGTGGGTGCGACCGTCAAGCGTGACGGGTGCAAACGGACTGCCGCTCGCAAAGATCGCCCGGCCTTCCGTCCAGGTGTAGGCCTGCTCCGCAGTGCACTCCGATTTTGAGGTGGGATTGGAGAGAGCGAAAACGATGGGACGCGGGTTAAGCCGGCCCATCGCGCGCACGGCTTGTTCGGTGAAGGCGCCACTCATGCCCGAAACGCCGACGAGCGCGTGCGGGCGGAGATCCTCGATGGCGGCGGTCAGGTCCTGCATCGGAGTGTGATCGTGCGCGAAGCGGCGCTTGTGCTCGACGAGGTCGGTGCGGCTTTTCACGACGAGGCCCTTCGAGTCGAAGAACCAGCATTGCTGGCGCGCGGCGGGTTCGTCCACGCCTTCGGCCTTGAGCGCCTCGACGATCAGGTCGCCGATGCCGATGCCGGCTTCACCTGCGCCGTAGAAGAGGATGCGCATGTCCTTCAGCGCCGTGCCGGACAACCGCGCGGCGGAATAGAGGCCGGCAAGGGTGACGCTGGCGGTGCCCTGGATGTCGTCGTTGAAGCAGCAGATGCGGTCCTGATAACGGTGGAGCAGCGCGAACGCGTTGGCGTTGCCGAAATCCTCGAACTGCAGGCAGGCCTGGGGGAACATGTGCTGAACCGAGTTTACCAACTCCTCGACGAGTTCGTCGTATTTTTTGCCGCGGAGGCGCGGCACGGGCGTGCCGATGTAGAGCGGGTCGTCGAGCAGGCTCTGTGTGTTGGTGCCGGCATCGAGCATGATGGGCAGGCATTGCGCGGGATGGATGCCGGCGCAAGCGGTGTAGAGCGAGAGCTTGCCCACGGGGATGCCCATGCCGTTGGCCCCGAGGTCGCCGAGACCGAGGATGCGTTCGCCATCGGTCACGACGATCATACGCACGTCGGCATACGGCCAGTTGCGCAGCAGCTGCGCGATCCGGCCGCGGTCGGCGGCGGTGATGTAGAGGCCGCGGGAGCGGCGGAAGATGTGGCCCCAGCGCTGGCAGGCCTGGCCGACGGTCGGCGTGTAGATGATGGGCATCATCTCGTCGAGATGGTCCATGAC
This sequence comes from Opitutales bacterium, assembly GCA_044507675.1. GTDB lineage: Bacteria > Verrucomicrobiota > Verrucomicrobiia > Opitutales > Opitutaceae > Lacunisphaera. The sequence continues at coordinate 70,197 of JBIQJF010000017.1, read as the reverse complement.
CACGCGATAGAAGAGGGCCTCGTTCCGTTCCTGCAGGGAGATGAGATAGATGTATTTCTCCAAATCGGAGGACTTTCGGCGGATGCTCTCGAGCACGCGCGTGATTTGCTCGGCTTGGGTGAGGATGCGGGGAGGCAGCAGTCCGCGCAGGCCGAGCACGGTGCGTTCGTGGTCGGTGAAGGCGGTGCCCTTGTTCAGCAGCGGATCATGGAGCAGATCCACGCCGCGTTTGCCTTGACGGTAGTTTTTCATCGGAGCTCGGGATCGGGTGATAGAAGCCTGACTGGCTGAGAAAGCGGCAGGTTATGGTCGCGGCCGCGGCAAACCAACGCAGATGACGCGTGCGAACAAAATACGCGCAGCAATCCACGACTAATGCACGGGTTGGACCTGTTCGGAAACGGTTCCGAGCGGATCAGGCTGACGGTGAGACGAAGCGTGATTTGGCCGCGGGATTGACGAGCGGGGGCTTCGGCCTTCATAGACCGCCGCTACAACATGACTCTGAGTGAAGACTATCTCCAACGATTCGGCGGACTGGGCCGGCTTTACGGCACGGCGGCGCTGCCGCGCTTGCAGGCGGCGCACGTGGCCGTGATCGGGGTCGGCGGCGTGGGCTCGTGGACGGTCGAAGGACTCGCGCGCTCGGGCATCGGGGCGCTCACGCTGATTGACCTCGACGATGTGTGCGTGACCAACGTCAACCGCCAGCTGCCCGCGCTCGATGGCAACATCGGTCGGCCGAAGGTCACGGCGCTGGCCGAACGCGTGCGGCTCATCAATCCGGCATGTCGCGTGACCACGGTGGCGGAATTTTTCACGGCGGAGTCGGCCGCGCGGTTGCTCGTGCAGCGGTTCGATTGGGTCGTGGACTGCATCGACAAGGTTTCCAACAAGGCGCTCGTGCTCGCGGAATGTGTGAAGCGCGGCCAGCCGGTCGTCACGGTCGGCGGCGCGGGCGGCAAGCGCGATGCCACGCGCATTCGCACCGGTGATCTCGGTGGCGCGCACGGCGACGACTTGCTCAAGCTCGTGCGTCGGAAACTGCGTCGCGACCACGGTTTTGCGAAAGGCGAGGGCAACGACTACGGCATCCCGTGTGTATCGTCGCAGGAGAAACCCGTTTACCCGTGGGCCGACGGCACCTGCGCGACCGAACCCGAGCCGGGCTCGAATCTCCAGTTGGATTGCGCGAGCGGATTCGGCACCGCGGTGTTTGTCACGGCGGCGTTTGGCTTCGCCGCGGCCGGCGAGGTGGTGAAGCGCGTGGCGGCAGGATGAATGTAGGGTGGGGTCTCCGAACCTCGCCTGCTGCAAGGACCGACCCTACAATAAACCCTACGCCATGGCTGGTTTACCGAGCAGCCAGCGAATGACATCGGCGGCCGAGTAAGTATCACGGTCGGCGGGGAGGAATCGCGCGAGATTGGCCACATCGTCGCCGGCGGTGACGAGCGGGTCTTCAACGCCGCTGGTGCGGATCTGGCCGAGGCCGATGTTGGCCATGAGTCCGTTGCAGAGACAGAGACGGCCTTTCGTTTCCTCGGCGAGGCCGCCTTTGCGAACGTAGTCATCAACCGGTTCGGCGGCGCAACGATAGCCGACGGTGCCGTCGGTTTTCTGGTAGGCTTGGCGAAGATAACCGAGGTCGCAGATGCGCTGGCGGGCGGCGGCGCGAGCCTCCTCGGACAACGTGCCGAGCAGCTGCAGCACCTTGAAGGGAAAGCCGGTGGGCGAGGCGCGCGGATCGGTGCGCACTTTCAACGCGCCGAGCGAGCGGCTGAACGCGCACACGCGGCGCTTCAACTCGGGGAGCAGGCCGGATTCCTCGCAGAATGCGAAGGCCGTGCCGACCTGCACGCCGGTGGCGCCTTGGTCGCGGGCGGCGGAGAGTTTTTCCGGATCAGCGCAGGAACCGGCGAGCCAGAAAGGCAGGCCGAGATCACGAATCTTGGGCAGCTCGGGCACGTCGCGCGGACCGTAGACGGGTTCGCCTTGTTCGTTGAGCGCGACACTGCCGCGCGGCGGTGCGTTGTGGCCGCCGGCGAGTGGCCCTTCGACGACAAAGCCGTCCACGCGACCGTTGGACTTGCGGGCAAGGGTCATCGCCAGCGTGGCAGAGGAAATGATCGCAAGGAACTGCGGGCGCGCCAAGGGCGCCGGGTGATGCGCAACGTAGGGAGCTGGGTCGAAGCGGTTGAGGCAGTCGTCCCATTCGTTGGCGCCGGCGATGTCGATTTTCAGTTCGGCGGGTTCGGCATGCGCGAGCCGGTCGAGCACGCCCGGGATGGCGCGCGGGATGCCCGCGCCCATGAGCACGTAATCCACGCCCGCAAGCATCGCGCCGAAAAGCGTAGGCAGCGTGGGCAGCTGAATCTTTTCCAGCAGGTTGATGCCGATGCGGCCGGAGTGACCTTCCTTGGCGAGGGCAACTTCGGCGAACGCCGACAGGACGGCGAGATCGAGAAACGCTTGGCCGGGCCGAAGGCTGGGCATGGGCACGGCTTTGAACGGCTGGTTGGCGGACTTGCCGCCGGGAATGTGATAGGCGGACCAGACGCGCGCGACGACTTCCTGCCGCGGAAAACGCGCGCAGACCCGGGCGAGGTCGCCTGCGGGATCACCGAGTTGCAGCTGACGGGCGAGGACGAGCGGGAGTGCGGTGCCGGAGACGACGCCGAGCTGGCCGGTTTGAGCGACCGCGCGCGCGAGACGCCAGCCGGAGACGCCGACGCCCATGCCGCCCTGAATAATGGTGGGAGGTGCCAAGGACATTGTGGAGAGGTGTCCTTGATAAAATCCGCATCCGCCATCGCAGGGAAAGCCGCGAGTGTGCCCAGGCCAGCAAATGCCAAGATACGCGCAGTGGACGGAGTGAACTATTAGAATCTATCCGAATAGCTGGCAAAAATTGCGCTCCACCTGCGCGGCGAGCGATTCGAGCGCGATACCGCGCAACCCGGCGAGTTGCTCGTAGGCGACAACGATGTTGGCCGGGTGGTTGATTTCGCCCTCGGGGCCGGGAGGCAGGGGGAAACGGTTGAGCTCGGCCGGCGGCGGCTTGGTGGGTGCGTCGGTCTCGACGAGCAAGCGGTCGGCGGGGATGGATTTGAAATTTTCCAGGCGGGCGTGGTGGCGCGGCTGGAGTAGCTCGATGTTGAAGGAAAAATACGCGCCGAGATCGGTGAAGGACTTCACCATCTCGACCGGACCGCCGTAGCCATGGAGCAGGAATCCGTGTGCCGGACGAGGCGTGGCCTTGAGCACGTCGAGGAGCGCACCGAAGGCTTGCACGCAATGGATGGAGGCAGCGCGGTTGAGTTCGGCTGCGAGGGAAAGTTGGGCGGCGAAAACGTCGCATTGTTCATCCAATGGCGCCACGCGCAGGCCGGCGATGCGCGGGTCGTCAGGACGGATGCCGTCGATGATCCAGCGATCGAGACCGATTTCGCCGACCCCGGCGGTCGGATTGGCCAGAAGCGCGGCGCGAAGACCATCGAGCCAGGTGGGCGAACGGTTGCCGCAATCCCACGGGTGGATGCCGTGGCTGGGAAGAATCCAGGCGTGCTCGCGGGCCAGCGCGGCGACGACCGGCCATTCCTCCTCATTGGTGGCGTTGACGACGGCGCGTTTCAATCCGGCCGCCTGCAGGTCGGCCACGATCGCGGTCCGCTGCGGTGTGAGCGGATCGAAATGGAAGTGCTGGTGGGCGTCGTAGAGAGGGAGCACAGGGAGCCGGTTTTAACGGAGTAATGGTCACAAAAACACAAAAGCGCAAAAACCCAAATCAGGGATCCTGCCGGGGGCAGGGACCGGATTTGCCGGGATGGTGAGTGTTGCGCGAGTCGCTCAGACCGGCGGTTCGCGCTCCGGCCACACGGCTGCGCGGTCTTTTCATTCCGGTCCGGCAATCGTGCTCAAGTCAGTGGCTGAAGTGGCCGTTAAAGGGTGAAACCAACCCACGGAAGGAACCACGTCCATGACGGACAACATGATCATCGACATACCGGAACTGCGCCTGCCCCGCGACATGGCCTGGCGCGTCAAATTCATCGAGGCGGTGGAAGACCACGCCCGCCGGCTCGGGATCACTGGGCGCTTCAAGGTGCCGCGTTTCTTCGGTTACTATTTCACGGGTTCCCGCGCGGTCGTGGTGGCCGGTTTGTGGACTGTGTTGGTGGACGATGCGGAGCTGCTGCGCCGTCTGCGCCTCACGGTCGAAAAGCTCACCGGCAACCGTTTCAACATCGCTACGGCCCAGGAAGGCGGCGAGCCCGAGTTCATGCTGGTCAATGACACGCGCGACGGCTCGTGCTGGTTGTGGGACTATGAGCATGGCCGCAGCTTCCTGGAGGCGGGCGAACCCGTGACTTACCGGCCGGATGAAAGCGGAGATTTGCTCGACGACGATTCCGACCGCGGACCGAAACTTTTGGGGCCATAGCATGGCAGCGTGATTGTGGGTGTTGAAGCCAGGGCGACTTGAGGTAACTCAAGCCGCCCTGAGCTCGTTGAATATGTTGAATTTTGTGGGGTCGATGCTTGCGTCGACCTCGGATGCAAGGGCGGACCAAGGTCCGCCCCCTACAGGGAGATCACGCGGCGAGGCGCTGGTCCGCAGTCAGGCAGCGCGGGCAGCCGGGGCAGTTGCGTCCGCAGGGACGGAGTGAGGCCTTGGCTGGTTTCTCGCGGAATTTTTCCAACCAGTTTGGACCCGGACCTTGGCCACGCACGGCGGTGTCGTGGCGATGGGCCACGCCGGTGCGACGTTCGATAAACTCTTCGAGGCGCGGCCAGAACTCGATGCGCTCGAGCAGCGGGTTCACGAAATTGGTGACCGGGCAGTAGTAGGTGTTTTTCGGATCGGTGTGGTGCAGGCCGTGATGGCGCGCAGTCTGGAGGATGCGCCAGTCCTGGAGCTTGGAAATGAACCAGCCGTTCTCGGCGCGGGTGCGGTGTGCCATCTTGTGGATTTCGTTGGCGTTGACGCTCACCGCCACGAACAAGAGGAGCTGCCACGAGAGCAAACCGAGCGGCCAGGCGATGGCGATCAGCACGAGGCCGGCCAGCACGAGCAAGCGTGAACTCTCCCACCACGAGAGGCGGGTGAAGTAGCGCGGCAGATGATGATGCACGATGTTGGGCACGATCACGAGCGGGCCGATCACGGGCGTGTCCTCGGTGAAATAGGCGTCCTCAGCCCAGTGGACGAGGCCGGCGACAAAGTCGGCGAGGCCGACAATGAGCACGGCCTGAATGGCAATCAGCAGGATTTGCAGCAGGAGGTTCATGGTTTTGGTTGGTTGAACCGGGAGTGATCCGGAGCGCCGTGAGAATAACCGAACCGCGGAAACGGCGTGAGTTGATAAGCCTGATGCCCGGCATCGGAATTTTTGATGTGACACGTTTGAACGCCAAAAGGGCGTTGCAGGCCGGAACCGGTGCGGGCTTTCTCAGGACGCGCATGAACGTCCATCACCTCGAGCTGTTCTACTACGTGGCGAAGCATGGCGGCATCAGCGCGGCGGTGCGGAAAATTCCTTACGGTATCCAGCAACCGGCGGTAAGCGGCCAGGTGGGCGCGCTGGAGAAGGAACTCGGCGTGCGGTTATTCGAACGCAATCCGTTCCGGCTGACGCCGGCTGGCGAACGACTCTACGCGCATGTGCAGCCGTTTTTCGAAGGCTTGTCAGCGGTGGCCAGCGAGGTGAAGGCGGCGGTGCGTCCGGAGCTGCGCATTTGCGGCGCCGAACTGGTGTTGCGCGACCATCTTCCGTTGGTGTTGAAGCAGCTGAGAACCAAGTTTCCAAAACTGCGCTTCAGCCTTCGCACGACGGGCTATCTCTCGCAGGTCGAGGAGTGGTTGCGCGAGGGTCAGGCCGACGTGGCGTTTCTGCCCGTTTATGAACGTGTGCCGGCGGGGCTGCGCATGACGCGCATCGCATCGTTTCCCCTGGTGCTGCAAGTGCCCAAGGCTTCGAAGCTGAAGAGCGCGGCGGATTTGTTTGCCCAGAAGAAGATCGCCGAACCGCTGATCTGCCTCGAACCGCGCTCCAACGTCGTGCAACGCTTTTTCCAGGAGCTGAAGACGCAGGGGGCGACCTGGCCGCATGTGGTCGAGGCGACCTCGCTGGACCTCGTCACGCGCTACGTGGCCAACGGCGACGGCATCGGCCTCAACGTGCTCGTGGACAGGAAGGCGCGACAACCCGGTGTGCGCGTGGTGCCATTGCCGGGATTCTCGTCGCTTACGATGGGCGCGCTGTGGCGCGGGCAACCTTCGGAGACCGTGCTGGCCGTGATTGAGGGCGTGCGCACCTACGCCAAAGCCAAATGGCCGGACTGGGTTTGCGCGGGGTGAGGGGCAGGCGATCTTAACATGCATCGGATCCATTTGATCGCCGGAGGCATTGTGTTCCTGTTGTTCGTTGCCGTTTTGCACCCATCTGGGGATTCTGTAACTGTTCCGAAAATCCTGCCGCGTCCATCGCCGATATCGGCGATCAAGCCGAAACAAACAGAAGCGGAGTTCCAAGTTCCGAAGATTCCTCGGCCACATCCTAGTATCGAGCAGCCGGTCATCAGCGTCAAAGACGACACGGAAGCGACGATGCTGAGATTGCGACGGGCCATGAAGGCAGTGCGACTAATTGAGGTGTGGTCAATTGACCCAAGTGTGGATGCAAAGAAGTCGGTGCCGGTTTCGGCTAGGCTGCACCCCTTTCACGGATTCCATGTGATCGGGCGCGAAGAAATCAGAAACAAAACCGAGATCGCTGAACTGCTTCACGCGATTATAATGTCGATAGCCGAGGCTCCCGAGGAATCGGCCGATTGCTTTACACCCCGACACGGGCTGCGCGTCCACGAGGCCAAGGGATTTGTTGATCTCCTGTTGTGCTACTCGTGTGCGAACGGCCAGATCTTCGAGTTAGAGGAGGAGGGTTGGTTTCTCACGGGCAAGGCTGCTGAGGCCAAATTCGATGCGCTTTTCGAAAAGCTGAAGCTGCGAAAGGCGGACTGAGCTGTTGTTTTCGATCGATGGTGCCGAGCTTAAAGGCGTGTCACCCTGCGGTTGAAGCGAAATTGCGGATTTGCGCACGCACGGAGCGCAGGCCGTTGAGGCGGGTAGGGGAGAGGCTGCGGGCGAGTCCGGTTTTATCGAACAACTCGGGTTCGGTGGTGGCGATGTCAGCCGGGGTGGCGTCACTGTAGAAATCGCAGAGCAGCGTCACCAAGCCGCGCACAAGCGGTGAGTCGGCATCGCTGCGGAAGTGGCAGCGCCCATCGCGCATTTCGCCGACGACCCACGCGGCGGAGATGCAGCCTTTCACGCGGTTTGCTTCATTGCGCTCCGCTTCGGGCAGGGGCGGACGCCGTTTGGCGCGGTCCACGACGGCGGCAAGTCGTTCCTGCGCGTCCTCAATGAGGAGGAGATCGTCGATCATCTGCTGCTGTTTCTCGGCGAGAGTCACGCGGCCGACGATGCAGGCCGTTGTCCGGCTTGCAAGCACCGCGCGGCTGGCTTTTGAATCGCGGCATGGTCAATCCGTTTGCGATCAACTGGCTTTGGCGCGGCTTTATGGGCAAGAGCGTGACCTTCGCGCTGTTGTTCGCCTGCCTCGCGCTGGGTTGGTCGGTGACGGGCAGCCTGTGGTTTTTTCTGCGCGACTTGGGCGTGCACTGGTTGTTTGCCCTCGTGCTGCCGGGTTTGTTTTTCAGCTGGCTGGCGAAGCGCGAGGAGAAGTGGCTGCCGGACGAGAAGGTGCGCAAGTGGTGGGCCCGCGGACTGATCGTGGTCTCACTGCTGCTCGCGCTGTTGATTGCGTGGCTCAAAAAATGAGCCGTTCGCGCCAGCGATGGGACGCGATTGAGTCCTTGCTCAAGCGGCGCGAGATGAGTTGGGCGATGCTCGCATTGCTGGCCGGGCTCTACACGTGGGCCTATTGGGCGCATCCGCTCAATCCCGGCTCCGCGCCAGTGAGCGAACGCGCCGGTTGGTGGAGCTGGTCGGACCAATACAAATACCTGCTTGCCACGCAGGATCTCGCGGAGGGCCGGGTCACGCGCGAAACGTATCATTATCCGCTGGGATATTCGGCGCTCGGGGTGCCGTTCGTGAAGCTGTGGCCGGCGCATGCGTATTTCGTGCCGAATCTGTTGCTCGTGCTCGCGACGGCTGCCGTGTGGTGGCGCTTGGTGCGTCGCTGGGTGCCGGCGACGGTCGCGCTGGCGGTGGCGATTGGATTTTTGTTCACGCATGGCGAATTGTTGCGACTGACGATGATCGTGCCGTGGAACACGCTGCCCACGCAGCTCACGTTGTTGACCGGAGTTTTGCTGATGCTGGAAACGCGCGGGCCGTGCACGGTGTGGTGGCTGAGTGGATTGGCAGCGGTGACGTGGCTCATGCGACCGGTGGATGCGTTGGGTTTTGCGCCAATGCTTGTGTGGGCGGTGCTGCGGCTGGCGACGTGGCGCGAGCGGATGGTTTGCGGGCTCGGCGGCATCGCGGTAATCGCAGCGGCGATGGGCGCGGTGGGGGCGTTGAACCTGTCGGTGTGGGGCGCATGGCGCACGCCTTACGAACAGGCGGCGCACACGATGGTGGGCTTCTTTTCGTTTCCGCTGGCGGAGAAACTCTACTGGACCTTCGTGGACGGACGGCCGTTTTTTGGTGAGACTGACACCGCGCTGTTGTGGCGTTATCCGTGGCTGTTTCTCGCGGTGCCGGGTGTGATCTTCTGCGTGAAACGCGAAGGCGCGGCGGGAATCGCCGCGCTGGCGACGGTGGCGCTCAGTGGGCTGCTTTATCTCGGCTACAACGACTTTTTCCCGTCGTCGTTTTACCGCTTCAGTTTGATTCACTATGTCTCGTGGCTGTTCCTGCCGTTGTTGGCCGCGGTGGCGGGTGTGTGCTGGGCCGGTTGGAAAATCAAGGTGGTGTGGCTTGGGTGGGTTGGGGCTATTGCGCTGGTGCTGTTGGCAAGCGGACTGCAGTTGGTGGAACGACCGCTGAATGGAGATGCCACGTCGGGCGAAGTGCGGCAGTTGCCGACCGCGCGGTCACTGTGGGTGCATTTTCCGAGTGAATCGCTGGAGAAAGTGTCGGCGTTGCGACTTGATGGACGTGCGATTTTGGAGTCGTCGGATTATCAAATTCCGTATGTGCCGAGTGACTTGAAGCTCCTGCTTGGTGGGCGCGCGAAAGGAGCGAAACTCAATGCGCTGCCGGAGGCCGGCCTCACGGCGATCCCACGGGTCGGTGATTATCGCTGGGGTTGGCGATGGGAGTGGGGACGCTGGCGCTGATCAGAAGCGTCCATCTGATACGTTGCGAGAGATCGATTCAGTTCAAGCCGCCGTGTCGAGGCTCGGCATTGGCAGGTCGAGCGTGGCGGCGAAGGCGCGGTAGAGTTCGCCTTCCTCGGGGCTGATGGTGCCGTCGGCACCGATGACGTGAGCGGCGGCGACCAACAAGCGCTTCTTGATGGGCAGCGAACTGACCGCGAGTTTGTCGAGGGCGGCGTCAACTTGTTCGAGGCTGCAGGCGGCAGGTTCAAGCAGGGCAATCTGCCCGGCGAGCAGCGGAAGCTGCGTCGCACCGGCGGCGAAAGCGCGCTCGGATTCCGTCGGCGAAAAGCGGGCGAGCGCTGACAGCACGACAGCAATCTCGTTGCGGACCGCGGGGAAGGAGTCGAACTGCACCGCGCGGTTGGGGTTCTGTGCGAGGCGAAGCTGGCTCAGCAGCATCTTCTGCAGCGCATATTCGAATGGAGTGACCTGGGCGTCGGCGTGGACGAGTTCGTCGAGGGTTGTGGCGAAGCGATCGAGTCCGGCGGCATCGAGGTTGCGTAGGGCAGGCAAGGCGAGTTGCAACAGCGAGAGGCGGGCGTCGGGATGGAGCACGCTGAGGGCTGAACGAAGACCGGCGAGCTGCGCGGCAGCTTCGGGGCCGGCGTGTTTTTCCACGATGGCCTGCTGGGCGTCGCGCGCGGCTTTGTCGCCGTCGAGCAACAGGCCGAAAACCACAACCTGTGCGCCCAGAGTATCGTGCACCGCGTCGCGCAGGCGCTCGGGGATGGACTGGATTAACACCTGCGCGCGGCGGAAATGCGATTCAGTAAGCGCGCCGATATCCACCATCGCCCGGGCGGGCGAGAAGGCCATGCGCGCTTGTGGAAGCGGCGGTGGAAGGTCGGGCTTTGCCTGCTGCACGCGTTGGAAGGTTTCCTCGGGGGTATAGCGCGTGCCGCCGCCAAAGCCGGCGGTGGCGAAGGATTCGTTTTTGATATCCACGACCTCCGGCGGATCGAAGAGCTTGCCGTCCCAGTTGGGTTCGACGGCGCGGATGCGTTCGTTGAGCGGTGGGTGGGTGGCCCAGAGTCCACCGAAGTTGGATTTGAAAGCCTGCGTGAAAAAGAAATGCCCGATCTCGCCGGCATGGTTGTTGATCACCGTGCCACCGAGCGCGTAGCCGCCGATTTTCTTGAGCGCGCCGCCGATGCCGAGCGGGTTGCGCGTGAACTGCACCGCGGAGGCGTCGGCGAGGAACTCGCGCTGACGCGATACCGCAGCTTGGATCATGCGTCCGAAGAAATAACCGATATAGCCAATGATCATCAGCGCGATGCCGATGGCGAGGAGGAGGGCAACGCCACCGCCCTTGTCCTTGCCGCTGCCGCGGGTGCGCACTCGACCGTAGAACATGCTGCGCAGCAGGCCGCGGCCGATGAGGCCGATGACGAGGATACCGAAGACGATGGCGGTGATGCGGACATTGAGCCGCATGTCGCCGTTCAGGATGTGGCTGAACTCGTGCGCGATGACGCCTTGCAACTCGTCACGCGTGAGCTTGTCGAGCGTGCCGCGCGTGACGGCGACGGCAGCGTCGGCGGTGGTCAGGCCGGCGGCGAAGGCATTGAGACCGGGTTCCTGTTCGAGAATGAACACGGCCGGCATGGGAATGCCCGAGGCGATGGCCATCTCCTCGACGACGTTCATCAGGCGGCGTTCGCGCAGATCGGTGGTTTTGGGATCCACGCGCCGACCGCCGAGCATCTCGGCCACGGCCGAACCGCCCTGGCGCATCTGCGACCACTTAAAGAGCGAGGCGAAGCCAACAATGGCCACGGTGGCTCCCGCGATACCCAGGAAAAGCTGGGGATCCCACCACGGGTGGTGAAACTGGCCATCGGGCCACCGCGCGGTTTCTTGGTAACGCCAGTAGTCGCGTTGCAGTTGCTCGCTGCGTCCGGCGGCGTTTAGAATCGCGAGGGCTGCGGCGTAACTCGCGAGGATCGTCCCCAGCACCGCGAGGATGAACAGCACCACCAGCCGCTTGGAGCGACTGCGTGCGCGATCCTGGGCTTCGAAGAAGTCCATGGCAGGCTCAGGCCAGTTGCCGTTTGAACATGGCTACGACATCCCGCGTGTTGCCGTAGCCTTCATTGGTATCGAAGGCGGCGGTCAGCTCCCATCCTTGCGCCCCGAGTTCGTTGATCATGCGGTCGAAATGCACTTCATCAAACTTGCCGCCTAGCAGGCCGGTGGCCCGGAGTTTGATGGTCTTGTATTCCCACTTCATGGGCGGCTCTCGGTGCAAGCGCCGTCTCAGCTGAATTTCACCTTCGGAGCCTCGCGCTCGGCGGCGTTTTCGACTTGGAAGAGGGCGGCCTCGGCGAAGTTGAACATGCCGGCAATAAGGTTGGTGGGGAAACGTTCGCGCGTCGTGTTGTAGGTGGTGACGGCGTCGTTGTAAGCCTGACGGGCGAAGGAGATCTTGTTTTCCGTCGAGGTGAGTTCCTCGGTGAGCTGCATCATGTTCTGGTTGGCCTTGAGGTCGGGATAGGCTTCGGAAACGACCATCAGGCGCGAGAGCGCGCCGGCGAGACCGGACTCGGCGCCGAGCAGGCCCTTCATGGCAGTGGCGTCGGCCGGGTTAGCGGCGGCGGCCTTGGCGGCGGTGGCGGCGATGTTGCGCGCCTGGATGACGGCCTCGAGGGTTTCGCGCTCGTGCTTGAGGTAGCCCTTGGCGGTCTCGACGAGATTGGGGATGAGATCGTAACGACGCTTCAGTTGCACGTCGATCTGCGCGAAGGCGTTTTTGAACCGATTGCGCAGGGTGACGAGGCCGTTGTAGGCGCCGATGAGCCAGAGGCCGACCAGCAGCGCGCCGCCGCCGATCACGAGAAGAAGAACAAGAGCGATACTCATAGTGGAGGGAGGGGTTGAACCGAACGCAGGCATGTCTGTCGGAACAGGAAATGTGGGGCGAGAAATTTCATGTTACACAGCGAAGGCAATTTTGGAGCACGTGGCGCTTGCCAGCGCGTGTGACGGGTTGCACCATGACATGCTTCATGAAGATGCCGGTGCGTCCCCTTCTCTTGCTGGTGTGCCTGCTGACCGGTCGTGTCGCCGCACAGGTGGCGGATCCGAGTCCACTGGCCGGCGCGACGGCCGCTGAACAGACCGTGCCGGGCGGGTGGATTGTGGCGGAGAATCGCGCGGACCAGGCGCTGCAAACGGGATTCCCGGCGACGGCGGCGACGATCTATCGTGAAATTTTGGGTAACGCCGGTTTATCTGCAGAGGCGCGGCAGCGCGTGACACTCTCATTGGTGACGTCCCTGCTGGACGGCGGAGAGCTCGCGGCCGCGGAGCAAACGCTGCAAAACTATACGGGTCCGCAGAACAGCGCCTATCATCTGCGGGCCGGCCTGCTGGCGATCACCGCCGGGCGTGTCGTGCAGGCGCGGACGGAAATGGCGGCGGGCCGGTTGGAGGAACTGAGTGCGCCGGATCGCGGCTGGTGGCACTTTCTCGCCGCGAGCGTGGCGGATGCCGAGGGCAACATCGCGCAGGCAAACACCCTCTTCGAACAGGCGCTGAGTGCGGCGGTTTCGGAATTGCAGCGAGCGCGTTTCGTGCTCGGTCGCGAACAATCAAAGTTGCAGGCAGGGCAGGTGGACGAGCAGCAACTGGCCAATTTGCGCGGCAACATGGAGCGTTTTCAAGGCCAGCGCACCGGTTACGATGCCGCGCGCTATTACGCTGCGGCGCTCGCGGCGCTTGGCCGCGCCTCGGAGGCGCAGGCGGTGCTCGAGCGTCAGCTGCCGTTCATTCCGTCGAGCGAGCGCAATGTGGCCGACCAGTTCCGGCTGTTGTTGGGGTTGATCGCCCCAGAGGGCAGCGAAGCCGGACGCCGCGCTTTCCGGCAGCTTTTGCGCGAAGCCCAACGGCCGGAAACGCGGCGCGTTGCGTTGCATCTGCTCGTGCGCGGCGCCAAGACGGCTGCGGATCGCGAACAGCTTCGGCGGGAGCTGGGCAGTCTTATCAATGCGACGCCGGTGAGCCCCATCGTTGAAGACCTGTTGTTGGTCCGCGCCCAATCGGCCTTGGCCGACAAAGTTTATCAGCAAGCCGAGGAGGACGCGCAGAAATTGCTCCAGGATTTTCCGGCCACGGCGCTGCGCTCGGACGCGCTGGGCGTCCGATTGTCGGTGGCGTGGGACCTGAAACGCTACCGCACCGCAGCCGACGTGATTGCGCAACTGCGCGGCATCCTTGGGCCCGGTCGCGAGCGGGCGGAACTGGGCGTGTTGCTGGCCGAGACGTTTTTCCGAGCTGAAGACTTTCGCAACTCCGCCGACGCCTACGACGCGGCGCTGCACGAAGCACCCTTGGCGGCGTCAGCCGGCATCCTGATTTTCCAGCGCGTGCTTTCGGAAATCCGCGCGGACCGGCTCGACGCGGCGGCACAACTGCTCGATACTGCGGCCGCGGAGCCGGGTTTCGACCCGGTTAATCGCTGGCAGGCGGAGTGGAATCTCGTGCGCGAAATGCAGGTGCGCGACCAGACGCAGGCGGCTTACGCCCGGGTGGAGCGCCTGCTCGCAAACGGCGCGCCCGATGTGCCGGAGGAGCTGCGCATTCGTCTGATGTGGCTGCGAGCGCGACTGGCTTTCGACACCGGCCAACCGGCGGCGTCGCTGGCGCAGGCGGATCAGTTGTTGGTGCTGTTGCAGCAAAACGGCCAGATCGAGGCGACGTTGCGCACGAATGTGACGAGCACCACGCAATTGCTCAAAGCGCAGGCCCTGCTGTCGCTGGGCCGCGATGCCGAGGGTATCGCGACGTTGGATCGGTTGCGCGCGGATTTTCGGCGAAGCACTGCGGCGGAGTATTCTTACCTGGTGCAGGCCGGGCATCTGTCGCTGCGCGGTGACCTTGCGGGTGCGCAGGCGGTGCTGATCAATTTCGTGAACTCCGCGGAATACAAGCAGAGCAGCTATGCGCCGCTTGCGCTCTATCAGGCAGCCCTGTTGTTGGAGCGTCAGGGGCTCGATCGCCAACTTGAGGAGGCCAACAATCTTTTGGAGCAATTGATCGAGAACTATCCGCAGGACGAGTTGGTGTTTCACGCACGACTGAAGCAGGGCGATCTCTTCCGCAAACTGAACGATTTTCCCAACGCGCGGCTGGTCTATGAATACTTGCTGAATAATTACGCGGGGCATCCCGATGAGCTGCTCGCGCAGCTTGCGCTGGCCGACACGTTGTCCGCCCAAGCCGCCAACAACGTGTCAAACCACGAGAGCGCGCTGGCCATCTACGAACGGCTGCGCGATTTGCCATCGGCGCCCGTGGATTTACGTGCCGAGGCCGGTTTCAAATGGGGCAACGCGCTTGCCAAGCGCGGACAGCCGGCGCGGGCGCAGACCGTTTTTTGGTCGGTGGTGCAGGGATTCCTGTTGGATGCGCAGCAGGCCACCCGACTTGGCGCGAAAGGACGTTACTGGCTGTCGCGTTCGTTGCTCGAACTCGGGCAGATCCATGAAGACGCCGGCCGCTTCGACGAGGCGCAACGGGCCTACCAGTTGATCGTGGACAATCGCCTCGGCGGAATCGCTCAGGCGCAGGCCAAACTCGCGCGATTCCGCGCCGGAGCGGGAACCGCTCCCTGAGCTTTGGCATGGACGCCCACCCACCCCGAAACATGATGCGCGCACAACTTCTTCTATGACGGTCTTCAGCTACAGTATCTTCGCGAAAGGCGGCCCCGTGATGTGGCTGCTGGTGGTGCTCGGGCTGGCGGCCCTGATTGTTTTCGTCGAGCGCGCGCTGTTCCTGCACCGCAACCAGATTCGCTCCACGGAATTTCTCAACGGCATCAAAAACCTCCTACAGAAGGATCGGCTGATGGAGGCGCTCACGCTTTGTGAAGAAACGCCCGGACCGGTGGCGAAGCTGGTCAAAGCCGGTTTGCGCAACACCGACGTCGATGAAACGGCGCTGCGTTTCGCCGTGCAGGAAGCGGCCTTGGCCGAATTGCCCGCTCTCGAGCGACGCGTGAGCGCACTCGCCGCGATTGCCCAGATTGCGCCGTTGTTCGGCCTGCTCGGCACCTTGCTCGGCATGATCAAGACGTTCTGGCTGTTCAACCAAGGTGGTAATTACGCCACGCCTGCAGTGCTCGCGGGCGGAATGTGGGAGGCTCTGCTCACGGCAGCGGCCGGCCTTGCGGTGGCGATTCCCGCGCACTTGGGGCGAATTTTTATCGCCGGCCGGGTTCGTGTCTTGGTGCAGGACATGGAGTGGGCGGGTAATGAATTGATGCGCTACCTGCTGCGCGAACATCGCAAGAATGGCGGAGGTGACGCGTGATCACCAGCCCGCTCGACCTGCAATCGCGGCTCAGTCCGCCACCGCGTGACTTGGATTTTTTCGCGTGGGTGAACGTCGGCGTGATTGCACTGTTTTTCGGGCTGCTGGGTTCGCGCTTCGTGCTCGCGCCCGGTGAAACGATCGGCCTGCGCGGGGAGGGCGCGGTTGACCTGCCTCGCGCTGGAACGGCGGTGGCGAACGCCGAGGAGACGTCGGTGGTTTTGAGCTACCGCAGCAATAACGTGATCCTGTTCGAGGGCGGAAAATACACGCTGCCGGAACTGAAGAAGCATATGGAGGCTTATACAAAGAAGCATCCCGACGCTGTGATGCTCGTGCGTGCGGATCGCCAGGTCTCCATGCAGGCGTTTTTGGATCTCTGCGAAATGGCGCGAGCGGCAGGATTCGCGCGCGTGGTCGCAGCGGCTGAACAGCCGGCGCCGGAAGCGAATCAGTGAGGAGGTGCGATGTCGCGGCCCATGTTCACGGTTAAACGGCGCGTTTGGGTCGGACTGGTGTCGGCCGTTTTCGGCGTGGCGCTGTCAGGTTGGTGGGCGGTGAGGAGGCAGGAAGCTCCGCCGGCTAGGGAAGGTGGCGCGCAGCCGTTCGTGCAGCTGGCGGGAGCCGATACGGCACTGGGCAGTCGTATCCTGCACGAGAAAGCCGAGCTCATGGACCCGACTCCGCTGTTTTTCCCGACGGAGTGGAACTATGGCCAGCGTCCGTTGAGCGAAGCGCGACTACGCGAACCGGGAGAGTTGTTCGGTAGTTTCCAAGCCAAGTGGACGGGCCTCGACCAAAACCTGCTCAAATACGGCACGGAGGTGGTTGCGGTTCCTGAAAAATTGTCCGACGTGCTCGTGCAGGGCAATGAGGCGCCGCTTGCGGGAATGGGTCAGGTTGGCATACAAAAATCCACTCTGCCGGTGCGCGCCGGCTACTTGGAAATCCGGAGGCTAAATGAGAGGGAAAACATTATTGAGCAATCGCTTACCGGAATACAGCCGCCGCGGTCCGATTTTGCGCCGATTGAATTTTTGGCTGTTGTCGGCCCGAGCGGTCTTGTTGGCGAGCTGGTTTTGTTGAGCGGCTCGGGACGGGATGAAGTGGACGCGTTTTTCAGGAACTACCTTGCGAAGTCGTATCACTTGGGCGAGCGTCTGTCGCCGGGTCGCTACCGCGTGATGGTCGGCACCTAGGAAATTTGGCAAATCGCGCAAAATCTAGTTGACGGCCTATTTTGCGGGTCATTGCCTCGTCGTTCTCTCTGTTTTTTCACATGCTTTGGTCTGCCCAGATAGCTCAGTTGGCAGAGCACGTTCTTGGTAAGGACGAGGTCGCCGGTTCGAATCCGGTTCTGGGCTCCAGGGCAACCCGTCGGTGATTCCGACGTTAATCAAAATCAACAACTTCAACCACAACCACATACTCCAAGCTCCACATGGCTAAAGGAACATTCGAACGCAAAAAGCCGCACGTCAACGTCGGCACCATTGGTCACGTCGATCACGGCAAGACCACGCTGACCACCTCGATCCTCGCCGTGCAGGCCCGCAAGGGTCTCGCCGAGGTCAAGACCTACGCGGACATCGCCAAGGGCGGCACCGTGCGCGACGCCTCGAAGATCGTGACGATCTCGGTGGCGCACGTGGAGTATGAATCCGACAAGCGCCACTACGCGCACGTTGATTGCCCCGGCCACGCTGACTTCGTTAAGAACATGATCACCGGCGCCGCCCAGATGGACGGTGCGATCCTCGTTGTCTCGGCCGCTGACGGCCCGATGCCCCAGACCCGTGAGCACATCCTTCTCGCCCGCCAGGTCGGCGTGCCGAAGATCGTGGTGTTCCTCAACAAGGTCGACCTCATCGACGACAAGGACCTCCTCGATCTCGTCGAGGAAGAGATCCGCGACCTCCTCACCAAGTATCAGTTCGACGGCAAGGCCGCCAAGATCATCCGCGGTTCCGCCACCGCCGCCCTCGAGGGCAAGCCGGAGGGCGAGGCCGCCATCCAGGCTCTCATGGAGGCGATCGATGCCGAGATTCCGGAGCCGCAGCGCGAGCTCGACAAGCCCTTCCTGATGTCTGTCGAGGACGTCTTCTCGATCACCGGTCGCGGCACCGTCGCCACCGGCCGTATCGAGCGTGGCATCGTGAAGCTCAACGAGACCGTCGAGATCGTCGGTCTCCGCGACACCACCACGACCGTCGTCACCGGCATCGAAATGTTCCGCAAGCTCCTCGATCAGGGTCAAGCGGGCGACAACGTCGGCATTCTCCTCCGCGGTATTGAAAAGGAAGGCATCGAGCGTGGCCAGGTCATCGCCGCCCCGAAGTCCATCAAGCCGCACAAGAAGGCCAAGGCCGAGATCTACGTCCTCTCCAAGGACGAGGGTGGTCGCCACACGCCGTTCTTCAACGGCTACCGTCCCCAGTTCTACTTCCGCACGACGGACGTGACGGGCGTCGTCAACCTCCCGCAGGGTGTCGAGATGATCATGCCCGGCGACAACATCGCCGTGGACATCGAGCTCATCGCTCCCATCGCCATGGAGAAACTCCAGAAGTTCGCCATCCGT
The DNA here is from genome assembly GCA_044507675.1 of Opitutales bacterium. Classification (GTDB taxonomy): domain Bacteria; phylum Verrucomicrobiota; class Verrucomicrobiia; order Opitutales; family Opitutaceae; genus Lacunisphaera. Next base: position 51,947 of record JBIQJF010000017.1, on the reverse strand, counting down.
GAAGGCGGTCGCACCATCGGTGCCGGTCGTATCACCGAGATCGTCGAATAAGCGTCCTTTAACCAGCTTCAGATTGACGCCGCCGGGGCTCCTTTGGGGGTCCCGGCTGTGTCGTCTAAAAGAAATAACCACAGGGGTGTAGCTCAATTGGTAGAGTAGCGGTCTCCAAAACCGTTGGTTGGGGGTTCGATTCCCTCCGCCCCTGCCACCTTCGCCCGACACATCACATGGCAAATCCCTTCCGCTCCGCCCGGCTGTTCGTCAGCGAACTCGTCGGCGAACTGCAAAAGGCCAGCTGGCCGACCAAGACCGAGCTCAAGGATTCGACGATCGTCGTGATCGTCGCGTGTCTGTTGCTCGGCCTCTTCACCAGCATCAGCGACTTCGCGCTGCTCAATGTCGTGAACGCGGTCACCGAGTGGGTCAGCCGTTAACCTCAGTCCCGTCACCGATGTCCACCCAGACTTCCAGCGCCCAGTGGTTCGCCCTGCACACGCTCTCCGGCCAGGAGAACAAGGTGAAGAACTACATTGAGAAGTTCAAAAAGGCCGAGGAACTCGACGACCTGATCCACGAGGTGCTTCTCCCGACGGAGATCGTCTCCGAAGTCAAGGGCGGCAAAAAGTCCACCAAGGTCCGCAAGCTCTACCCGGGCTACGTGTTCATCAACATGTGCCTCTACGACGAGGAAAAGAAGGTCATGATCAAGCCCTTCTACTTCGTGAAAGATGCGGCCGGCGTCATCGGCTTCGTCGGTGGCGATCATCCCGCCCCCCTGCGCCAGACCGAGATCGACGAGATCAAGGCCCGCGTCGAGGCCGCCACCGGCAAGGAAGTGCCGAAGGTCACCTTCGAAGTGGGCGAGGAGCTCAAGATCACCGACGGTGCCTTCGCCAACCTCACCGGCCGCGTCGATGAAGTCGACCCTGCCCGCGGCAAGCTCAAGATTTCCGTTTCCATTTTCGGACGGTTTACGCCCGTCGAACTCGAATACTGGCAGGTCCAGCGCGCCTCTGAAAGCTGATCCAGCCGCCCTCACCACCAACCAGTCATCACCCGCTCACCATGGCCAAGAAAATTCAAGGTTACGTCCGCCTCCAGCTCCCGGCTGGCGCGGCCAATCCCGCTCCTCCCGTCGGTCCCGCGCTCGGCGCCCAAGGCGTCAACATCATGGGCTTCTGCAAGGAGTTCAACGCGAAGACCAAGGACCAAAACGGCATGATCATCCCCGTGGTGATCACCGTCTACACCGACAAATCCTTCACTTTCATCCTCAAATCCCCGCCGGCCTCCGTGCTCCTCAAGAAGGCCGCCGGCATCGCTTCCGGTTCCGCCAAGCCCAACTCCGACAAGGTGGGCAAGGTCACCAAGAAGCAGATCCTCGAGATCATCAAAATCAAGAAAGCCGACCTCAACGCCAACTCCGACGAGGCCGCGATCCGCATGATCGCCGGCACCGCGAAGAACATGGGCATCGAGGTCGTCGACTGAGTTTCGCCAGTAAACCCACTCACCGCGGGAGTCCCCCAAGGACGTTCGCACCGCAAGGAGTAACCCATGCCCGTCAAACACAGCAAACGATACAACAGCGCCGCCAAGGTCGCTGATCTCAACAAGGAGTATCCCCTCGCGGAAGCGGTGGAGATTCTCGCTAAGTTCCCGAAGACCAAGTTCGACGAGACCGTCGAGCTTTCCTTCCGCCTCGGCGTTGATCCCGCCCAGGGCGACCAGATGGTGCGCGGCACCACGCCGCTGCCCAACGGCTCCGGCAAGAAGGTCCGCGTAATCGTCTTCACCGATGATCCCGCCAAGGCTCTCGCCGCTGGCGCTGACCACGCCGGTCTCGCCGACCTGATGGCGAAGATCAATGAAGGCTGGCTCGACTTCGATGTCGCGATCGCGACCACCGAAGCCATGAAGCAGGTCCGCACGCTCGCTCGCGTGCTCGGTCCCAAGGGCCTCATGCCGAACCCGAAGTCCGGCACCGTCACCGACGACGTCGCCGCGGGCATCAAAGCCGTGAAGGCCGGTCGCGTGGAATTCAAGGTCGACAAGACCGCCAACATCGGTGTCGGCGTGGGCAAGCGCTCCTTCACCCCCGCCCAGATCGTCGAGAACGTTGCCGCGGTCATCGAGGCCATCGGCAAGGCCAAGCCCGCCACCTTCAAGGGCCATTACATCAAGAGTGTCACCATCTCCGCCTCCATGAGCCCGGGCGTGAAGCTCGCTGCCACGGAGTTCAACAAATTCTAAGGAGCCCGCACCAATGAGAGCCGAAAAACAATATCTGATCGATGAAGTCAGCGGGCACCTGAAGAAGTCCGACTACGTCATCCTCGCCAACTTCACCAAGCTCACCGTCTCCGAGACCGCCGAGCTGCGCAAGCGCCTCGCCCCCGAGAAGGCCGAGTTCCATGTCGTCAAGAACAGCTCGTTCCGCGTCGCGGCCAAGGCCCTCGGCCTGCCCGATCTCGAGCAGTCCCTCGCCGGCCAGACGGCCATCGTCGTCGGTGGCAAGAACACGCCCGGCATCGCCAAGGTCCTCAAGAAATTCTTCGAGGAAAAGCAGAAGCTCGAGGTGAAGGTCGGTGTCGTGGACAAGAAGCTGATGACGGCCGCCGAACTCTCAAAGCTCGCCGACCTGCCTTCGCTCGACGTCCTCCGCGCCCAGCTGCTCGGCCTGCTCACGCAGACCGGTGCCGCCTTCGTCCGCGTGCTCGACGCCAAGATCAAGAAGGAGCAGCCCGCTGCTCCGGCCGCCTGAACCAACTCACCTTAAACCCAATTTTCCGGCGCAAGCCGGGAAGCCCAACATCCAAAGGAGCAGGCTAGGGGATACGTCCCTTAAACGCGTTTCACCAACCGAGACCGCTATCCTCTCCAGGAGTCCAACATGAGCAACATCACCAAAGACCAAGTCATCGAATGGCTGTCCGCCCAGCCGATTCTCGAACTCGCTGCCCTCGTCAAGGACCTCGAGGCCAAGTGGGGCGTCTCCGCCGCCGCTGCCGTCGCGGTTGCCGCCCCGGGCGCCGCCGCTGCCGGCGCTGCCGCCGCCGAGGAGAAGACCGAGTTCAACGTCGTCCTCACCGAGGCTGGCGCCAACAAGATCGGCGTCATCAAGGAAGTCCGTGCCATCACGGGTCTCGGCCTCAAGGAGGCCAAGGACCTCGTCGAGGGTGCGCCCAAGCCCGTCAAGGAAGGCGCTTCCAAGGCCGAGGCCGAGGACATCAAGAAGAAGCTCGAGGCCGCCGGCGCCAAAGTGGAGCTCAAGTAACCGCTGCTTGGCGTTTATCCGCTTCCAACTTCGTTTCACACCCGGACAGGCCGTGTCCAACCACGGCCTGTCCTTCGGCTTTTGTTCTTTTGTTCTTTTCGCGCTCCAAGGCCTCGTGCCCGGGCGCCCCACTGCCGGTGCTTCGCTCCTGAAGCGCTGAGCCTGTCACTTTCTTTTCGTCTCACATCTCAACGGGAAATTCCATGGCCGACCGCACTCACTCCGAACGCATCAACTTCGGCAAACTCCGCGAAGTCATTCAGCCGCCGAACCTCATCGAGCTCCAGATCAGCTCGTATCTCGAGTTCCTGCAGAAGGACATCGCCGAGAAGCAGCGCAAGCCCTACGGCCTCGAGGCCGTGTTCAAAGAGGTCTTCCCGATCAATTCCTACGACGAGCGCCTGACGCTCGAATACGTCTCCTACACGATCGGCGAGCCCAAGAGCTCCGAGATCGAGTGTCTCCGCGAAGGCACCACCTACGCCGTCCCGCTCTACGTGAAGCTCCGCCTCCGCGAGGAAGACTTCATCAAGGACGAGGAGATTTTCATGGGAGACATCCCGATGGTCACCGAGCGCGGCTCGTTCATCATCAACGGCGCCGAGCGCGTCGTCGTCTCCCAGCTGCACCGTTCCCCCGGCATCTGCTTCGAAGTCGCCACGCACCCGAACGGCAAGCTGCTGCACTCCTTCCGCATCATTCCTGATCGCGGCACCTGGCTCGAGGTGCAGTTCGACAACAACGACCTGCTCTACGTTTACCTCGATCGCCGCCGACGTCGTCGGAAATTCCTCATCACGACGCTGCTCCGCTCGATCGGCTTCAGCAACGACCTCGACATCCTGAATCTCTTCTACGAGCTGCAGGACCTCAAGGTCAGTAAGGCCCTCGATCTCGAGAACGTCTCCACGCTCGTCCTCGTCGAGGATGTGATCGACGCCCAGAAGGGCGTCGTGCTCGCCCGCGCCTACGAGCCGTTGACCAAGGCCATTGTCCGCACCTTCGAAAAGCACGACATCAAGTCGATGCGTGTCATCGACACGACGGCCGACGAAGGCGCCATCATCCGCGCGCTCAAGAAGGATCCGACCCGCAACGAGGAGGAAGCCCTCAAGGAAATCTACAAGAAGCTGCGTCCGGGCGAGCCTCCGACCACGGCCAACGCCAAGGCCCTGCTCAAGCGCCTCTTCTTCGACCCGAAGCGCTACGACCTCGGTCGCGTCGGTCGTTACAAGATCAACCAGAAGCTCGCGCTCAAAATTGATCTGGAGAACCGTATTCTCGTCAGCGAGGACGTCGTGGCTGCCACCAAGTATCTGGTGCGCCTGAAGCGTGCGGACGGTGTCGTTGACGACATCGATCACCTCGGTTCGCGCCGTGTGCGCACCGTGGGCGAACTGCTCGCCAACCAGTGCCGCGTCGGTCTTTCCCGCACCGAGCGTTTGGTGCGCGAGCGCATGACGCTCTACGATCAATCCGTCGATTCGATCACGCCGCAGAAGCTGATCAACCCGAAGGCTCTCACGACCGTGATCCGCGACTTCTTCGCCCGTTCGCAGCTGTCGCAGTTCATGGACCAGATCAACCCGCTCGCCGAGCTCACCCACAAGCGCCGCCTGTCGGCCCTTGGACCGGGCGGTCTCAACCGCGAGCGCGCCGGCTTCGAGGTGCGCGACGTGCATCCCTCGCACTACGGCCGCATCTGCCCGATCGAGACCCCTGAAGGTCCGAACATCGGTCTCATCAACTCGCTCTCCACCTACGCCCGCGTGAACGAGTTCGGCTTCATCGAGGCGCCCTACCGCGTCGCCGACAAGGAGAAGGGCCGCGTCACCGACAAGGTCGTCTATCTCACCGCCGACCAAGAGGAGGGCAAGACCATCGCCCAGGCCAACGCCGACGTCGATGAGAAGGGCAACTTCATTGGCAAGGTCACCGCCCGCCGCGACGGCGAATTTCTCGAAGTCGCCGCTGACGAGGTTGACCTGATGGACGTTTCGCCGAAGCAGGTGGTGTCCGTCGCCGCCGGTTTGATTCCCTTCCTTGAGCACGATGACGCCAACCGCGCGCTCATGGGCTCGAACATGCAACGCCAGGGCGTGCCGCTGCTCCAGACCGAGGCGCCGTTCGTCGGCACCGGCCTCGAGGCCCGTCTCGCCAGCGATTCCAAGACCGTCGTCATCGCCGAGGAGTCCGGCATCGTTGCTTCCGTGGACGCCAAGCAGATCATCGTCACCAAGGACGGCGAACTGCCCCGCCACCCGAAGCACAACCCGAAGGACCACGTGTTCGTGTATGAACTCCGCAAGTTCATGCGCTCGAACGCCGGCACCTGCTTCTCCCAACGCCCGATCGTCAAGAAGGGCCAGAAGGTGAAGAAGGGCGAGTGCATCGCCGACGGTCCTTCGACCGATCACGGCGAACTCGCGCTCGGCCGCAACGTGCTCGTCGGCTTCATGCCGTGGAACGGTTACAACTTCGAAGACGCCATCCTCATCTCCGAAAAGGTGCTGAAGGAAGACATCTTCACCTCCATCCACGTTCAGGAATTCGAGGTCACCGCCCGCGACACCAAACTCGGGCCCGAGGAAATCACGCGCGACATCCCGAACATCGGCGAGGAAGCGCTCAAGAATCTCGACCACAACGGCGTCATCCGCGTCGGAGCCGAGGTGAAGCCCGGCGACATCCTCGTCGGCAAGATCACCCCGAAGTCCGAGACCGAACTCGCGCCCGAAGAGAAGCTCCTCCGCGCCATCTTCGGCGAGAAGGCCGCCGACGTGAAGGACACCTCCCTCATCGTTCCCTCCGGCGTGAACGGCATCATCATGGACGTGAAAGTCTCGACGAGCCGCCTCGACGCGGAGCGCGACCGCCTGTCCCCGTCTGATCGCCGCCGCCAGGTGAAGCAGATCCAGGAAGACTACAAGACCCAGATGGACAAGCTGCGCGAGCAGCTGACCGAGGCCTTGTCGAACATCCTCCTCGGCGAAAAGATCCCGCTCGACGTCATCAACGGCCAGTCCGGCGAAATCATCATCCCGGCCAACCGCAAAATCACCAAGACACTCCTCCGCAAGCTGGCGGCCGTCGCGAAGCACATCGAAATCGATCCTTCGCCTGTCCGCATCAAGATCATGGAGATCATCGCCTCGTTCCAGTCGAAGTTCGACGAGCTCGAAGGCGACCGCGAGCGCAAGATCGCGAGCATCGAGACCGGCGAAGACGGCGGTCCCGGCGTCATCAAGCAGGTCAAGGTTTACATCGCCACCAAGCAGAAGCTTGAGGTCGGCGACAAGATGGCCGGCCGTCACGGTAACAAGGGCGTGGTCGCCAAGATCGTGCCCGAGGAAGACATGCCCTTCCTGCCCGACGGCACCCCGATCGAAATCTGCCTCAACCCCCTCGGCGTGCCTTCGCGCATGAACGTGGGACAGGTGCTTGAAACGCACCTCGGTTGGGCCTGCAAAAAGCTCGGCATCAAGGTCGCGACGCCCGTCTTCGACGGCATTCCCGAGACCAAGGTCCGCGGCTACCTCAAGGAGGCCAAGCTGCCGTCCACCGGCAAGTCGACCCTGTTCGACGGCCGCACCGGCGAGAAACTCGATCAGGAAGTCGTCGTTGGCTACATCTACATGATGAAGCTCAACCACCTCGTGTCGCACAAGATTCACGCGCGCGCGGTAGGTCCTTACTCGCTCGTTACGCAGCAGCCCTTGGGCGGCAAGGCCCAATACGGCGGCCAGCGTTTCGGCGAAATGGAAGTGTGGGCGCTCGAAGCCTATGGCGCGGCGCACACCCTGCAGGAGCTCCTCACCGTCAAGTCCGACGACGTCAACGGCCGCACCAAGATCTACGAGTCGCTCGTCAAGGGCGACAACACACTGAGCGCCGGCACGCCGGAATCGTTCAACGTGTTGGTCAAGGAAATGCAGGCCCTCGGCCTCGACATCAAATTGAACAAACGCACCGCCCTTGGGGAAGCCCTCGGCGGCGCTCGCTAACCCTTAACACGATACTGGGAGCACAATCGCCATGAGCACCGAACAAGCCCGCGAAGAAGTCCGTTCCGTCCTCGGTTCGGACGAAAACCTCTTCGACAGCGTTTCCATCACCGTCGCCGCGCCGGAGACCATCCGCGCGTGGTCGAAGGGCGAGGTCAAGAATCCCGAGACGATCAACTATCGCACGTTCAAGCCCGAGCCGGGCGGTCTTTTCTGCCAAAAGATCTTCGGCCCGGTGCGTGACTACGAGTGCGCCTGCGGAAAATACAAGCGCATCAAATACAAGGACGTCGTGTGCGATCGCTGCGGCGTCGAGGTCACCATCGCCCGCGTCCGCCGCGAGCGCATGGGCCACATCGAGCTGGCCGTCCCGGTTGCCCACATCTGGTTCCTCAAGAGCATGCCGAGCCGCCTTGGCCTTCTGCTCGACATGACCGCCCGTTCGCTCGAGCGCGTCATCTACTACGAGAACTACATGGTGACCAACGCGGGCAAGACGCCGCTCGAGCTCAAGCAGCTCCTCACCGAAACCGAATATCAGCAGGCCGTCGATGAATACGGCGCCGATGCCTTCACCGCCAAGATGGGCGCCGAGGCCGTCCGCGACGTGCTCACCCAGATCGACATGGAGGCCGTCGTCGCCGAGCTCCACGAGACGATGCGCGCGACCCGCTCGAAGCAGATCAAGAAGAAGCTCTCGAAGCGTCTCAAAGTCATCGGCGGTTTCATCAGCTCCAAGTCCCGTCCCGAGTGGATGGTCATGGAAGTGCTGCCCGTCATCCCGCCGGACCTGCGCCCGCTCGTTCCGCTCGAAGGTGGCCGTTTCGCGACCTCCGATCTCAACGACCTCTATCGCCGCGTCATTAACCGCAACAATCGTCTGCGGAATCTGATGCAGCTGAAGACGCCCGACGTCATCATCCACAACGAAAAGCGCATGCTCCAGGAGGCCGTCGATGCGTTGTTCGACAACGGTCGCCATGGCCGCCCGGTCACCGGCGCCGGCAATCGCGCTCTGAAGTCGCTCTCCGACATGCTCAAGGGCAAGCAGGGCCGCTTCCGCCAGAACTTGCTCGGCAAGCGCGTGGACTACTCGGGTCGTTCTGTCATCGTCATCGGTCCCGAGCTCAAGCTCAACCAGTGCGGTTTGCCCAAGAAGATGGCGCTCGTGCTCTTCGAGCCGTTCATCATCCGCCGCCTCAAGGAACTCGGCTTCGTGCACACCGTCCGCGGTGCGCGCAAGATGATCGAGAAGAAGTCGCCCGAAGTGTGGGACATCCTCGAGGAAGTCACCAAGGGTCACCCGGTGTTGCTCAATCGCGCGCCGACGCTGCACCGCCTCTCGATCCAGGCTTTCGAGCCTGTGCTCATCGAAGGTTCTTCCATCCGCGTTCACCCGCTCGTCTGCACCGCCTATAACGCGGACTTCGACGGTGACCAGATGGCCGTGCACGTGCCGCTTTCGCTGGAAGCCATCCTGGAGTGCAAGCTCCTGATGATGTCCACGAACAACATCTTCTCGCCGTCTTCCGGCAAGCCGATCCTCACGCCTTCGCAGGACATCGTTCTCGGCGCCTACTACCTCACCGTCGAGCCGCGCACCAAGCCCGCCAAGGGCGTTCGCGTGCCGCTGCTCTCCGGTCTGCAGGAAGTGCAATACGCCAAGGCCGACGGCGTCCTCAAGACGCACGACTGGATCCAGGTTCCGAATCCCGACTTCGGCAAGGACACCGTCTTCGGTAATAAGGAGCGCAAGGTGCTCCTCACCACCGTGGGTCGCGTGATCTTCAACCAGATCTGGCCCGCCGGCCTCGGCTTCATCAACTTCCCCGTGCCGAAGGGCAAGCTGGGTGACCTCATTCTCAACACCTACAAGGTCGCTGGCGACCGTGTGACCGTTGAGACCCTCGACAAGCTGAAGGAGCTGGGCTTCCAGACCGCCTTCCAGGCCGGCATCTCGATCGGTATCGACGACATGATCATTCCTGAAAACAAGAAGGAGATCGTGCACGACGCCCGCAAGAAGGTCGATGAGGTCGAGTCCCAATACAAGAAGGGTATCATCACCGAGAGCGAACGTAAGAACAAGGTGATCGATATCTGGACCGGCGCCACCGATCGCATCGCCAAGGCGGTGTTCGGCAAGCTGGAGAACAACGATGGCAAGCCCGAGGTGAATCCGGTTTACATCATGATGGATTCCGGCGCCCGCGGTAACAAGCAGCAGGTTCGCCAGCTGTGCGGCCTCCGCGGCCTCATGGCCAAGCCCTCTGGCGAAATCATTGAGCGTCCCATTCTGTCCTCGTTCCGCGAGGGCCTCACGGTGCTCGAATACTTCATCTCGACGCACGGCGCCCGCAAGGGTCTGGCCGATACCGCGTTGAAGACCGCCGACGCCGGTTACATGACCCGCAAGCTCTGCGACGTGGCCATGGACGTGGTCATCACCGAAGAGGATTGCGGCACCCGCGACGGCATCTGGAAGAAGGCCATCTTCGAAGGCGAAACCATGCTGGTCTCGCTCGCTGAACGCATCGTCGGTCGCTTCTCCGCGGACGACGTCATGGACCCGCTCAATCCGACCAAGGCCATCGTTGGCGCCGGCGAACTCATCACCGAGGAACTCGCCAAGCGCATCGACGATTCCGGCATCGAGCGTGTCAAGGTGCTCTCGCCGCTCACTTCCACGAGCGAGCACGGCATTGACGCCAAGTCCTACGGCATCAATCCGGCGACCAACAAGGTTGCCAAGCAGGGCGACTCCGTCGGTATCATCGCCGCGCAGTCGATCGGCGAACCTGGCACGCAGCTCACCATGCGCACGTTCCACATCGGTGGCGTCGCGTCGGCCGGCTCGAAGAATCCCGAAATCAAGGTCCGCAATACCGGTATCATCAAATACCGCGGCCTCCGTCTCGTGACGATCGGCGAGGGCATCAACATCGTCCTCAACAAGACGGGTTCGATCCAGATCCTCGACGACAACGATCGCGAGCTGGAGTCCTACCCGATTGTGGTCGGCACCTTCCTCTCCGTCAGCGACGGTGCGAAGGTCACCAAGGGCCAGACCATCGCCCAGTGGGATCCCTACAACATTCCGGTTCTCTCCGAGAAGGCTGGCACGCTCCACTTCAAGGACATGATCCCGGGTGTGACCGTGAAGCGCGAACTCGACGAATCCACCGGCCGCATCGCGACCGTGGTCATCGAGCACAAGGAAGATCTCAACCCGCAGATCGAAGTGCGCGACGAGCATAACAAGCCCGTGGCCGCTTACTCGATTCCGACCGGTGCCCAGGTGGCCGTCGCCGAAGGCGACATCATCCAGCCCGGCGCGTTGCTCGCCAAGACGCCGCGTCAGGCCTCCGTCACCAAGGACATCACCGGTGGTCTCCCGCGCGTGGCCGAGCTCTTCGAAGCCCGTCGTCCGAAGGAAGCCGCCGAGATGGCCCGTATCGAGGGCGTCGTTTCCTTCGAGGGTTCCATCCGCGGCAAGCGCAAGCTCGTTGTCCGCCAGGAGGAAACCGGCGCCGAGGAAGAGCACCTCATCCCGCACGGCAAGCACATCATCGTGCAGGCCGGCGACGTCGTCCACAAGGGCCAGCACCTCACCGAAGGCTCTGCTGATCCGCACGAGATCCTCGAGATCCTTGGGCCGACCGCGCTCTTCGAGTTCCTCATCGGCCAGGTGCAGGAAGTCTACCGTCTCCAAGGCGTGTCGATTAACGACAAGCACATCGAGGTCATCATCCGCCAGATGCTCCGCAAGGTTCGCATCTCCGATCCGGGTGACACCGAGTGGTTCTGGGGCGAGCAGATCGACCGCACGGCGTTCCTGCGCGAGAACAAGCGCATCGAGGCTGCCGGCGGCAAACCTGCCGAAGCGGAACCGATCCTGTTGGGCATCACCAAGGCTTCGCTCGAGACCGAGAGCTTCATCTCGGCTGCCTCCTTCCAAGAGACGACTCGCGTCCTCACCGACGCTTCGACGCTCGGTAAGGTGGACGGCTTGAAGGGCTTCAAGGAAAACGTCATCATGGGTCACTTGATCCCCGCGGGCACCGGCCTCCCGGCTTACAAGAAGCTGAAGGTCACGCTCCCGCTCGGTGGCGAGATTCCGATGGACGAGGCTCCCAAGGCCACGGCCGAAGCCAGCTAAGTCTGCGAGACAGCGATCCATTTCAAAGCCGCGGCAATTATGCCGCGGCTTTTTTGCGGAGTAGTGTCGCGATAGAAAATTGCTCGCGAAACCCGGCTCTGCGAGGCTTTGGCAACGAGAAAATTGCCTTGTTTTTAGGACAGCGATGGCTGACAGTGTCGGTCCTCCCGCCAAAAAGATGCCTGTAGAGCTTCGCTCCGGGTGTCTTCTCGCCCGGCCCTAAGGGCCGGGCGTTCTTTTAGAACCGCAGATGGCGATAAGAAGCCCGGAACAGAGTAGGGAAGGGGATGTAAATCGTGCCGGGGAAGCACCGCAGCGAAATCCGAAGTGCCCCGGCGCGGCTTGAAACCACGGGTGTGAATAACTTTTCGGAGGATTTTTTGATTTAGCTCTTGAAGTGCCATCTCCCCGCCTGTTTTTCTGACCATCCCTATCGTCACTTACAGCCGCTGCAGCCAAACTGTAGAGGCACCTGAGACGCCGCGATTTCGAGAGGGAACCCCCTCTGGAAGTCGTGTTTTCCATAAAGCGCGAAATAGTTCTTGCCGGGGGCCCTTGCTCCGGTAGGTTCCGCGCCTTTTCCACTTTTACCAACCTTCCATCTAAACACATGCCAACCATCAACCAACTCGTGAGAAAAGGACGCCGCAAAGTCACTGCGAAGTCCAAGGCTCCGGCGCTGCTGGGTAACCCCTTCCGCCGCGGCGTCTGTGTGCAGGTCATGACCCGCACGCCGAAAAAGCCGAACTCGGCCATCCGCAAGGTCGCCAAGGTCCGCCTCACGAACGGCACGGAGGTTATTTCCTACATACCCGATGAGGGTCACAACCTCCAGGAGCACTCCATCGTGCTCGTGCGCGGCGGTCGTGTGAAGGATCTTCCTGGCGTGCGTTATCACATCGTTCGCGGCACCCTCGACGCCACCGGCGTGGAGAAGCGTCGTCGTTCCCGTTCCAAATACGGCGTCAAGCGCCCGAAGGCCAAGTAAACCTCGTTCTTTTTTCGCACCATGTCTCGTCGTCGCAGAGCAACGCACCGCCCCACCGTCCCGGATGTTCGCTATAATAGCGCGCTGGTGACCCACCTGATCAACGTCATCATGAAGAGCGGCAAGCGCACGCTCGCCGAGCGCATCGTTTACGGTGCCTTCGAGCGTGTGAGCGAAAAGCTGCAAAAGGGCGACCCGGTCGACCTGCTGATGGGCGCGATGGAAAACGCCCGCCCGAAGCTCGAGGTGAAGAGCCGCCGCGTCGGTGGCGCCACCTACCAAGTGCCCGTTGAAATTTCATTTGAGCGCCAGGAGTCGCTGGCCCTGCGTTGGATCGTCGACGCCGCCAACGGTCGCAAGGGCATCCCGATGCGCGAGGCCATCGCCGCCGAGATTATTGATGCCTACAACAACACCGGCTCAGTGGTGAAGAAGAAGGAAGAAATGCACAAGATGGCCCAAGCCAACCGCGCCTTCGCCCATCTCCGCTGGTAAGGAATTACACGCATCATGTCCGTCGCTTCTCCCATCAAGATTTCTGTCGTCACCGACAAGGCGAAGATCTCGCCCGTCAACGCCAAGGACCGTCCTTTCCCGCTGGAATGGACCCGCAACATCGGCATTGCCGCGCACATCGACGCCGGCAAGACGACAACCACCGAGCGCATCCTCTTCTACTCCGGCGCCGTCCATAAGATGGGCGAAGTTCATGAAGGCTCCACCGTCACGGACTGGATGGAGCAGGAGCGTGAGCGCGGCATCACCATCACCGCCGCTGCGATTTCCTGTGCTTGGAACGCCTCTTGGGGACCTTGGAAGGGAATCAAGCAGCGCATCAATATCATCGACACCCCCGGGCACGTGGATTTTACGGCCGAGGTGGAGCGCTCCTTGCGCGTGCTCGACGGCGCCGTCGCCGTTTTCTGCGCCGTCGCCGGTGTGCAGCCCCAGTCCGAGACCGTCTGGCGCCAAGCCAACAAATACAAGGTTCCGCGCGTGGCGTTCATCAACAAGATGGACCGCACGGGTGCTGATTTCTTCCGTGCCGTCTCCGAGATGCGCGAGAAGCTGAAGGCTAACGCCCATCCCATCTTCCTGCCCATCGGCAAGGAGGAGAACTTCTCCGGCCTCGTCGATCTCGTGCAAAATGTGGCCTATTCCTTCGAGGAAGACCCCAAGGATCAGCTCGGTATGAATCCGAAAACGATTCCGATTCCCGCCGAGATGGCCGACCAGGCCAAGGAATACCGCGAAAAGCTCATCGAGGCCGTGTGCGACTTCGACGACGTCATCGCCGAAAAGTATCTGAACGGCGAGGAGATCAGCGTTGGGGAGCTCATGCTCGGCGTTCGCAAGGCCACCATTTCCCTCCAGTTCACCGGCGTTATCCCGGGTTCTGCCTTCAAGAAGAAGGGCGTCCAGCGCCTGCTGGATTGCGTAGTCAATTACCTGCCGAGCCCGATCGACGTCCCCCCGATGCAGGGTCAGGACAGCGACGGCAAGGTGGTCGAGGCTGTCGTGGACGACAAGGCCAAGCTGGCCGGCCTCGCCTTCAAGCTCTGGAACGATCCCTTCGTCGGTCGCCTCGTGTTCTTCCGGGTTTACACCGGCCAGTTGCTGCGCGGCAAATCCCTCTACAATCCTCGCACCCGTCGCTCCGAGCGCGTCTCGCGTCTCGTGCTGATGCGCGCCGTCGATCGCGAGGAAATCGAGGTCGCCTACGCGGGTGACATTTGCGCCGTCGTAGGCGTCAAGGACGTCATCACCGGCGACACCCTGTGCGACGAGGATTTCGACATTCGCCTCGAGCCGCCTTCCTTCCCCGAGCCCGTCATCTCGATGTCCATCGAGCCGAATTCGAAGGGTGACCAGGAGAAACTCGGCGTGGCGCTCCAGCGCCTCGTGGCCGAGGATCCGACCCTCCGCGTCAAGACCGATCAGGACACCGGCCAGACCATCCTTGCCGGCATGGGCGAACTACACCTCGAGATCATCATCGACCGCATGAAACGCGAGTTCAAGGTCGAGGCCACTTCCGGCAAGCCGCAGATTGCCTATCGTGAGACCATCACCAAGGCGTCTGACGGCGAGGGTAAGTTCATCCGTCAGTCGGGCGGCAAGGGCCAATACGGTCACGTTGTCGTCAAGATGGAACCCAATGAAAAGGGCAAGGGTATCGAGATCATTAACGAGATCGTCGGTGGCTCCATCCCGAAGGAATTCATCAAACCCGCCACAGACGGCCTGCTCGAGGGCGCCAACAATGGCGTCATCGCCGGCTTCCCGACGGTGGACGCCATCATCCGGATCGTCGACGGCTCGTTCCACGAGGTCGACTCGTCAGAAATGGCATTCAAAATGGCTGGTATCTTCGCCTTCAAGGAGGCGATGAAGAAAGCTGGCCCGATCCTGCTTGAACCCATCATGGGCGTCGAGGTCACCACGCCCGAGGAATACCAGGGCGATCTCATGGGCGACATCAACCGCCGTCGTGGCCAGATTCAGGGCATGGAGAACAAGACCGGTGCCTGTATCATCAGCGCGCACATCCCGCTCGAATTGCTCTTCGGTTACGTCACCGACATTCGTTCGCTTTCGAAGGGCCGCGCCAGCGCCTCGATTACCCCGTCGCACTTCGCGCAGGTTCCGAACGCGCAGCTCGCCAAGATCGTCGAGTCCAACGCCAAGGGTCCCGCCCGCACCTAACTTCAACCTCCGTTCTTTATACCGCCATGAAAGGCCAACGCATTCGCATCAAACTCCAGGGCTTCGACTATCGCGTCATCGATCAGTCGGCCTCGGAAATCGTGGAAACCGCCAAGCGCTCCGGTGCCCGCGTCTCGGGTCCCATCCCGCTGCCCACCCGCATCGAAAAGCTTTCGGTCAACCGCTCCCCGCACGTCGACAAGAAGTCCATGGAGCAGTTTGAGTCCCGCACCCACAAGCGCCTCATCGATATCCTCGAGCCCACCGCCCAGACCGTGGACGAGCTGAAGAAGCTTAATCTCCCGTCCGGCGTGGACATCACCATCAACGTCTAAAATTTCAACCCACATACCAGCTTAGCAGCCAGCCGGCTCACCCCGGCCCTTGCTAAAGTAGGTCTAAACCAAACGGCGCCCCGCGCCACCTACCGCTTAGCCCATGATCGCTACACTCCTAGGTAAGAAAATCGGCATGACGCAGGTCTACGACGCACAGAATGTGCTCGTGCCCGTCACCGTGGTCGAAGCCGGCCCCTGCCCGGTCGTCCAGGTGAAGACCGTCGCCACCGACGGTTACAACGCCGTCCAGCTCGGCTTCGGCGCTCTCAAGCCGAAGAACGCCTCCAAGGCCGAGACCAACCACGCCAAGAAGGCCGGTCTCGCCGTTACGCCCCGCGAACTCAGCGAGGTCCGTCTCACCGAGGCGCCCACGCTCAAGGCCGGTGATGTCGTCACCGTGACCGCCTTTGCAGAAGGCCAGATGATCGACGTCGTCGGCATCTCGAAGGGCAAGGGCTTCCAGGGCGTTGTGAAAAAGCATGGCGCCGGCGGCGGTCCCGCCGCGCACGGCTCCATGTTCCACCGCCGTATCGGTTCGATCGGTATGCGCCAGACCCCTGGCCGCACCTGGAAAAACCAGGCGATGCCCGGCCACATGGGCAGCGATCGCCGCACGGTCCAGAACCTCCGCATCGTGAAGGTTCTCGCCGACAAGAATCTGCTCCTCGTCAAGGGAGCCATCCCCGGCGCCAATGGCGACACCGTGCTCGTGCGCGGCGCCAAGAAGGCCAAGAAAGCCTAACCCGGAGACTGAACGAAAATGAAACTTACTGTCTTCACATCCGACGCCTCAAAGAGCTCCGAAAAGGAGTTCAATCTCCCGACTTTTGAAGGCGACAAAGGCCTTCAGGCCGTCAAGGAAGTCGTCGTGGCTCACCGGGCCAACGCCCGCCTCGGCACGCACTCCACCAAGACCCGCGGCGAAGTTCGCGGTGGTGGCAAGAAGCCGTGGAACCAGAAGGGCACCGGCCGCGCCCGCGCCGGCTCCAGCCGTTCCCCGCTGTGGTCCGGTGGTGGTGTCGTCTTCGGCCCCAAGCCCCGCGATTATTCCAAGAAGATCAACGGCAAGGTGAAGGCGCTCGCCTTCAGCCGCGCCCTCTACGACCGCGCCACGGCCGGTGACGTCAGCGTCATTGAATCCTTCGTCGCCAAGGACGCCAAGACCAAGGCCATCAACTCCGTGATCAATCGCATCGCTCCCAAGGGCAAGGTGCTGATCGTGGATGCTCCCTTCACCGCTGAGGCCAACCGCGCCGCTCGCAACCTTGCCCGCGTCACGCTGCAGGAGGCCGCCAAGCTCAACACCCTCGATCTCGTCCAATACGGCAAGATCGTCGTGTCCAGCAAGGCTCTCGAGACCATCATCGCCCGCGCCAACGGAGGTCAGTCATGATCAACGCCGACAAGATTCTCAAAACCATCCGCCTGACGGAGAAGTCCAACAAGCTCTCCTCCAACTACGGCCAATACACCTTTGAAGTGTATCCGGAGGCGACCAAGCACACCGTGCGCGCCGCCGTCGAGCAGACCTTCAAGGTCACCGTCACGCGCGTGAACATCCAGAACCGCAAGGGTAAGCCGAAGCGCTCCCGCCAGGGCCGCCCGATCACCAAGTCCGACAGCAAGCGTGCCATCGTCACGCTGAAGGCCGGCGACAAGATCGAGCTCACCGCCTGATTCCACCCGGAGACAACCCACCATGGCTCTCAAATCCTTCCGTCCCCTCACGCCCGCCCTCCGGTTCACCACCCTGAACCGGCCCGCCGAGATCACCGACAAGCGCCCCGAGCGCTCTCTCGTCGAGAACAAGAACCGGACCGGCGGTCGCAACTTCAACGGACGCACGACCTCCCGCCGCCGTGGCGGCGGTCACAAGAAGCTTTACCGCATCATCGACTTCAGGCGCGCCCGTTTGGACATGCCCGCCAAGGTCCAGGCGATCGAATACGATCCCAACCGCAGCGCGTTGCTCGCCCTTCTTGCCTATGCCAACGGCGAGAAGACCTACATCCTTGCCCCCAAGGATCTGAAAGTCGGCGACTCCATCTACGCGGCGATGAAGACCGATTCCAACGACTTCCGCCCCGGTAACAGCTTTCCGCTGTCGGTTATTCCGCCCGCCACCAAGCTGCACGCCGTCGAGCTGCTGCCCGGTCGCGGTGCGCAGCTCGCCCGCGCGGCCGGCACCTCGGTCGAGCTGGTCGCCGTTGAGAACGGCATGGCCCAGCTCAAGCTTTCCTCCGGTGAGACTCGTCTGGTCAACGCCAACTGCCGCGCCACCATCGGCGAGGTCGGCAACGAAGATCACGGCAAGCGCAAGCTCGGCAAGGCCGGCCGGAACCGCTGGCTCGGCAAGCGCCCGCGCGTGCGTGGCGTCGCCATGAATCCCGTCGATCACCCCAACGGTGGTGGTCAGGGCAAGTCGAAGGGTGGTGGCGGTCGCCAGCACCTTGTATCGCCGTGGGGTCAGCTCGCCAAGGGCTTCCCGACGCGCCGTCGCTCCAAGCCCTCCAACTCCCTCATCCTTGTCCGCCACAACGGCCGTCCGCCGCGCGGCAAGAAGTAACTTTAACGATCCCGCACCATGGCACGTTCCATCAAGAAAGGTTTCTTCGTCGACTACCACCTCCTGGAGAAGATCCAGAAGGCGGCCAAGGCCGGCGGCGCGCGCAAGCCCATCCAGACTTGGAGCCGGCGCTCGACCATCACGCCCGAGTTTGTGGGCCACACGCTCAGCGTCCATAACGGCAAGGCGCACATCGCCGTCTACATCACGGAGAACATGGTCGGGCACAAGCTCGGCGAGTTCGCTCCGACCCGCGTCTTCAAGGCACACGGCGGCATGACCCGCAAGGAAATCTGAGGCCGCGGCCCAACCGGAATACTACAATGGAAATTCAAGCTCTCACCCGCAACGTCCGCATGTCGCCCCGCAAGGTGCGCGAGGTGGCGAACGAAATTCAGGGCCGCTCCGTGCCCGAGGCGCTGGACCTGCTTGCGCTCATCCCGCGCAAGTCCGCCCGCCTGCTGGCCAAGACCCTCAAGAGCGCCGTGGCCAACGCCGAGAACAACAACAGCCTCGCAGCGAACTCGCTCACCGTCAGCCGTGCCCTCGTCGGTCCCGGCCCCGTGCTGAAGCGTTTCAAGGCCGGTGCCCGCGGCTCGGCCAAGCCCCGCGTCAAGCGCATGTCGCACCTCCGCATCGTCCTCACCGACGGCAAATCCAACTAATCACCACCATGGGACAAAAGACCAACCCCACAGGCTTTCGCCTCGCCGTCCGTCGCAACTGGCAGTCGCGCTGGTTCGCTCGCAAGAAGGATTTTGCCAAGCTCCTCCACGAGGATCAGGTCATCCGCTCCACGCTGATGGAGAAGCTCAAGCAGGCCTCCGTGCCGCGTATCTTCATTGAGCGCGCCGGCAACCGCGTCCGCGTCAAGATCTTCACCGCCCGCCCCGGTATCGTCATCGGCAAGAAGGGCCAGGAGGTCGAGAACATGAAGGTCCAGCTCGGCAAGCTCACCGGCAAGGAGATCCTCCTCGACATTCAGGAAGTGAAAAAGCCCGAGGTCGAGGCCCAGCTCGTCGCCGAGAGCGTTGCGCTCCAGCTTGAGCGCCGCATCGCTTTCCGCCGCGCCATCAAGAAGTCCATCCAGACCGCCATGGCCCTCGGCATCGAAGGCATCAAGATCCAGTGCTCGGGCCGTCTCGGCGGCGCCGACATCGCCCGCCGCGAGTGGCAGCGCCAAGGCCGCATCCCGCTGCACACCCTGCGCGAGAACATCGATTACGGCTTCGCCGAAGCCCAGACCCTCTGGGGCAAGATCGGCGTCAAGTGCTGGATCTGCAAAAAAGACGAATCCAACTAAGTAACTCAGACCTTATTTCCGCCTGACGCAAAAACGCCGGGCAATCTCCCATGGCTCTCGCTCCCTCCCGCACCAAATACCGCAAGACGATGAAAGGCTCGCGCGCTGGCAACGCCAAGCGCGGCAACACACTCGCCTTCGGTGAATTCGGCCTCCAGTCGCTCTCGCGCGGTCCCATGACCGGTCAGCAGATCGAGGCCGCCCGCGTCACCATCGCCCGCCACCTCAAGCGCAAGGGCAAGCTCTGGATCCGCGTGTTCCCCCACAAGCCCGTGACCAAGAAGCCGGCCGAGGTGCGCATGGGTCAGGGCAAGGGTCCGGTCGAGTTCTACGTCGCCGTCATCAAGCCCGGCGCCGTCCTTTTCGAACTCGCCGGCGTGCCCCAAACCATCGCCAAAGAGGCCTTCCGCCTCGCCGACGCCAAGCTGCCCTTCCGCTGCCGCTTCATTGCCCGCGAAGGCGCCGCCGTCTAAACCCACAGGAAACGCCCGCCATGACTTCCAAGGAAATCCGCGAACTCTCTCCCAGCGAGATCAGCACCAAGCTCCGCGAAACCCGCGAACAGCTCCTCCAGCTCCGCCTGCGCAAGAACGCCGGCCAGGTTGAGAAGCCGCACCTCCTGCGCGTTTACCGCAAGGACATCGCCCGCCTTGAGACCATCCTCAAGGAGAAGAAATCCACCCAGGCCGCCTGAAGCCAACGGCGCTAACCGCTCATCACCATGTCCACTCACGTCCGTAATTCCCGCCGCAAGACCGTCATCGGCTTCGTCAGCTCCAAGATGGGCGACAAGTCCGTGAAGGTGACCGTTCCCTACAAGACGCCGCATCCGCTTTATCACAAGGTCATCAATCGCAAGACCGTCCTCCACGTCCACGACGAGAAGAACGAGACCAAGATCGGCGACAAGATCGAGATCATGGAGACCCGCCCCATCAGCCGCCTCAAGCGCTGGCGCGTGATCCGCGTGGTCGAGGCCGCCATCGGTGCCGCCACCGCGATCTCCGAGAAGGATGTCGCCGAGGCCGTTCCCACCAAGACCACCAAGGCCACGGCCAAAGCCTAACCCGCACCAAGGAGACACCAACATGATCCAGATGCGTTCCATTCTCGACATTGCCGACAACACCGGCGCCCGCCGCGCCTCGATGATCGGCAAGATCGGGCATCCCTCCCGTTTCGCCCACGTCGGCGACATCATCACCATCAACATCAAGGAGAGCAGCACCGACGCCACCGTGAAGAAGGGCGAGGTCGTCAAGGCCGTGATCGTTCGCACCAAGGCGGCGCTGCGCCGCCCCGACGGCAGCTACCTCCGTTTCGACAGCAACGCTGTCGTCATCATTGGCGAGGATGGCAATCCGAAGGGCACCCGCATCTTCGGGCCCGTTGCCCGCGAGCTCCGCGCCATGAACTACCCGAAGATTATTTCACTCGCCCCGGAGGTTCTCTAACATGGCTCAGAAATTCCATATCAAACGCAACGATCAGGTCGTTGTCATCGCCGGCTCCCAAAAGGGCAAGCAGGGCAAGGTCCTCGAAGTCGTCGCCGCCAAGAACCGCGCGATCGTCGAAGGCGTGGCCATGATCAAGCGCCATCTCAAGAAGTCCCAGGAAAACCCGCAGGGCAAGATCGCCGAGCGCGAGGGCACCGTCCACGTGTCCAACCTCATGCTCCTGTCCCGCTACGAGCAATCCAAGCGCGCCAAGAAGGCTGCCGCTCCGGCCAAGGCCTGAGGAGGCGAGGGGAGTCCCACCACTTAAAACCAACAACGCATCCGGGTCGGAAATCCGGTTAGCACCATGAGCAAACAACCCGCACCTCTCCAGAAACACTACGTCGAGACCGTCGTCCCGGCGCTGATCGCCTCGCGCGGCTACAAGAACAAGCACCAGGTTCCGAAGCTTGAGAAGATCGTCCTCAACACCGGCATCTCCTCCGATGCCGACAAGAACGTCATCGCCGACACCGCCCGCGACATGGGCCTCATCGCCGGTCAGAAGCCCGTGTTGAACCGCTCCAAGAAGGCCATCGCCAACTTCAAGCTGAAGCCCAACCAGGTCACCGGCTGCCATGTCACCCTCCGCGGCGAGAGCATGTGGCACTTCCTCATGCGCCTCCTCGCGGTCGCGCTGCCCACCATCCGCGACTTTCGCGGCGTGCCCAACAAGCTCGACGGCCAGGGCAACTACACCATCGGCATCACCGACTTCACCATTTTTCCCGAAATCGTGGTCGAGAACAACAAGCGCGCGATGGGTCTCGACATCACTCTCGTGACCTCCGCCGAAACCGACGACGAGGCCCGCGAACTCCTCAAGCTCCTCGGCATGCCCTTCCGCCGCACCGAGCCTGTCACTCCGGTCAAGACTTCCGCCGCCTAACTCCTTCCGACCATGCCGAAAACTTCCGCCATCGAACGCAACAAGAAGCGCATCCGTCTCGCCGACAAGCACGCTGCCAAGCGCGCCGAGTTGAAGGCCATCCTCGCCAACCCGGCGACCACCGACGACGAGTTCTTCGCCGCCCAGAAGAAGCTCGCGAAACTCCCGCGCAACTCCTCCAAGGTTCGCATCCGCAACCGTTGCTCGCTCAGCGGCCGCCCGCGCGGTTTCAACCGTCGCTTCGGCGTCTCCCGCATCACCCTGCGCGAACTCGCGCTCTCCGGCAAGATCCCCGGCGTCACCAAGTCCTCCTGGTAAACACTTTCCCGCCGGAAGTCGGATATGATCCGACGGGGCCAAAAAACAAAACAACATCCGTCCATGACAGACCCGATCAGTGATTTCCTGACCCACCTTCGCAATGCGTCGAAGGCCGGTCTCGCCCAGTGCGTCTCGCCGCACTCGAAGCTCAAGGAGAGCCTCGCCAACATCCTCAAGAACGAGGGCTACGTCCGCGACGTCGCCTCCGGCACCGACGAGCGCGGCCACAAGACCGTGGTCGTCACCATGAAGTATGTGGACAGCGCCCCGGTCATCACCGGCATCAAGCGCACCTCCACTCCCGGCCGCCGTATCTATTCCGGCTACTCCGAGCTGCCCCGTGTTCTCAACGGCCTCGGCATCGCCATCGTCTCGACATCCAAGGGCCTCATGAAGGACCAGGATGCGCGCCGCCAGAAGCTCGGCGGTGAACTCGTCTGCACCGTCTGGTAAGGAGCCACCCACCATGAGCAGAATCGGCAAACAACCCGTTCAGATCCCCGACAAGGTCAAGATCGACATCAAGGGCACCACTGTGTCCGTCGAAGGCCCCAAGGGCAAAGTTTCCAAGACCTTCGCGCCCGTCGTGAAGATCGAACAGAAGGACAAGTCCATCGTCGTCTCCAAGGTCGAGGACACCCGCTTCTCCCGCGCCATGTTCGGCACCGCCCGCTCGGTGATCGCCGGCATGATCAAGGGCGTGAGCGTCGGCTACGCGAAGGAGCTCGAGATCCAGGGCGTCGGCTTCAAGGCCGCGCTCAAGGGCAAGCAGCTCGACCTCGCGCTCGGCTACTCCCATCCCATCCTCCACGACATCCCCGAGGGCATCAAGGTCACCGTCACCGACGGCACCAAGCTCAAGATCGAGGGCGTCGACAAGCAGCTCGTCGGCCAGGTCACTTCCGAGATCCGCGCCTACTACCCGCCGGAGCCCTACAAGGGCAAGGGCGTCCGCCTCGTTGGTGAGCACGCCGAGCGCGTCCGCCGCAAGGAAGGCAAGACCGTCGCCTAACCGCACCACCCATCATGAAGACTGTTTACAAGGCCCAGCTCCTCCAGAAGCGCAAATGGCGCATCCGCAAGAAAGTGACCGGCACCGCCGCTCGCCCGCGCCTCAGCGTCAAGTTCTCCGGCAAGCACATCTACGCGCAGGCCGTGAACGACGACGCCGGCTCGACCCTCGTGTTCCTCTCGACCCTCGATCCCGAGGTGAAGAAGGGTGGCGCGAAGGGCAACGTCTCCGGCGCCAAGACCCTCGGCACCGCCTTTGCCGCCAAGGCCAAGGCCGCCGGCATCTCTTCTGTCGTGTTCGACCGCAACGGCCGCCTCTTTCACGGCCGCGTCAAAACCTTCGCCGACGCCGCGCGCGAAGGCGGTCTCCAATTCTAATTCCCGCCCATGGCTCACAACAATCGCTCCAATTCCGCTGGCGGCTCTTCCGCCGCCGATGCCACCGAGTCCGGTCTCATCGAGAAGGTGGTGTTCATCAACCGTTGCGCCAAGGTCGTGAAGGGCGGCCGCCGCTTCAGCTTCTCCGCGCTCTCCGTCGTGGGTGACGGCAAGGGCAGCGTGGGCATCGGCTACGGCAAGGCCAACGAGGTCCCCGACGCCATCAAGAAGTCCACCGAATCCGCCAAGAAGCGCATGGTCTCCGTGAAGCTCAAGGGTGGCACCATCCCGCACGAAGTGCTCGGCGCTTACGACGGCGGCAAGGTGTTCCTCCGCCCCGCTTCCACCGGCACCGGCCTCATCGCCGGCGGCGGCGTTCGCGCCGTCCTCGAAGCCGCGGGCGTCCACAACGTGCTCACCAAGTCGATGGGTTCCAAGAACCACATCGCCGTGGTGCACGCGACCCTCAACGGCCTGCGCAAGCTCCGCCTCGAGGAAGACTTCAAGTCGCTCCGCGCCTAATCCCTCCGAATTCAATCCGAGTCGTCCCGCGCTTCCGCGGGGCGGCGCCAAATCAGGAATCCAGAAAATGCGTCTCCATACTCTCAAAAACGTCAAAGGTGCGGTTCACCGCAAGAAGCGCGTCGGCTGCGGCGAAGGCGGCGGCCACGGCAAGACCTCCGGCAAAGGCGGCAAGGGCCAGACGGCCCGCTCCGGCGGCTCGATCCGTCCCGGTTTCGAAGGCGGCCAGATGCCCCTTTACCGCAAGCTCCCGCACCGCGGCTTCAACAATTACGAATTCCGCACCAGCTACGCGGTCGTCAATGTCGGCGACCTCGCTGCGCTCGACGCCAAGGTTACCGAGGTGAATGCCGAGGTGCTGGCCCAGGCCGGTCTCGTCCGCCCCGGCGTGACGATGCTCAAGGTGCTCGGCGACGGCGAAATCAGCCGCGCGCTGAAGGTCACCGCCCAGAAGTTCACCGAGTCCGCCAAGGCCAAGCTCGAGAAGGCCGGCGGCGCCGCGATCGTCGCCTGATGAAATGCGGATTGCGGACCACGGATTACGGAACTGATCTCCGGATTCCGTGATCCGCCCCTAAATCCGCTGTCCGCATTCCCCAATACGCAACCAGACATGTTTTCCGCCTTCACGAACTCCATGAAGATTCCCGAGCTCCGCTCGCGAATCCTCTATACCTTGGGTCTGCTCTTCGTGGCGCGCGTCGGTGCGCACATCCCGCTGCCCGGCATCGACCCGGAGCCGCTGCAACGCTTCTTCGCCGACCAGACTGCGGCGGGTGCCGGCGCCCTCGTGGGTCTCTACAACATGTTCACTGGCGGCGCGCTCGTGAAGGGCGCGGTTTGCGCGCTGGGCATCATGCCCTACATCAGCGCCTCGATTATTTTCCAGCTGATGACCGCCGTCGTGCCGGCCCTCAGCCGCCTGCAACAGGAGGGTGATGTCGGCCGCCAGAAGCTCACCCAATACACCCGCTATGCGACGGTGCTGATCTGCTTGATCCAGGGCGTGCTCCTCATTCTCGCGCTGGAGAATCCCGGTCGTCTGTTTCCCGGTTACGACCTGAACACCTACGGCCAGATCGTCGTCGTCAGCAAATTCTGGTTCATGGTGCAGTCCACCGTGATCATGACTGCCGGCACCATGTTGCTCATGTGGCTCGGTGAACAGATCACCCAGCGCGGCATTGGCAATGGCGTCTCGCTCCTCATCACCGTCGGTATTCTGGCGGACATCCCCGGTGCGGCCGTCTCGACCTACCAGCTGTTCTTCGCCCCCGTCGGTGTTGCCAAGCTCGGTGCCATCGAGGGCGTGATGATGCTCGCGCTCTTCATCGCCGTGACCATGGGCATCATCGCCGTTACGCAGGGTCAGCGCAAGATTCCGGTCCAATACGCCAAGCGCGTCGTGGGCCAGAAGGTCTATGGCGGCCAGAGCTCCTTTCTGCCGCTCAAGGTCAATTACTCCGGTGTCATGCCTGTGATCTTCGCCAGCGCGATCCTGATGTTCCCGCAGCAGATCATGTCGCAGGCGGGCGCGGCGTTTAACATCAAGTTCCTCGTCGAGTTCTCCAACAGCCTCGTGCAGGGCCATCCGGTCTACTACATCGGCATGTCGATGCTCATCCTTTTCTTCAGCTATTTCTGGGTGTCCGTCATGTTCAAGCCGATCCAGATCGCCGACGACCTCAAGAAATACGGCGGTTACATTCCCGGCGTGCGTCCCGGTCAGCCGACGGCCAGCTTCCTCGATTTCATCATGACGCGCCTCACTCTCGCGGGCGCGATCTTCCTCACGATCATCGCCATCATCCCCGACGTGCTGCTCTTCGAGTTGCAGGTTCCGCCGCGCATCGCCTACTTCTTCGGCGGCACCGGCATGCTGATCACCGTCGGCGTCATCCTCGACACGATGCGCCAGATCGAGACCTTTCTCCTGCAGCGCCATTACGATGGCTTCCTGAAGAAAGGTCGCATCCGCGGTCGCAGCACCTCCGCCTCCGTTGCCATTGGCGAAGCTGCCAGCGAAAAAGCTGTTATGCAAATAACTGCCTTTATGGTGGTTATGCTCCTGATCGGCCTGGCTGCCTGGGCTATCCGGCATTGGGCTCTTTAATACTTTACTTCGGTGAAAGGGACTGAACACTCCAGCCCCTTTTCCGCTCTCGCTTCGGCGAAAGCGAAGTTCCTTCTCCTTGGTCCGATCGGTCCGCTTCCCGCGGATTTGGCCGCCCAAGCCCGTTCTTTGCATCTTGAGCACGTCTCTCCTGCGTTACTTGTGCAACAGGAGATTTCGCGACGCACGCGTTCCGCCCTCCCGCGGGACGTGAGCCAGGCCCATCTCGCGCTTCTGCGCAAATGGTTCTGGGCGCGCAAACCCGATGCGGGATTCCTTCTCGAAGGTTTCCCGGCTACGCTGCTCCAAGCGTTGGTGTTCGACGAGTGGCTCGAAGCCCGTGGTGAAAACCTCACCGCTTGCCTCGCCGCCCCTTCCGCTCCGGAAGACGTCGTCACCCACTACCGCACCCAAGGCCTCCTCGTTGGGGCCCTGCCCGCTGCCGCCTGATGATCCCGATCAAAAATTCGGAAGCCATCCGGCGCATGCGGGAATCCTGCGCCATCGCCGCCACCGTTCTGGCGAAGCTGAAGGAACAGGTTCATCCCGGTATCACGACTTACGACTTGGATCAGATCGGTCGCGATCTCATCGCCTCGCTTGGCGCCCGCAGCGCCTGCCACGGCTACCAGTTGCACTCGCGCCGCTATCCCGCCCACACCTGCCTCTCGGTCAATGAAGAGGTCGTCCACGGCATCGGCTCCCTCAAGCGCATCCTGCGCGACGGTGACATCATCTCGCTCGACGTGGTCGTTGAATACAACGGCTACATCGGCGACAACGCTCTGACGGTCCCGGTGGGCGCCATCGCCCCCCGCACCGCCGAGCTGCTGAAAACGACCGAGGAAGCCCTCTACGTTGGCATCAAGCAGGCGCAGGTTGGCAATCGCATCGGCGACATCTCGCACGCGGTCCAGACCTTCGTCGAAGCCCGCGGTTTCAGCGTCGTCCGCGAAATGGTCGGCCACGGCGTCGGCCGCGAAATGCACGAGGAACCGCAGATCCCGAACTTCGGCCGGAAAAACACCGGTGAGAAGATCAAGCCGGGTATGACTCTCGCCATCGAGCCGATGGTCAACCTCGGCGCCTATCGGGTTCGCACCCTCGCCGACGGCTGGACGGTCGTCACCTCCGACGGTTCGCCCTCCGCCCATTTCGAACACACCGTGCTCACCACCGACTCCGGCCCCGAGATCCTCACGATCCCGCGTGCCTCCTGACCCTCTCTCCACCTTCAACCTTTAACTTAAACTAAAACCACCATGCCTCGTCTCCTCGGCGTCGAACTTCCCGCCAAAAAGAAGATCGGATACTCCCTCCGGTATATCTACGGCATCGGTCCTGCCCGGGCCGATCTCATCATCGAGACCGTCGGTCTCGACGCGAACATGCGCGCCTCGGATCTCTCCGAGGAGCAGCTGAACAAGATTCTCCACATCATCACCGACAACAAGTGGGTGGTGGAGGGCGATCTCCGCCGCGAGATCGCTGGCAACCTCAAGCGCCTCCAGGCCATCAATTGCTACCGTGGCATCCGCCACCGTCGCAGCCTTCCCGTCCGCGGCCAGCGCACCAGCACCAACGCCCGCACCCGCAAGGGCCCGCGCAAGACCGTCGGCGTTACCAAGGCCAAGGAATAATCCTCAAATCCCATCTCCATGTCCGAAGAGAAATCTGCTCCCAAGAAGGAAAAGGCGCCCAAGAAGGTTGCCGCTCCCGCCGCTGAAGGCGCCGCCGCTCCGGCCGCCGAGGCCAAGCCCGCCAAGGCTCCGAAGGCCCCCAAAGCCGACAAGCCCGCCGAGGGTGCCGCGCCCGCGGCTCCCGCCGCTGAGGCTGCCAAGCCCGTTGAACTCGTGGGCGGCGTGCCGAAGGCCGCCACCGCCGAGGACCTCCTCAAGGAAGAGCTCGCCACCATCAAGGTCCGCAAGGCCAAGGGCTCGAAAAACATCAGCTCCGGCATCGCGAACATCGCCGCCACCTTCAACAACACGATCGTTTCGATCACCGACGCCAAGGGCAACGTCATCGCCTGGTCCTCGGCCGGCAAGTGCAACTTCCGCGGTTCGCGCAAGTCCACCGCCTACGCCGCCCAGGTCGTCGCCCAAGACGCCGCCCGCAACGCCATGGCCCACGGCCTCAAGGAGGTCCAGATCCGCGTAAGCGGTCCCGGCCTCGGTCGCGATTCCGCCATCCGCGGTCTCCAGGCCATCGGCTTGGAAATCTCCTCCATCATCGACGTCACCCCGGTGCCGCACAACGGCTGCCGCCCGCGCAAGAAGCGTCGCGTCTAACGCTCCGCGTAAACCACTTTAAAATACCAGGATCCCACCATGGCTCGTTATACCGGACCCACCACCCGCGTCAGCCGCCGCTTCGGCCAATACATCGTTGGTTCGCCGAAGGTGCTTGAGCGCCGCAATTTCCCCCCGGGCCAGCACGGCCCCAAGTCCCGCCGCAAGCTCTCCGAATACGCCGTCGGCCTCGCCGAGAAGCAGAAGCTCCGCTTCATCTACGGCCTCCTTGAGCGCCAGTTCCGTCGCGTGTTCGCCATCGCCAAGAAGGAGCGCGGCGTCACCGGCGAGCGTTTCCTCCAGCTCCTCGAGACCCGTCTCGACAGCGTGGTTTACCTCCTCGGCTTCGCCAAGAGCCGCGCTGCCGCCCGCCAGCTGGTCAACCACGGCCACGTGCGCGTGAACGGCCACAAGGTCGACATCGCCAGCTACAACGTGGTCGCCGGCGACGAGATCGAGATTCGCTCTTCGAACTCGTCCCGCCAGCTCGCCACCCGCGCCATCGAGGAAAACCGCGCTCGCGTGGTCCCCGGCTGGCTCGTGCGCAACGACGAGGCCCTCAAGGGCACCGTCACCCGCCTGCCCACGCGCGACGAGATGGAGCCCTCGATTAACGAGCAGCTCATCGTCGAATACTACTCGCGCTTCTGAGCCCGTTTCTGCCGGTCGCTTAAACCAACCTTCTCCAACTCAACTCACACCCGCCATGCCCAAGCGTCTCGGAAAATTCGAAATTCCCTCCAAACTCACCAAGGTCGAGGAGGGTTCCACCTCCACCTACGCCAAGTTCATCGCCGAGCCTTTCGAGGCCGGTTATGGACACACCATCGGCAACTCCCTCCGCCGCATTCTCCTCAGCTCCATCGAGGGCAGCGCCATCAGCTCGATCAAGATCGAGGGCGTGAATCATGAGTTCCAGTCCGTGGACGGCGTGGTCGAAGACGTCACCGACATCGTCCTCAACCTGAAGAAAATCCTCATCGTCTCCGAGAAGCGCGAGCCGGTGCGCCTGAGCCTCCGGGTCAACAAGGAAGGTCCGGTCACCGCCGCCGACATCCAGGCCGACGCCAACATCAAGATCGTCAATCCCGATCAGGTCATCTGCACGCTCGACAAGAAGCAGGCCTTCGAGGCCGAGATCGAGATCAAGACCGGTCGCGGCTACTGCCCCGGTGAGAACAACAAGAAGGAAGACCAGGCCATCGGCGTCATCCCGATCGACTCGCTCTTCTCGCCCGTGCGCCTCGTTCGCTACGCCGTTGAGAACACCCGCGTGGGTCAGATCACCGACTACGACAAGCTCGTCCTCGAGGTCTGGACCGACGGCCGCATCACGCCGGACGACGCCCTCAAGCAGTCCGCTTCCATCCTCAAGCACCACCTCGACGTCTTCGATCGCGTCTCCCAAGAGACCTTCGAGTTCGAGAGCCAGGCCGCCGAGGTCAGCGAGGAGCAGAACAAGCTCCGCAAGCTCCTTAACATGTCGGTCAACGAGATCGAGCTTTCGGTCCGCGCCGCCAACTGCCTCAACAACGCCAACATCACCACCGTTGGCGAGCTGGCGATGAAGACCGAGCAGGAGATGCTCAAGTATCGCAACTTCGGCAAGAAGTCGCTCAACGAGATCAAGGAGAAGCTCGAAGCCCTCGGCCTGTCGCTCGGCATGAAGTTCGACGAGCGCCTCCTCGACACCAAGAAGGAAGCCTGACGCGAAGTAGCGAGCATCGAGTAGCGAGTAGTGAGCATGGGCTCGCTCGCGGCTCCACTCGCTACCCGCTACCCACTACTCGCTACTAATCATCGTTCCTCGCGCCGCCCGCTGCCGCCCAACGCTGCGACCGGGTTGCCGATCGGGGAACACCTAAAAAAACCACACCATGCGTCACAACAAACACCACGCCTCCCTCGGCGTCACCCGCGAGCACCGCAAGGCGATGCTCTCCAACATGGGCGCCAGCCTCATCCGCCACGGTCGCATCGAGACCACGCTGACGAAGGCCAAGGCCCTCCGCCCCTTCATCGAGAAGGTCATCACCAAGGCCAAGAAGGCCGCGGTCGCGACCGAGAAGAAGGACGCCATCCATCTGCGGCGCGTCGCCCTCACCGACATCCGGGACGAAGGCGCGATCACCCTTCTCTTCAACGAAAAGGTGAAGCAGTTCGAGAAGCGCAACGGCGGTTACACCCGCATCTACAAGCTCGGACCGCAGCGCATCGGCGACGCCGCCGAGATGGCGCTCATCGAGTTCGTGGGCGCCGAGGACAAGGGTTACTCCAAGTCCCGCGGCAAGAAGAAGAGCAAGAAAGCCGCCAAGCCGGCTGCCGAAGCTCCCGCCACCGAGGCCCCCAAGGCCGACGAAGCGAAGAGCTGAGCCCATCCCTGTTTTCATTCTCAACGCGCCGCACCTCCGGGTCGGCGCGTTTTTCTTTGCCCTTGGCGCGGACGGGAGAATGGCCGAAGGTGAACCATCCTCGTGAAGGCCCTGTTTCTTACCGCTCCCTCCCGGCTTGAATTCGTGGATGTGCCGGAACCCCGCCCCGCGCAGGACGAGGTGTTGGTGCGGGTTCGGGCCTGCGGCATTTGCGGCAGCGACATCCACGGCTGGGACGGTTCGACCGGACGCCGCCGTCCACCGCTCATCATGGGCCATGAAGCCGCCGGTGAAATTGTCGCGCTGGGAGCGAAGGTCGTCGGTTGGAACGCAGGCGATCGGGTCACGTTCGATTCCACGATTTATTGCGGCGCATGCGGTCCGTGTCGTGGCGGGCAGATCAATCTTTGCGAAAATCGCCGGGTGCTCGGCGTGGCGCCGGCGGAATATCGTCAGGACGGGGCTTTCGCCGAATACGTCGCTTTGCCCGCGCGCATTCTGTATCGCCTGCCGGAGACGCTCGGGTTTCCCCAGGCCGCGATGGTCGAGCCCGTTTCCATCGCGGTGCACGCCGTGCAACGCGTGGAGGTCGCGCCCAATCACACCGCCGTGGTCGTCGGCAGCGGCATGATCGGCCTGTTTGTCATCCAGGTTCTGCGCTGGGCCGGAGCCCGCCGCATCATTGCCGTGGACCTCGAGCCCAGTCGACTTGCCTTGGCACGCGAACTCGGCGCCACGGACACGGTCCGTTCCGATCAGATGGATGTCGCGGCCGAGGTGGCCCGTCTCACGGACGGCGTGGGCGCCGACCTCGCGTTCGAGGTCGTCGGCATTTCGGAGACACTGCAGCTGGCGCTGGCCAGCCTGCGCCGCGGCGGTTCGGCGGTGCTCGTGGGCAATCTCGCGCCGAAAACCGAGTTTCCGCTCCAAGCGGTGGTCACACGCGAAATCTCGCTGCATGGCTCGTGTTCCTCCGCGGGCGAATATCCGCTGTGCCTTGACCTCATCTCGCGCGGCGTGATTCGCGTGGAGCCCATGATCAGTGCGACGGCTTCGTTGGCTGAAGGCGCGGAATGGTTCTCCCGTCTCAGTGCCCCCGACGGCGCCCGATACATGAAGGTCATTCTCCAACCATGAGTGCACCCGCCATTTTTGATCTCACGGGCAAAACCGCCCTCGTTACCGGAGCCAGTCGCGGTTTGGGCCGGTCGTTCGCGCTGGCGCTGGCCCGGGCCGGCGCCGATGTGGCTGTCACCAGCCGCACGCTCGCCTCGTTGGACGACACTCGGCGCGCGATCGAATCCACCGGCCGCCGCTGCGTGCCACTGGTGCTGGATGTGCGCGAGCAAGCG
Source organism: Opitutales bacterium (assembly GCA_044507675.1). Classification (GTDB taxonomy): domain Bacteria; phylum Verrucomicrobiota; class Verrucomicrobiia; order Opitutales; family Opitutaceae; genus Lacunisphaera. The sequence goes on along the minus strand of JBIQJF010000017.1, from coordinate 19,861 downwards.
AGCATCACGACGGCGGTGGATGCGGCGCATCAGGTCTTCGGCCGGCTGGACATCCTCGTGAACAACGCCGGCTGCAACATCCGGAAGCCGGCCCTCGACGTGACTTGGGCGGATTGGAACACCATTCTCGATACCAACCTCCGCGGTCCGTTCTTCGTGGCCCAAGCTGTCGCCCGGCACATGGTCGCGCAGGGCGGGGGACGCATCATTAACATCGGTTCGGTCACGAGCGTGGCCGGTTACGCCGGACTCGGTCCCTATGGCGCGAGTCGCGGCGGCATCAAGCAACTCACCATGAGCCTCGCTGCCGATTGGGGGCCGCAGGGCATCACCGTGAACTGCCTCGCTCCGGGCTGGTTCAAGACCAGCCAGAATGCCGTCATGTATGAGGACGCCGCCTGGGTGAGCTACCTGAGCGACCGGATTCCGTTACGCCGCCCCGGCAACGTGGAGGCCGACCTCGAAGGCGCGCTCATCTTTCTCGCGAGCGAGGCCAGCCGCTATGTTACCGGCCAGATCCTGCTCGTGGATGGCGGCATCTCCGTGAACGACACCCGGGCGTTGCCTGCCAAGCCGTGAACCGGTCTTTCCAGCGTTTTTTGCAGGGTTTCCGGCCTGTTGTTGGCCGGGTAAATTTGTCTCGGTTGGCCGGGGTTGAAGCGAAGGGATAGTGCGCGCAAAGGTGTTATACCCGTATCCAATGAAGAAACTGTTCCTCACCGGCCTGCTCGTCCTCGCTTTGCCCGCCTGGATGGCGGCGCAAATCTTGACCAGGGAGGAGCGCAGCCAGGGTATCGGCATCGAACAAACCGGCGTGCTGGTTTATCCGGCCTCGATGTCGACCGAAGGCATCTTTTCGGGCGAAGTCCGGGCGGTCATCAGCGTGGACGCGGAAGGCAATCTCACCGACTCGCTCATCACCGCCTACACCCAACCCGCTTTTGCGGATGTGGCCCATGCGGCCCTCCGGCGCTGGCAATATCAACCGGCCACCGTGAACGGGCGTCGCCAAGCCTCGCGCGCGCATATCATTTTCGAATTTCGCACGGAGGGCGTCGTCGTGCAAACGCTGCCCGGGTCCTTGGTGAAACAAATGTTTCCGGCTCCCTACGAGGAGCGCTACCTTTACAGAATCTCTCGTCTAAGGGAACTGGATCGCATCCCGACTCCCGTGCACGTGGTCACGCCGTCAGCTCGTTTGGATGGCCCGCCGCGCAGCGTGACCGTGGAGTTCTACATCGACGAACAGGGCCGCGTGCGAATGCCCGCCGTCGATCGGGAATCGGCCGACGATATGCTCGCGGCCGCATCGGTCGCGGCCGTGGAGCAATGGCGCTTCGAGCCGCCGCTGCGCCGGGGTCGGCCGGTGGTCGTATACGCGCAGCAAGAGTTCACATTCCGTCCTAAGTCGGAGTCCGCCCCTTAGTTGGATGCGAGCGGACCGCCTCGTTCAGGGGCGCGCCTTGTCGGGCAGGAGCATCTCGCGCAATTGCAACCGCGCGCGGTAGAGCCGGGTTTCCACGCCGCGTTCGGAGCAGCCGGTGATTCCGGCGATCTCGCGGTAGGAAAGACGATCGTAGTGGTGCAGCAGCAATGTGACCTTGAGATCGTGGGGCAGGCGACCGATGGCGGCGCGCACTGCAATCAATGATTCTTCGTGCTCCAGCGCCTGGTCAGGTTGCATCTGGTCGGCCGCGATATTGTCCTGCGACGGTCCTTGGGCGGGTTCGTCACCTGCCGGGCGATCAAAATTGACGGTGGGGTGGCGGCGCTTCCAGCGATGATGGTTGTGGCAGAGGTTCGTCAGCGTCGTGAAAAGCCAGGCGCTGAGCCGCGTGTCGGGCCGCAGGCGGGCTCGCTGCTGGTAGAGACGGGCGAAGGTCTGTGCGACGAGGTCCTCGGCGTCGGCCTGGTTCTGGCAATAGCGATAAGCGAAGCTGTGCAAAGGGCGCTGCCAGCGGTCGATCAGGCGGTTGAGGGCGGAGGCGTCACCCTGCTGCAGGGCCAGCAGGGCGGCCTCGTCGGTTGCGGGATCGTTGGGCACGGCGCGCGGGGCGTGCGCTTCAGTTCGGCAGCGGTCCCATCAGGGGCTCGGCCGCGGCGACCAACCGGATGTAACGCTCGCGTTGCTCGGGGTTCATCACCTCGGCGGAGGCGAGCACCAGCTGGCGCGTGGAGTCGAGGCATTCGCGATTCAGTTCGCGCCGGTTCTCGACGAAACGTGCGAACTCGACGAAATCCACGCGGTCGCTGGTGCGGCGGCTGAGCTCGAACTCGGCGAACTCCGCTTGCATGTGCGCGACCTGCTGGGCCATCGCCTGCAGGCGTGGATGCGAGGCTTGGTGCAGTTCCTTGATGCGGACAAACTGGTCGTCGGTGAGCCGGAGTTCGGTTTTCATCCAAGCCAGCCGGCCTTCAAGGGTGTCGGTCGCGCCCGGACGGTGATAGCTGTAGTAGGCGAAATGAGCACCGATGCCGGCCAGCAGCCCGAAAAAGACGATGAGGAACGGGCGTTTCATGAGCGGGGATGTTGCTGGTCGGAAACGTTGAGCAGCGGATCGATCAACAGCAGGTAGCTGCGGGCGAGCTCCGCATTGCGCTCGCGTTGGAGATGGCTCACGCGGATTTCGGCGAGAAACAGCCCGACCATGGCGCAAGCAGCGACAAAGCCGACGGCAAAGGCGGGCCGGCTGAACCAGCCTTCGATGGCGGCCCACACCCCGATGGGCCGGCTGGCCTCGTCGTGCAGGGCGATATGCTGCCACACGGCGGCCGTCAGCCGGGGTGAGGGCTCGGGGGTTTCGGACCAGCGGTCGAGAAGTGGATCGAGTGGATCGGGAGGATCGGGAGGATTCATGGCTGGGCAGGCGGCTGCCTGTGGTCCAAGGCATAACACCGGCTTGCCGCCGTGTCCTTCAAATTCTTTGCCTGTCCGACGCGGTTCCGGGCCGCTTAACCGGCCTGCTGAAACCGGGTCGGCGTGATGGTGCGTTCGCCGGCCGGGAACGGCAGGGAAACGCTCCGCACTTCCACGTCCAGCTGGCGGTTGATCAGGCGCAAACGCACATCGACTTCCCCGCAGAGTTTCTCGAGTTGTGTAAGCGTCAGCCCGAGCCGCCCGAGCAGGTTGGGAGACGGCGCCGGGGTTTGTTTGGCGGGATGCAGCACCGTGGTGCGGATCCATTTCGCTGCGTGCAGCAGGGCGGCCAGTTGGAAATGCGCGGCCGTGCCACCGGGCAGATATTGCCAGCGCACCGGTTCCGACATCACCTGCGGGAAAGCCCACAACCGAAGCAAGGCGGCGCCGGCCTCGGCTTGGTGGAAACCCAGCACCGTGCGCTCCTCTTCGCAGGCTTCGAGCGGCAGGCCCTTGTTGAAGAAACGCAGCGAAGGCTGACGGCGCGAAGCCCAGTCGTCGATGGCGACCATGCCAAGGCTGTGCAGGAGGCCGATCGTGTAGGCGACGTTGCGATCGGCCCGCAGCCGGTCGGCGATTGCCTCGGCGGCGAACGCGCACGCGATGGAGTTCTGCCAGAGATCGTCGGCTTCCATTCCGTAGGTGCAGAGCGGACGCACGAGCACCTGCGATGCGACGGCGGTCGAGACGAGTTCGTAGATTTGTTCGTAGCCCACGCGACCGACGGCTTCCTCGACCGTGTAGCAGCGCAGGCCGTGGCTGAAATATGCGCTGTTGCCGAATTGCAAAACTCGCGCCGCGATACCGGGGTCGAGCCGCACCATCTCGACCACATCGCTCATCGCCGTGTTTCCGTCGCAGAGCAGTTGTTTCAAACGCGGCAGCACGCGGGGCGCCGAGGGCAGATGCTCCAAATCCCGCACGACCTCATCGAGCGTGAGGCGGGTCGCGAAGGGGTTGGCGCTAAGCTGGAGCACA
>JBIQJF010000017.1:14275-15866 GCA_044507675.1 Opitutales bacterium | reverse complement strand
TCGGCGCTGTTGCGCGGCACGGCGCGGAGCGCGGCCAGCGTTTCGTCCAGGCGCGCGAGCAGGCCCTTCTTGCGTTCCAATAGGGCGGCGTCGGGGGTGCGGCGGTGCTGCTGGAGAAAACTGTTCTCCTCGAGGGCGAGCTGATGGAGCTCGTTACAGAGATCCTGGTGCTGTTGCAGCGCTTGCATGGGAGTCATGGGAGGAGTCGGTCGAAGCGGGGAAGGCGGATGGGGTGGGCGTGGCCGGCATGGCGGCACTGAAGAACTGGTGCAATTGCCGCTCCGTCTGTCCACTCCATTCGATCTGGCCGATGCGCCAGTTTGCCATGCGGACGAGTTCGTCCAGCTCGCCCGAAGATTCTTCGCCGGGGATGCCGGCGGCTGCTTCGACGATCTCGCGGTAGGCCTTGGTGGCGCGTTCGGTCTGGCGCAGGCGTTCGTAGCAGAGGCCGGTCTGGTAGATGATGGGCAGGCGCCAGTTGTTCTCGGGCGAAAGGCGCGCGAGGCTTTCATAGATCGCCACCGCGCTGAGCGTGTCGCCATTCTGGAAAAAGTCGTTGGCGAGCTGGTTGCCGGTGCGGCGCTGCCAGTAAGCCCAGCCCTTGGGATCGGCGGCGGCGTTGTTGTGCTCGTCGCGGAGCAGGGCGAGAGTGACGGCGAGTGCCTGTTCGGTGCGGCCGAGCTTGCGCAGCGTGAGGGCCAGCAGATAGCGCGCTTCGGGGACATTGGGATCACCGGGCCACTGATCGAGAAACTGGCTGAGCTTGATGATGGCGGGTTCGAGTTCGCCGGCGTTCAGCAACGAGCCGGCGGCCTTGAAGTGCGCGCGGGCGCGATCCTCGGGCGCGAGGTCGAGCAGGCGCAGGCGTTCGAAGAATTTCGCGGCTTCCGCGAAATTGCCCGTCTCGAAATGGGTCTCGGCGATCTCGAACTGCGCGGTCTTGGCCAGCAGCTGGTAATGTTCGTAGCTCTCGGGCGGCAGCTTGAGCGTGGAATTGATGACGTTGTAGAAACGATTGATGGCGTTCTTGTGCGCGCCGAGGGCGCGTTGCGAACGGCCGAGTTCGAGCAACGCTTCGGGCACGCGGGCGTCGTCGGAGTAGAGCTTCAGGAATTTCTCATACACGGCGGCGGCTTTGGTGAAGACCGCCTGGCGGCGATACATGCGGGCGAGGCCGAGCAGGGCGTCGCGTTGCTCCAGCTCCGGGTAGCGCCGGTCGTTCAGGATCCGGCGAAAGGCGATTTCAGCGGCGGCGAAGTCGCCGCGCTCGGTGAGACTCGTGCCCAGGTTGACGAGACCGCGGCCTTCTTTCTGAAAGTCGTTACCGGGGATGACAGCCGACGCGTCGGTGAGGACCACTTGCGGGCTCGGGGCAACTTCGGGAACGGAAGCCTCCGTGGCCTCGGTCCCCGGTGATTCGATCGCCGGCTTTTCCGACGGGATCTCGGCGGGCGCGGCGCTCTCAATCGGAGCGACAGCTTCGATTACCACCGCAGGTTCTTCAGCTCGGGCGGGGAAGGCCAGCCCGAGGCAAAGGCTCAGTATTGCCGGTAGGTGGCGGAGCTGGGCGGCTGCGAACCCGGGGCGGGCG
>JBIQJF010000017.1:0-14175 GCA_044507675.1 Opitutales bacterium | reverse complement strand
GGAGTCGAGGCCGCGGCCTGATCGTTCGCCAGCGACACTTCCGCGACTTCCGGCTCGCTCGCCGCCACGGGCGGTCCGCTCGCGATCGGCTTCACCGCCGGCGGCGGGGTGGGTTCCATGAACCGCAGTGCCGGAGCTCCGACGGTCGCCAGATAGGGTTGCGAGACCGGTTTCCGCGGCGAGAGCGTCTGCTGGGCTGCATGGGCGGTTGCGACCATCGTGAGGTGCAACAGAACAAGAATCATACGGCACAAGACCGCAGGTGCTCCGCCGCGAGGCGGAGTCGTTGGAAGACGACGAGGCATGAATGGATAAGTATTCCATCTCAGCGGTGGATTCTGATTCGCTGTCTTCCAACAACGGCGCGGACGGGATTTACTTGAGGGAAATTGCATAGTTTCGGCGATTTCCGTGGTTTCTCTAAGCGTCCGGTTTGCAAAGGGTTGAGCGTTTTTGCTGCCTCAGGACAGCACCGTGCGGATCTGCCGCCCAAGTTCATCCAAGGTGTAGGGTTTCCGCACAAAGTGTTTTTGCCCCATCGCTTCGAACTCGGCCCGCACCTCCGGGGTGAGGTGGCCGGTGAGCACGAGGACCTTCGACTCAGGATGGGTGGCCTTGAGCACCTTCATGACTTCCATGCCGGTGGCGCCGGGCATGTTCAGGTCGAGCAGCACCACATCGAAACGCTTGTCCAGGCGTCCGAGCACGTCGATCGCCTCCAAACCATCGCGCGCGGTGGCGACGGTGTAGCCCTTGCGGGTGAACGTGGTTTCGAGCAGCAGGCGCAGCGCCGCTTCATCGTCCACAATGAGGATGGATTCGCTGCCGCCGGGGAATTCGCTGGGCTTGATGACCACGGGTGTTTGCACGGCGGAATCGGCAAACGGCAGGCACACGCGGAACGTGCTGCCCTGGCCCACGGTGCTCTCGACGTCGATGGTGCCCTCATGGCTGGCCACGATGCCGTAAACAACGGCGAGGCCGAGGCCGGTGCCCTTGTGCACACCCTTGGTGGTGAAGAACGGCTCGAAGATGCGCTCGCGCACCTCGGGCGGCATGCCGGTGCCGGTGTCGCACACCTTCAGGCAGGCGCAAGCGTGACGGCTGCGCATGTTGCCGGGCACGGCCGCGCCTTCGAGGCGCTGCGTGGTGAGCGTGATGGTGCCGCCACCGGGCATCGCGTCGCGGGCGTTCACGCAGAGATTGAGCACGATCTGCTGCAACTGGTTCTGGTCGGCGAGCAACGGCGGGAGACTGTCGTCGAGCGCGAAGTTAAACGTGATGTTGCGCGGGAAAGTCTCGGCGAGGAGCTTCACGAGGTCGCGCAGGTGCTGGTTGAGATCGAGCGGGGCGACGCGCACCTCGGCCTTGCGGCTGAACGTGAGGATCTGGCGCACGAGGCCGGTGGCGCGTTCGGCGGCGCGTTTGATTTCGCGCACGCTCTTCTGGACGATGGCCGGCTCGTTGGCGTTGAGCACGCACAGCTCGGCGTAACCGTTGATGACGGCGAGGATGTTGTTGAAATCGTGGGCGATGCCGCCGGCGAGCGTGCCGATGCCTTCCATCTTCTGCACCTGGCGGAGCTGGCCTTCGAGCACCTTGCGCTCGGTGATGTCCTCGCGCAGGAGAAGCAGGTTGGAAATCTCGCCCGCGGCGTTGCGCAGGCAGCACACCTGCACGGATTCCCACACGTGGCGACCCTCGGGACTATGCCGGCTGATTTCACCGCGCCACTCGTGTCCGGCGCGCACCCGCGCGCGAAATTCCTTGTAAGCCTCTTCCGTGGCGTGGCCCTCGCGGAGCACATCGAGTTCGCGGTCGAGGATCGTTTCGAGCGTGAGGCCGGTCGTGGCGGTGAACTTCGCGTTCACATACTGCACGTTGCCCTCGGCGTCGGTGATCGCGATGGCGATGGGCGACTGCTCGACGGCGCTGGAAAGCTTGTGAAATTGTTCCTCGGCGAGGCGGCGGCGCGTGATGTCGTGGCCCACGGCGCGCACGCCGATGATGCGGCCCTCGACGTTGAACACGGCGCTTTCCTCCCAGTCGATCCAGCGCCAGCCCTGCGGGGTCAGCCAGCGTTGTTCGTGCGTAGTGCTGTGCGGGGCGCGCTGCACGGTCTCGTCGGCGCGGGCAAAGGACTTCACGTCATCCTGGTGCACGAGCCCGGCCGTGGATTTGCCGGCGAGCTGGTCGGTCGGGCGGCCGAATTTGCGGGCGAAGGCCTCGTTTGCGGCGAGAAAACGGCCCGCAAGATCGCGGCAATAGACGAACGCGGCGCTGCCGGTCCAAGCACCGAGCAAAGCCTCTGGCGGCGGGTTGGCTGACGCCCCCGCAGGTGTATCGCAAATCACGACTGACATGCGCGCTTCAAATCGGCCGCGCGGGCCGGAACTTGAGCCGTCAATCGCGGGCTTTTTACGCGCCCGGGCTCAGGCACGGGTTACTCTTCGGCCCGACTGGACCGGGGGCGTGCTTGCACGCGGCGGCCGTGACCAAGGTCGCTCCCACTAAAAGACAACCCGGCCGCTGCTCAGAGCAGGCCGCTCAGCATTTGCGGCAGGCGGGGCAGGGCGTTGTCGATGGCCGCGCGGGCGATCTTGGTTTCCGGGCCTTCGTCGCCGTAGAGGATGTGCCAGCCTTCCATCTCGGTCCACGCGTCCTTTTCCACCGGCTGCACTTTCTCGAAACCGCCCAGGATGCCGGCATGGCGCACGAGGCAATCGGCTAACTGCACGGCGGCGGCAAACATCTGGTGGCGCGGAGCGACCGCGGGCGTGTTGTGATACTGCACGGCCAGCACGATCTCGTCGCTCATCTTGTGGCGCTCGAGGTAAACGGCGCCGATTTGCGCGTGGTCCCAGCCGATGAGTTCGATTTCGCGGCGCGAAACATCGGCGATGCTTTCAAACTCGGTGCGGTTGAGCTCGTCGAGCTCCTCCGGAAAAGCGTGCGCCATCACGACCTTGCCGACGTTGTGCAGCAGGCCGACGAGGTAGTCGGTGTCGTCGTCGATGGTGATCGGCAGGGCGCGCATGATTTCGCGCGTGAGGATGGCCGTGCCGAGACTGTGGGCCCAGAGATCCTTCCACGGCAGGGGCGCTTTGCCCTGCGTCGTCTGGAACGACGACATTTCCTCGATGACGGGCGTGGCCATGGCGAGTTCGCGGATTTGGCGCAGGCCGAGGAAGAAGATCGCCTCCTCGATATTGCTCACGCTGTTGGAAAGGCCGTAGTAAACCGAGTTCACCATGCGCAACAAGCGGGCGGTCAGCGAAGGGTCGCGACGGATGATTTCGGCGATTTGCGACGACACGCTGCCCTCGGAATTCACGAGTTCGCGCAGGGCCTGGTTGATGCGTCCGAGCGAGGCCAGTTTCGGGCACGCATTGATGCGGTTGCGGATGATGTCATCCGAATACTTGGCTGCGGCCATGGGAAGATCGGAGGAAGTCGGCATTGAAAAAAGTGACAAAGTCCGCCGGCAGGGATTCCGGGGGAGGGTGACAGCCTGAGTCATTCGTCGCGCTGGTCTCATTCTTGAGCCTTTTTACTCAAGCTTTTGCAGGAGCGGCCGATTCATGGGCAGCGAATCATCCCGACCCCGCTTCTGCGGTGCCGGGGGCGTTTGCGTTTATCCGGATGTCACCCGCCCAATACCAACGCCTGTTGCAGGATGCTGTGGTGCATCATCGCGCCGGCCGGCTCGACCAGGCCGAGGAGATTTACCGACGCGTGCGGGCCGCGCTCCCCAATCATTTCGACGCCGTTCATCTTTCCGGCCTCGTCGCACTCCAGCAGGGGCGCGTCGCCGAGGCTGTGGATCTTCTTACCCGCGCGCATCAGCTGGGTCCCAAGAACGCCCCGTGCGCGCTGCGTCTCGGGCTCACGCTCATTTCCGTCGGCCGCGCCGCCGACGCCGAGGCACCGCTGCGCGTCGCCGTGCAATTCGATCCGCAATCCGTTGAGGCATGGGACGGCCTCGCACATTGCCTCAAGCTCCAGGATCGTCTCACCGACGCCGTCGAGTGTCACCAACGCGCGGTCGCGTTACAGCCCGCTTTTGCCAAGGGCCTCTACAACTTCGGCCTCACGCTCAGCCTCGCCGGCCGCCACGCGGAGGCGCTCGCCTGCCATGAACGCGCCATCGCCGCCGATCCGGCCTACGCCAAGGGTTACTACGGCCGCGCCCAGGCGCTCCAGCAGATGCACCGCATCCCCGAGGCCGTTGCCGCCTACGACCGCTTTCTCGAACTGGAGCCCGGCAACCTCGAGGCGCGGAGCTACCGGCTCTACGCGTTGAACCATCTCGACGGTTTCGATCGCACGCGCCTTTTCGACGAACACGTCGCCTACGGGCGCAGTGTCGGTCAGCATCCCGTGCCGGCGTTTCGCAATGATCCCGCGCCCGATCGCCGCCTGCGCCTCGCCATCTTTTCGCCCGACCTGCGCGCGCATTCCTGCGCATGGTTCCTCGAACCGCTGCTCCAGCATCTCGATCGCACGCAGTTCGAGCTGTATCTCTATCACGATCACATTCGCGAAGACGCCGTTTCCGAGCGCCTCAAATCCGGCGCGGCCGTCTGGCGCAATTTCGCCGGCCAGCCCGCCCAAGTGGTCGAGAAAGCCATTCGCGCCGATGCGCCCGACATCCTCGTGGACCTTGCCGGACACACCGGCAGAACTTCGCGCCTCCCGCTTTTTGCGAAACATCTCGCCCCGGTGCAGGTGAATTACCTCGGCTATCCCAACACCACGGGCGTGTCCGCGATGCATTATCGTTTCACCGACGCCGTCGCGGATCCCATCGGCGACGCCGACACCCTCGCCACTGAAAAGCTCGTGCGCTTCGCCCCCACCGCCTGGGCCTACCAAGCCCCGGATTGTGCGCCTCCCGTGAAAGTTCGTATTACGAACTTTCACGCCACCACCCCAGATAGGGACTGCCAAACCAAAGTTCGTAATACGAACTTTGGACCGACCGACTCGGAGGAGGGACAGGGCGTCGTTTTCGGTTCATTCAACAACATCGCGAAGATCTCCGACACCACACTCGCGCTTTGGGCGCGCGTGCTCGCGGCGGTGCCTGCATCGAAGCTCCTGCTCAAGGGGAACGGCTTCAGCGACGACTCCGTCCGCCAGCGCTATTTCGAACGGTTCGCCGCCGCCGGCCTGCCGGTGGAGCGCATCGAGTTTCTCGAACGCACGGCGAACACCGCGGAACATCTCGCGCTCTACGGGCGCGTGGACATCGCGCTCGACACTTTCCCTTATCACGGGACCACGACGACCTGCGAAGCCCTCTGGATGGGCGTGCCAGTTGTCACGCTCATGGGTGACCGGCACGCCGCGCGCGTGAGTGGCAGCCTGCTCACGGCCATCGGCCGGGCAGAGTGGGCGGCGCAGACCGCCGACGACTACGTGCGCATCGCCACGGAACTGGCCTGCGCCCCGGCCAAGCTCGCGGCCATTCGCGCCGGCTTGCGCGATCAGGTCAGAAGTTCCCCGCTCGGCGACCACGCCGGCCAGGCGGCGCGTTTCGCCGCCGCCCTGCGTCAGTGCTGGCACGCATGGTGTGCTTCCCGCACCTCCGCGTGCGCGGTCGCCTGAGGTAACGCAGCGGTAGTAGCGGCGCTCGGTGAACGCCGTTTCAATAAAGATGTAGCTGCGTTTGCAGAGGTTCGCCAACCAGACCGACGAGTCAGGTTGGGAGGGATTCGCGGATCGCGCCCACACCCCGCCCTGCCGGGCACCCTTCTTGATAGAGGGGAACTTCGCCGGCATGGGTTTGAATCCCCTCTATCAAGAGGGGTGGCGCGCCGGGGTGTGTCAGGCTATCGCGCGAGACTCGGTAAGTTCCGCGTTCGAGGGATGAAAGCGTGGCCCTCGAAGATGACGGCGTCTTCTGTCGCTGGGACCCTTCGCACGGCTCAGGATGCGAATCATGGGGCGGCGAACCCATTTGGGGTGGGGCGGCAACCCGAGCCTGCGGCGCGGACCACGCCCCCTGAACCGGCGGAGTGGGGCGCGGTCCACGTCATTAATGGGCAATCACGCCCTCCCGCAACCCACGACAATCATGAAGAAATGCTCCCTCACCACGCTCCTCTTCGCCAGCGGCATGACGCTGCTGGGCCTGCCTGCCGTCGCCACCGCGGCGGATCAAGGCCTGAATAAGTTCCGCGAGATGGACACCAACAACGACGGCCGGCTGACCGATACCGAACATTCGCAGTATGGCGCGCGCCATTTTCAGGAATGTGATCGCAACAACGACGGTCAAGTGACGCTCGCGGAGCTGGCGGCTGCGGGACACGGCATGAGCGAGCAGGCGGCCGCCGCTCACCTGAGCAGGATCGATACGGATGGGAATGGTGTGATCACGCGGAATGAGAGCGAAAAATACGCCACGTCTTCATTCCGAAGCGCTGACCGGAACAAGGACGGCATTCTCAATCCGCGCGAGTTTCGCGCCGCGCACCAGACCGAGCACCAAGCCCTGAACAACTAATGCGCGCGGGGCCGGGTTTTCCCTGACGTGCGGGTCGGGCCCGCGCCGGTGCGCGCGCCACACCGGGAACTTTTCAGCGCGCCAGCGGCACCAAGCTTATGCGCTGCCATCAATCAGGCGGCAACGTTCAGCAAATCCATCCATCAACCATCCCACTCCCATGAATACGAAAACCAAACTTATCACCGCCGGTGGTTTCGCCTTGGCGCTCCTGTGTCCTGCCTTCGCCGATGCCGGCGACAAGTTCAAGGAAATGGACACCGACGGCGACGGCCGCGTCACGCGCACCGAGTATGCGTCCGGTGCGCTCGCGCAGCTCCACAAGCTCGATGCCAACAGCGACGGCGTCATCTCGCAGGACGAGGTTTCCGCCGGGGCGGAGAAGAAGAGCAGCAAATTGAAATTCTGGAAAAAGGACGACGACCAGGGCTTTGCCCCGGGCATGCTCAGCTCGTTCGACCGGAACAACGACGGCCAGATCTCGCGCGACGAGCACCAGGCCGGCGTTGAGGAACGCTTCGCCGCGCTCGACACCAACGGCGACGGTGCCCTCACGGAAGACGAACTTTCCGCCGGCAAGCAGGCCAAGTCGTCCAACGAATAAGCATTCGAATCTGCGGGCTCGGTAAGCGAGTGCCGCGACACCGGTCGGGCCGATGCAGCCGGCCGGATCCAACCACAGGCCCGTGGCAGGGGTGAGCCACGGGCCTGTGCTATTTTTGGGATGCCCTACGGATATCGGCATCGTCAATAACACTCCGAATGTGGCGATGCAGCGCCTTCGTGGCAAAAGACTCTGTTCGCATTCCTGAGTTTCCCTAGCCGGTGACGCGGGTGTTCCTCGGAGGAACGCGCGAGCAAGCCGCCCGGTGGCGGACGGAAGCGGCGTCGGCTAAGCTGGGCTCGACCAGCGATCAAACCTCAACCTCAACCTCAACCCTCACAAAACATGAATCATCGATCGAAACAGTTCATTCCCGTCATCGCCGCCAGCCTCTCGCTGCTCGCACTTCCGGTGCTTGCCCAGAGTTCGGGCTCCTCCGGTGCTGATTCCAGCCAGCCGTCTCCGTCCACCTCCCGTTCCGACCGCGACCAGCGGCCCGGCTCACCCGACAGCACGCGCTCCGGCAGCAGTTCGTCATCCTCCGGCTCGATGTCGGATTCGTCCCGTTCGGATTCCTCGCTCTCGCGCGGTTCGGATATCAACAGCCGCAACCAGACGGGCCTCCAGGGCAACATCAACTTCGAGCAGCTCGACTCGGATCGCGACGGTCGCATCTCGCAGATGGAATATACGCAGTCGTCCTCCATCAGCCAGCTCGGTTCAACCGATCGCAGTTCCGTCTCAGGTTCCGCGGGTGTCGGCGGCGTGGGTCGCAGCAGCGGCAGCCAGGCCGGACAGAATTCGGCGGAGACCTTCCGCCAACTCGATACCAACCACGACGGCTATCTCAGCCGCGACGAGTTGAAAGCGGGCCACAAGAACCAGAACCCCGGCAGCTCGCAACCGAGACCGTAACGAAGCGGATCACTCTGCCATTCCTCCGCCCGCGGCGCACGCCGCGGGCTTTTTCGTTGGTGGAGGAAGTCACGTAATGTCGTCAACTCTCGCAATAAAGGCATAGCCGCGTTTATTCCCCAGCCGCAGAGTAAAGGCGCGTCGCAAAGAGAACGCTTTGTCGTTATACTAGCACGGCGGACTTGCCTCCAGTTTGAGAGTTCGGCAGTTGATTTACAGTGGCGACTACGAAACCAGCACCGATCTCATCACGGGCATGGTATGGGGCTTCAATATGCGATTTCAGAAAAGCTGACCCGGATGCGGTGTTCGGGATCTTGGCCAAGAATCCCGAGTTTGATCTGGCTGCGACCCAAAAGGAGGCGTGGCTGGGGCAGATTGTGTTTCTGCAGAGGAATCTTGAGGGACTGAGCGGCACGCTCTTCCTCGAGTTTAATATTCCGCGCATGGGCAGTCGGGTGGATGTGGTTTTGCTGATTGGGTCGGTGGTATTTGTTGTTGAATTTAAGGTGGGTGAGGCAGCGTTCAATCGGGCGGATATTGAACAGGTTTGGGACTATGCGCTCGACCTAAAGAATTTTCATGAGACGAGCCACCATGTCTCGTTGGTGCCTATCTTGATCGCAACCGAAGCCAAAGGATCGGTGTCCGTGGAGATGGCGAAGGATACAGATGGGGTTTACCGACCGATACTGGTTCACCCGGTGGGCTTTCGCGCGACGATTGAGTCAGCCTTAGGAATGGTCACTGGAGCGGCGCTCGATCAAAGGCAATGGGCTCAGGGTGCCTATAGGCCGACGCCCACGATCGTTGAGGCGGCACGGGCGCTTTATGCCCATCACGGAGTTGAAGCCATTAAGGCCTTTGATGCTGGGAAGAAGAATCTGGGTGAGACTTCGCGACGGATAGAGAAACTGATTGATGAGGCTCGGACGAATGGCAGGAAAATCATTTGCTTTCTCACTGGCGTGCCTGGTGCCGGAAAAACTTTGGTGGGTCTCAATGTAGCGACCCAGCATGCGCGGACGGAGAGTCCAACTCATGCGGTGTTGCTATCTGGCAATGGCCCGTTGGTTGCCGTGCTGCGGGCTGCACTGTCGCGGGATGAGAAGGCGCGATTAAAGCGGCGAGGCCAGAAGGTGATAAAGGGGAGTGATCCGGTGAAGCAGTTTATTCAGAACGTGCATCACTTTCGAGATGAGGCACTCAAGAGTGATGCGCCGCCGGCGGATCACGTGGTGGTGTTTGATGAGGCTCAGCGTGCTTGGAATCAGTCAATGACTGCTGATTTCATGAAGCGGAAAAAAGGCGTCTCTAACTTCGCTGACTCAGAACCGCAGTTTTTGATACGCTACGTGGACCGGCATAAAGATTGGGCGGTGATTCTTTGCTTGGTCGGCGGCGGGCAAGAAATTAACCGCGGCGAGTCTGGCATCGGCGCTTGGCTCGAAGCGGTAAGAACTACATTTCCGCATTGGGACATGTATATTTCTTCTCGGCTGACAGATAGTGAATATGCCGCGAGGGAGACGATTGGCGCCGTGAAGGAGTCTCGAGGCGTGTATCTCGACGATAATCTGCATCTGTCTGTTTCTATACGGTCATTCCGAGCGGAACATGTTTCAGCCTTTGTGAAAGCGCTGCTCGATTGTGAGCGGGATCAGGCCAGAGAGACGTTAGCCAAGCTGAAGCGGTATCCGATCGTCGTGACGCGAAATCTGGCTTCGGCGAAGCAGTGGGTGCGAGCGAAGGCCCGCGGTAGCGAGCGATATGGGTTGGTCGCATCCTCGAAGGCCCAGCGACTCAAGCCGCACGCCATCGATATCCGAGTGAAGACGGATCCGGTGCACTGGTTTCTGGATGGCAAGGAAGACACGCGGTCCAGCTATTACCTGGAAGATGCAGCAACCGAATTTCAGGTGCAGGGGCTTGAGATAGATTGGGCTCTTGTAACTTGGGACGGTGACCTGCGGTTTACCGACTCACATTGGAGCTATCACGATTTCCGCGGAGCTAAGTGGCAAAATGTGAAAAATACCGACAACAGAAATTATCTGAAAAATGCCTATCGGGTGCTACTGACCCGTGCTCGGCAGGGGATGGTCATTTTTGTGCCGGAAGGAGATCCAACGGATCACACGAGGCTGCCCGCTAATTATGATTCGACTTTTCAATACCTAGTCGAAGTGGGTATACCCGTGCTCAACTAGTCATGAAGACTGAGCCAACCTACCGAGTTAAGTTTTCGACGCGCGGGCGGGTGACGATTCCGGCGCCGTTGCGGAAGGAGTATGGTCTCAAGGGCGGTTCAAAGGTGGCATTTGAGGTGACTCCGTCGGGGGTATTTCTGCTGAAGCCTATCGGAAAGTAAGTCGGAGGCGTGCGGCGACGCGACGGCAGTCATGCCCATCGAAGTCTGACAAATTCTCAGCCAGCAAAATGGAGAGGCACTCCTTGCCGAATCTGTCTTCAAGCATGTAGGGCCAAACGTCGGTCAGTTCGTCGAAATTAACGTGTTTACAGGCCCATGCCTCAAATTGTGCTGCGATGCGCATGATTTCACGCATGAGGCCGTCCATTCCAGAGTAAGCGTCGCTCAGGTTGGTCGACCGATTAGCGACGGCGTGTTTGTGGCATTCTTTCCAAAGAGATATGGCGATGGCAAAGATGGCGGCTGGATCGGATGAGTCGCAGGAAGGCATTGGGCAACAATAGCCGAATCTCGGCGTGGGCACCACGGACTATGAGGCACATTTTGGCTGGGATGGACTGAATGGACGGGATGGACGAGGAGAAGGACTGAATAAAATGGGACTTGGCGAGGGTGGGGCGGGCGGTAGCGTTTCGGTTACGGGCCGCCACTTATCGTCATGGCTGCGCCGTATTCAAAGAAGAGGGAAACGGAATCTTTGATTCCTGTGCATGGGGGCTACCGCCACCTGAAGAGTTTCCAAATCGCCCAGCTGGCGTTCGATGTGACGGTCCGATTCTGCGACCGCTACATCAGCCCGCGCAGCCGGACGCATGACCAGATGGTGCAGGCGGCGCGGAGCGGGGTGCAAAACATCGGCGAGGGCAGCAAGGCCAGCGGCACTTCCAAGAAGATGGAGCTGAAACTAACCAACGTGGCGCGGGCCAGTTTGGAGGAGCTGAAGTTGGATTATGAAGACTTCCTGCGGCAACGCGGACTCCCGCTCTGGCGGGGGGATGATCCGCGCCGCACGGCGCTGGTGGTGCGGCGCTGCAAAACGGCTGACGAAGTGGCGGCCTGGGTGAGGGAGGTGAAGAATGCCCCGTTGTTGGCTGCTGCCAACCCGGGGTTTGTCCGTGATTCTCGCCCGTCACCCGTGGCGAAATCCCGGCAAAGACAGGATGAACGAGGGAACGCCTCGGGTGGTGTGAATTCTGCGGTTGGGCAGTCCATGCCGTCCACGGGGTCCATGAGTTATGCCGAGATAGCCGCCAATGCGGCGCATGTCTTGGTTGGCCTGGCGTGTGCGCTGCTGGACCGCCAGATCGAGCGGCTGGCGGCCGACTTCGAACGGGAAGGCGGCTTCACCGAGCGGCTCTACCGGGTGAGACGGACGCGCAGGATGAACTGAATGGACAAGATTAACCCAATCCGGCCGGTCGGAGGCCGGTCCTACTTCAACTCGAGGTCGTTGGGCTTCACTTCCTTGATCGCCCACTTGGTGACGAGGAGGCCCTTCGAGGTGCGGGTGGAAACGGAGATGGGCGTGAGGTCGAAATCGAGCTCGCGCACGCGGGCGCCGCTGCGGCCGTCGAGGGAAACGTGGATGCTCTTGGGCATTTCCTTCTCCTTGTCGGCGACGTGCAGCCAGATGAGCTTGGAGCCCTCGGTTTTGGCGAGGGGGTAGAGCTTGTCGCGGCTGAGGCCGCCGATCTGGAATTTCTTGGCGTAGCACTTTCCGTCGGGGCCGTCGCGATACACCATGGTGTAGAACTTCGTGTCGCCCTCCTTGGGCCAGATGGCGATGTGCCGGATGTCGCGACCCATGAAAACCTTGTCGGCGACCTTCGTGACCTTGAGCGAGGCGTCGCCCATGATGGTGAGCACGCTGTCGAGGATGGTGCACTCCTGCACGAATTCGTGCTGGCGCCAGTTGAGGCCGATGAAACCGTCCTCGCGGTTGACGTAGAGTCGCTGGTTGGCGGAGACGACGTCGGAGGCCTTGATTTCCTCGAGCTCGTCGTAGCTGGTCTTCCGCTTGAGGCCCTTGCCGTATTTTTCCTGGAGCATTTCGAACCAGGAAACGGCGTATTCGGTGAGTTTTTTGAGGTGGCCCTTGGTCTCCTTGATGCCCTCTTCGATCCTCTTCATGGCCTCGTCGGCTTGGAAGCGGTTGTAGGCGGAGATGCGTTTGATGCGGATCTCGGTGAGGCGGACGATGTCGTCGTCGGTCACCTCGCGGCGGAGCTGTTTGACGAAGGGCTTCAGGCCGGCGCGAATCTCGGCGAGCACGGATTCCCACGTCTTGGACTTCTCGATGTTCCGGTAGATGCGCTCTTCGATGAAAATGCGCTCGAGCGAATCCCAGTGCCATTGCTGCTCGAGTTCGCCGAGTTTGATCTCGAGTTCGCGCTTGAGGAGCTCCTTGGTGGCTTCGGCGCTGGTCTTGAGGATGTCGCGCACGCCCATGAACACGGGCTTGTCGTCGCCGGTCTTGGGATCGCGCACGATGACGCAGGCGGCGGGGTTGAGCTGCACCTGGCAGCTGGTGAACACGTAGAGTTGCTGGATGACCTTCTCGGGCTCGGAACCCTGCGGGAGGTGGATGAGAATCTCGACCTTGTCGGCGGTGTTGTCGTCAACGTGCTTGATCTTGATCTTGCCCTTGGCGTTGGCGGCGAGAATGGACTCGATGAGCGATTCGGTGGTGACGCCGTAGGGGAGCTCGGTGACCGCGAGCACGTATTTGGAGCGCTCTTCGATCTTGGCGCGGACCTTCACCTTGCCGCCGCGCTCGCCGTCGTTGTATTCGGAGAAATCGGCGGTGCCGCCGGTGGGGAAGTCGGGAAGGATGCGGAAGGTTTTTCCCTGGAGATGATTGATCGCCGCGCGGCAGAGGTCGTTGAAATTGTGCGGGAGAACCTTGGTCGAGAGGCCGACCGCGATGCCGTCGGCGCCTTCGAGGAGGACGACGGGGAACTTGGCGGGGAGCGTGACGGGCTCCTTGGTGCGGCCGTCGTAGGAAGCCTGCCAGGTCGTGGTCTTCGGGTTGAAGAGGACTTCGCGGGCGAAAGGCGTGAGGCGGGCCTCGATGTAGCGGGGCGCGGCGGCATCGTCGCCGGTGAGGATGTTGCCGAAGTTGCCTTGCGGCTCGATGAGCCAGCCGCGCTGGGCGATGGACACGAGCGCGGCACCGATGGAAGCGTCGCCGTGCGGGTGGAGCTTCATCGTGGCGCCGACGACATTGGCGACCTTGTGGAAGCGGCCGTCATCCATGTCCCACAACGTGTGGAGCACGCGGCGCTGCACGGGCTTCAGGCCGTCGTCAATATGCGGGACGGCGCGATCGAGGATGACGTAGGAGGCGTAATCGAGAAACCAGTTGCGGTAGCTCTGCGCGAGCGGGGCGGCCTCGTCCTGGACCTTCTGGCCCTTGGGACGTTTCACCGTGGCGCCCTGCTGGTCGCCCGGTGCCTGTCCCCCGTTCTCGCCGGGTGAAACGGAAGCAGGCGCGACGGTCCCGGCTGCAGTTTTGCCGTCCTCCGTTTTCTGTCCTCTGTTCTCTGGCGCCGCCTCCGGCGCGACCGCGTCGAGCGGCAATTCGGGCTGGTTGGACTTCTTGGCAGGTTTCTTTTTGGCCATCTAGGGGAAGAGAAGTTTCAAGTTTCTGCGCGTCGCCCAAATGACGGGCGGGGCGACGCGTGGATCTGTCTCGATTCAGGGAGGGAAATCCGCGGGCATCGGTCAACGTTTCGTTTGCGGGGGTGCTGCCCTAATTTGTCATTGCGAGAAGTCGCGCGAAGCGCACGACGAAGCAATCCAGCCAGATGGGCAGCTGTCGGGCGGGGTCTCCGAACCCCGCCTTTGTTCGCTGGCGATATCGTGTTTGTGGCGGGGTGCGGAGACCCCGCCCTGCTATGAGGCCGAAGTTGTCGATAGGAAAATAGCTCCGCC
>JBIQJF010000062.1:1423-17411 GCA_044507675.1 Opitutales bacterium | reverse complement strand
AGCTAAACCGCCACGCCCGGCCCGGTAATCCCGCAGCCGTCCACGAACCGGGTTGATTCCGCCTTTCGCGAGTGTCATCTCGTTCTGGGCCACGTTGCCGGCGTTCTCCGGCTGATAGCTTTTGATAGCACCTGACGGGCGTCCACGCTTGCGGCGCCTCCCGCTTCCCGCTGTTCTGCCGCTGCTCATGGCCATCAAGAAGTCCGAACTCTACTCCTCCCTCTGGGCCAGTTGCGACGCGCTGCGGGGCGGCATGGATGCCAGCCAATACAAGGACTACGTCCTCGTCCTGCTATTCATCAAATATGTCAGCGACAAATACGCCGGCCAGAAATACGCGCCAATCACCGTCCCGAAAGGTGCCAGCTTTGCCGACATGGTCGCGCTCAAGGGAAAGCCCGACATCGGCGACCAGATCAACAAGCGCATCATCGCCCCGCTCGAAAGGGAGAACCACCTTTCCTTCGGCGGCGTGGACTTCTACGACGCCACCAAGCTCGGCTCGGGTAAGGAGATGGTGGACCGCCTCACCGACCTCATCGCCATCTTCGAGGACCCCGCCCTCGACTTCTCGCAGAACCGCGCCGACGGCGACGACCTGCTCGGCGACGCCTACGAGTATCTCATGCGGCACTTCGCCACGGAGAGCGGCAAGAGCAAGGGCCAGTTCTACACCCCCGCCGAAGTCAGCCGCATCATCGCCCAGGTGCTCGGCATCCGCACCGCCGCCACGACCAACAAGACCACCGTCTACGACCCCACCTGCGGCTCGGGCTCGCTGCTGCTCAAGATCGGCGACGAGGCCCGCCACGGCGGCAAGGCCGTGAAGGTCACCCTCTACGGGCAGGAAAAGGACAACGCCACCGCCGGCCTCGCCCGCATGAACATGATTCTGCACGACTACGCCACGGCGGAGATCAAGCAGGGCAACACGCTCGCCAGCCCGCACTTCCTCGACGGCGACCAGCTCCGTGCTTTCGACTACGTCGTCGCCAACCCGCCCTTCAGCGACAAACGTTGGAGCACCGGCCTTCATCCCGACGAGGGCGGCAAGGTCGCCGACGATGGCACCGTCTCCGGTCGCAACTACCACCGCTTCGACGGCTACGGCATCCCGCCCGCCAAGCAGGGCGACTACGCCTACCTCCTCCACATCCTCAAATCCCTCAAGAGCACCGGTCGCGGCGCGTGCATCCTCCCGCACGGCGTGCTCTTCCGCGGCAACGCCGAGGGCGCCATCCGCCGCGCGCTCGTCCAGCGCGGGGTGATCCAGGCCATCATCGGTTTCCCGGCCAATCTCTTCTACGGCACCGGCATCCCCGCCTGCCTCGTGGTGCTGGACAAGGCCGGCGCCGCCGCCCGCAAGGGCATCTTCATGATCGATGCGTCCAAGGGCTTCCGGAAGGACGGTAACAAGAACCGCCTCCGCGAGCAGGACATCCACCGCATCGTGGACACCTTCGAGCGGCAGCTCGAGGTGCCCGGCTACTCGCTTCTCGTGCCCGTGACCGAGATCGCCAGCGCTAAGAACGACTACAACCTCAACCTCCCGCGCTACATCGACAGCACCGAGCCCGAGGACCGGCAGGACATCGACGCCCACCTCCGCGGCGGCATCCCCGACGCCGACCCCGACGCGCTCGCATCCTATTGGAACCAGTGCCCGTCAATCCGAGCCACCCTCTTCAAACCGCGCCGTTCCGGCTATTCCGCACTCCGTATTTCGCATTCCGAAATCAAATCCGCCATCCTCGGCCACGAGGAATTTGGAGCCTTCACCTCCACCGCCACCAAGCTCTTCAAAAAATGGCGCACCACCGCCGAGCCCAAGCTGACCGGTATCGGCCCGAAAACCCTCCCCAAGCTCCTCATCGAGGAACTCTCCGAAGATCTGCTCGCCACCTTTGCCAAGGCTCCGCTGCTCGACGCGTATGATGTGTATCAGCACCTCATGGACTACTGGGCCGAGACGATGCAGGACGACGTCTATCTCCTCGTCGCCGACGGCTGGCGCGACGCCGCGCAGCCGCGCCTGATCATCGAGGACAAGAAGGCCAAGACGAAGGCCCGTCCCGACCTCGTCGTCGGCCGGAAGAAATACCAGTGCGAGCTGATCCCGCCCGCCCTCGTCATCGCCCGGTATTTCCCGCAGGAGCAGGCCGCCGTGGACGCCCTCGCCGCCGAGGTCGAGAGCCTCACCGCCCAGCTCACCGAGCTGGAGGAAGAACATAGCGGTGAAGAAGGCGCTTTCGGCTCTCTCGACAAAATCACCCGCGCCACTGTCAAAGCCGCTTTGGATGAATGTAGGGCGGGGTCTCCGAACCCCGCCAATTCCTCCGATCGCATTCTTGCCGTCGCCGAACCGCCCCCTTACGGCGATGAAACATCTGACGCTTCCATCTTCCACCGCTGGCTCACCCTCCACGAACAACTCACCGCCAAAAAATCCGCCCACCGCGACGCCGAGGACACCCTCGTCCAGCAAACCCTCGCGAAATACGCCAAGCTCACCGTGGACGAGATCAAGACCCTCGTGGTGGACGACAAGTGGCTGTCCGCCCTCGCCGCCGCTGTGCAGGGCGAACTGGACCGCGTCTCCCAATCCCTTACCGGCCGTATCCGCCAGCTCGCCGAACGCTACGCCACGCCGCTGCCAGCGCTGGAAGACGAAGTCGAAGCGCTCGCCGCCAAAGTTGCCGGGCACCTCAAGAAGATGGGAGCCGTATGAAAGTGAAGCCCGGCTACAAGCAAACCGAGGTGGGGGTCATCCCGCAGGAATGGGACGTCTTCGCCGTTCGGCAAATGGGCGAAGTCGTAACTGGCAAGGCGCTGGCAGTTCATGCACCCGGAAAGCAGCGCCCATATTTACGCACCAAGAACGTATTCGATGGGCGGATCGACATCGAGGACGTGCTCACGATGCCAATGACGGATGAGCAATTTGCCCAGTTTCAGGTTCGCCCAGGCGACGTGTTGCTGAATGAAGGCCAAAGTCTCGAACTCGTCGGGCGCTGCTCAATCTACTCCGGGGAGTATCTCGAACCCTGCGCGATGCAGAATCAGCTTCTGCGTTTCAGGGCACGAAAGGGAGTGTCTTCGGTTTTCGCATCATATCTTTTTCGTCGGTGCCAGCAGACGGGCGTGTTCTCGCGGATAGCACTACAGACGACATCAATTGCGCATCTCGGGGGTTCACGCCTTGAGCGCCTGCGTCTCGCTTGGCCCAAGTCGGAATCCGAACAACGCGCCATCGCCGAGGCGTTGAGCGATGTGGACGGGCTGCTGGGCGGACTGGACCGGCTGATCGCCAAGAAGCGCGACCTCAAACAGGCCGCCATGCAGCAACTCCTCACCGGCCAAACCCGCCTCCCGGGCTTTAAGGGCGAGTGGGTGGAGAAGCCGCTTGGCGAAATCGCCAATGTCTCGAAGGGAATCCAACTGCACAGCAGCGAAAGCGATCCTGAGGGTCGCTTTCCGCACTACAACGGCGGCATGGAGCCATCGTCGCGCACTGAGAAATTCAATACACCGGCAAACACGATTGCCATTAGCGAAGGCGGCAATTCCTGCGGCTACGTGCAGTTCATCACCGAGCCCTTTTGGTGTGGCGGTCATTGCTACGCGGTAGTTCCAGATGGCATCGACAAACAGTTTCTCTTCCACGCCTTGAAAGGTCAGCAGGGCGCGATCATGGGTCTTCGCGTGGGTTCAGGCCTACCCAACGTCCAGAAGACCTCGCTCGCGGCTTTCAAACTGCGCATGCCATCCGATTCAGCAGAGCAAACCGCCATCGCCGAGGTGTTGGCGGACATGGACACGGAGCTGGCGACGCTGGAGCAGCGCCGGGCCAAGACCCGCGCCCTCAAGCAGGCCATGATGCAGGACCTCCTCACCGGGAGGATACGACTCCTTTAACCTCAAGGAAACCAAAGCAACCCCATTAGTCATGTCTCGCCCCAAGAAGATTACCCTAAACGCGATCAACATTACGGTGCACCCGCACACTCCTGCGCATTACTCTAAGCTGTGGTCGGCGCTGTTTGATCTTCGCCGCTATGTCGCCATAGGTCGCGACCAAGGATTGATGATTGGAGCGATTGAGCGCATCGACCCCAAAAAGCCTGAGGCAGGCTACATGGGACTGCTCTTCCGTTTCACAATCATCGACAAGAACAAGGGTTGGTTCGATTTGGAGAGTGGCGAGGAGGCCGATAGCGACACGATAAAACGTGAGGTGCGAATCCCCGACAAACTCCGCCCCAATCTATCCACATTCCACTATCGGCTATTCCCGAAAAGCCATCGCCTAGTCATCGAGAACAAAAACGATAACGGCGATAGCCTGGGTGCGGCGGCCGTCGAAAAGATGATCACGCATCTCGCGGCTGATCCCAAAATCTCCAAGGCCTTCGAGAACATTGACGCGACGATGGAGCAGAGCGAGGAACGCATTAATGACATTCTTACCGGCAAGGTGCTCAAGCGTCTGATAATCACCGTCAAGCGCCCCAATCCCGACGACGATTCCGATGATGATGAAAGAGAGGTTTTGGGCGAACTTCTGGAGGAGAAGGTTCGCACCAAGACAATTGAGCTGTCGGCTTTGACCGGCCAGAGCATCAAACCGAACAAGAGAACGAAGCGATTCGCGAGAGTCGCGAGTTCAAATGGCAAGGTGCAGGCGATAGAGGAGACCATCGACGGCAAGCGGGTCCCAGTGAGCAGCAAATCGCATCCGCGGACAGACCAGTTTTCCTATTCGGAAAAGCAACAGACACGCAGCGACGCGTTTCTTGAGGCAGCGCGACAATTCGTTGCGTCCATCACGAAGAGGCATACCGCAGATGCAGGCCATGAACCCCCGGTTATCTGATGAGTGGCACCAAAGGAAAGTCATCTGCTTACAGCCATCCTGCGACGACGCTGCGCCGTTATTGGAAGGGCTATGGCGGCTGCTCGGCGCTCCTTTCCTCGCCCTACTTTCACGTCGCGATTGTTCTATCATTACCGGGAGCCTGGTGGGCCCCCGGTGCATGGCCCGAAAAGGTTGAGTCAATTGTCCCAAGCTTGCTTGGCCTCTCATTGGCTGGCTACGCCATCCTGCTCGCCTTGGGTTCAGGTGATTTCTTCGAGCGGATACGAAAGCCAAAGTCCAATGGACGGCCCTCAACTCTTGAGGGCATTTCAACGGCGTTTCTGCACTTCATCATCGTTCAGACATTCGCATTGGTAATGGCGTTGGCTTTCCCGGTGTTGGTGGAAGCTGCTCCTGCATTTCGTGATTGGCTGCAGAAACATGACGCTGCCGCAGTATACAAGTGGCTGAAGGTCGCTCTTGGATATGCAGGATGGCTCGGCCTGTTCTACTCGGTCACATGTATGGTGGCTTTATCGTTCCGACTTTATCGGATGATTCAGCTGGTTTGCCACATGCCACCTACGGAACCGGAAAAACCCGGCAATCCATGAAGGAAACCCAGCACACCGAGTGGAAGGAGACGTGGCGGGAGGATTATCTCCGCTGGGTATGCGGTTTCGCCAATGCGGAGGACGGTTCACTCCACCCCGGGCGGAGGGAGCAGGCATGAGTTCCGAACCTCCAGTCTCCTCGTCCAAGGCAGTCACTTATTTTGTGGATGAGGCTGGCGACGGTGTATTGTTTGGGTCGCGTGGTCGCGACCGGCTGCGGGATGCGGATGCTCCGCAATTTTTCATGCTTGGCATGGTGCAATGTGCCGCAGAGGGAGAGGCGGTCCACCGCCTTGCGGAATTGAGGAAGGCCTTGCGGAAGAATCCGCTCTACGCCTCGATTTATTCGCTCCGACCTGAGGCGGGAAAGACCGCACGGGCCTTTCACGCCAAGGACGACCACCCGGAGATACGCAGCAAGGTGTTCGAGCTGCTAGTCACGCTGGATTTCAAATTCTACGCGGTGATCAAAGACATGCGAAAGGTCGCGGAATACGTTAAGCGCCGCAACCTGATGGATCGCAGCTATCGCTATCATCCCAACGAGCTCTACGACCTGACCGTGCGAATGCTTTTCCACCAACGCCTGCACAAGGATGAGCATTGCCGGGTCGTTTTTGCCCGGCGGGGCAAATCGGATCGCACCGCCGCGCTAAAAACACAATTGGAACGCACCCGGCAAGAATACCTCGCCAAGAATGAAATCACGTCGAATACCACCTTGGATATCCTGCCGGCCTACCCTTGGGAACAGCCGGGCGTGCAAATCGCCGATTACTGCCTGTGGGCATTGCAGCGTTGCTACGAGAAGTATGAAGCCCGATTCCTCCACGCATTGTGGTCCAAGGTATCACTGATCCAGGATGTGGACGATCCGGAGGCCAAGGCCCGCTATGGCAGCTATTTGCGACGGAAAGATGCTCCTCCTGATCCGCAGAAAATAAAAAACCGATGGATATAGGTTCCGTTGATCCGAAGACCATGAAACACACGGCATGGAGCCGAATTTTGTCCACCGGCAACCGTCAACTTGCCGGTTATCATCCGCCTGTCAACCTCGCTGCCGCGCATGAGTGACCTAGGCAAATCGGAGCGTGCGACGCAGGACCGGGTCATCGCCCTCTTCGTGGACGGGCTCGGCTATCGCTATCTCGGCGACTGGTCCGAGCGGAACGGGAACAGCAACATTGATGAGCCGATCCTGACGGCCTGGCTGACGAAGGCGGGACACACCCCAGAGCAAATCAGCCGCGCAATCTACTTGCTGCGAGCCGATGCGGAGCATCCGACGCGCGGGCTCTACGAAAACAACCGCGCCGTTTACACCCATCTCCGCTACGGCGTGCCAGTGAAGATCGAGGCCGGGGAGGTCACCGAACGGGTGGCGTTGATTGATTGGGAGCGGCCGGGGAGCAACGATTTTGCCATTGCCGAGGAGGTGACGCTGCGGGGTGGCCACGAGCGACGGCCCGACCTCGTGCTCTACGTCAACGGCATCGCGATTGGCGTGGTGGAACTGAAGTGCAGTTCGGTGTCGGTCGGTGACGGCATCCGGCAGTTGCTCTCGAATCAACAGGCCATGTTCAACGCGTGGTTCTTTTCCACGGTGCAGTTTGTCTTCGCCGGCAACGACTCGGAGGGACTGCGTTACGGCACGATCGGCACGGAGGAGAAATATTTCCTGAAGTGGAAGGAGGACGAAACCGACAACGCCGGCTACAAGCTCGACAAATACCTGCGCAAGATGGCGCGAAAGGACCGGCTGATCGAGCTGATGCACGATTTCGTGGTTTTCGACGGCGGTCAGAAGAAGCTGCCTCGAGTGCACCAGTATTTCGGGGTAAAGGCGGCCCAAGCCTACGCCACGGCTCTGCGAGGCGGCATCATCTGGCACACGCAGGGCAGCGGAAAGAGCATCGTGATGGTGCTGCTCGCAAAGTGGATACTCGAGAATCGTCCGCAGGCGCGGGTCCTGGTCGTCACGGACCGCGATGAGCTCGATAGCCAGATCGAGCGTGTCTTCACCGAATCCGGCCACGCGATCTATCGCACGAGCAGCGGACGCGACCTGATATCGCAATTGGGCAAGGCGAAGCCGCGTCTGCTGTGCTCGCTCGTCCACAAGTTCGGCCGAAAGGGCGTGACGAATTTCGACGCCTTCATCGAGGAGCTGAAATCCCGGCCGAGTCCGGCGGTCGGCGAGTTGTTCATCTTCGTGGATGAATGCCACCGCACCCAAAGCGGCAAGCTGCACAAAACAATGAAGGCGCTGCTGCCGGGGGCGGTATTCATCGGCTTCACGGGCACGCCGCTGTTGAAGGAGGACAAAGCGACCAGCCAGGAGGTCTTCGGCGGCTACATCCACACCTACAAGTTCGACGAGGCGGTCGAGGATGAGGTGGTGTTGGACCTCGTCTATGAGGCGCGCAACATCGAGCAGACACTCGGTTCGCAGGACAAGATCGATGCGTGGTTCGAGGCCAAGACCAAGGCGCTCAATGACTGGCAGAAAGCTGCCCTGCGTGAGCAATGGGGCACCATGCAGAAGGTGCTGAGCTCGCGGTCACGCATGGAAAAGGTCGTGAGCGACATCGTTTTCGACTTTGGCGTGAAGCCGCGCCTCTCCAGCAAAAAGGGCAACGCGATGCTCGTGGCTTCCAGCATCTACGAGGCATGCAAATATTTTGAACTGTTCCAGAAGACCGGGCTGAAGGGCCTGTGCGCGGTGGTGACGTCCTACGATCCCAAGGCCGGCGATGTATCGCTGGAGGAGACCGGGGCGAACACGGAAACGGAGAAACAATTCCTCTACCATACCTACACGACGCTCTTGAAGGACGTGACACCCAAGTCGGGCAAGACGAAGACCGAGACTTACGAGGAAGAGGTGAAGCGGCTCTTCATCAAAGAGCCGGCCCGCATGCGGCTGCTCGTGGTGGTGGACAAGCTGTTGACGGGCTTCGACGCGCCATCGTGCACCTATCTCTATATTGATAAATCCATGCAGGACCACGGTCTGTTCCAGGCCATCTGCCGCACCAACCGGCTCGACGGCGAGGACAAGACCTTCGGCTACATCGTGGATTACAAGGACCTGTTCAAAAAGCTGATGAACGACGCCGGCACCGGGGCGCTGCAGGTTTATACGTCCGACTTGGCTGAAGAGGCCGACGGCAAGACCTCCGACATCCTAATGCAGGACCGGTTACAGAAGGGCCGGGAGCGACTGGATGAAGCCTTGGAGGCGGCGGCAGCCATTTGCGAGCCAGTGAAGCCGCCAAAAGGAGAGCTGGAGCATATCCACTATTTTTGCGGCAACACGGAGATGCCTGATGACTTGAAGGCGCGCGAGCCACAGCGGGCCGGCCTTTACAAGGCGACCGCCACGCTCGTTCGCGCCTATGCCAATATCGCGGATGACTTGGCACAGGCCGGTTACACGCCGGCTCGCGTCGGGCAGATCAAAGCGGCAGTGGATCGGCACGTGAAACTGCGCGAGATCATCCGCCAGGCCAGCGGCGAGACCATCGACCTCAAGGCCTACGAGGCCGACATGCGGCACCTGATCGACACCTATATTGAGGCGAAGGAGCCGCGACCCATCTCGCAGTTTGGCGAGATTGGCCTGTTGGAGTTGATCGTGAAGTCGGGCATGATCGACGCGGTCAACTCACTCCCTGAGGGCATCAAGGGCGACCGACGGGCCGTCGCTGAGACCATCGCCAACAACGTGCGCAGCAAGATCGTGAAGGAACATCTGAACGATCCGGCGTTTTACGAGCGGATGTCGGCATTGCTCCGGGAAATCCTCGCCGACCTGAAAGCCAAGCGCATCGAATACGAGGATTTCCTGCGGCGTATGGCGAAACTGGTCGCGCAGGTGCAGGCCGGCGCCGCCGACGATGCGCCCGAGCCGCTGAAGAAGAGCCCGGCCTTGCGGGCGGTCTACAACCACCTGCAAAAGGATCTGTCGCGGATGGATGGCTATCCCGACGGCGAAAGCGAGCAGGCTGCCTATCTTGGACAGATGCGCGACACATTGCTCGATCTGGCAACGCGCATGGATGCGGCGATCCGGGAGGTGCGTCCCGACAACTGGCGCGGCGTGCGGGCGAAGGAGAATGTTATCAAGGCTGCACTGCTTCCCTTGTTGCGAAACGACGAGGACGCCGTGGAGCGGCTGTTCCCCGTAGTTTTTGCCCAGAAGGACTACTGATGGTCATGCAACTGGAACTCGGCGGTGTGTCGGTGGATGTCCTGCGCAAGGACATCAAACACCTGCATCTGAGCGTGCATCCGCCGACCGGTCGCGTGCGCATCTCGGCACCGGAGAGGATGAATCTTGATACGATCCGAGTCTTCGCGATTTCCAAGCTCGGATGGATAAAACGACATCAGCATACGATGCGGGAACAGGAGCGGGAAACCCCGCGTGAGTTTCTGGAGCGCGAAAGCCACTACGTGTGGGGGCGCCGGTGCATGTTGAAACTCGAGACAACAAGCCGATCCAGTGTGGAACTCGACCACCATCGGCTGGTGATTCGGACGAAGAAAGAGGCGACTACCAACTTGCGGCAGACATTGCTGGACCGGTGGTATCGACGGCAGGTGCAGGAAGCGGTGCCAGCCCTACTTGAACGGTGGGAGTCCCGGCTGGAGGTGAAAGCGAAACGATTTTTCGTGCAGCACATGAAGACCAAGTGGGGCAGCTGCAACCACCGGGCAGGCACCATTCGCCTGAATACCGAGTTGGCAAAAAAGCCGCCGGTTTGCCTCGAATATCTCGTGGTTCACGAGCTGATGCATCTGATTGAGCCTACCCACGGGCCCAAATTTCTGGAACTGATGGACCGCTTCATGCCCAAATGGCGGCACTATCGCGATGAACTCAACCGGTTGCCCGTCCGACACGAAGATTGGATTTATTAATCGGGGACCGGGCACGGGCGAAAGACGTGCGACGTTCGGAAATCTACTAAGGGTTTTTTCGATTCTGGCATAAAATCTTCGCCGGAGGACTCGTCCCTCGACAGCCCGGCGCGTGGCTCCTAGTGAAGGGTTGCCTACCCCGCCATGCCCCCGTCCGACCCCGAAAGCACGCGTTGGTTCGTTGAGGAGGTCCAGCCCCACGAATCGGAGTTGCGTGCCTACCTCCGCGCCAAGTTTTCCGCGCACCTGGACATCGATGATCTGGTGCAGGAAACCTACGCGCGCCTGCTGCAGGCGCGCCAACAGGCCGCCCTGCGCTCGCCGAAAGCCTACCTTTTCGCCACGGCGCGCAATGCGGCGCTCGATGTGTTTCGTCGCCGGAAGGTGGTGGCGATTGAAGGCACGGGGGAGATTGAAACGCTGCCGGTGTTCGAGGAACGGCCCGGCGTGGCGGAGTCGGTGTGCCACGACCAGGAACTCCAGCTCCTCGCGGAGGCCATCCAGTCGCTGCCCGAGCGTTGCCGGCGAGTCCTGACCTTGCGAAAGCTGCACGGGCTTTCCCACCGCGAGATTGGCGAGCAACTGGGCATCTCGGAAAATACGGTGAATGCCCAGGTGGCGAACGGGGTGTTGCGCATCCGCGACTATCTCAATTCGCACGGTTTTTCCCAAAGGGTTTCCTAATAATGGACGCAGCTTCACAACGCCCCACCCCTGAAATGATCGAGACCGCCGCTGCGGCCTGGCTGAGCCTGCGCGATCGCGGACTGACGCAGGCGGAGACCGCCGAGTTCATGCGGTGGCTGCAACAGGATCCCCGCCACGCGGCGGTTTTCGCCGAACTCGATCTCATTTGGAAATCGTGTGATCGCCTCGGGGCGATTCCCGCTCCCGCCGAAACGGCCACTCCGCCCGATGCCGATCTCCTGGCGCCGCGGGCCCGGCGGAATCGCCCACGTGTCGGCCGCTGGGTGGCTTGGGGCGCGGCAGCGGCGATTGCCCTGTTCCTGGGGATGGCTTTTGCGATGCGTGCTCCCCAGCACACGGTCGAAACAGCGGTCGGAGCATTTCAGACGCTGGACCTGCCCGACGGCTCAACCGCGCAGTTGAACACCGCGACCGCCATCACGACATCGTTCACGGGCAGCGAGCGCCGCGTCTCGATCCTGCGCGGAGAAGTGTTTTTCAATGTCGCCAAGGACGAGAAACGTCCCTTCGTGGTGACGAGCGGCGGGGTGGCGGTGCAAGCGGTGGGCACGGCCTTCAATGTGCGCAAACGCGATTCCTCGCTGGAGGTGCTCGTGACGGAAGGCCGGGTCCGCATCAACGATGCCCGCGAGGGAAGGTCGCTCCTGCCCTTCTCCACCGCCGAGGAACCCACCCTGCTCGTCGCGGGAGAACGGGCGATCGTGCCGTCGCATTCGAACACGCTGGAATATCCGCTGACGGCGTCGGTGGAGAAGATCGATCCCACGGTGACCCAGCGCACATTGGCGTGGCAGGAGCGGCGCCTGCAGTTCGACGAGGTGCCGCTGGCCGAGGTCATCGCGGAATTCAATCGCTACAATCAGCGTCAGCTCGTGATAACCGACGCGACCCTGGCGAGAAAAAGATTCAGCGGCACGTTTCGCATCGATGGCTACGAAACACTCGTGCGACTGCTCGAGACGGATTTCCACGTCGCGGCGTTGCGCGGGGATCGGGAGATTGTTTTACGCAGGGCGCGATGAAGCTACGGACGGTCTCACGGCGTGATCGGGCGCTCGGGCAAGGGAGCGACGCCTGCCTCGCACGTGAACCGGATGATCGGATGGCTCGCGCTGATCAGCAGGACGCCAAGCGGAGACGGACGAGCATGGTGGCGGCAGCCTGGCTTCAGCTCCGCCCGCTGATTTCCCGAATATTTTCCGCCAGTCGTCTAGCAGTTCTGGCGCGGCCGTCCGTCTACCTAGGTGCTCCCTTTGCGTGGAGCGCTTTTACCCCAAGGGAGATGTCGCGCTATTTCCGTGTTAACCATCGTGGTGGTGGGCCGTCCGGCTGGCGGCCCCACGTGGGGCTGCGCACGCTGGCCTGCGTGGGCCTGCTCGTCTCCGCCGACCTGCAGGCCGCGGAAACGGCGAGCCGTGTTTTTTCGATCACAGCGGGCAACGCGAAAGCCACCTTGAAACAATTCGCCGCGCAATCGGGCGAACAGGTGTTGTATTCGCCCGACGACATTCGCGGCGTGCAGACCCGGGCCGTTTCCGGGGAACACGTGCCGCTGACGGCCCTGCAGCAGATGCTGGCGGGAACGTCATTGCAGGCGCGGCAGGACGCCAAGACCAAGGCCATTTCCATTATAGCGCGACCGAGTTCGAGGGACCCGCCGGAGAATGACACTCCCGCAAAACCTACCCCTTCCGAACCCCCAAAACCCCCGCTAGAGAAAATGAAAAAATCTTTTTCTGCGCACGTGTCTGCGCTGTTTGCGACCCTCGGAGCCTCCATCCTGACGGCTCAAATTCCCACCGATCCGGCCGGCGAAGAGCCGGTCGTGCTTTCGCCCTTCGTCATCAATTCCACCAAGGACTATGGTTACACCGCCACCAATTCGCTGGCGGGCGGCCGGATGTCCACCTCGCTGCAGGAACTGGCCAGCTCGGTGAGCGTGATGACGAGAGAGTTTCTCGACGACATCGCCGCCACCGACCTGCAGATGGCGGCCAACTATTTTCCCAACGCAGTGCCGGGAAACCCGGGCGGCATGAATGACTACGGCGTGAGCCTGCGCGGTTTTCCGGGCGGGTTCCTGTATCGGAATTATTTCATGAGCTACGTGAATCCCGACAGCTATGTCACCGAGCGCCTGGATTCCGCGCGCGGGCCCAATGCGCTGGTGTTTGGCGACACCAAGGCGGGCGGCGCGCTCAACCTTTCGACGAAGCAGGCCAGGTTCAGCAACTTCGGGCAGATCACGTATCGCTACAGCAGCTTCGGCGGATTTGGCCGGACCACGGGAGACGTGAACCTCAAACTGAACGACAAAATCGCCATCCGCGGCGGCGGCGTGTATCAGGACGAGGACGACTGGCGCGACTTCACCTACACGAAGCGCAAGGGTGGCTTCGCCGCGACCACGTGGAAGCCGTTCGAACACACGACGGTGCGCTTCGAAGGCGAAATCTACCAGCAGAACCAATCCTCTCCCTGGCTGGGCTCGGTCTTGCGCGACAATTACGGCACGTGGGACAGCGTCACGACCTACACTGCGGCGAATCAAGCGATCGTCGCCGGTTCGGGCACGTCGCGACTGGGCGCCAACTACAAGGTGTTCATGCCGGGAACGGGGCTCAACATCGTGGACTGGACCGGATTCGCCCAGACCTCCGGAACGGGCTATCAGTTGGACACCACGCGGCCGGCCTACCTGCCGTCCTCCGTGCCCACGGTGCCTTCCCGCGATTACAACATCCGGTTGGGCGACGGCAACGACGTCGAGCTGAACTACCGCACCTATGCCGCTTTCATCGAGCAGCAGGTGGGGGAAAATCTCTTCATCGAAGTGGCGGGGAGTTTCGCGCGTCAGGCGCGCGAGCAATTCCAGCTCGCCAGTGAAGGCGTGTTCATGGACATCAACCGCAACCTGCCGAACGGCTCGCCCAATCCCAACTTCGGCAAACGTTACAGCGAGACCGGACAATTTTCCTTCACCAAGCAGCAGAACACGCTCTACGAGGCGCGGGCGTCGGCGGCCTATCTGACCAAGCTGGGCGACTGGTCGGAGCATCGCATCCTGGCGGGCGCCGGTTATCGGCGGGATCAGTATCGCGACTACACCACACAGATCATGATGGATGTGCCGGGCGCGCGGTTTCAGAACCCGTTCGTCAACCCGAACTCCCTGCGCATGCGCATCTATGAAGATCAGCGCGGCATCGATTTCGAGCTGCCGACCGGCGTGAAGACCGGACTGTGGAATTCCTTCCCCGGCGAAGACAAGGACCTCTACTCGGGCCAGATCGCGGCTTCCTCGAAGTGGTTTAAAAACCGCCGCCTGGTCACCTTGATCGGCGTGCGCCACGACAAATTGCGCAAGAAGCGGGTCACCGCGAATGCGGATCCGTCGGACGGGCACTTCACGAGCTACAACGAGCGTTTGCCGGGCGATGAATTCAAACCGGTCGTGTCCACCACGGCCGGCGCGGTGTATCGGCTGACCTCGTCGCTGTCGCCTTACGCGGCATATTCCGAAGGCTACGATACGTCGAACGCGGGTCTCCTCATCGATCCGACCACGGGCATTCCGACCGTCCCCCTGCCCGCGAAGGAATCCAAGGGCGTCGAATTCGGCCTCAAATTCTCGTATCTCGATAATCGCATCAACGGCTCGATCAGCTACTACATGAACGAGCAGACGAACGATTCGAGCACCGGCGTGAGCTTCCCGCGCAACGAAATCAACGCGCTGTGGAATGTCGTGGACAACGTGGCCACCAGCCCGCGGCAAATCCCCACGAACCCCTCGGAAGTGATCGACTACGAAGGGTCGGGCTTTGAGTTCGAAGTGACGGCGAACCTGACGAAGAGCTGGCGGGCGCTGTTCAACATCTCGTTCCCCGATACCGAGCGCAAAGGCGGCTACGGGCGGACGATCGAATACTACAACCTGAACCGCGCGGAGTGGCAGAGCACGCTGGATATGCTGGTCGCGACGAACGACGCGCGCACCACCACATTCCGCAACAATCTGCAGACCGTGGACAGCCGGATCGCCTCGGTCGCCAACGGGCTGCCGCTCTCGGGCATGCTCGAATACACCGCAAACTTCTTCACCAATTATGAATTCACCGAAGGCGTGTTGAAGGGCCTGCGGGTGGGTGGCGGCGCGAATATCCGTGGCGATCGCTACGTCACGTATCAGCAGCGCGTCTCCAACGATCCCAATTCGTTTACCAAACTGGAGACCAGGGGATATGCGTTGGTCGCCTTCACGGCCGGGTATCGCATGAAGGTGTTCAACCAAAACGTCGATCTACAGTTGAACGTGGAGAACGTCATGGACGAGCAGTTCAAGCGTTACACGTCCTTCAACACGGTCACCACCCCGCAGGGCGACGTGGTCTTCAATGGGAACAGCTACGGCCTGCTGGCTCCCCGGCGGTTCATCCTCTCGGCCTCGATGCGATTCTAATCGCCGGCCTCGTTTCGAAAACAAAAGCCCGCCGACTCATCAAGTTCGGCGGGCTTTTATTGGCGCCCTCACGGAGATTGGTCGAAAGGCACTTTCAAAACCACTCTCAGAGGGAAGCAAACTAGGCGAACGCGTAAAAATTGGCCGTTTGTGTAGAGTTTCGGTGTAAAGCGTAAGTCCTTGATTCAGTCGCTGGCCGATCAGCGTCATTCGAACGTTTCGCAGCAAGAAGTTCGATCGGCTCATCGCCCAATTCCGGAGCCGCGTTTTGGGCTCCAGCAAGAATGGCGTTCAAGAGAGGCTCGGGAATACGAATTGGTCAGTCGCGAATACACGCATCTCGACGACGACACCAGGAAGGCGATCCTCAAACTCCCGATCCTGAAATTAGCCCCGAACGAGGAAGGCGTCGCCTTCCTC
>JBIQJF010000062.1:0-1323 GCA_044507675.1 Opitutales bacterium | reverse complement strand
AATGACTTTCTGGACTTGGGAAGTCGAGGCTCCATCGACCTTTCCCTGCACCGCCTGACCGATGCAGGCACGATCCGCCGCATCGCCCGAGGCCTCTATCATTACCCCGAAAGCCATCGCCTGCTGGGTGAGGTGGCCCCGTCAATTGAGGCCGTGGCCAAGGCACTGGCGGCCAGCGAACAGGCGAAACTCCAAGCCTCCGGAGCCTACGCCGCCAATCTGCTGGGTCTTTCCGAACAGGTGCCGGCCAAGGTCGTTTTCCTGACCAGCGGTCGCGCCCGCAAGGTGAAGCTCGGCAAACTCGTGATCGAGTTGCGTCCGACAACCCCGCGCAAGGTGGCGGCGGCGGGCCGCACCAGCGGCCTCGTGTTGGCCGCGCTGCGGTATTTGGGAAAGAACCATATCACGCCGGATCGAATCGCCCATCTGCGCAAAACGCTTACCGCCGAAGACCGGCGGCAACTGCTCGCCGATTTGCCCAGCGCTCCGGTTTGGCTGCATTCGCATCTGCGGGCCATCGCCGCGAAGGAATCGTCGTGAGCACCTTTGCCACCCTGCCCGCGAAAGAACGTGAACTGTTCTTTCGTCAGTATCAGGAAAAGCGCGGTGTCGATCCTGTCATCGCGGAAAAGGATTTCTGGGTTTGCTGGTTGCTCGGTCGGATCTTCGCGCAACCCCAACTCGCCGACGCGTGCGTGTTCAAAGGTGGCACGTCCCTCTCGAAAGTGTTCGGCGCGATCGAACGCTTCTCCGAAGACATCGACCTTGCGATCATCCCGGCTTCGCTCGGCTGGAAAGAATCCGACCTCGATCAAGCTCCGTCCCGCACCAAACGCGAAGAACGCATGGCGGAATTGGAGGCTGCCTGCGCCGCCGCCGTGCAAGCCACATGGCAACCGCTGCTGGAAGAATCCGTCCGGACGATTCTCGGCGCGCCGGCCGGCGGGGACGGCTGGCTGACCTACCGCTTCGATGAAGCCGGCCGCTCACCGGTGCTCTACTTCGCGTATCCCGGCGCCTTGCCGCGCGGCGTCGCCTACATCGCGCGTGAAGTGAAAATCGAATTCGGTTCCCTGACCGATCAGCGCCCGGTCGGGCGCCACCCGATCCGGGCGTTTGTCGCTGAACTAGCGCCGGGAGCATTCACCGACTTCGACGCGGGTGTCGTCGCTTTGGAACTGGAGCGCACGTTCTGGGAGAAGGCCACGATCCTTCATGCGGAGTTCCATCGCCCGGCCGACCGCCAGATGAAGGAGCGGCATGCACGACACTATGCGGATTTCGCGGCCTTGTGGCGGCATGCGCCGGCACACGCAGCGCGCA
>JBIQJF010000061.1:0-17544 GCA_044507675.1 Opitutales bacterium | reverse complement strand
AGCCGACAGGTTGGCGCTTCCTGCGCCGCCTGTCGGCTTCATGTCATCTACAACGCTACCGCCCGAACAGCTTGCCGAGCAGGCCGCCGGATTTTGGGGCAGGTTTTCCCGAAGCGGGTTCAGGCACGGCGTTCATCTCCGGCACGCCGAGGATCGGTTCGTAGTGACCGGCTTTCTTGTAGAGGATGACGACATCCTGCATGCCCCAAGCTTCCTCGAGGTAGGCGCGCAGTATGACATCGGGGTAGTGTTGGAGCGTGCGCATGACCCACTCGGGCGAGGAGAGGGCGAGGCCGTAGTCCTCCTCGGCGTTGCTCTCAAAGTAGCGCTGGTAGGCGAAGCCGGTCCGGGCGAACTCTTCCAGCAGGGCGGGCTTGTCGATGTTTTCGGCCACATTGCGCCGGCCGCGGGCCAGCAGGCTGGAAACGGTGCGGCCCTGGGTGGTGAAGACGATGACGCCGCACTCCTTCGTCCACTTCACGAGGCAGTCGAGCGTGGCCAGCCAGCGGTCGCGCCGCAAATGCGTGACGAGCGAGCCGACCCAGATGAGGTCGAACTGGTTTGCGAAGGGGAGTCGGTGGAGATCCACCTCGGAATAAACGGGTTTTGCCCCGAACTGCTGGGCGCAAAAATCCACGCCGTCGCGTTCCAGGTCGCAGGCGGTGATGTTGGCGTAGTGGTAGTGAGCCCGCAGCCAGCGCAGCACGCGCCCGTGGCCGCAGGGCAGGTCGAGGATGTTGGGGTAATGCGGCTTGTCGCAGAGCTCGGCGGAGAAATGAATGAGCTCCAGCGCCCGGCGGCCGAGGTCGAAATATTGCTCGGTGAGCGTCGCGTCGGCGTTCTTGGCCAGCATGCCGTCGCGCGGGGCGAGCGTGCGGTCCACAGCGAGTTGCGAAAAATCGTAAAGAGGCTTCATGCGACGGCGGACGCATCAAGGCGGGCCGGCTCGTGCGCGTCAATCGCCGCGCATGAAAAGCCGGACCGCCAGCGAATTTTCTGAAAATACAGGTTCACGTGCGCCCGAGCTTTTGCTAAAAGGCAAGCATGACAGTCCAAACCACCACCAAGATGCTCGTTTTACTCGTGTGCCTGCTGGCACCAGTCCTGCCTGGCAGGGCCGCGGTATGGAATCTAGCCAATGGTGACCGTCTGACGGGTGAGTTGGTGCAGGAGACAAAGACCCACGTGGAGGTGAAGCATCCGCAGCTCGGTTTGATCAAGATTCCGCGTGAGGAATTGCTGACGACGGTGGCCGCCCGCGAGACCGCCGCAGATGCCAAGGCGACCCGGCCATCCCAGCCGGCGGAAAGCACCGCGGTGAAACCGAAAATCGCGAAATGGAAGCGCCAGGTGGATGTCGGCTACGCGCAACAGGCGGGTGCCAAGGAGAAGCAGGATCTTTCGCTGCGCATGCAACTGGACGGCAAGCACGGCGCCAACACCTACCGCGCAACGGCCCGCCTGCTCCAAACCGAGGCCGACGGCCTCACCGTCACCGAGCGGCGCGAGGCGGACTTCCGCTGGCGCTACGACATCAACAAGCGGCTCTTCACGCAGGCGCTCACCACTTACGTTGAGGACGGCGTGCGCAACATCGACCTGAGTCTGGAGCAGCAGATCGGCGGTGGCTACCGGATCGTGGACAGCCCCAAGCACAAGGCCAACGTGGGCCTTGGAGCCGTGGCGCAATACCTCGACCGCACGGATACCGAAACGAAGACGACGGTGCTGGGCTCCTTCTTCCAGGATTATGTTTACGAGGTGAACAGCCGCCTGAAACTGACCCAGGAATCCAGCTTCATGTATTCGGATACCGGCGCTCTTACCAGCCAGTCAGGCGCGACGGCCGGCGCTCCAACCGCGGGCAGCTATCGGTTGAAATTCAACACCGGCATGCAGAGCAAGGTCACCAACTCCATGTCGCTGAATGTGCGTTTCGAATACGATTACGATCGTTCTATTCTCGACCCTGAACTGCGCACGGATCAGCGGTTCACCACATCGCTCGGCTACATGTGGTGACCGGCGCGGGACGAGCGCGGGCCATGGCTCGCCGCACCAGGACTTGCGGCGCCGGGGTTCGCGGCGCACATTGGTCGCATGAACCGACCGATCTGGGATGATCGTGATTGGCGTCCGCTGCCCAAGCTCACGGGCACGGTGCGCGCCGATGTCTGCGTGATCGGCCTGGGCGCCTCAGGACTCGCGGCGATGGAGGAACTCGTAGCCCAAGGAGTGACTGCCATTGGCGTCGAGGCTTACACGGTCGG
Source organism: Opitutales bacterium (assembly GCA_044507675.1). Classification (GTDB taxonomy): domain Bacteria; phylum Verrucomicrobiota; class Verrucomicrobiia; order Opitutales; family Opitutaceae; genus Lacunisphaera. The sequence continues at coordinate 15,274 of JBIQJF010000061.1, read as the reverse complement.
CGCCGGCGCGGCGGGCCGCAATGGCGGCTTCGTGCTCGCGGGCTTGGCGAAGTTTTTCAACGAGACCGTGGCGCAGTTCGGCGAACAGGCTGCCGGGACTCTTTATCGGCTGACCGCTCAGGAAATCGCCCGCGAAGCCGAGGAAATGCCGGCCGTCGTGCGCGTGACCGGTTCGCTCCGCATTGCGGCCGATGCGGAGGAACAGGCCGACTGCGCCAAACACCTTGCCGCGTTGCGTTACTGCGGGTTTCCGGCGGAGCCCTACCATGGCCCGGAAGGGGAAGGATTGTTGCTGCCCACCGACGGTGTCATCCAACCCATGCACCGTGTGCGGGCCATGGCGCAGCGGCTGCGTCAGCGCGAAGCCCGGCTCTACGAGGATTCGCCCGTGCGCCGGATCGTGCCGGGCTCGGTCGTGACCGACAAGGGCACGGTGTATTGCGACTCGGTGATCGTGGCGGTGGACGGGCGACTGGAGCAGTTGTTTCCCGAACTGGCGGGCCGGGTGCGCACCGCGCGGCTGCAGATGCTCGCCACCGCACCCGCGCCCGAGGTCGATTTCTCTCGGCCGGTCTATTACCGGCAGGGCTACGAATATTGGCAGCAACTGCCGGATCGGAGCGTCGCGCTCGGCGGTTTCCGAGACCACGCGTTGACGGAAGAGTGGACGGATGACGATGCGCCGACGGAACGCATCCAAGGTTTGCTCGAAAAATTCCTGCGCGGACACCTGAAGGTGCGCGCTCCGATCACGCACCGCTGGGCGGCTTCGGTGGGCTACACGCCGGACGGCCTGCCGATCTTGGAGGAAGTGCGGCCCAAGACTTGGGCCGTGGGTGGCTACAATGGCACCGGCAACATCGTTGGTGTGCTCGGTGCACGGGCGGCTGCGCGGCTCGCGTGCGGACAGACTTCAGAATGGGCTTCAGCTTTGGCGCAGGCCCGTGCCGACGCGGGCAAAGCATAAGGCAACGCGGGGCCTCGCCACCAGCCCTACAGATTTGACACCAGGCAGCCTGACCATCATCTCTTCCAGCAATGAATCTCTTTGCCGCCGCCTTTAGCTTTTCGTTTGCGGGCTTTTTTGCCCTGCAGACCCGAGGCGGCTTGTCCCCCAGCAACGTCTGACCAACCATCAGAACCACTGCCAGAGGAGCCGCCCGCCCGGGCGGCTTTTTCGTTTTTATCGCCATGAACTCACTCCCACATCCCTCCCTCTGTCACCTCGCGCCTGCGGGGTTGCTTAACCGCCTTTGCCCGGCTCATGCTGGGCTTTCCCGCAACCGTTCGTCCGTCCTCCCGTCATGAAATCCGACCTCAAGAAGGAACTCGCCAAGATTCGCGCCGGCATCGATGCCCTCGACCTGAAGGCCGTGAAGCTGCTCAACACCCGGCTGAAGCTGGCCCAGCGCATCGGCGAGTTGAAGCGCGGCTCGCGCACTCGAATTTATGTGGCCGAGCGCGAAGCCGACGTGCTCCGCCGCGTGCAGGCGGCCAATCAGGGGCCGATCAAACCCGCCGCACTGCAGGCCATTTACCGAGAGATCATGTCGGCGGCCATCGCCCTCGAAAAACCGCTCATCATCGCCTACCTCGGGCCCGAGGCGACCAATACGCACTCGGCCGCCCTCAAGAAATTCGGCGCCAGTGTGGATTACCGGCCGATGCAGTCGCTGGCCGACGTCTTCGCCGCCGTGGAGAAAGGCGAGGCCGACTACGGCGTCGTGCCCATCGAAAACTCCACCGAAGGCTCCGTGCGCGACTCGCTCGACCTTTTTGTCGAGACACCGTTGAAGATTGTCGCCGAGGTCCAGCTGTCCATTGAGCACGCGCTCATCTCGCACAGCCCGCTCGAGAAGATCAAAAAGGTTTACTCCAAGGACCAGGCGCTCGCGCAATGCCGTCGCTGGCTTCAGCGCCACCTGCCGCACGCGCAGTTGGTGGACGTGGACAGCACGGCCCTCGGCGTGCAGCACGCTGCGAAGGAAAAAGGTGCCGCGGCGGTCGCCCCGCCGCTCGCCGCAGAACGCTACGGCGTGCCCATCCAGTCCCAGCATATTCAGGACCAGAAGAACAACACCTCGCGTTTCGGCATTCTCGGCCACGAGCCGTCCGGTCCGTCGGGCAAGGGCCACGACAAGACGAGCCTGCTGGTATCGCTGCACCATGAACCCGGTGCGCTGTTGCGCGCACTCAAGCCCTTCGACGAGCGCAAGCTCAACCTCACGCGGATCGAATCGCGTCCGAGCCGTCTGCGTCCGTGGGACTACATTTTCTTCCTCGATGTCGCCGGCCATCACGACGACCCGACCATGCAGGCCGCGCTCAAGACGCTCCGTCGCCAGTGCCCGCTGGTTAAGTGGCTCGGCAGCTATCCCGCCGCGCGGCGCTAACGCTCCGCGGGAAACGCCAGATTCCAAACGGCCTGCGACACACAATTTCCGTGGTGATCCTGTGGGCAGCCCGCTTGCGGGCTGCATGGCCGGAGCGCGCGCAAGCGCGCTGACCCACCCCTATTGCATGGTTCGGGCTTGATAGAGGGGATTTTCGGCAGCGTGGGTTTGAAATCCCCTCTATCAAGAGGGTGGCGCGACTTGTCGGCCATAGGCTTGGCGACGGCCGAAGCGACGGGGTGTGTTGTCGAACGTCAGTTCGACTTTAGTCTCGTCCGCATCCGCGGCATCCGGTTTCATTTTCCCGTGGCATCCCTGAAAATCCTCTTCGTCACTCCCGAGGTTGAGCCCTTCGTGAAGGTCGGCGGGCTGGCCGACATGGTCGGGGCGCTGCCCAAGGAACTCGCCGCACTGGGGCACGATGTGCGTGTGGTGTGTCCGGCCTACGGCTCGGTGAAGCGCGTGGGCGAGTGGCAGGCGCTGCCCGATCCGCTCGGTGTGGACGTCGGCGGCGCGGCGCAATGGGCGCGCACCTGGCAGACCGTGCTGCCGGGCTCGACCGTGCCGGCGTATTTCCTCGAAAACCACGACCACTACGCCCGGCCCGAAGTCTATACCGGGCCGTGGGGCGCGCACGCCGACAACGACCTGCGCTTCGCCTTCCTCTGTCGCGGCGCGCTCTCGCTGTGCGAGCAGCTCGGCTGGCATCCGGATGTCATCCATTGCCACGATTGGACGACCGGTCTGCTGCCGGCGATGCTCAACACGATTCTGCGCGACACCCCGCTCGGCCGCGCGGCGACGGTGTTCACCATCCACAATCTCGAGCATCAGGGCTGGTCGCCGGCGCGCGTGGTGGAGTTCGCGCGTCTTCCGTGGAGCGAGCTGCAACGCGACGGCATCGAGTCGAGCGGCATGATCAACCTGATGAAGGCCGGGCTCTACCATTCGACGAAGCTTTCCACGGTGAGCCCGACTTACGCCGGCGAGATCAAGACTCCCGATGGTGGCTTCGGCCTCGATGCGGTGCTGCGCTACCGCGCCGGCGATCTCGTGGGCATCCTCAACGGCATCGACGATGCCTCGTGGGACCCCGCGCGCGACCGCGCGTTGCCGGCGAACTACTCGGCCGCGGACCTCGCGGGCAAGGCCGCCTGCAAAGAGCGTTTGCAGGAGCGTTTCGGCCTCGAGCGTCGTCCGGAGGTGCCGCTCTTCGGCGTCGTATCGCGCCTTGCCTCGCAGAAAGGGCTCGACCTGCTCGCCGACGCGATGGCCGGCATCATGGAGCGGATGAACCTGCAGCTTGTGTTGCTCGGCAGCGGCGACACACGGTTGGAAAACGATTTCAACTGGGCGGCCGGCGCCTACCGCGGCCGCGTGGGCGTGCACATCGGCTTCGACGGCGCGCTCGCACGGCTCATCCAGGCCGGCAGCGATTTTTTCGTGATGCCGAGCCGCTCCGAGCCCTGCGGTCTCACGCAAATGTATGCGATGCGCTATGGCACGCCACCCATCGTGCGTGCCACGGGCGGCCTCGTGGACACGGTCGAGAATTTCATCGAAGGCCAGCCCGATGGCACGGGCTTCGTCTTCCACGACGCCAGCGTTGAGGCGCTCACCAACACCATCGGCTGGGCCTGCGCCACGTGGTATGATCGCCGCGCCGAATACGCCGGCCTCCAGCAGCGTGGCATGGCGAAGGATTTTTCCTGGCGCGCCAGCGCCGGCCACTACGTGCAGCTCTACCAGTGGGCGATCGAAGCGCGGGTGGGGTGAGTCGCTTGGAGCCGGGGTGTCCTCACCCCGGGGTGAAGACCCACGCATGAAATGCTCACGCCATAAGCTCAGGTGTTGGGAGGACAACAATCGCCTCGGAATTGGGCTTGAATTATCCCCCCCCCCATTAACCAAGTTTCCGTCATCGCCATCGGAACGGGCCCCGGTTGCGTCACCCCAAACCCCGTTTGCGTATGTCTTGCTTCCGGCCCGTCGTCCTCCGTCGCGTTGTCACATTTGTCCTGGCGGCAGTCTGCCTGCCGGTGTTGCTCAGAGCGCAGGCCGGACCCGACCTGTCCACGAAGCAATCACTGGTGGACTCAATCCGCAGGGATGCGGGCACAGACGATCTCTCCGCCGCCACCACCGGCAAGGTGCGTGCCTTCCTCGAAGACAAGGCCAAGCCCGTCCGCGACCGCCTCGAAGTGAAGATCGCCTTCGAGCAGGCCCGGCTGAAGCGCCGCAACTTCTCCTCCCGCGAAGGACACTTGCAAGCCCACGCCGAGCACGCCGAGGAGCTGATCCGCGATTTTCCCGACCAGCCCGAAGGCTACGGCTACCTGCTCTCCCTCGCCAAGGCGGAGAACCCGGCCAAGGCCCGCCGCATGGCCGAGTCGGTGCTGGCCTCCTCCGCCCCTGAATCCTTCAAGCGCGGCGCGCAACGCGTGCTCACCCGGCTTGCCCTCGAAGGCACCCCGCTGCGTCTGGCCGGAGCCGATGCCGCGGTCGCGGCCGCCCGCGGCCAGCCGCTCGCGATCTACGTCTGGACCGCACAGAGCGCCGGCATCAAGGAAACGGTGCGCCGCCTCGCCGCCACCCGCCGCGACTTCGCCTTCATCGGCATCAATCTCGATGCGGATGTCCTCGCCGCCCAAGCCGCCGCCACCGGCCTGCCCGGCGCGCAGTTCTACGATGGCGAGGGACTCGACGGACCGCTGGCCCGGCAGCTCCAGCTCACTATGGCCGTCGGGCTCTATCTTGTGGATGCCGAGGGTATCATCCGCGATGTGGATGCCCATCGCGACACCCTCGAACGCGCCGAGCGTCTCGTCAAGGGAGGCCGCCGATGAACACACGCCTCCTCCTCGCCGTCGCCCTGCTTGCTTCCTTTGCTGCGAACGCCCGCGCCAGTTTCTATTTCACCTGGAACGCGCCCGGCGCCGTCAACGTCGGCCAGAACTACACCGTCGGTGTGCAGGCCTATTTCACGCCCAGCTATTCCGGCGATCCCTACGCCACGCTCGGGCTTTACCGCAATGGCTCGCAGGTCGGCGGCGGCGGCACCAGCGCCTACGGCTCGGCCACTGCCAGCAATTCGTTCACCGACAACTCGCCGCAGACCGTAGGCTACTCCGCCGATATCTACTCCTACTACGGCGAGAGCGACTATTCCTCCCACTCCGTCACGGTCAACGGCGCGCCGGCCAACAATCCGCCCACCGCCTGGGTCACCGTGGACGGTTGGAGCCACGGCGCCACCGTCATCCGGCCCTACGGCGGCAGCGTGAGCGTTACCGTGCGCTACAAGGCCTCCGACCCCGACAACAACCTCGCGCGCATCCGCCCGCAGGTCTGGCATCCCTCCGGTTATCTCAACAACAACGGCGGCAATTTCATCGGCCAGTCCGGCGGCTACGGCGAAGTCGCCTGGACCGTCAACCTCAACGAAAACGGCAACTGGCATTTCTGGACCGACGCCGAGGACACCAACAATGTTTTCGTCAATTCCGGCGCATGGAGCGCCGGCTTCCGGCTCACCGTCGTCGAGGGTGCCCCGCCCAACAGCCCGCCCACGGTCGTGCTGCATTCGCCTTCGGCGCAGACCATCTATCTCAACCAGGCCCTCACCATCACCAGCCAGGCCACGGATCCCGACAACAACATAGCCCACCACAATCTCGACATTCAGCGGCCCGACGGCTCGTGGAACTGGCAGGGTGGCTTCGCCAACGGCCATCCCTACACCGGCGGCTACAACGGCAGCCCGGGCAATTCCAACCGCAGCGCCAGCTTCACCTTCAACCAGCTCGGCACTTGGTATGTGCGCTCCGCTGCCGCCGACTCCAGCGGCTGGTATCACTCCGCCACCGTCGCTATCAATGTCGTCAACGCCCCCGATACTACGCCGCCGGGCAATCCGCACAACCTACAGGTATCGAACCTCACCTCATCGTCTTTCACCCTGTCGTGGTCCGCGCCTTCAGACAACGTCGGCGTCACCGGCTACCGGGTGCGGCTCAACGAGGGCGCGGCGACCAACGTCAGTGGTCTGAGCCACACTTTCAGTGGCCTCGCCGCCAACACCAATTATGCCGCACAGGTGAGTGCCCGCGATGCGGAGGGCAACTGGTCGGGCTGGGCCGGCGCGGGCGCCGCGACGGGTTCATCGGGGAGCGGCGGCACACAGGCCGAGAGCTCGGTGTGGCGCGATATAATGGGAGGCGATGGCATCCTCGATGAGATCGTCCGGGCCGGAACTGCTGAATTCAATTATTACGTCAACGAGTGGTATACCACGAATTACAGCTATGCGTATTTGCCCATCAACAACTACTGGCACTGGTGGAAGATATTCTGGGAGCCTCAAACATATTATGAAAACTTCACCAGCAGCTGGGAGCACTCGCATCAGTTTTGGGTTTCCTATGATGCCTTCTTCGAGTTGGCCTTCGAAATCGGCATCAGCTACAATCACCCCTTCCGTATCTACCGTGATCGCTCCGCCAGCGAGCAGATCAATCTCAGCGAGTGGGAATTGCTGATCAACACGGTGGGTTCCCCGGGTGGATTCACCATGATTAGCTACCCGCTACAGGACCCGGCCGATTTGCCGGGGACACAGTATTTCATGGTCAAGCTCGGCTACGGGATCAGCGGGGCGACGGTCAGGGACTCGAATGGCACCGTGCTTGCCTCCAATGTCGGTGCGGGCGGAACCGCGACGCTGAATCTTCCGTCCAATGGGCAACTCATGATTGAAACCATCAACGTTCAAGGTGAAGAAATTCCCATTGAGGAGGGCAAGCATACGTTGACTTGGATCATCGAAGGAGTGGCCAATGTGGCCAACAATGTGATCAACGGTGTCGGCAAAGTGCTCGACTTGGCCGGCATCGTTCCGCTCTCCAACAACCAGGTCGTCGTGAAGTTGAAACTCGATAACTCTGACCAATATTTCACCTTTGTGCTGGTGCTGCCAAATGTCTGGAAAATCGAGATTCTCGACAAGAACAAGAACCCCGTTTCTCAGCTAAAGGTGGCTAAGTTGACAGAGTCTGGTGCCCTGTATGCCGAGGAAGGCAGTTCATTGCTAGATATCGATTCTGATTCGGATAGGTTTTACATCAGAGTCATAGATCCAGTTAAACGAGGCACAAATCCCAAAGTGCTCTTATGGACCGAATCGTCGTCAACTTCATATTCAGACACAGATACTGATCCAAATAAGAATCTCATCTCGCTTGAGGACGACCCAGCGAATTCTTCAGCTCTTATTTCGAAATCCCTGATCTTGATGGCCGATGATGTAGACGACGATAAACAAGTCGGTGGAGTTTCCGACAATGCATTGAATGACCGAACTCGAAAAGTGGGATTAGGTGGATCGGTTCATGCGGAATATTTGGGCTATAAACAAGAGGCTTCCCGACAGGCTGACGTGTCGGCAGCGGTTCCAATCAGGAAGGTCGTAAGGGTTTCTATTGTTATATTGAGGCTCACCCCTGGAGATGTGCCTTCGGTTTCGCAATCCGAAGTCGAAGCGGATTTTAGAATCGCGAAAGAACGTTTCGCTCAGATCGGTATGGACTTGCAGCTGGATGGCTCGATACGGACGGAGGATCCTCCTGCTGATGTTAATCTGAACGACATTGCCGGGCTAGATGTGGCAGGTCATTTTAGCTATGATATGAGAATCGTGAAGCCCGAGGCACGTAAGCTGATAGAAACGCACGGAACGGAAGGTAACAATTTGGATATACATGTGTTCTACGTGCCAGCCTTGAACGCATGGGGTGGGCTACAGCGGGGGGCGGCTGTGGCTGATTTCTGGTTTGATGCGAGCGAAGATGATTTTATCTACAATGCCTTTCTCGCTGAAGACCGAGGTTTGTTCGATCTCGCGCATGAGCTGGCGCACCTATTTGCCGATCAAGATCATTTTGCTCAAGGCACTGATTCAGACATCCGGATCAATCTTTTGAAGCACGGGACTTCTCCAACAAATCACTTTGGTGCTACTAAACGCCTGAATGCAGATCAAGAAAGTCGAATTCATAGCAATTCAAGGGTTCAAAATCCGTCCCCATGAACTTCACTGGTCGTATAGTTGCTCTTGTAATGTTTGCTGCGGGAGTCGCGGTTAGTAGCGCTGTAGACGAAACAAACGCTTATGAGAGGGCGAAAACATTGGTCGATCAGCTTGCTGAAACACGAGGACCAGATGAATTTTTGATCCGTGAAAGAGATGCTCTGATTGCCAGTGGTCCGCAGGCTACGGAGATATTGACCCAGATATTGAAAGAGGCGCCCTCGGATAAACGGACGACCACACTGTTCCTGTTAAACGAAACCGTTGGGGACAAGAGTGACGCTATCAATTTTATTGAATCCCTTTTGGCGCAGGACCCTCACGAATGGTCTGGGCAGAAGTGGCTTCGGGGCGCCTTGCTTGTGTTAAGCACCTCAAGTCCTGAAAAAGCGCGGCAAGCCTGTCTTCGAATCTTGGACGCTGATGAGCGGCGAGTTGATCAGCTCGTCGCACTTACAATGTTAAAACGCTTCGGTGTGCCGACAGACATACTTAGACTTGAGCGGTTGATCGAAGAACGCCGGGGAAAGACTCTTCTTGAAGGGCAACGCGTGGATGGAGTGTCGTCTACTGCCTTAGAAACTATTCAAGCCATTCGCGAACGCGCTGCCGTTAGCGCAAACGCGGCACCGAAGCCGCTCATAAATCATGACAATTCCTCTGAACAGAAGGAACTTACTTCCGATACTTCGAGTATGGGCGGCATGTTTTCGGCACAAAGAGCTTGGTGGATCGTATCAATCGTCATGCTCCTAATCTTCGCAATCATATGGATCAGGCATAGGTGACACCATGAAAACGCTCATCATAAATATCGTCTTGTTTTTGACTCTAATCTGCTTGGCGCATTCACAATCGGCATCAGCGGGGCCATTAGGGTTGCTGCGAATTAACGAAATTGCAGGTGAAAAGTTTACCGTGGAAGGTCTTTGGGTAGGAGACAAGAAGCACGCTCGTGGCGGCGATAGGATAAACATTATCAAACTGGAGCCCCGAGAAAATTGGTCGTGTCTACTGCGCGGCGATGCACGCAATTTGGTTTTTGTTTCCTTTTCAGTCTATGGCTCCGTCGGCACAATCATTGAGACGGGAGGAGCACGGCTCGGAATCGTGGACAGCGACATCGATGGCTATGCCCAGCTCGCCGTGGACGAAAATTCCAAGTGGCGGCTGCTCGGCATCCATGTGCCGTTGCAGAAGTTTGAGGGCAAATTCCTCGGCAGATTCCCCGTGCTGACTCTTCGTCTGGATCGCTCCGATGGCTCTTGGGATCTTTATCACAGTGCCAGGCTCGTGGCCGAAGATATGCCGATTGATGCCTCAATCAGGCACGGCCAGTTCGTGGTCAAGGCGGGGGAAGAAGGCGCGATGATCAACGGGCTCGTGCAGTCCGATGTGAATCCGCTCTACGCCGATGAAAACGGCAACGGGGTGGACGACTCCTTTGAACAGCAGAAGCGCGGACGCTTGCTCGCCAAGGCCGACGGCAAAGCCGACCGTAAGCAGCTCATCGCCGACTGGCGCAAGCACCAGCGCACTTCGCCGCCGCCGGCGCTCTTCGTGAATCTGCCGCGGCCGGATTGAGGGAAGTCGGCGGGTGCGGAGACCAGCCCTCCAAGTTTGTCGCGAGCAAGCTCGCTCCCACAACAAGGCCTCACACCTCCAGGCTGTAGAAGCCGTGGGTGCCTTCGTAGTCGGTGACGGCGTGGCGGCCGAGGTTGCGGGCGGTGTCGGTCAGGGCCAGCGACTCGGCGGCGGATTCGCTCAGCACGCAAGTCGAGCCGAGGGGCTTGGTGGATTTCTCGATACGGAAGAGAAATATCACGTCGGGGCCGGCGAGGTTCTCGCCCTGCAGGCCGCCGCTGATGCGGACGCTGCCAAAGTGAAGCAGGATACGGAAAGGGCGCGGGCTGGCGGATTGCACGGCGACGAGCTCACGAAGCGCGGTGGTCACCTTGGCGTAGGGATGTTTGTCGTGCCGCCAGTAAGCGAAAAGGGCATCGCCGAGGTAGGCGTTGATGGTGCAGCCGGAACGCAGGAGAATGGGACGGACGAGTTCGAGCCACTTCTTGAAATCTTCGGTAGCGGCCTCGGCGCCGACTTTCTGCGTGTGCGACGTGAAGCCGATGATGTCGAGCATCAGCAACCAGCACTTGCCCGAGTGGATCATGACCGAGGTGGCGCCGGCGTCGGCGGAGCCGCCCGAGCCCTGTTGGCAGCGGTAAACGAGGGCGACGTCGCCGAGCTCGACCTTGTCGCCATCGCGGAGCCGGGCCACCTGTTCGAGGCGGATGCCGTTGAGATAGGTGCCATTGGTGCTGCGGAGATCGGCGAGCAAATGGCCGCCACCGGGGCTGGGCTGGAGCATGGCGTGGCTGCGCGAAATGCCGGGGTAATCCAGCACGTGGGTGCAACTGCTCCCGCGCCCGAGTGTGCAGGCGGCCTGCTCGATCCAGAGCATGCGGCCATCCGCTGTCTCCAGCCAGGCTTGGGGCAGGGGCGTGTCCATCAGTGGATCACTTGATGCGCAACCGCCAGAGGTTATAGGCACCGCCGCGGTTGGAGAGGAAATAAACGACGTTGGGATCGATGGGCGACCAGGCCGGCTGGATATCGTCGGAACCGTTGGCCGTGAGCTGCTGGATCTGCGAACCGTCGGCGTTCATCACGTAGATGTTGTTGTTGCGGCGGCCCTGGTCGTCCACGTCGCGATCGGAGACGAAGAGGATGCGCACGGGGTTGGTGAAGCTGGCGACGGGGTTGAAGCAGTTGGCGTTGAGGAAGGAATCGTCGGAGATGATGGCGGTCTCGAGGCGGCCGTCGGGTTCGACGGAGTAGATCTGCTTCTTGCCGTTGGTCTGGTCGGGACGGGTGAGGTAGATCTTGGTGGGCTCGCGGTGGCTGACCTCGTCGGCGACAATCTGGAACTGCGTGGGCAGCGCACCGTCGATCTTCACCGTGCTGAGCTGGGGCTGGGCGAGCGGGTAGTTGGGCTCGATGGAGAGATAGACGACCTCGCGATTGCTGTCGGTGTAGGTGGGCGAGTAATTGAAGCGCTGGTCGTTGGTGATCCGCGCGACGCCGCCGGAGGTGCGATTGTCGCTGAAGCCGATGCGGAAGACGTCGGGCTTGGACAGGTCGCCGCGATTGGATTGGAAGACGAGGATGTTGCTCGAGTCCGGCGCGATGACAGGGGCGCAGTCGTAGTAGCGTTTGTTGTTGTCGATGAGACGCGCGACGCCGCCGCCGTCGTCCTCGACGCGCTTGAGAAAGAGGCCGGAGTAGAACTTGCCGGCTTCGTCCTGCGCGGTGAGCGCCATGATCGCGGACTGGCCGTCGGGCGTGATGGCGTAACCGTTGAGCGCTTGGAGCGGGGCGGTGGGATTCTGATCGCGGCGGGTGAAACGCGTGAGGCGCGACAGGCCGGTGATGTCGCCGCCGCGCTCGCTGGTGTCGAGCGTGCCGATGCGGGCGGATTGATCCACGGTGAGGCGCGCGCCGGTGGGCGTCATCTCGATGGCGGGGGCGTAGAGGGCCACGAGCACCTCGGTGACGGGCTTCAAGGTGAGAGTGACGTTGTCGAAACCGTCGTGTTTGAGTTCGGCTTCGACCGGTTGGTAGATGGTGGGAATCTCGCCCTTGATGGTGAAGACGGGCCAGGGCTGGGTTTTGTCGGCGCGGGTGAAAATCACCGGCACGCGCTGCGGGGCGGCCCCGAGTTCACGGCCACCGAGGCTGAGCACGGCCGTGACCGGGCTCTCGCCGGTTTTGGCACTGACGAGGAAAGTGCGTTCGATGCGCAGTTGTTCGAGGTTCACCGGCGGGGGGGCGGGTTTATCCTCTGTGAGGCGGAAGGTTTCGCTTTGGTAGTCGGCTTTGGAGAGCGTGATGGTGAGCGGCTGCCAGGGCAAGGGCGTGCCGGCGGCCGATGTCGCGCGCATCACCGGACAGGTCTTGCGGGGCCTTGGCCATGCGCACAAGGCCGGCATCATCCATCGCGACCTCAAGCCGGCCAATGTGCTGATGGAAAAAACCGGTGAGGCGAAAATTTCCGACTTCGGCCTGGCGCGTGTCGCGGCCGAGGAGGAATACATGAAGGCGGGCGGCACGGCCTCGCCATTTCATGGCGACAGTGTGAGCACCACCGGCGCCATTGTGGGCACCATTGATTTCATGTCGCCCGAGGCGCGCAACATGCGTCCGTCGGATGCGCGCTCCGATATTTATGCGGTCGGCATCATGACCTACTACCTCCTGACCGGCAAGAAGCCGAGCGGGATTGCGAAGCTGGCTTCGCAGCTCGTGCCCGGGCTCGATACGCGTTGGGACAAGTTTCTCGCCATGTGCCTGGCCGATGATCCGGCTAACCGCTATCAGTCGTCAGGCGCCGCTCTAGAGGCCTTAGAGCAGATTTCTGGCAAGCCCGCGGGCAAGGCCGGTCCGTTGCTGCCAATCGCGGCGCTGATTCTCGTGGCAGTCGGTGGTTTCGCGGCGTGGAAATTCTTCGCCGCACCCGCCGCACCCGAGCCGGCCAGACCTGCCGCTGTGATGGGGACTTCGGCACCATCGTCGCAGTCCGCTGCAGTCACGGCGACCGACACAACGGTCGCGCAACCTGTCACCCGCAAACTCACGCTCACCGGTTTGCCGGCGGGCGCGCAGGTGGTGCATCGCGGGCGCACGCAAACCGCCGGAGCTGCCGGGCAGGTTGTGTTGGACGGTCCCGTCGCTCCGTTTGTCGTCAAGGTGCGCGCGACCGGTTATATCGATTGGGAAGGCGAGGTCGGGTTGGATCTGCAAGCGGCGGAGGACACCGTTCCGCTGGAGTTGGTGCCACCGCATCCGGTGCGCTTTACGGGCCTGCCGGCCGGCACCAAGGTTACCATCAACAACGAGGCGATCCCGGTGGATGTGGCGGGTGGCGCCACCTTCCAGTTGCGCCCCGGCCGGCTCACGGTCACGGCGGTCGCGCCGCGTTACAAGGATTTCGCCCAGGAGATCGAGATCCAGCAGTCCACGCAATCGGTCGGGCTGACGATGGAGAAGATTCCGCCGCCATCCGAAATCGTGGTGGATCTCGGATCGGGCGTGATGATGAAATTCAAATGGGTTCCGCCGGGTTCCTTCACCTATGGCAGCACGGCCGGCACTCCCGGCCGGCAGCGATCCGATCTGTCCGCCACGCACCACGAGATTGCCGCGGGTTTCTACATCGCCGAGACAGAGGCGACGCAGCAGCAGCACCTCGAACTCATGAAACGGAATCCGAGCAGCAGCCGCGCCTTGGGCGACCTCACGCGACCTGTCGAACAGATCGCATGGCGCGACCTCACCGGCAACGACGGCGTGCTGGACCGCCTGAACACCGCGTTGCGACGCGCCAAGATCGAATACACCGCCGACCTGCCGACGGAGATCGAATGGGAATACGCGTGCCGCGCCGGCACCGAGAGCGGTTATCACGATGGCAGCAATTACTCCAACGACGACAACGGCCCAGCCGCTGTTGCGCATTGCTTGCGTGGCGCCGGCCTGCGCGAACCTGCCCCGGTGGCCAAGCTCAAGCCCAACGCGTGGGGGCTCTTCGACATGCATGGCAACGTCGCCGAGTGGGCCTACAGTGCGAAGAATCCGCGCGACCCCGTGCTGCGCGGCGGCCACTACAAAATCGGCCCCGTCCATTGCCGTTCGGCCTCGCGCATCGAGCTGCAGACGAACACTCGCCCGACCGACTACATGGGTTACCGTCTCGTCCTGCGTCCGCAGGAGCAGTGAGTCTACTCCAGGAATTTTTCCATCACGGCATTCGGGATGTTCGCGCCTCGCACGCGCACGATCTGTTGGTTGACGAGGCGAAAACCGTGCCGGCGGAAGAAGGGTTGCGCGGTGAGGCTGGCCTGCGTGTGAACGCGCTGCACGCCGCGGGTGCGGAGATCGTTTTCCGCTTGGTCATAGAGGGCGGTCGCAACGCCCAAGCGCACGTATTCGGGGTCCACGTAGAGCAGGTCGAGATAACCATCGAGAGTCCACGCGCAGAATCCCGAAAGTTTTCCCTTGGTCTCGGCAACCCAGACTTGCTGCTCCGCGAAACGCTTTTCCCAGCGGGTGGGATCGCCTGAATCCGGCGCCCAGGCATCGCGCTGCGCTTGGTCGTAATCAGCATCCGCCACCTGATGAACGGAGGCGCGGAAGAGAAACATCATTGCAGGGATGTCGTGCGGCTGGGCCGGCCGGAGGATGTGGGCTGAATCCATTGCAACTTCAATACCGGTCCATCACCTGCCACATCACCCAGCTCAGGCCGAGACTGAAGACGATGAGGCCGGCGAGGCCGAAGATCACGGAGATCACGTTGACGCCGCTGAAGAACACCGCGCCGAGGATGAAGAGGTTGCCGCCGACGAGCAGGAACCAGAATTCGCGCTTCCGGCGCGACTTGGTCTCCTTGATTTCGATCGCGTCGAGATTGTGCTGCTGTTCGCGCTGCCGGTTTTGCTGCAACACGACATGGACATCGTTCGGGTCGTCCGCCTTTGCGACGCTAGGGATCGTGGTGAAATCCAGCCAGCTTCGCGAGTTCCTGCGCGGTCGGTGTCGCTTCACCGCTGGTTGCGGGCGCGTTGTCGCGTTTGAATTCGCGTTCCTTGAATCCGTAAACCTTGCGCGGAGGATCAGGTTCGTCGGGCACGGTGGAAGTAAACCACCGCACGCACGAAACACACGGCAGAAAATGAAGGAGCTTGGCTGTAGATGACATGAAGCCGACAGGCGGCGCAGGAAGCGCCAACCTGTCGGC
>JBIQJF010000016.1:74223-84124 GCA_044507675.1 Opitutales bacterium | reverse complement strand
GCATTTCTTGGCCAACCCTTCGCGCCGGCTGGCTTGGATTGAATATCGGTTTGCCCGGCTTGTTTCCGTGGCTATCCGTTTCGTCAGTCTTCCACGCATGAAACGTCTCGTCTGGCTTCTTATCGCCGTTGTCTGCACCGCCCTCGCGCAGGTGCAGCCGGTCGTCATGGCGACGGCCCAGGACGAGGCGTGCTGCTGCTGCACCGGCGATGCCGTCGGCGCCTGCGGAATGCCCGATTGCGCACCGGCGCCCTCCGCGCCGTCCTGCACCCAGAACCTGCCAACGGTGGCCGCCCAGCGCAGCGAAGCGCGCAAGCAGGCGCCCGCTCGCAAGGCCCGCTACGAGATTTTCCGTTCCACTTTTGATGTCCGCCCGGCTCCGATGCCGACGGACCGCGTGTCCCTCCGGGGAACGCCCGCTGCCAGTGTGCCCCTGTTCAAGGCGCATTGCAGCTTCCTGATCTAAGTCTGGGGTGAAGTGTGCCCGCACGTCGTCGTGCGGTCCGTTGTCGTCGTGTGCCCGCGCGCCCCTGCGCATGTCGGGTAAGATTTCCCGCCTCACTCCGTCTCCCTGCTTATCGTTATGAAAACTTTCCTCGCTCTCCTCACCGTCGTTTTTGCCGCGCTCTCGCTCGTCACGGCGGAGTCCGGTCACGCCCATGCACCGGTCTATCAGTGCCCGATGCACCCGTGGATCAAGTCGGACAAACCCGATGCCAAGTGCACCATTTGCGGCATGGCCCTGGTGGTCGCCACTGCGTCCAAGTCGGGTGCCGCCAACGAACCGCTCGATCCCAATCTCGTCACGCTCACGTCCGCCCAAGCCACCGTTACCGGCGTGCAAACCGCCCCGGTGGTGCGCGGCCCGCTGATGCGCACCCTGCGCGTCAACGGCGTGATTGATGACGACGAAACCCGCCACCGCATTCTCGCCGCCCGCGTGCCCGGCCGCGTCGAGAAACTGCACGTGAACTATGTCGGCGCGGAGGTGAAGGAGGGCGAACCGCTCGCGACGGTTTACAGCCCCGAGATGCTCACCGCGCAGCGCACCTATGTGGAGCGCCTGCGCGCCGGCACCACGGCGTTCACCGTTTCCGAGCGCGCCTCCGCCCGCGAACGCCTGCTCGAACTCGGTCTCACCGAGGAGGAAATCCGCATCCTCGAAGGAACGCTCCAACCCACCGCCATGGTCAACGTCCGCGCCCCGATGTCCGGCACCGTCGTTTCGCGCGACGTTTACGAAGGCCAGTATGTCGAAACCGCCGACAAGCTTTTCGAGATCGGCGATTTTTCGCGCATGTGGTTTGTGTTCGATGTCTATGAGGCCGATCTCGCGTGGGTCCGTCGCGGCCAAACCGTCGAAATCGCGCTCGCGTCCCTGCCCGGCGAACTGCTGACCGCACCCGTGGACTTCATCGATCCCAACCTCAACGAAACCACGCGCACCGCCCGCGCGCGCGTCGTGCTCGACAACGCGGCCCGTCGCCTGCTTCACCGCCAGACCGGCATCGCCACCGTACAGATTGACGCGGCCGACGTGTTGCTCGTGCCGCGTTCCGCCGTGCTTCAGCACAGCGGCGCACCGGTGGTCTTCGTGGATCGCGGCAATCGCGCCTATGCCGCCACTCGCATCCGTCTCGGCCGGATCGGTGACACCACTGCCGAAGTGCTCTCCGGCCTCGCCGAAGGCGACCGCGTGGTCACCCAAGGCGGCCTGATTCTCGACAGCCAGGCGCAACTCGCCCACGCCGCCATCGGCGGCACGCACGATCACGCGGCTTCCGTTCCCACCAAAGTCTCCGCCAGCGAGCCGAAGCATGACGAGACAGCCTATGCACTTCTGAAGACCCTCGCCTTTGCTGCGGCTGATGCCTCCGCTGTCCTCGCGGCCGATGATCTCGCGGGTTACCAGAAGCTGCTGCCCTCGCTGCGTGAAGCGCTCGCCGCCTACCTCGCTGGTTTCGCTCCAGCCGCGCGCGGTCCGCTGGCGCGACTCACGAATACCCTCGCCGATGGTCCTGATCTCGGGGCGGCTCGCCGTGCCTTCGAGCCGTTCAGCACCACGCTCGTGGATATTGTGCGCGCGGAACACGTTCATCACCGCGAGCCGGGTCTGCACGCCTTCGAATGCCCGATGACCCCCGTCCTCGGCACGGGCCGCTGGCTGTTGCGCAGTTCGGATCTGCGCAATCCGTTCTTCGGCTCCGAAATGCTGGAATGCGGCGAAGAACTCGACGCCGATGCGTCGAAACCCGGCGCCGTGGAAGACAAAGGCGGGCACAATCGCCACGGCAGTGCGCTTTCCCTCCCAGCCGGCCATCCGCCGTTGAATGTCGCCACCTATCTGCTCGCCATGAATCGCCCGACCATCGCCGGCAAGAATGGCGGTTGCTGCGCCGGCCACACGGCTGAACAGGCCGCCGCCTGCGGACACGCCTCAATGGGAGTCGCGCCATGATCAATCGCCTCATCCACTGGTCGCTGCACAACCGCTTCATCGTGGTCGCCGGTTTCCTCGCGCTCTGCGCGTGGGGCGTGGTCGCGTTGAACCGCGTGCCGATCGACGCCATTCCCGATCTCTCCGAGAATCAGGTCATCGTTTATGCCGACTGGCCCGGCCGCTCGCCACAGGAGGTCGAAGACCAGATCACCTATCCGCTCAGCGTGTCGCTCCAAGGCCTCGCGGGCGTGAAGTCCGTGCGCGCCACCTCGATGTTCGGCTTCTCGTTTCTCACCGTGATCTTCGAGGACGGGGTGGAAACCTACTTCGCGCGGACACGCGTGCTCGAACGACTCAACTCGCTCGGCGATGTGCTTCCCGCCGGCGTGGTCGCGCGACTCGGACCCGACGCGACCGGCTTGGGCTGGGTTTACCAATATTATCTCAAGGACGAATCCGGCACGCAGGACCTCGGTTCGCTGCGTGCATTGCAGGACACCTTCGTTCGGTATCAACTCGCCTCGGTGCCCGGCGTGGCCGAAGTCGCCAGCATCGGCGGTTTCGTGCGCCAGTGGCAGATCGAAGTCTCGGCGTTCAAGCTCCGCCAATACGGCGTGACGCTCGGCGAAGTCATGGACGCCGTCGCCGACGGCAACCTGAATATCGGCGGCAAGACCATCGAGGAAAACGGCGCCGAATACGTCGTGCGCGGCGTCGGCCTCGTGCAGAACGCGGCCGACCTCGAATCCATCGTTCTGCAACCGCGCGACGGCACGCCGTTGCACCTGCGTGATGTCGCCGCCGTGCGCATCGGCGGCGATTTCCGCCGCGGCACGCTCGACGTCAACGGCCGGCAGGTCGTGGGCGGCATCGTGGTCATGCGTTACGGCGAGAATGCCTGGCAGGTCATTCAAGACGTGAAGGCCCGCCTCGCCGCCCTCGCACCGGGTCTCCCTGAAGGCGTAAAGGTCGAGGCGTTCTACGACCGCAGCGATCTCATTGGCCGCGCCATCAGCACGCTCAAGCACGCGCTGACCGAGGAGATCATTCTCGTGACGCTCGCGCACATTCTGTTCCTCTTTCACTTCCGCAGCATCCTGATCGTCACGCTGCCGCTGCCGGCTTCGATTCTGATTTCGTTCATCCTCATGGACCGGTTCGGCATCCCGTCGCACATCATGTCGCTCACCGGAATCGCCATCTCGATCGGCGTGCTCGTGGACGCCGGCATCGTCATGACGGAGAATGTCATCCGGCACTGCGAACGGGCGCTGGAGGAAAAGAAATCCAAGGCGGGATCTGGGAATACCGCCGCGCCCCTCACCCCGAAGGAAATCTTCGACCTCACCCCCTCCGCCGCGACGCAGGTGGGACGGCCGATGTTTTTCTCGATGATGATCATCATCCTCGCCTTCGTCCCGGTGTTCCTGCTCACCGGACAGGAAGGGAAACTCTTCCACCCGCTCGCCTACACCAAGACCTTCGCCCTCATCGGCGCCGTGTTGCTCGCCGTGACGGCCGTGCCGGTGTTTTGCACGCTACTCGTGCGGGGACCCTTCAAGCCCGAGAGCGAGAACTGGCTGATGAAGTTCTTGCTGCGAATCTACGATCCGGTGCTCGACTGGGCGCTGCGGCACCGCAAAGCCGTGCTCGGCCTCGCGGGTGCATTGCTCGCTGTGACGTGCGTCGTCGCCTTCGGCCTGCCGCGCGCCGTCAACGCCCGTCTGCCCGAGTCGATCGCGCGCCACACCCAGGGCTTCGGCAGTGAGTTCATGCCGACGCTGGAAGAAGGTTCGCTGCTTTTCATGCCCGTGCTCCTGCCCGCCACCTCGCTCACCGAAGTGCAGCGCATCATGGCCTGGCAGGACAAAGTCATGAGCGAACACCCCGCCGTGGCTTCCGTGGCCGGCAAACTCGGTCGCGCCGAAACCGCCACCGATCCCGCGCCCGTCGAGATGATCGAAACCACCATCATGCTGAAGCCCGAGAGCCAGTGGCCCGCCGGCACGACCAAAGCTTCCATCATCGCCGACCTCAGCGCGAAACTCATGAACGTGCCCGGCTACGTGCCCGGTTTTCTCCAACCGATCGAGAATCGCATCCTGATGACGAGCACCGGCATTCGCGCGCAGGTCGGCGTGAAGATCTTCGGCGACGATCTCGACGCGCTTCAGGCCAAGGCTTTCGAAGTCGAACGCGTCGTCAACCGCATCCAAGGCGCCACCGGCGTCGCCCCGTCTCGTGTGCAGGGCAAACCCTACCTCGAGATTTCGGTGCGCCGCGACGAGCTGGCGCGCTACGGCCTGAGCGTGAAGCAGGTCTATGAATACGTCGAAGCCGGCCTCGGCGGCGCCACCGTCGGCACGACGCTGCGCGGCCGCGAACGGTGGCCGTTGCAGGTGCGCCTTGAGCAGGCCGACCGCGAGGACATCGAGCGCCTCGGCGAGCTTCCGCTGACGACGCCCTCCGGCGCGTTCATCCAGCTGCGCCAAGTGGCCGACATCAAACGCACCGTCGGGCCCAACGAGATCGCTTCGGAAAACGGCCGCCTGCGCGTCTTCGTGCAGGCCAATGTCACCGACCGCGATCTCGGCGGCTTCGTCAACGACATCAAGGAACGCGTGGAGCGCGAAGTGAAACTCGATCCCGGCATGACCATCGAATATTCCGGCCAATACGAACACCAGCTTCGCGCACGGCAGACGCTGATCTATGTGTTTCCTGCGGTGATCGGCATCATCTTCGTGCTGCTCGTGATGACCTTCCGTTCCGCGGCTGAAGCCGCGCACGTCATTCTCGCCGTGCCCTTCGCGCTCACGGGCGGCGTGCTGCTGCAGGCCTTTCTCGGCTACAATTTCAGCGTCGCCGTGTGGGTCGGCTACATCGCGCTGTTCGGCACCGCCATCCAAACCGGTGTGGTGATGGTGGTGTATCTGGAAGAAGCGGTGGCCAAGGCGCGCGCTACCACTCGCGCCGAACTTCTCGCCGCGGTGAAGGAAGGCGCGCGTCTCCGCCTGCGTCCGAAGGTCATGACGGTCGCCACCACCGTTGCGTCGCTGCTGCCGATCTTCTGGGCCAATCGCACCGGCGTGGAAATCATGCGCCCGCTCGCGGCCCCCGTCGTCGGCGGCATGGTTTCTAGCCTCATCCACATCCTCATCGTCACACCGGTCATATTCGCCTGGCTGCGCGAACGTGAGCTGACAAAACCGGCCGCCTAAACCATCCTGCCTCATGGCTCGTCGCCCTGACCAACTCGCCGCCGAACTCAATGTCCACCGAAACGCTTTCAAGGCGTTCCTCGCCGCGCGCGTCGGCAGCGAGGCCGAAGCGGAAGACATTCTGCAAAGCGGCCTGCTCAAGGCGCTACAGCGAGCCGATGAGTTGCAGGACGACGCCAAGCTTACGGCCTGGTTCTACCAGCTGCTCCGCAATGCCGTCGTGGATCACTATCGCGCCCGTGGCTCGGTCCAGCGCCGCCACGACGGACTTGCCGAGATGATTGCGGCCTTGGGCGAGGACATCGCCGCTACGCCGACGGAGTGGGAGCCGCAGCTTTGCGGCTGCCTTGCCGGCGTGGTGGATACGCTCAAACCGCTCCACGCCGAGCTGCTGCGCCGTGTGGACCTCAACGGCGAGTCCGTGCAGGCAGCCGCCAAGGCGTTGAAGCTGACGCCCAACAACGCCAGCGTCACCCTGCATCGCGCTCGCAAGGATCTGCGCGCCCGGCTGGAAACCTTCTGCGGAGACTGCTCCAACGGAGCCTGTCTCGACTGCGACTGCGCCGAGCGGGACGATTCCTGAACAAACCCTGTAAGATTTCGCGGGCGACTCCGTCTCCGGGATGAAACCTGATTCATCCCATGTCCAAATCCTCCACAAAAAACGAAATTCCCACCTGCGGTTGCGACCGCAATTGCCGTTGCCGCCACGAAAGCCGCTGCCGTTGCCACGACCTCAACGCCCTGCTCGCCCTAACGCTCTGGGACTATGGTCGCGCACTGCGCCGGCAAGTCGGCCGATCCCGGCGTTTCCCTCAGTGATTGCGCCCTCATCTTCGTCGTCGCAGGCTTCCCTGACTTTTTCACTCATGCGTGCTCTCGAACTAAAGATCCCACCTGCCGCCCTCGGGCTGCTGCTGGGCGCATTGATGTGGGTGGTCGCACGGACCGTTCCCGCTCTCGGTTTTGGCATGCCGGCCGGCTGGATCATCGCCGCCGGCATTGCCGCCGCGGGTTTGATCGTCGTCATTTTGGGCGTCGTTTCATTTCGCCGGGTAAAGACCACTGTGAATCCGTTGCACCCCGAAGCGGCGTCCGCCTTGGTGACTTCCGGTATCTACCGCGTGACGCGCAACCCGATGTATTTCGGCATGCTGCTCGTGCTGTTGGGTTGGGGCGTGTTCGTGGCCAACTTCCTCGCGTTGGTCTTTCCCGTCGTCTTCGTCGTCCTGATGAACCGGCTGCAGATCCTGCCTGAGGAAAAAATCCTGACAGGCATGTTCGGAGCCCAATTTACCGACTACCAATCCAGAGTGCGACGCTGGCTCTGAAGGTTCACGTCCCCGCCACTCGAACGGCAATCGATCCGAAATGCGGGAACGTAAGATACCGCCGCCGACTCCGTCTCCCTGGGTGTAACAGCACAACCATGAAACATTCTCCCGCCACTTCCGCTCATTCCAGCCACCACCATCATCACGGCCATTCAACCGCGGCCGGCCCCAGCCACCTACCCGCGCCTGACGAACCCGTTTACATGGGACTGCCGCATGAACGCTATCTGCGTCCGAAGTTCTACGTCGCAGCCGCGCTGACGGTGCCGGTGCTCTTTCTCGCCATGGGCGAGATGTTCGCGCCCGATCTCGTGCATCGCATTACGCCGCGCATGAGCGGCTGGCTGCAATGGCTGCTGACCACGCCGGTTTTCTTCTGGGCCGGCGCGCCCTTCATCCGTCGCTGGTGGAAATCCATCCGCGAGCGCGACACCAACATGTTCACGCTGACCGTGACCGGCACGGGTGCGGCGTATTTCTACAGCACGGCCGCCATGTTGTTCTGGAACCGCTTCCCGTCCGAATACCGGACCCAACACGGCGTGCCGCTGTATTTCGAAGCCGCGGCCTTCATCACCACCGTCGTGCTGCTCGGCCAGATCCTTGAACAGCGGGCCCATGCCCGCACCGACGCGGCCATTCGCGCCCTCATGGACCTCGCCCCCAAGATCGCGCACCGTGTTGACGCCGACGGACATGAAGAGGATGTGCCGCTTGATTCCATTCACCCGGGTGACATGCTCCGCGTGCGCCCGGGTGAAAATCTCCCCGTGGACGGCGTGCTCACCGCTGGCACCGCCGAGATCGACGAATCCATGCTCACGGGTGAACCGCTACCCGTCACCAAGGATCCCGGCGACAAGGTCAGCGCCGGCACCTTGAACACGACCGGCTCCTTCGTCTATCGCGCCGAACGCGTCGGCGCCGACACCCTGCTCGCACAAATCGTCGCCCTCGTGCAGGCGGCCACGGATAGCGAAGCCCCCATCGCGCGCCTCGCCGACCGCGTCTCCGCGTGGTTCACGCCCGCAGTGCTCGTCATCGCCGCCGTCACGTTTCTCGCTTGGGGTGTTTTCGTGCCGCACCAAGGCTGGCTCTACGGCCTGCTGAATGCCGTCGCCGTGCTCATCATCGCCTGCCCCTGCGCGCTCGGTCTCGCCACGCCGGTTTCGCTCGTCACCGGCATCGGTCGCGGTGCACAAGCCGGCGTGCTTGTGAAGGACGCCGCCGCGCTCGAAGCGCTCGCTGCCGCCGACACGCTGCTCATCGACAAGACCGGCACGCTCACACTGGGCCGTCCGCAGGTCACCTTCGTGCAACCGACCGTGGCTTTCACGGAAACCGAACTGCTACGCCTCGCCGCCTCAGCCGAAGCTGGCAGCGAACACCCGCTCGCTCGCGCCATCGTCACCGCGGCGAAAGACCGCGGACTCGACCTCGCGCTCGCCCATGATTTTTCGGCCGAGCCCGGAATCGGCGTCAGCGCGGTGGTGGAGGAACGCCGCGTCGTGCTCAGACGCGCGCCCGCCGACCACGATCTGCCCGGTCATCCGACCGCCACGCTCGTGAGCGTGAACGTTGACGACCGGGAAGCCGGCGTGATTGCGCTGGCCGACGCCCTCAAACCCGGCACCGCCGCAGCGATCACCGAACTCCAGCGTCTTGGCCTGAAAGTCGTGATGGTTTCGGGCGATCGCCAGGCCTCCGCCCGGGCGGTTTCAGAACAACTCGGCCTCGACGGTTTTCACGCCGAGGTCACGCCCGCCCGCAAGCAGGAGCTCGTGCGCGAGCACCATGCTCGCGGCCGGCGCGTGGTTTTCGCCGGTGACGGTCTCAATGACGCCCCCGCTCTCGCGGCAGCCGACGTCGGCATCGCGATGGGCACGGGCACCGACGTGGCCATGCACAGCGCCGGGCTCGTGCTGGTGAAAGGCGACATCGCCGCCCTCGTGCGCGCCGTGCACCTGAGCCGCGGGGTGTTGCGCAACATCCGGCAGAATCTTTTCTGGGCTTTCGCCTACAACACGGCCGGTTTGCCACTTGCGGCGGGCGCGCTGTTTCCGTTCACCGGCTGGCTGCTCAGCCCCATGTTTGCCGGCGCGGCCATGAGCCTCAGTTCCATCTCGGTCGTGGCCAATGCCCTGCGCTTGCGGCGGCTCAAATTGTGAGCTGATTTCACGGAACCTGCCACAATCACCCGCAGTCCAAACACGCATCATGAATCACCGCATTTTCCGCACCCTCGTGCTCGCAACCAGTCTCGGCTTCCTCGTCGGTTGCCAGACGGTCTCCAGCCGCATCGAGGAAAAACCCGAGGTCTTCTACACGCTCGATCGCGAAACCCAGGACAAGATCCTCCAAGGTATCATCGATATCGGCTACTCCGAGGACATGGTTTATCTCGCCCTCGGCAAACCCGATGAGAAGCGCGAGCGCGTGACCGAGAACGGCCGCACGCAAACCTGGATCTACAACACCTACTACACCCGCTACGAAGGCCGCGAACGTGTCGGTTACCACCGCCGCGTTTACTACGACCCGCTGCTGCGGAGCTATCGCGTGCACTACCGCCCTGTCTTCACCGACGTTTATCGCGACGAAAAAGAAGAGCGCATCCGCATCATGTTCACCGATGGCCGCGTAACTGTCATCGAGCAGGCGAAGAACTGAGCATGCATCGCATCGGAAGACGCATTCAGGGCTTTGATGCGCTACACTCTCGGAAACGGCGCGTGGGTCTCGCGCTTGAGTTCGCGGGACATGAGCGACATCAGCGCATCCATCGGTGTCTTCGCCTGGTAGAGAATGGCGTAAACCTCGCTCAGGATCGGCGCCGTGATACCGCGCTGCTGGCAAAGATCGTGCAGCGCCTGGGTGGTGCGGAAGCCTTCGACCACCGTGCGCCG
>JBIQJF010000016.1:0-74123 GCA_044507675.1 Opitutales bacterium | reverse complement strand
TTCTTGAGGCTCGCCCCGTATTCGGCGCCGGCGAGATCGTCGCTGGTATAGAGGCGCAGCGTCGAATCGCTCATGGCCGCCTGCACACTGTCCACAAACGGACCGGGCCGCGCGGCAGCCAGCACAACCGCGGCGGGCAAGCCTCGGGCAACTTCGCTCGCGTTGGTCGGACCGGTCAGTGTCGCGACATTGAGGCCGGGAAAGGCCTGCGCCATGACTTCGCTCGGTCGAAGCAGCGTGCCGAGTTCCAATCCCTTCACGAGACTGATGAAAAGCTGGAGCCGGCCGGCACCGCCAAGTTCGGCGGCCATGCGCTGGCACCATTCACGCAGCGCGTGCGACGGGCTGGCGATAAGCGCGACATCGGCTTCCACGAGCGCGGCCCGCAAATCGGAAGTGACGGTGAGCGCCTCGGACAACTTCACGCCCGGCAAATAGTCGCGATTCTCGCGCGCGAGCTGCATCGCGACGGCGTGCTCCGGACGGCGGGTGACGAGTGTCGTGCGCTGGCCGCGGCGCGCAAGGTGGACCGCCACGGCCGTGCCCCACGCGCCCGCACCGATGACTGTGAAGTTGAGAGGGCGGGATTCAGACATGAGATAGAGGGACCGGAGGAAAAAGACCAAAAAACCAGAGACCCTGCAATGCCGGGAACGCAACGGACCCAAAATTGTAGAGACCGGGTTCGTGCCTCCCGGTCTCCCACCGGCCTTTCGTCACGCCTTCAGGAAGGCCGGAATCTTTTCCCCCGCGATCATGGTTTCGAAGCTTTCGCGCACGTTGATCAACTCGAAGCGGCTGCCCGACACGAGCACCTCGGCGACCTGGGCGCGGGTGTTGTAGCGGCTCGCCATGGTGTAGCCATAGGCGCCCGCGCTCATGAACGCGAGCAGCTCGCCTTCGCCGACGGATTGGAGCGTGCGGTCCTTGGCAAAACAATCGCCCGATTCGCAGATGGGGCCGACGATGTCGGCCTGCTGCGCAGGACGGGTCGTGTCGCGGGTGAGCGGCACGATTTCATGGTAAGCCTCATACATGGCGGGGCGCACGAGGTCGTTCATCGCGGCGTCCACGACGAGGAAGTTTTTGTTCGCACCGCGCTTGAGATACTCAACGCGGGTGAGCAGCACGCCGGCGTTGCCCACGAGGAAGCGGCCGGGCTCGAGCAGGATCTTCAGGCCGAGCGGGGCGAGCAGCGGAGTGAGCGCGGCACCATAGGCCTCGGGCGTGAGCGGGCGCTCGCCCTCGGGCTTGTTGTCCCACCAAGTCTGTTGGCCGCTGGCGAGCGCGTCCTGATAGATGATGCCGATGCCGCCGCCGATGCTGAAATAGGCGATGCCATAGGTCTTCTTCAGTTCCGCAACTAAGGGCACCACCTTTGCGACGGCCTCGGCGAAGGGTGTAATGGACGTGAGCTGTGAACCAATGTGCATCTGCACGCCCTTGAGCTCGAGATGCGGGAACTTCGCCGCAGCGGCATAGGCCTCGGCGGCGTGCTTGAGCGGGATGCCGAACTTGTTGTCGCTCTTGCCGGTGGTGATCTTGGCGTGGGTCTTGGCGTCCACATCGGGGTTGATGCGGATGGCGATGGGCGCCTTCTTGCCGAGCTGGCCGGCCACATGGTTGATGCGGGCGAGCTCGGGTTCGCTCTCAACATGGAAGCCATACACGCCGGTCTCGAGCGCGAGACGGATCTCGGCCTCGGACTTGCCCACCCCGGCGAAGACGCTGCGGGTCGAATCCCCGCCCGCGGCCACCACGCGACGCAGTTCGCCGCCGCTCACGAGGTCGAAGGCCGCACCGAGATTCGCGAAGTGGCGCAGGATGGCCAGGTTCGAGTTGGCCTTCATGGCGTAACAGATTTGCAAATCCAGCCCCGTGAGGCTGGCGGCCAGCCGACGGTAATTGTCCGCGATCGTCTGCGCGCTGTAGACGTAGGTTGGCGTGCCGTGGAGCTGGGCAATGGCGGCGAGATCGACCGACTCGCAATGCAGTTTTTGACCGGCGTAATGAAATTGGTGCATCGTGGGTAAAGTGGGCGTGAAAGGTGTCGAGATAGAGATAATCGATTTGAACGAAAGCGCTATTTTAACGATTCCTCCCCTCCCATGCCGACCCCGCTGCGCCGCCTGCTGAACCACCTGCCCCTTCCCCAAGGCAATGGTGACCTGTATGTGCGCTCGACCTGGCACAAACCCACTCCGTTCGACCAGTGGCTCAGCCAGGCCCCCTTCCGGCCAGTGAACAAGCTTCGCGCCGACCATTTCGGCCGCAGCCTGCGCCGTCGCCGCCTGTTCCGTGCACTGGTGCGTGGTGCCCTCGCTGCCGCCCTCGTCTGGATCGTGTTCGAGAGCGTCCGGGCGCTGGTCGTGTTATAAAGCTGTAAGGGCGGGCATTGACGCCGGCTGTGCCGGCGGTTGCATCGGGATATGACACAATCCCCCGCCCTTGCCGGGTCATCGTCTTGGTTTCAGCGTTTTCTAGGCACGATCGAGCGGATTGGTAACCTGCTGCCCAACCCGTCCACTCTCTTCGCAATTCTGGCCGGCGGGGTGGTGTTGTTGTCGTGGATCTTCGCCAAGATGGACGTCTCGGTCGTGCATCCCGCCAGCGGACAACCCGTGCCGGTGATCAGCCTGCTGAATGTCGAAGGTCTGCACCGGATGCTGACCCAACTGGTGCCCAATTTCGTGAACTTTCCTCCGCTGGGCACGGTGCTGGCCTGCCTCGTGGGCATCGCGGTGGCGGAGCGCACCGGCCTCGTGACCGCCGGCCTGCGACTCATCGTGCTGGCCGCACCCGCAAAATGGCTGACTCCGATCGTGGTCTTCGGCGGCATCCTCTCACACTCGGGGGCCGACGTCGGTTATGTGCTGTTTGTCCCGCTCGGCGCGGCGATCTTTCACGCCGCAGGCCGGCATCCGCTCGCGGGACTCGCCGCGGCCTTCGCCGGAGTGTCGGGGGGATTCAGCGCCAACATCGTGCTCGGCACCATCGACGCCTTGCTGGCCGGCATCACGCAGGCGGCCGCAACCGTCGTGCGACCCGCCATCACGGTGAATCCGGCCGCGAACTGGTATTTCCTCATTGCCGCCTCCTTTCTCATCACGGCCGTCGGCACCTGGGTGACGCACCGGTTCATCGAACCCCGCCTCGGTCCCTACAATGGAGAGGCGAAGCCCGAAGCCATCAAGCCGTTGAGCGCCGCCGAAAAACGCGGCCTGCTCTACGCGGTGCTCGCCACACTCGGCGTCACGGCGGTCGTGCTCTGGGGCACGCTGACCGAGGGCGGCTTCCTGCTGGATCCGAAGAACCCGACGTTCCTCGCGTCGTATTTCATCCGCGGCCTGATCTTCTTCATCTTCTTCTACGGTTTGGTCGCCGGCCTCGCCTACGGCATCGGCGCCCGCACCATCCGCAACGACAACGACGTCATCCGCGGCATGGACGCCTCGGTCTCTACGATGGGCTCCTACATCGTGATGGCGTTTTTCGCGGCGCAGTTTCTCGCCTATTTCAACTGGACCAATCTCGGCACGGTGATGGCCGTGAAAGGCGCCGGGGTGATCAGGGACCTCAACCTCCAGGGCAGCCCGGTCCTGTTGATGATGTCGCTCGTGCTGTTCACCGCGGTCGTGAACCTCGTCATCGGCAGCGCCTCGGCGAAGTGGACGCTGCTCGCGCCGATCTTTGTGCCGATGTTCATGCTGCTCGGCTACTCGCCCGAATTAGTGCAGGGTGCCTATCGCGTGGGTGACAGCTGCACCAACATCATCACGCCGCTCAACCAGTATTTCCCACTTATTCTTGGTTTCGCCCTGCGTTACGAACCGAAGACCGGCATCGGCACGATGCTCGCGATGATGCTGCCCTATTCCATCGCCTTCCTCGTGTTTTGGTCGCTGATGCTGATGGGCTGGATTCTCATCGGCCTGCCGATGGGACCGGGTGCGGGTCTCACGCTGCCGGCGCAATAACCATTCCCGCGCGCCGTCATGACCACCACGCCCGCTCCTTCTTCGCGCCTGCAGCGCTTCCTCAACACCGTCGAGCGCACCGGTAACGCCCTGCCTCATCCGGCCACGCTGTTTGCCGGGCTCGCCGCCCTCGTGGTGGTGCTGTCGTGGGTCTTTCACAGTCTCGGCCTGCAGGTGACCAACCCCGCCTCGGGCAAGGTCGTCTCCGTCGTGAACCTGCTCTCCGCCGAAGGCATCCAGCGCATGATTGTGGATCTGCCGCGCAACTTCCTCGCTTATCCGCCGCTCGGCATCTCGCTGACCTGCATGCTCGGCATCGGCATTGCCGAATACACGGGCCTTATGGGCGCGTTGCTGCGCCTGGTCGTGCTGAACTCCCCCGCGAAACTCGTCACGCCGATGGTCGTATTCGCCGGCGTGATGTCCAACGCCGGCAGCGAAGTCGGCTACGTGTTGCTCACACCGCTCGCCGCCGCGCTTTATCATACGCTCGGCCGGCATCCGTTCCTCGGACTCGCCGCGGCTTTCGCCGGTGTGTCGGGCGGCTACAGTGCCAATTTGCTGGTCGGGTCCGTGGATGTGTTACTGGCCGGTCTGTCGGAGGCGGCCGCCCACATCGTGGATCCGACCTACACGGTGGATGCCTTCGCCAACTGGTATTTCATGGCCGCATCCACGTTTCTCGTCACCGGCATCGGCACCTGGGTGACCGAAAAGATCGTGGCCCCGCGCCTTGGCGACTACTCCGGCGAAACGAAGCGCGAGCCGCTCACCCCGCTCTCCGCCCGTGAACGTCGTGGCCTTTGGGCGGCAGGCCTCACCACCGGCGTCATCACCGCAATCGTGCTGTGGGGCACGCTCACACCCGGCGGCTTCCTGATCGATCCGCAGAAACCGTCGTTCCTCGAATCCTATTTCATCCGCGGCCTGATCTTCTTCATTTTTATCTACGGCCTGCTGCCCGGCATCGCCTACGGCGTCGTCGCGGGCACGCTCAAAAGCGACCACGACCTCATGGCAGGCATGACCATAAC
The DNA here is from genome assembly GCA_044507675.1 of Opitutales bacterium. Taxonomy (GTDB): domain Bacteria; phylum Verrucomicrobiota; class Verrucomicrobiia; order Opitutales; family Opitutaceae; genus Lacunisphaera. The sequence goes on along the minus strand of JBIQJF010000016.1, from coordinate 69,112 downwards.
CATGAAGTCCATGGCCTCCTTCGTGGTGTTGGCGTTCTTCGCTGCGCAGTTCATCTCCTATTTCAATTGGACCAACCTCGGCATCATCACCGCGGTCAGCGGCGCAGAATTCATCCAACATCTCGGTCTCGAGAACCAGCCGCTGCCGCTGATGCTTGCCTTGGTCCTCTTTGCCTCTGCGGTGAATATTCTCATTTCGAGCGCTTCGGCCAAGTGGGCGTTGCTGGCCCCGGTATTTGTCCCGATGTTCATGCTGCTCGGCTACTCGCCCGAGCTGGTGCAAGGTGCGTTCCGCGTCGGCGACAGCTGCACCAATATCATCACGCCGCTCATGAGCTATTTCCCGCTCATCCTGACTTTCACCCAAAAATATGATCCCAAAAGCGGCATCGGCACGCTCATCGCCACCATGTTGCCCTACTCGGTATGCTTCCTGATCGGCTGGACCATACTTCTGCTCACATGGATCGCATTCGGACTGCCGATGGGACCGGGCGCGCCGCTGTTTCTGGCTAAATGAACACCGGCATCAGCGACCTCGCCGACCTTTATCCGTGGCTTTCCCTCGGCGCGATCGTTTGGGGACTGCTGGACGTGTTTTTTGGCTACCGCATCTTCAAGATCACGCTCGCGGTGGTGGGCGGACTGATCGGCCTCGCCGCGGCGCATGGCCTGGCCACCGCACTCGACTTCAGCGAGGGCGCGCAGGTCATCGCGCTGGTGACCGGCGGCCTGCTGGGAGCGGCGATGGCCTTCCTGCTCTACATCGCCGCGGTGTTTGTCGCGGGTTTCGGTTTTGGCGCGACGCTCGGCGTTCTGCTGCTGTCCGGTCATCACCAGATGGTGGCGGTATTGGCGGGCGTGGTGCTGGGCATCATCGGCGGCTTCCTCGCGGTGAAAGCGCAGCGCGTGTTGATCGTGCTGTCCACGGCATTGCTGGGGTCGTTCCGCGCCATCCTCGCGCTGACGTATTTCACGGACCAACTGGACTGGCTCTATTACTGCCGGAAGCCCGAACAAGTGACGGCCCTGATCGAGGGCAACGGCTGGATGTTCCCGGCCATCCTGGCCTTGGCCGCGGTGGGCGTGGTCACCCAGCTCGAGCTCGGCGGTGCTGGGGATTCCGGGAAAAAGTCGAAAAAAGAGTAACCTTGCCGGCCATCGCTTCCTAATCACCATCGGCATCCATGAAGAAGCTGCTCGCTCCTCTTTTCCTTCTCCTCGCCGGCCTGTGGCTCGGCGGCTGCGCGAACGTCGCCCGGATCTCGACCTCCGGTTTGGAAGCGGATCTCGTCCGCCTCAATCGCGCGGCCAACGGCGAGATCCACGTGACCTGGCGGGTGCGCAACCCCAACATCGTGTCCTACGTGCTTACGAAGAGCAACCTGCGAGTCTCAATCGATGGCGCGCCGGTGGGACTGATTACGGAGCCAACCCGCCTCGGCGTGCCCACCATGAACCAAGTTGAGCAGACCTCCGTGCTCGTGCCCAACGGCGCGGCGGCCGTGGACATCATCAACCGGGCCATCGAGAAAGGTTCCGCCAGCTACTCTTTCGAAGCCACGGTGTGGATGCTCGTGGTGGACGATAAGTCTGAGAAATTCACCCTCACCGGCAGCGGCACGATCCCGACAGGTGAGAAATAAAAACGGCCCCGGTGGAAGCCGGAGCCGTGAGAGGGTGAAGCGAGTTAGTGACCTCACGCCGCCAAGCGGCGCGCGACGACTGGTGCCGATTGACCGGCCAGCGGAGCGGTCACGCGAATCGGACGCACCCGGTTGAGCGGACGGACTTCGCGGCTGTATTGTGCCACGGTCCAGCCCACGAGGGCGGAAGTGAAGACGATCACGAGAAAGTCGGCGGCGTCGAAGGGACGACCGCTCGCAAGGGACGCGAAGCCCAAGAGGGTCGCGGTGAGAACGGAGGTGAGAGCGGTTTTCATGGGATTCATGGTTGATGTCATGAAAACCCACCCACGCGCGAAAAGTTGCAAACTTCCGCAAATTTCTGCGCTAGCGCTACCGAATATCCCAACCTAGGTTCAGTTGCCTTGGCGGAAAAAGCGTCGCGAGCGACGACCCACCAGACGAAAATTAACTCAACCCGCGCCGCCGGCGGCGTTGGAGGCGGGCTTGAGGCTGGTGCGGAAGAGGGCGCCGATGTAGTCGCGGTTCATGCGCGCGATGAAATCGTGCGAGATGAGTTTCGGGCAGGCGGCAGAACACTCGTATTGGTTGGTGCAGTTGCCAAAGCCGAGCTCGTCCATCTTCGCGACCATGTTGAGCACACGCGTGTCGCGCTCGGGCTGACCTTGCGGGAGCAGGCCGAGCTGGGAAACCTTGGCCGAGACGAAGAGCATCGCGGAGGCGTTCTTGCACGCGGCCACGCAGGCGCCGCAGCCGATGCAGGCGGCCGCGTCCATCGCGAGGTCGGCGACGGGCTTCGGGATCGGAATGGCGTTGGCGTCGCACGCGGCGCCGGTGCGCACGCTGATGAAACCTCCGGCCTGCTGGATCTTGTCGAAAGAGCTGCGGTCGCTGATGAGGTCCTTGATGACCGGGAAGGGCGCGGCGCGGAACGGCTCAATCGTGATCGTGGCGCCGTCGGCGAAGCTGCGCATGTATGTCTGGCAGCTGGCGATGCCGCGGTGCGGACCATGCGGCTTGCCGTCGATCATGAGCGAGCAGGTGCCGCAGATGCCCTCGCGACAGTCGTGCGCGAAGGCGATCGGGTCCTCGCCCTTGCGCTCGAGGTCGTCATTCACGACATCGAGCATCTCGAGCAGCGACATGTTCGGATTCAGGTTCGACGCCTTGTATTCGGCGAACCTGCCGGGCTGCCCCGGGCCGGCCTGGCGCCAGACGCGAAGGGTGACCGAGATGAGCTTGGTGGAAGATTCAGCGACCATGGGAATTTTCGATTGAGGATGAGGATGTCGCTACGCTCGGTAGCTCGATTTTCGATTCTGGTGCGCGGGTCGCTTACTTGTATGACCGCACGGACATTTTGACGAATTCGTAGTTGAGGGGTTCGACGTTGCGGAGGGGTTCCTTGCCCTCGCCTTGGTATTCCCAAGCGGCCACATGCGCGTAGTTGGTGTCGTCGCGGAGACACTCGCCGTCGGGGTGCTGGTATTCCTCGCGGAAGTGGCCGCCGCAGCTTTCCTCGCGGGTGAGGGCGTCGCGGCAGAGCAGTTCGCCGAGCTCGATGAAGTCGGCCACGCGGCCGGCGCGCTCAAGGGCCTGGTTCATGTTGTCGGCGGAGCCGGGGACGTTGACGTTCGCCCAGAACTCCTCGCGGAGGGCGGGGATTTCCTTGAGCGCCTGCGTGAGACCTTCCTTCGTGCGGGCCATGCCGCAATACTTCCACATGATCTGGCCGAGCTTCTTGTGGTAATAGTTCACGGGCTCCTTGCCCTTGTTGCCCATAAGGCGCTGCACCATCGCCGCGACATTGGCCTCGGCGTCCTTGAACTCGGCGCGGTCGGTCGAGGGCTTGTTGTTGGGCTTCTGGCCGGCGAGGTAGTCGCCGATGGTGTATGGGATGACGAAGTAACCATCGGCCAGGCCCTGCATGAGGGCGGAGGCGCCGAGGCGGTTGGCACCGTGGTCGGAGAAGTTCGCCTCGCCGAGCACGAAGAGGCCGGGGATGTTGGACATCAGGTTGTAGTCCACCCAGAGGCCGCCCATGGTGTAGTGCACCGCGGGGAAGATGCGCATCGGCGTCTTGTAGGCATTCTCATTCGTGATCTCGTGGTAGATGTCGAAGAGGTTGCCGTAGCGCTCACGCACGGCGGACTCGCCAAGGCGCTTGATGGCGTCGGCGAAGTCGAGATAGACGCCGAGGCCGGTCTCGCCGACGCCGCGGCCCTCGTCGCACATGCGCATGGCGGCGCGGGAGGAGACGTCGCGCGGGGCGAGGTTGCCGAAGCTCGGGTAGATGCGCTCGAGGTAATAGTCGCGATCTTCCTCGGGGATGTCGGCGGGATTCTTCTTCACGTCCTCCTTCTTCTTCGGCACCCAGATACGGCCGTCGTTGCGGAGGGACTCGGACATCAGCGTGAGCTTCGACTGATAATCGCCGGAAACCGGGATGCAGGTCGGGTGGATCTGCGTGTAACAAGGATTCGCGAGGCAGGCGCCGCGTTTGTAGGCGCGCCAGATGGCGGTGGCGTTGGAGCCGCGTGCGTAGGTCGAGAGATTGAAGACGTTGCCGTAGCCGCCGGTGGCCAGGATCACAGCGTCGCCCGAATGACGATGCAGCTTGCCGGTAACGAGATCGCGCGTGATGACGCCCTTGGCATGGCCGTCGACGAGAACGAGGTCCACCATCTCGTGCTGGGTGATCAATTCGACACCGCCCTGCCCCACCATCTTGGAAAGCGCGGAATAGGCACCGAGGAGAAGCTGCTGGCCGGTCTGGCCGCGAGCGTAGAAGGTGCGAGAAACCTGCGCGCCACCGAAGGAGCGGTTGGCGAGGAGGCCGCCGTATTCGCGAGCGAAGGGCACGCCCTGCGCGACGCACTGGTCGATGATGTTGACCGAAACCTCGGCGAGGCGGTGAACGTTGGCCTCGCGGGCGCGATAGTCGCCGCCCTTGATGGTGTCGTAGAAGAGACGGTAAACACTATCGCCGTCGTTCTGGTAATTCTTGGCGGCGTTGATGCCGCCTTGCGCGGCGATCGAGTGCGCGCGGCGCGGGCTGTCGTGAAAGACAATGCACTTCACGCGATAACCGAGCTCAGCGAGCGTGGCGGCCGCGGATGAGCCGGCGAGGCCGGCGCCAACAACGATGACCTCGTATTTGCGCTTGTTGGCGGGGTTGACGAGCTTGATGTCCGCCTTGTGCTTGCGCCATTTGTCGGCGAGCGGGCCGGCCGGAATTTTGGAGTCGAGTTTGGCCATGGCGGGAAAATTAGCGTTGGGCGACGAGTTTGGCGGCGGCAGCGGTGCCGGGAGCGGGCTTCACCATGCCGGTCAGGATCGCGCCGGGAATGGCGAGATTACCGAGGAAATAGACCAGGCAGAACAGCGCGGCAAAGCGGCGGAGCCCCGCAGACCAGCGATGATTGCGGAATCCGAAGGTCTGGAACATCGAATCCACGCCGTGCAGGAGATGCAGGCTGAGCAGGCCGACCGCGATAATGTAGAAAATCGAGATGACGGGGTTGGCGAAGCCGAGGAATACCATCGAATAAACATCGTGCACATGCTCGCCGGCGGCGACGACTGGGAAGCCGAGCAGATGATAGGAGCTCGTCATCGTGTGCGACATCGTTGTCTTGAAGTTCTCCACCTGCGCCGCGCCGATCGTAAAATGAGCGAGGTGATAGATAATGAAGGCGAGAACGACGAGACCGGTGTGCTTCATGTAACGCGAAGCGAAGACCGCCTGCAGCCACTTGTTGACGCCGTAAGCCTCGGGCCCGCGGGCGGTTTTGTTTTCGAGGGCCAGCACGACGGCAGCCCAGACATGGATGCCGACACAGGCGAGAAGGAAGAGCCTCACGGCCCAGAGCGCCGGCCCGAGCGACTGAAGAAAGTGCGCGTAGCCGTTGATCTTGTCCGGATGGGAGAAGACTTGGAAATTGCCGATCAGGTGGCCGGTGACGAAACCGACGAGAACGAGGCCGGTTACAGCCATCAGAAATTTTCTGCCGATCGAGGAGCCAAATAGCGCGCCGAGTAGATTCATCGCGTAAGAGTGTGAGGGGAAAACGGGCGTCTTGCCTAAGAAACCGTAGCGAGCCTGTCGAAGCCGGCCGGGCTTGTAAAGGAACGCGCCCGACACCTATTCTCTATTAGCGAGCCTAAATCAAAGAAGAAGTCCACGTGCCGCCGGCAAATCGCAGCAGGCGGGTATTCTCACCGATTTCGCCGGCCCCGGCGGAGCTCCCCTGCCCCGCCTCCACGGCTGGCGCCGTCGCCGGCAGAAGATCAGCGCGCGAGCGGCTTGAGCAGCGCGAATTTCCCGCTCGCCGCCGGCTGGATGAATTTGCGACGAAACAACGCCACGCGCGATCCTGCGCCCAATGCGCCGGCCAGCGCCTCCGCCACCGCCTCGTCGGCGATGTCGTCGGACACGTATTGAAACTCCCAGCGCTGTTCGGAAACCTGGACGAGACTCCAGTGCCAGCACGCAAAATCCTCCGGCAGCACCGCATCGATTTCATACGCCGACACGACTGCGCCATCGGCACGGAAATGAAGATCCTTTTCGCGACCGAGAATGCGGAATCCCGCATCCGTCCGGCGCACGATGTCGCCCGTGTGATAGCGCAGCAGCGGCATGGCTTCGCGATCGCGCGTCGTCACGTTGATTTGGAAAACATTTTGGATCTCGACCGTTTGACCCGCCGCTGTCGTAGGACGCCACGGCGTGAGCTCGATGAAAGCGTTGTCCTCAACTACGCGCAGGTTATCCGCGAATGCGTCGCCCACGAATAGATAGCCCGCCTCCGTCGAGCCGTAGAGGTCCACCTGCGCCGCGCCGGGAAACGCGGCGGCGATGCGCTGCCCGTGCTGCTTGCTGGCCTTGCCATAGGTGAGAATCACGGTCTCGACGCTCGGCACCGCCACACGGCGGCGCGACAAGGCGCGCGCCAGCAGAGAAAGATAAACCGGTTCGCCCTCGATGACCTGCGGCTTCACTGCCTGCAGCTCACGCGCGATGCGGTCCCACTCGCCTTCGGGAAACGCGAAGGGATCGCTGGAAAGGTTGAGATAAACCGTGCCGTCAAAGTAGCGGTGCGGAAACGGATGGTCCTCGTAAGGGCAGAGGTTGCTCGAGCAACCGACCGGAGCCAGCACGCACTTGCGGTAGGGCCGGTCCACGTAGCGCGCCAGTTGCGGATGCGCGAGGTAGGCGCGGCGCGTCTGCGCGTTCCACCAGCCGTCCTCCATGACCACCGTCATCGGCCCGCTCGTGGTGCCGGAAGTGTGCTCGTATTCGAATCGCTTCTGCGCGAAGCCGCGCTCGATTTCACTGTAATCGTGGAAAAACGCCGTGTGTCCGCGTTGCACGATCTCCTGCTTGGTCAGCACCGGGATTTCGCGGTAACACGACCAATGCAGCGGCTCGGTGTGCAAAGGAAAACGCAGGCCGTAAAGCGGGCTCCGCTGGTAAATGGCCCGTATTTCGCGTTCCAGGATCTCGGGCAAGCGGTCGCTCGTGCCGGAGGCGAGCGGCAAATTGGCGAAGGAGGGAACAGTCGTGGCGGTGTCCATCAGCTGCGAAAGTGAAGCCGGTGCCCGAAGCAAGTCAAACGACGTCCGGTCGCATCCGCTGCCAGTGTGGGGCGAAGAGCAGCAGCGCGTTCAGCACCATCGCATGCGTGATGCCGCCGGCGGCCGCGAGAGCGAAAACCTCGTCCACCGGTTTGGTCAGGATTTCGAACTCCTCGTCGGGATCCCATTCGAGCGCAGCTTCGCGGCGAGCGCCCTCGATGAGCACGAGATGGCAACGATTGCTCTGCATGGCTGGATTGGGATGCACGGAGCCGAGCAAGCGCGCCTGCGTGCCGACGAAGCCCGATTCCTCGCGCAGTTCGCGCACACCGGCGACAACTGGATCCTCGCCGGCATCGATCACGCCACCGGGAATTTCGAGGGAGAAATCGTTGATGCCGTAACGGAACTGGCGCACGAGCACGAGTTGTCCGTCGGTCGTCAGCGCGACGACATTCACCCAATCGGGCGGATTGATGACAAAGAAATCCTGTTCTTTTTCGCGTCGCGGATGCCGGTAGATCGCCTTCACGACGTCGAAGATGCGCGTCGTTGCGTGCGGCTCTTCGCGCAGTTTCTGCCAGCGCAGCGGCGGATCGGGGTTATTCATGGCGAAAAAAATGCCTCCGCGACACGAGGTCTGGGAGGCATGGGAAAGTATGATGGGAAGTTTACCGACGCGGGATGCGGATCTTCTGGCCGACGCGGAGTTTGGTCGGATCAAGACCGGGATTCTCCGCCTCAATGGCATCCATCTTCACGTTAAACTTGCGCGCGACCTTCGAGAAGGTGTCACCGGTTGCGATCGTGTAGGTGCCGTCGGCGTTCAACACACCGGTGGGAGCGGCCTCGGCCTTGCCGCCGGAAGAGGCGGTAGCGGCAGCGGGGGCCGGGCGAGCCTTCATCGCGTCTTCGAGTTTGGCGATCTTGGCGTCGCGCTCTCCGAGAGCGGTGCCGATGTCGCGCAAGGCGTTTTGCACACCATCCCGCAGGCCACGCAGATCAGCGTCGGACTTGGCCGTGGCCGCACGCATGTCGCCCTCAATCGTGGCGATCTTGGCGACTTCGTCGCCTTGGGTCGTCACAGCCTTTTGGAGCGTGGAAAGTTTGACCAAGGCAACGATCGCGAGGATCAAGCCAAGGGCTCCGGCGATCACGCCCACGATAGGGAGGATGCTGTTGGAGCTGCTGCTGTCACGGGAAAGAGTGTCCATTTTTTTAAGAGATTGAGAATTCGTGTTTAGGCCCGGCTCACAGGTGAAGCAAGAAGCATTTTCTCGCGACGGACAACCCGTCGAATGGAGCATCCCTCGCTGGCTCACTGATTAACGTTCTCTTTCAATCTTCGATACGGCCATTGACAGCCGCCACGCGTGCCCCTCCCATTTCAAGCCTGCAGAACGGGGTGTAGCTTAGCCTGGTAGAGCGCCTGGTTTGGGACCAGGAGGTCGAGAGTTCGAATCTCTCCGCCCCGACCAGCAGTCGGTTGGTCACGCAGAAAAAAGGCCCGCCGAAGCGGGCCGAGTGGGGAAACGGCAGCGGGCCGTCAAAGTGTGGGCCGGCCGACCACGAGCATGGTGGCGCGCTGCGACCAGATGCCGGTGGGATCGATCTTGCCGATCTCGGTCACAAGGCGGCTGACTTCCGCGGTGTTGCCAGCCTCCAAAGCCAGCGAGGCGAGGTGATAGGTGGCCTCGGCGCGAACGCCCTTGCTCAGGGCGGCGTCAGCACTGATCGCCTTCAAGGCGTTTTCAGCCGCGGCCTTGTCGCCGGAATTGAGCTGGCTCATCGCCGCGCCCATACGCGCCCGACCGAGCAGGGCGGGATTGGCCAGGCCGGCCGCGGCCTTGTTGTAGTTCTCGAGAGCCTGACGGTAATCACCCGCGGCGTAACGCTGGTCGGCAATCCGCAGGGTGGCGACGGCGGCAAGGGCGTGGTTGCCGTGGGCTTTGACGAAAGCGGCCAGCTGCTCGGGGCGATCGTCGGCGCGGGCGTAAGCAGCACGGATATCCTGCTCCTGCTTCGCCGCGTAGAAGTGCCATCCCTCGCGGCCGATGATCACGAGGAGGGCGGCCACGCAGACCATGAGAATCAGACTGCGATTCTTCTCCCAGAAAGCGTGGGCGGCCTCTTCAAACCCCGGCTGGGCGGGGGCGGCGGCTTGTTCTGGAGGCTGGTGACCGGCGGGCGGGGGGATGTTCATGGAGCCGGGCACATTGCGAAACCAGCCTCCGGCTCTCAAGGAAAAAGGCGGCACGCCTTTACTTGGACGGTCACCGGCAGAGGACCGCTACCGCCGGGGCCAATCAGTCAAAGACCACGGTCTTGTTACCGTAAACGAGAATGCGGTTTTCCAAGTGCCAGCGAAGGGCTTGCGCGAGCACGAGTTTTTCCAAATCGCGTCCCTTGCGCACGAGCTCCTCCACCCCGTGACGGTGGGTGACGCGCACAACATCCTGCTGAATGATGGGGCCGTCATCGAGCACGGCGGTGGCGTAATGCGCCGTGGCCCCAATAAGTTTCACGCCGCGTTCGTGAGCCTGGTGGTAGGGCTTGCCGCCCGCGAAGGCCGGCAAAAACGAATGATGGATGTTGATGACCGGCTGGCCGCAATCGCGCAGGAAATCCGCCGTGAGCACCTGCATATAACGGGCGAGCACGACGAACTCGGTCCCGACGGCGCGCAAGATTTCCAATTGGGCGCGCTCGGCCGCGGGCTTGCTCGCGGCGGTGACCGGGATATGGTGGAACGGCAAACCGTAATGCCGCGCAGCGTCGGCCATCGCGGTGTGATTCGACACGACACACGCGAAGTCGCCGGCAAATTCACCGGCCTTCCAGCGCAGCACGAGGTCGTGAAAACAGTGGTCTTCCTTCGACACGAAGAGTGCGCCCTTCGGCCGGTGCGTGGAAACCGCAACCTTGGCTGCCATGCCCAGCGAGGCGGCAAAGTCCTTCAACTCGGCGGCGGCGGTGGCGGCATCGCCGCCAGCCGGCACCCATTCGATACGCTGGAAAAATTCGCCACCTTCCATGTCGCGGTGCTGGTCCGCGTGCAGGATGTTGCCCTGTCGCGCGTAAATCCAGCCCGACGTCTTCGCCACCAAGCCGGGTTGATCCGGTCCGTGAAGCAGGGCGACGAGAGTGGCGGGAGCGCTCATGGGATGCGGCGACGTTCAGCTGACAGCGACGACGCTGTCCTTGTATTGCTGCAGCGGACGCACGTCCACCAGCTTTGCTTTCATCGCCTTGATGCCGTTGATCGAAGCGCGAACGCCGGTGACAGAAGTCATGATGCAAACGTTATTGGCCCACGCCGCAGCACGGATCGCATTCTCGTCGTGGCGCGGAATCATGCCGCGCGGGGTGTTGATCACGAGATGGATTTCACCGTTCTTGATCATGTCGATGCAGTTCGGCCGGCCTTCCAGGAGCTTGTTGACGTGCTGCACTTCGATGCCGTTTTCACGCAGGAGTTTTGCGGTGCCGCTGGTCGAGCAGAGCGTGAAACCGAGCGCGATGAACTCGCGGGCGAGGTCCACAGCGAGAGGCTTGTCGGAATCCTTCACGCTGAAGAACACCTTGCCCTTGAGCGGCAGGCCGGGCTTGGCGGCCATCTGCGTCTTGGCGAAGGCGATGCCGAGATCGTCGTCGAGGCCCATGACCTCGCCGGTGGAACGCATCTCGGGGCTGAGCATAATCGCGGAGCCGGGGAAGCGATTGAAGGGAAACACGGCTTCCTTGACGCACCAGTGCTTCGGCTGGATTTCCTGCGTGAAGCCGAGGTCCTTGAGCTTTGCACCGGCCATGACGCGGGCTGCGAGCTTTGCCAGCGGCACGCCGATGGCCTTGGCCACGAACGGCACGGTGCGCGAAGCGCGCGGATTGACCTCGAGCACGTAGAGCTGGCCGTCCTTGACCGCGAACTGCACGTTCATGAGGCCCACGACGTTCAACGCTTTCGCGAGCGCGTAGGTGGCCGTGCGGATTTCGGCCTGCATGGGCTTGGGCAGCATGTGCGGCGGCAGCACCATCGCGGCGTCGCCGGAGTGAACGCCGGCATACTCAATGTGTTCGAGCATGCCGCCGACAAGGGTGGTCTCGCCATCGCTGATGCAATCCACGTCCACCTCGACGGCGTCTTCGAGGAACTTGTCGATGAGCACCGGTTTGCCGGGCATGACGTCGAACACCTGTCGCACGACGTCTTTCAATTCGGCCTCGCTGTAGAGAATGAACATGCCACGACCGCCGAGCACGAAGGACGGCCGCACCAGCACCGGATAACCGAGTTCTGCGGCGGTGGTCAGCGCCTCGCCTTCGGACATCGCAATGCGATTGGCGGGCGACTTGAGCTTCAGCCGGTCGAGCACGGCGGCAAAAAGTTTGCGGTCCTCGGCGGTATCGATGCTTTCCGGCGAGGTGCCGATGATGTTCACACCACGGGCCTTCAACGCGCTGGCGAGGTTAAGCGGAGTCTGGCCGCCGAATTGCGCGATGGCACCGCTGCACCCCTCCTGCTCGTAAACCTCGAGCACGTCCTCGAGCGTGAGCGGTTCGAAGTAAAGACGGTCCGAGGTGTCGTAGTCGGTCGAAACAGTCTCGGGATTCGAGTTGATCATCACGGTCTCAAAACCCGCCTCACGCAGGGCGAATGATGCGTGCACGCAACAGTAGTCGAATTCGATGCCCTGACCGATGCGGTTCGGGCCACCACCGATGATCATGATCTTCTTCTTTTTCGAAGGGATGATCTCATTCTCGTCGCCGTAGCTCGAATAGTAGTAAGGCGTGAATGCCTCGAACTCCGCGGCGCAGGTGTCCACGAGCCGGTAAGTGGTGTTCACCCCGGCCTTCTTCCGATGTGCGCGCATCGTGTCGAAGTCCGTCTTCAGGACGTGCGCGAGCTGGGCGTCGGAGAAACCGAACTGTTTGGCGCGACGGAGCAGGTCCGTGGGCAGCGTGGCCAACGTCTGTGCCTTGATCGCCTCTTCCATTTCGTGGATCTCGCGCAGCTGGTGCAGGAACCACGGATCAATTCTGGTGAGCTCGAAAATGTCGTCCACCGTGAGACCGGCCTTGAAGGCCCAGCGGAGGTAGAACACGCGTTCGGCGTTGGGTGTGCCCAGCTTCTGGCGAATGGTCGCCTCGTCGGGCAGATCGTCGCCGCCATATTTGCCGCCGCCACCAAAACCCCGGGCGCCGATTTCGAGCGAACGGAGACATTTCTGGAACGACTCCTTGAAGGTGCGGCCGATGGCCATCGCCTCGCCGACGGATTTCATGGCCGAGGTGAGCGTGGCGTTGGCCCCCGGGAACTTCTCGAAGGTGAAGCGCGGAATCTTCGTGACGACGTAGTCGATCGTCGGCTCGAAGCTGGCAGGCGTGAGGCGCGTGATGTCGTTGCGCAACTCGTCGAGCGTGTAGCCGACGGCGAGCTTGGCGGCGATCTTGGCGATGGGGAAGCCAGTGGCCTTCGACGCGAGCGCGGAGGAGCGCGACACACGCGGGTTCATCTCGATCACGACCTGGCGGCCGGTCTTCGGATCGATGGAAAACTGAATATTGGAGCCGCCCGTCGCCACGCCGATCTCGCGGATCACGGCGAACGAGGCGTCGCGCATCACCTGGTATTCCTTGTCGGTGAGCGTCATTGCCGGCGCGACGGTGATGGAGTCGCCCGTATGCACGCCCATCGGGTCGAAGTTCTCGATGGAGCAGATGACGACACACTGATCCTTGTGGTCGCGCATAACCTCCATCTCGTATTCCTTCCAGCCGAGCAGACACTCTTCGACGAGCACTTCGTGGACGGGCGAAATTTCGAGCCCGTTGGCAACGATTTGATCGAATTCCTCGCGGTTGTAAGCGATGCCGCCACCCGATCCGCCGAGCGTGAAACTCGGTCGGATAATCAGCGGCATGGTGCCAATCTCGTCGGCGGCCGCGCGCGCGGCGTCGAGCGTGTGCACGGTGCGTGATTTCGCGACATCGAGGCCGATGCGCAGCATGCATTGCTTGAAGAGTTCGCGGTCCTCGCCCTTCTGGATGGCCTCCGGACGGGCGCCGATCATCTCGACCTTGTAGCGGTCGAGAATGCCGGCCTTGTGCAGCTCCATGGACAAGTTAAGCGCGGTCTGACCGCCCAAGGTGGGGAGCAGCGCCGAAGGGCGTTCCTTGGCGATGATTTTCTCAAGGATGTCCACCGTCAGCGGCTCGATGTAGGTGACGTCGGCAAACTCCGGGTCGGTCATGATGGTCGCCGGGTTGGAGTTGACCAAAATGACGCGGTAGCCCTCTTCCCGCAGGGCCTTGCAGGCCTGGGTGCCGGAATAGTCGAATTCGCAGGCCTGGCCGATGACAATGGGGCCGGCGCCGATGATCAGGATGGACTCTAGGTCTGTGCGTTTGGGCATGGGCGTGAGCGCTCGCGAGGCTTGTCACCCCCCTAGGGCGGGGCAAGCGGTAAAGCACAAGTGACACGGCCCGCGAGCGGCGCGAGCCAAGGAAACGTCAATCGAGCCGGGAGAGATCGACACCGAGGATGCGAGCCGCCTTGGCTTTGTCGCCTTGGCAGGCGTTGAGCACCCGCGCGATATGGAGTTTTTCCTGCCCGGCGAGATAGTCCGCGAGGTTCGGCCAGTCCTTCATGTCGCGGAGCCGGAGAGGCAGCTGGGCCGAAGTGATGACGCGCGTTTCAGTCGTGGCGAGAATCTGCGAAATGACCTGCGTAAACTCCTCGAGGTTGCCCGACCAGCGGCAGGTGCGGAGCGTGGCCAGCGCATCCTCGGAAAATTCAACGAGCCGGGGATCAAGCTGCGGGTTGGAGACCTTGGTCGCGACGCTCTTGAGCAGGAGAGGGATATCCTCCGTGCGCTCACGCAGCGGCGGCATCTCGATCGGCAAGGCGGCCACGCGGTAGAAAAGCTCTTCGTTAAACGCGCCGGTCTCGGAAAGTTTTTCGAGATCCTCCTCGGTAGCGCAAACCAGCCGGAAGGTGTGGGCATTATTGCGTATAACCGAGATGAGCTCGGCTTGGGCGTCCTTGGGCAGGCACTGGAGATGCGTGAGAAAAAGCGTGCCGCCCTTGGCCTGTTGCACCCAAGTGCCACCTGCACCGTTCTCGCCCAGCAGGCCGGTGCGAAGGCTTTCGGGCGAACTCAGGCGACAGTCGATGCGGATCAGCGGGCTCTCGGGCGCGTTGCGCGCTGCATGGAGCAACTCGGCGGCGATTTCGTGGCCCGTGCCAGACTCGCCGGAGATGAGCACGGGGGTGTGCGCGGTCGCGAGCTTCTTGAGCTGGGAGATGAGGCGCTTGATTTTCGGACTCTGGCCAACGAGGCGGGCCTCGAAATCCCCGGCCTTGACGGCCGTGGTCGTGCCCTGGGCCTCACGCTCCGAGATGGTGCGGCGAAACTCGAGGCTGCGCTTCAGCGCGTGCATGAGCTCGTCCACCTTGAAGGGCTTCTGCAGGTAGTCGAAAGCGCCGTGCTTCAAGGCCTGGATGGCGCTCTCCGTGCTGGCGTAGGCGGTCATGATGACCACCACGGCGCCCGGATCATACTGCTTCAACTGCTTGAGCAAGGTGATGCCATCCATCGGCTTCATGTCGATGTCGCACAATACGAGGTCGAATTTCTCGGCCTTGTATCGGACCAACGCCTTCTCGCCGTCGGTGGCGAAAGCGGTTTTGTGGCCGCTGGGCTGGATCACAGCCTCCAGCATCTCGTGGATGGAGATGAGGTCGTCGACGATGAGAATGGATGCCATGTGATGAGGGAACGGTCAGCTTGCGCGCTCATCCACAGCACGCAAGCGACTTTCCAAAATCGCCCCGATCACTGCATGCCGCCCGCCACTGCACCGAGTTGGAAGATGGGGAGGAACATGGCCATCACGATACCGCCGACGACCACACCGAGGAACACGATGAGCATCGGTTCGATCAGTGAAGTGAGGGCCGCCACGGTGGCGTCGCACTCGGTGTCGTAGAAATCGGCGATCTTGTTCATCATGCCGTCCACGTTGCCGGTTGTTTCGCCAGCCTTGACCATGTGCTTCATCATGGGCGGGAAAAATGGATTCGCTGCCATGACATCGGAGACCTGTCCACCTTGGCTCACGTGCTTGGCGATTTCCGCGCAGGCGTCTTCCACCTGCACCTTGCCGCTGGCGGCAGAAACGATCTCAAGTGTGCGGAGAATCGGCACGCCCGAGCGCATGAGCGTGGCGTAAGTGCGGCAGAACCGGGAAAGAGCAATTTTGTGCACGAGATTTCCGAAAATGGGTGCGCGCACGAGGAACTGGTCCTTCTGGCGGCGGCCGTTCGGCGTGGCGGTGTATTTGCCGATGGCGAAATAGATCAAGTAGGCGCCGATACCCAACGCCCACCACCATGATTTCATGAAATTACTCAGATCGATCAGCATCTGCGTCGGCGCCGGCAGTTTTGCGCCGAAGTCGGCAAACATGGCGGCGAACACCGGAATCACGAAGATGAGCAGCACATTCACCAACGCGACGGCCAGACCAATGACTGCGATCGGGTAAGTCATCGCAGACTTCACCTTCTTGGTGAGTTTGACCGTGGACTCGAAGTAGCTCGCCACTTTTCCCAAAATCTCAGCCAAGCCACCGGACGCTTCACCGGCTTCCACCATCGAGATGAACAGGGAATTAAATGAATTGGGGAACTTCTTGACCGCGGCGGAAAACGAAGTGCCCGTTGAAATATCGTTGCGCACGTCGCGGATCACGATGCGAAACACTTGGTCTTCGGTCTGATCCTGCAGGGCTTCCAAGCACGAGACCAAGGGCAGACCTGCCTGAAGCAGCGAGGCGAGCTGGCTTGTGAAGATGGCGAGTTCGCCCAGATCGAGCTTGTAGGTCTTGGCTTTCTTCTCGAGGGCCTTCTGCTTGGCCATTGCCTGAGCAGCCCTGACATTGGATTGGGGTTTCGCCGAGGATGCAGGTGTCGCCATGGTGCGGGGCAAGTAAGGGATTTCCCCTGATGCGGGCAATCCCATTTCGCCTGAGAGGCCCAATGGCCGAACAAAAGCTTGAACGTCCCCGCGCCCGGGGCACGCTCGCTCCCCGTTGCGGCTATAGTTTAATGGTAAAACCTCTGCCTTCCAAGCAGGTGTCGTCGGTTCGATTCCGACTAGCCGCTCCAATCGTCCCGCCTCACCAGAGGAAATAATTTTCTTCGATGCCGAGAAACCGGTCGCTCGGCGGTTCATAGACCACCCGCCAGACATCCGCGTAGCGCGACCAAGGTCCGGGCACCACACCATCGAACACAAGGCGCGGGCGGGCTGTCGCCCATCGCGGGGAAGACCGCAAATGTTCGAGGAACAGTTCGTGACCGGCTTCCGTGGCAAAGAAAAGGCTGCGACGCTCAATCGGATGGGCGTCGGGTGAGAGACACCCTGCGAGCTTGCCGGCATGAGCCCGACTGAATCGGGCCAGAATCAGTTCGTGCCTCTCCATCTCGATGGCCGCCTTCCGACACGCGCCGTCGTAGTCCATCGCCGCGGCATGCCCGTAGGCGAAGAAACCTTCCGCCGTGCGCTTGAACAATACGACGGTGACGCCGGGTGCCTCCGAACAAATCGTGGCCGCACGCACTCCCGGCCACCGGGTATCGGATTCGGCCGCGGGCAACCGCCCTTCCCACCAATGGAGCAAATTGAATCGTTCCGAAGCCTCCATCAGCGCGCCCGCGCGCGCCTGACGGGCAAATAGGCCGGGAAATGCGGCCATGCCGTTGCTGGAGGGATCCACATCAAATCCGTAACGATGCCTGTCTGCACCGTTGTGCATCTGCCAGTGTGCCCAACGCTCCATCGCTTCGGAGATGGCCATGAACCGCGCCACCATCGGCGAGGAAGCAACGCCTCCGCCTTGCGCCGGACTGAAAACCTCATCGCGCCAGAGCTGCCCGCCAAGACCTTCCTTGAGGAAGGCGTTGGCAACAAACTCACGACGGCCCAGCACCATCATGTCTGCCAGCTGCAGTCGCTCGATCGGTCCGCCTGACTCGGCCAGGACGTTCCGATACCGAAGTGCCGCCAGACTGAGCATGGGGTGCGGGGCAGTCAGCGTCGTGTTAGTGCTTCGCGGGGAAAAGACAGGGAGCGGTCAGCGCCGGCGCCGTGGCTTCGGAACAGATTTCGCAGTTTTGATGGGAGACCGGGTCCAGTTTCTGGGCAACGCTGGTGAAACCGACATTGAGAAAAAGGCTCGAAGCGAGCCCGCTAAGGGTGGAGGTGATTGTTTTCATCGCCGCCAGTATCGCGCAGAACCGTGCAAAATCAGATTGGGCAAATGACCTCTTTTAATGGCCATTTCGACCTCACCAAAGACCCGTGTCTTAACCTAATAAGAGGTTAGTTTGTCCTTTGCGCGTCAGGCATTTGCGTGATATCTCTGGTTTCAGTCAGGATCACCATGCGGTCCAAACAACTATTTTACCCCGCAATTCTTTTTCTTGGCCTGATTTTGCCTCGAATTCATGCCGCATGGCAGGACGCAAACGCCGGGGTGCCGTGGGTGGAGCACGTTTCAGCCAGAGATCTGGGAACTGATTCCCTTCACCTCTTCGTTTCGGAAGATTCCTTGGGTCGGCTCTTGGTTGGCAGCCGCGAACTGTTGGTTCACGATGGCACCGCTTGGAAACATTTTCCCGCCGGCGGAGCGGCGGGAGTTCGCACGGCTCAGATCGACCCGGATGGTCGCATCTGGATCGGAGCGCTGAACGAGATTGGTTATTTTTCTGAACCTTCGATCGGAAATTTCGAATACCACTCCCTGCTCTCCCATCTGCCGGAGAACGAACGCCAAGTCGGACACATTTGGGGCATCGGTTTGGTCGACCCCCAGGTCTATTTTATCGCACGCGGCAAAGTGCACCGCTGGGACGGTCAGTCCTTCCAATCTTGGGCCTACCCCGGCGCAGTCCGACTCTTCCCTCTCAAAGTGGATGGCGAGACTTGGTTTCATCACATGGAAACCGGCCTCTACCGACTCACTGAGACCGGACCGAAACTGGAGGTGGAGCGTGATCAACTGCCCGCAACGGCCGTTCTCGGCATGCACCGAGATTCCAAGGGACTGCTGCTGGTCACCAGCGCGGGTTTTTATCGCCCCGGCTCACCGGCACAAAAAATATTTTCCGAAGAAGTGAACGACTTCGTTGTCGCCGGCAGACTCACCGCCTATGCACGTCTGCCCAACGGCAACCACATTGTCGGCACTCTCAACGGGGGCCTTATGATCGTTTCCGCCGACGGCCAGAGGCTGCGAATCATCGACAGTCGCGATCATCCGGCGATCAGCGGAATCTACGCACTCCATGTCAGATCCGATGGCCAGATCTGGTGCGCAAGTATTGATGGCATCGTGCGGCTGGATGCCACCGGCCGAACCACCGTGTTTCATTCACGCAACGGCTTGGTGGGCAGCACCCAGGATTTGGATGCAAGCGCCACCGATTTCTACGCGTCCAACACCACCGGCACCTACCGGTTGCTACCGGCTGAGAATGGCCGGCACGCCACATTCCAGAAAATCGATGCCCTCACGGAGTCCTATACTACCCTCTCCGTCCACCGCGATGGCCTGCTTTTGGGCCGGCATGGTGGCATCGACTACTATGACGGCAACTCCGTTACTCCTCTCTACCAGGTCATGGCCAAGGGAGTTTATCGCATCCTTCCTTCCAATCATCCGCCCGGCACTTACCTGCTTTCCGAAGGCGACGCGGTGGTGCGACTTACTCCGACAGAACAGGGCGGCTTTACCCATGCGTCCTTGGCCCAGGTTCCCGATTTCGTGCGCTGGTTGAGTGAAGACGACCAAGGTCGCGTATGGAGCGGCACGGCCGGCCTCGGAGCTTTCGTCAGCAATCCCGAAGTCAAAACCACCGAACCAGCGCTCGATCCCGCCACGCGACTCTCAATCAGCGGAGAAGTTTGCTTCAGTCGGATCGGCTCCCATCTGCTGGTTTTCGCGAACCAACGGGTTTTTCGTGTGATTCCCGGAGAGACCAAGCTTGAAAGCCTGCTTTCGATTCCGGGCGCACTCCCCTCCGTGGCGGAAGCCGAGCCCGGTGAGCGCAGCGCAGTAATCGCTTTTCGACGACCCGGTGCTTCCAGCACCTCCTCGTGGGGCCAAGGCCTCGGCCGGCTTACCCTCGACGATGAAGGTCGCGCTACGTGGCAGGAACTCGATGTCCTCGGCCTGCCATCCATCGGATTGGTTCAGGCCATGCGATTCACCGCCGAGGACGGCCGACCGATCCTGTGGCTCGGCGGAACGGAAGGATTGCTGCGACTCGATTACGATACCTTGGCGGTCATTTCCACGCCTCCGTCTCCGGTCATCCGCCTGGATTCCGGCCTTGGCCGCACCACCACCTCAAGCGGCTCGCGCGACTTTCCTTTTGAAGGGCACCGGCTCGGCTTCAGCGTCTTTACCGGCGATCCCGCCCGCAACCACGACTGGTTGGTCCAGTTCCGCTTGGGTCAACACAGCACCGAGTGGTCACCCGCCACCGATCGGCGCCGCTACGATTTCACCAACCTCTCGGAAGGCAGCTACCGCTTCGAAGTGCGCACCGTCAACGCCGCCGGACTCACCAGCCAGCCTTCCGTCTTCAGCTTCCGCATCCTGCCACCGTGGTATCGCTCGAAGCTCGCCTATGCCGGCTACTCGCTTGCCCTCGCCCTGGGTGTGTGGCTCACCATCCGCCTTCGTGAGGGCCGCATCCGCGCCCAGAAGGAAGAGCTCGAAAAGGTCGTGCAGATCCGCACCGCCGAACTCGTGAAGGCGAACGCCGCCAAGGACGACTTTCTGGCCGGCGTCAGCCACGAGATTCGCAATCCCATGAACGGCGTCATCGGTATTTCCGAGTCGCTGCCGACTTCCGCTCTCGATCCCGAGAGTCGCCATAAATTCGATCTGCTCCGCGCCTGCGCCGACCATCTTTCCTCGCTGCTGGAGGATCTGCTCGATCTCTCGAAGATGCAGGCCGGTGTCATCGAGATCGAAACCAAGCCCTTCGACCTGCCCGCCCTCGTGGATTCGGTCGCCGCCATGGCCGCGGCAGACAGCGAGAAATTCCACATCCCTGTCGAGGTCGCCGTCTCGCCCGGCGTGCCGCGATACTTACTCGGCGACCCGCGACGCGTCCGCCAAATCCTCCTGAACTTTGTCAGCAACGCCCTGAAGTTCGCCGGCCGTGGCAAGGTCGAAGTCACCGTGTGGTGCCAGCCGGCCGGATCCGAACGCACGGAAGTCATTTTCGCCGTTGCCGACGAAGGTCCGGGCATCTCCTCCGAAGAACAGCAGCGACTCTTCAAACGTTTCGAGCGCGGCGCTGCGGCCCAGGGTGGACGCGTGGCGGGCACTGGTCTCGGCCTGGCGCTTTGCAAGGGTTACGCCGAAAAGATGGGAGGTCGCATCTGGCTCGAAAGCGAGCCGGGGCACGGTTCATGTTTTTATTTCAGCGCTCCCTTCGCCCACGCGCCCGAACCGGCCGAACCCGTTTCCCAACTCGGCTCCAATCCCATGGGACCACGAGGCCGTGCGCTCGTTGTGGACGATCAGGAATACAATCGTGTCGTGCTGATTGATTTGTTGGCGCGGTTTGGGTATTCGGCCGAGGCCGTCGGCGATGGTGCTGCGGCCCTCGAACTGGCTGCGCAACAGGACTTCGAACTGGTCTTCCTCGACTACGATCTGCCGGGGTTGACTGGTTTGGAAGTTGCGCGAGGCATCCGCACCGCTTCCGGTGCTTCGCGCCGGGCCACCATCTTCGCCACGACAGCTTTCAGCACGCCCGAAAAACAGCGCGAGTGTCGCGAAGCAGGCATGGACGCCTTTCTGGGTAAACCAGTCACGCTTGAGCGTCTCGGCAAAGCACTCTCGAACATCCACGGAGTTACTAGTGACCCGCCGCCCCCCACTCCACCACCACCGAGTGACGGCCTGGCGAATCTACGGCTGCTCGCGAGCAAGAAGCAGGTGCGCTTCGAAAATGAAGTGGCGCTTTATCTTTCCGAACTCCAAGTCGAGACCGAACAGCTCAACGAAGCCGTGGAAGCGCGCCGAACGGCCGACGCTGCACACTATGCTCATCGTCTCTGCGGTCGGTTCAGTTTCATCTACGAGCGCGAACTCGAAAATCTCGTGCGGCGGATCGAAGAAGCCGCTGCCAAAGAGCACTGGGAGGAAGTCGCCGATCTCTGCGACCAACTGCCCCCTCTGCTCGCCAATCTCCGCGCTAAGTTGGTTTCTTCCGACCCAGCTGCTCCGCCCGCGTAAGTCCGTTTACGATCGCATAGTGGATCAGCTTGGGCGTGGAGTGGATGTCGAGTTTGCGCATGATATCGCGACGCCTCGATTGAACCGTGGCCGGGCTGATGCTGAGCGCGTTGGCGATTTCTTCATCCGATTTGGACTCGCCGATCATCGACAGGATGCGGGTTTCGTAATCGGAGAGCACCCGCACAAATGATTTCGGATCGCGGCGGATGGCGGCGCTCGACTGGTTCACGATCTGCGTGTAGTAAACACGTCCGCCCAGCACGGCAAAGATGGCTTCCGACAACACCTCTGGTCGCTGGTCGTTTTTGTCCACAAAGCCATGAATCCCGATGCGCTGCACTTGCAGCATGGTCCATGGATCATGGTGCGAGGAGATCGCCAGGATTTTTATCCGGGGCAGCTCATCAATCACGATTCGCGCCAGATCGAGTCCGTCCCCATCAGGCAGTGAAATATCCAGCAGCACGAGATCCGGCTGATGTTGACGGATGGCCGCCAAACCTTCGCGAAATCCTCCTGCGTGCTGCACCACCTCCAATCGCAAATCTCGACAGTGAAACTGCAGGAATTCGGCGACCAGACGCTGGTCTTCGACGATAACCACCCTCCCGATGCGCGCGTTGCCATCGCCTTCCATGCTTGGTATTGTGTCGGGCGATTTCACGCGTTTCGTCATTATAATACGGCACAAACCCGCAGCAAGCAGCTCCTGCCATCAGGTGAACATCATTCTTTTCTCCCCCGAAGAAGTCCAGCTTCCGCTGCCCGGAAAGGACACCCGTGCCCGTCATATCCTGGAGGTGCTGCGGCGGCAACCCGGGGACACTTTTGATGCCGGATTGATCAACGGACCTCGCGGCAAAGGCACATTGCAGGCAGTCGCTGCCGACGGCACGCTCAGGTTGTCCTTTGCTTGGGGCGAAGCACCGCCACCGCTCGCACCCATCCGTTTGCTCGTCGGTCTGCCGCGTCCCCAAACCGCTCGCGACATCTTGCGCGAAGGCGCGGCGCTCGGTGTCGCGGCGATGGATTTCGTGCGCACTGCGCGCGGCGAACCCTCTTACGCGCAGAGTTCCCTTTGGTCGTCTCGCGAGTGGGAATCGCTGCTTGTCGCCGGCGCAGCGCAGGCCTTTTGCACGCGTTTGCCCACCGTGCGCCACGGTCAAGCATTCGCCGAAGCCGTTGAAGCGCTGCCTGCGAATTGCACACGGCTTGCACTCGACAACTACGAATCGCCCCAACCCTTAGGGCAGACCAACGTAGCGCCCAATGTTCCGGTTGTCCTCGCCATCGGATCCGAGCGCGGCTGGACGACAACCGAACGCGAATTATTGCTTCGTCGCGGATTTTTGTTCGTTCACCTCGGCGAACGGGTGCTTCGCACGGAAACAGCCTGCATTGCCGCGGTCAGCTTGTTGCGGGCGAAGCTGGGTCTTTCCTGAAGATCGCCGCCGTGGGCTGGCGACCGCCTTTCCCGAGCCGCTTCACACAACGCCAGCCGGCGGGATCAAGCGCTTGCTCGCCAGGCATCTCGAAGACCACGACCGCATCCGGCTTCGATGCGAGCAGCAGATCGAGCCGCGCAAAAAGTTTCGGCGCGATCTCGCTGATGATTTCGTAAGGTGGATCAATGAACACCAGATCGGGCGCCTCACTCGACAGCGTGACGCTCGTGGCGTCGGCGGTGATCACCTGCAAGCCGTCAGCCGTGCGCCCGAGGCTCTTGCACACTGCAGCGAGATTCTGACGAATGAAGCCCGCCGTCCGTGCGTCCCTTTCCACAAACACACCACCCGCGGCGCCCCGGCTCAAGGCTTCCAATCCGTAGGCACCGCTACCCGCGAACAGATCGAGAAAGCGCGCATCTGGCACCCAAGCCGCAAGGCTCGAAAACACCGCCTGCCGCAATGCATCCGTCGCCGGTCGCACGACATCACCCTTGGGCAGGGTGAGCGGGATTCCGCGGGCTTGTCCTCCCGTAATGCGCATGACTTGCCGGAAGGGTCAGATTTGCAGGTTCTCGGGGGACTTCTGCGGAACACTTTCCGCCAGTGGCGGTTGAAACATAGCGTTTGCGCCCTGCCTCCCTGAAGTATTCTCTCCGCTTTGGTGAAAAGTCATCCTGACCTGACTGGCTTTTCATCCAAACAAAGGCAATGCCTTACCCAGTCCACCAAGCATGTATTCCCACCACCTGATCCGGCTGGCCTGTGCGAGCCTGCTCTTCTCGCTCGCCTCCCTCCGGGGCGAGGAGGACAACGCGTGGCCTTTTTTCGTGCGGCGCTCGACCAACGGGAATGAAGCGCTGCAGGCGGTCGGTCCGTTGTTTTTCGCGCAAAGCAGCCAAGACCTCGAACGACATGGCGTGCGTCCGTTCTATTTGGAAACCGTATCGAACGGCACCACCGAGGGCAGCTTTCTCTATCCGTTCTTCACCTGGCGCCAACAGGAGGACTACCGGACGTTCAGCTTTTTCCAACTGATCAACACTCGCACGGATACAACCGGTGGCGGTCCCGCCGACGAACGCTTCGACGTGTGGCCGTTTTGGTTTTCGCGCGACAACGGCGACGCGACGACGAGCTACCGCGCGTTCTTTCCATTCGGCGGCACGATCAAGAACCGCTTCGGTCGCGACCGCATCACGTTCACGGCGTTTCCGCTCTATTCGCACACGGAGAAAGCTGGTCGCCACATCACCCATGCACCGTGGCCGTTTTTGCGTTTCGTCGATGGCGACGGACACGAGGGTTTCGAATTCTGGCCGCTCTATGGTCGCGTGAAACGCGAGGGTGATTACGACCGGCAGTTCTGGTTGTGGCCATTCGGTTATAAGTCATCGCGCAATCTGTCCGAACCGGTGCCCGACGTGAAAATGGGCGTCATTCCGTTCTACACCCGCGACACCGGTCCCGGTTATATCAACGAGAATTATGCCTGGCCGTTCTTCGGTCGCTCCGATCGGACCGAACCCTACCGCTATCAGGAAACGCGCTGGTTCTGGCCGTTTCTCGTGCAAGGCCGGGGCGACGACCGCTACGTGAATCGCTGGGGACCGGTCTACACGCACTCCATCATCAAGGGCACCGACAAGACCTGGGTGCTGTGGCCGCTCTACCGCAACCAGCGCTGGACGGCCGACGGCCTCGCCCAGGAGAAAACCACCTTCCTCTTTTTTCTCTGGTGGTCGCTCGAACAACGCAGTCCCGATCGCGAAGTAGCCGCTGCCCACAAGACCCACCTCTGGCCGCTTTTCAGTTCGTGGGACAATGGCGCGGGCCACCAGCAAGTGCAGGCACTGAGCCCCTTCGAGGTTTTCTTCCCGCGCAACGACCCGATCCGCCAGCTTTGGTCGCCGCTCTTCGCGCTCTATCGCTACGATCGCCAACCCGACACCACCGTGCGCCACGCGTTGCTCTGGAACGCCGTCACCTGGCGGCGCGGGCCGGAAGAGCGCGAGTTTCATCTCGGCCCGCTCGCCGGCTACCACGCGGACGCCAACCACCAGCGCTTCGCGCTCGGGCGCGGCCTTTTGGGCTGGCAGCGTTCCGCCGGCGGGCGTTGGCGCGTCTTCCTGTTCGATTTCAAATCCAAAGCCGCTATGCAGACATCCGCGGTCACGACTCCATGACCTTTCTCAACGCCATCCTCAGCCACATCGGTGGCACGGTGCTCCTGCTGGGGCGCTCGTTGAAATATGTCGGCACCCTGCCCGGGCAGTCGCGCCGCGTCATCGAGCAGTGCTACCTGATAGGGTTCACCTCGCTGCCCATCGTCACCATCCTGACCTTCTTCATCGGCAGCGTGCTCGCACTACAGAGCGGATATAGCATGGAGAATTTCGGCGCGAAACAGTTCATCGGCACACTCGTCGGCCTCTCAATGGTCCGCGAACTCGGCCCGGTCATGGTCGCCATCCTCATCGCGGGCCGCGTCGGTTCCGCGATCGCCGCCGAGTTGGCCTCCATGAAGGTCTTCCAGGAGGTGGATGCGCTCGAGACGATGAACATCCCGCCCGAGCGCATCCTCGTGCTGCCACGCCTCGCCGCCATCATCGTCATGATGCCGCCGCTCACGCTGATCGGCATCATCTGCGGCTGGTATGGCGGTGCGCTCGTCAGCGAATACACCCACTCCATCTCGGTGGACAACGCCGCCTACTTCGCCGCACTCAAAGCCTACATGAAAAACCAGGACCTGATCGACGGCTTGCTCAAGGCGGAGGTCTTCGGCTTCGCGATCGTGCTCGTCTGCTGCTACATCGGCCTCTTTACCCGGGGCGGTCCGCGCGAAATCGGTGCCTCGGTCACAAAGGCCGTCGTCACTTCGCTTATTCTCATCCTGGTGCTCGATTACTTCGTC
The DNA here is from genome assembly GCA_044507675.1 of Opitutales bacterium. Classification (GTDB taxonomy): domain Bacteria; phylum Verrucomicrobiota; class Verrucomicrobiia; order Opitutales; family Opitutaceae; genus Lacunisphaera. Next base: position 43,196 of record JBIQJF010000016.1, on the reverse strand, counting down.
ACCAAGGCCCTCCTCTGACCATGAGCACCCCTTCCACTTTCACCGCCACTCCCTTCGTCGGAAAAACCTTCGGCGTCACCATCACGGGACTCAACAAAAGCTTCGGCCGGGCCACTGTCCTTCACGACATCAATCTCGAGGTGCGACCGGGCGAGATTTTCTGCCTCATGGGCCCCAGCGGCTCAGGCAAGAGCGTGCTCTTGAAACACATCGCCGGCCTCGAACGCGCCACCAGCGGCGAGGTGCGTATTGGTGAATACGATGCCAGCGACCCCGACACCCGCGACAAGGTGCACCTTGCCCTCGTCTTTCAAGCCGGCGCCCTCTTCAACTCGCTCTCGGTTTACGACAATCTCGCGCTCTATCCGCGTGAACATCGTCTTGGCGACGAGGCTGGCATCCGTGAGCGCGTGATGAACGCCCTCTCCATCCTCTCGCTGGAGAAGGCCGTGAAAAAATATCCGTCTGAACTTTCCGGCGGCATGAAGAAGCGCGTGGCCATCGCGCGTGCGCTCGTGATGGAGCCGCAGCTGCTCCTCTACGACGAACCCACTTCCGAACTCGATCCCGTGATGTCTGCCACCATCAGCGAGATCATCGCCACCCTCCGCGAGCAGACCGCCGTCACCAGCATCGTCGTCACCCACGACCGTTCACTCGCCCTGAGCATCGCCGACCGCATCGGCATCATCATGGATGGCCGCATCCGCGCCCTCGGCAAACCGGACGATTTCCGCAATCCGTCCGACCCCGACATCGCCAACTTCCTCAACCCGGTCATCGACCTCAAGAATCCCCGCTTCAAACAACTGGAGAACTACCCATGAACAACAACCAACAAGCCATCCGCGTCGGCCTCTTTTTCCTCCTCGGCTGCGCGCTTGCCTGGATCACCTTCGAGTCGCTCAGTGGCGGCCAGATCTTCAAGCCCAAGGGCTACACGCTCGTCGCGCCTTTCGCTGGCCTCAAGGGTTTGAAAGCTGGCGACGAAGTTCGCATGGCCGGCGTGAAAATCGGTTCCGTTGCCCTGACCCGCCTCGGCAACCAGCGCGTCGAGGCCGTGCTCAACATCGATCCCAAGGTGCAAATCCCCGATGACGCTGTCGCCTCGGTCGAAACCTCCAGCCTGCTTGGCTCGCAGCACCTTGCCGTCAGCTTTGGCAGCTCGTCCAACTACCTGAAGCCGGGTGACGAAATGAAAACCCGCAACACCGTGGACATGAGCGAGGTCATCTCGCAGCTCGGCGCGCTCGGCGCCAAGCTTGAGGAAGTCGCCGATGGCGTGAGCAAGGCTCTCGGTGGCGGCGAGAGTGGCTCGCAGTCCCTCTTCAACAAACTCGATCAGCTGGTGACCGACAATGGCCCCAAGCTCACTGACACCATCGCCAATTTGCAGGACATCACCACCAAGATCAAAACCGCCGAAGGCACGCTCGGGAAGCTCGTCAACGATCCCAAGCTTCACGACGAGTTGATCGTGACCGTCGGTGAGATCAAGCAGGCCGCCTCCGACGCCCGCGTGTTCATGAATGACACCAAGGGCATCGTGGCCGACGTGAAGGCCGGCAAGGGCACGCTCGGCGTGCTGCTCTATGACGACGCCACCGCCAACAGCATCAAGGTCACGGCGCAGAATCTCCGCGAACTTTCCGACAAGATCAACAGCGGCCAGGGCACGCTCGGAAAGCTGATCTCCGACGACTCGCTCTACACCGACATGCAAAGCACGCTCAAGAAAGCTGACCGCATGATCGACGGCCTCGGCGACCAAGGCCCCATCACCGCCGTCGGCGTCGCCGCGCAGTCGCTGTTCTAAGCGTCATAGGGGCGGGACGCCGTTCCGCTCTTCGTTTCTATTGTAAGGCGGGGTTTTCCAACCCCGCCTTTTTATTCTCAGACATGTAAAGTCGCCGTTTGTCGGCGGACCGCGATATTCAACCCGATCCGGCCCGGCGACGAGCGCCGGCCCTACAGGGCATCGCTCACAAGTGCGCTTTCAGCTCGTGCACGAAGGTGCGGCTGACGCGGAGCTTGGTGCCGTTGGTGAGTTCGACGCTGTATTCGCCGTAGAGTGCTGGGCCGGCCTTCTTCATGTGGCGCAGGTTCACAATCGTGGAACGGTGGATGCGCACGAAATGTTTCGGATCGAGCCGCTCCATCATCTTTTGAAGCGACATGCGCACGAAGCGCGACTTGTCGGTCGAGTGCAGGCGGACGTAATCGCCATCAGACTCGATCCAGAGGATGTCGCCCGGCGCGAGCATGTGAATCTCACCGTCGCAGCGGATGAACAGACGCTGGTCTTCTTCGCGCGGCCGGGCCGCAGCAATGCCTTCCTCGGTGGCGCCACTAGCCTTGAGCCGTTGGAGCGCGGCCATGATGTCGTTGAGACGTCGGGCGAGTTCCTCGCGATCGAGGCTGCGCACGGCAGTCTTGGCGCGGGCAAGCGCGGCATTGAAGCGCGCACGGTTGAAGGGTTTCAACACGTAGTCCACCGCGTGCACCTCAAAGGCCTGCAATGCGAACTGGTCGTGCGCCGTGACGAACACCGTTTGCGGCAGCAGCGAGGGCGGGAGCTTGGCCAGCACCTCGAAGCCGGAGATGCCAGGCATCTGCACGTCGAGGAAAAGCAAGTCAGGCTTGTGCTCCTTGATGGCTTCGACGGCCTGCAGACCGTTCCCGGCCTGGCCGACAATCGAAATGTCGGGATCGGCGCGGAGCAGGGCCTCGACGTTCTGCCGGGCGAGGACTTCGTCGTCCACAATGAGGGTGCGGATGAGCGCGGTGGTCGTGGTCATGGCGTAGCGGGGTTGGTGAAAGGAAGCGTGAGTCGGGCGAGGACACCACGCGGCGGCTGGTCGCGCAGTTCGAAACGGGCCTCGTCGCCGTAGAGCATGTGCAGCCGCGTGCGGGTGTTTTGCACACCGATGCCGGAACCGGTCACCAGTTCGTCGCTGGGCAGCGCGGGGCCGTCGTTATAGACCGACAGAATGAGGCGGTCCTTGTCGCGCCGCGCGCTGAGGCGGAGAAGTTTCGCCTCCGGATCACGCGAGATGCCGTGCTTCATGGCGTTTTCCGCGAGCGGTTGGAGCATGAGGCAGGGCACCAGCGCAGGCAGGCAATCGGAAGCGATGTCGTATTCGACCGTGAGGCGGTCCTGAAACCGGATGCTTTCGATTTCGAAATAACGGCGCAGGAATTCCAATTCGTGTTCCAGCGTGTCCATCGCTTCCTGCCGGTGCTCGAGCGCACGACGCAACAGCTCGCCGAGCCCGGCAACGACGTCCTCGGCCTCGCGGGTGCGATCGTTGCGAATGAGGCTGGTGATGGAGTTGAGCGTGTTAAAGAGGAAGTGCGGATGCAGCTGCATCTTCAAGGCGTCGAGGCTCGCGCGCACGAGACGCGTTTCGAGCCGGGCGTTGGCCACGCGCAATTCGCCGGTGAGCAACTGGCCGGCGCGCCACTGGCGGTGGTAGCCCGCAGCGTAGAGCACCGACACGGCCATGAAGTAGATGAGCAATGGCGTATAATCCCACCGTCCCACCGTCCGCAGGTCATGAAGGATGACCGGCAGAAACGACCACGGCAGGTGGTTGGCGATCAGCAGCCGCACGCCCGCCGCGAGAATGAACAATCCCGTGACGAGGAACGCCATGAGGGTATGCAACGCGATGGCCCAGGGCCAGTGACGGTCGAGCAGCGTGAGCCGGTGCTGCAACCAGAGGATGGCGGGAGCCACGACCCACCAGAGCACCCAAACCGGCCACTTGTTCAGCAATGTCGTGCGAAAGGAAGCTTCGGGCGAACCGCCGATCCAGGAACGCGCGTCCCACAGGAGCACGGCGCCGGCGACCACGATGCCTGCCAGCCAGATCGCGCCCCAAAAACGCCAGTCTCGCAACCAAGTCACAATGAAGCGGCGCCACGTCACAACGCATCCTCCCCACGATGTGCCTCATGTTCCACGGGTCGGATGGCGAGGCGCTTGAGCGCCTGCCGACCGAGCGGATCAGGATACCAGCCGTCCACTTCGATCGCGAGCAGCGTGCGCCGACGCTCAAACAACACCGGAATCGTCGGCACCTCCTCCAATACACGTCGTTCGAAATGCTCGAGAATCGCGAGGCGCTCGACACCGGCCTTCTGGTTGGCCTCGACCATGAGTTGGGAAAACTCGGCATTGCGCCAGCTCGGGAGGTTGAACCGTTCAGGATAAGCAAAAACGCTCAGCAGATCACCGGCGTCGGGCACGGTGGCAATGATACCGTTCATCGCGACATCGAATTCGCCCGTATCCATGCGCTGTTTCCTTCCGTCGTTGGTCTCCAAGGCCAGATACGTGCGCACCCCCAGCTCGCGATACCATTGGTCGGTCCAGGTTTGCAGATAGGCGTAATTGTCGCGCCGCAAATTCACCGGCAGCGTGAGCACGGGGAAATCGCGCCCGCCGGGATAGCCCGCCTCGGCCAGCAGGCGGCGCGCCTCGGCGGCATCCTCGCGCATCACCGCCAGCGCAGGACGGCCCGGCAAATCGGGCACCCACGAGTAGGCCGGCACGTTCTTGTCGGCGTCGCTTTCCGGGATCGCGGCCGTGCGCCGAAGAGCCAGAGCAAGCGCCTGGCGCACGCGCACGTCACGCAAGGGACCGCGGGCGACATTCAGGTCGAGCGAATTGACCCGGAGCGACATTTCGGTGGTTTCGGTGACGCACCGCCGGGTGGGCAGTCCCGTGGGCACGCCCGCGGCCGGCGGATTGGCGATGTCCACGCGGCCCATCGCCAGGAGCAGACGCGCCATGGCGTAGTTGTCGGCGCGCACAAATTCCAGCCCCGTCAGGCGCAGCGAGGCCCGATTGCGATAATGCGGTGACACGCCGAGGCGAAAACCGTCGGCCCCCGCCTTCACCAGCCGGAATGCACCGTTGCTCACGAGCCGCTCGGGCGACTGGAAAAAACGCTGTTCCTGCAGCAACGCCGGCGACGATTCGTGCAGCGGGACGAGCAGCGGATCGGCGAGCTCCGCGACAAAGGTCGAGCGCACCGCATTCAGACTGATGCGCAAGGTGAGGTCGTCCACGGCTTCCACGCCGAGGGTCGTCATGTCGCTGATTTCGCCACGGTGGATCGCCTCGGCGTTTTTCACGGGGAAGAGAGCCGCGCACCAGTCGAGTTCCTGCCCGACCAGCCGACGCCAGCTTCGCACATAGTCATAGGCGGTGACCGGGTCGCCGTTGCTCCAGCGTCCGTCGGGCCGGAGCTTCAGGGTGAGCGTCAACCGGTCGTCGGACCAGCGCCAGCTCTCAGCTGCGGCAGGCTGGGGCTGGCCGGTCTCGGGATCACATTCGATGAGCGGTTCCCAGAGACTAAGGATGAGCTGGTTTTGCGGCGGTTGGAAAAACATCCAGCGGTGCGGATCGGGTGTCAGCGGCAGCGCATAGGCCACCCGCAGCACATCGCGATCTTCGGGCGCGCGGGACTGCACCGGCAGATCGTTGCGCGGGGCGAGGAACACGGCCAGCATGAGCACGCCTGCGCCAGCCATGGCGAAGGCCATCCACCAGGGGATGCGCGGCGACGTAGTCATTGTGTCGGCGTTGCTCCTATCCGATCGGTTGGGGCAACGCAATGTCCAGCACCCCACACTGGGGGCGCGGCCGGTGTCCACGCACCTGCGACGAAACGCCAATTTGGCGCGCCGAGATGCAGGCGGGCGCAGCCAACCAGCTCGGGTCAGACCGCATTGTGGGCGCGTTGGAGAGCTGCCCACTTTCAAACCACGCCTTCGCCCCGCGGATGCGGGACTCAGGCGCGGCTACACCCGGTTAAACCTTTGGGCCGCTCTGCGAGAAGTAGCGGGCGCGGAGGCGCAGGCCATTGAGGCGGATGAAGCCGGTGGCGTCGCTTTGGTTATACCACGACTTCACGCCTTCCATGGACGCGATCTTGTCGTCGTAGAGCGAATACTTCGACTTCCGGCCGCAGGTGATGATGTTGCCCTTGTAAAGCTTGAGGCGGACGGTGCCGCTGACGTGCTTCTGAGACTCGTCGACGAGCGCCTGCAGGGCTTCGCGTTCGGGGGCGAACCAGAACCCGTAATAGACCAACTCGGCATATTTCGGGATGAGCGAGTCGCGCAGGTGCATGACCTCGCGGTCCATCGTGAGCGACTCCACCTGACGGTGGGCGTGCATGAGGATGGTGCCACCCGGCGTCTCGTAAACGCCGCGCGACTTCATGCCGACGAAGCGGTTTTCGACGAGGTCCACGCGACCGATGCCGTGCTTGCCGCCAAGTTTGTTGAGCGTTTTCAGCACACCGGCCGGCGAGAGCTTTTTGCCGTTCACCGCGATGCAGTTGCCCTTTTCGAAATCGAGTTCGACGTATTCGGCCTTATCCGGCGCGTCTTCGGGCGAAACCGAGAGCTTGAACATCCCCTTGTTCTCCTTGGTGGTCGGGTCGAACCACGGGTCTTCGAGAATTCCGGCCTCGTAAGAGATGTGAAGGAGGTTGCGGTCCATCGAATATGGCTTCTTGAGCGAGGCCTCGACGGGAATCTTGTGCGCCTGGCAGTAAGCAATCATCTCGGCGCGGCCGGGAAATTCCTCGCGAAATTTCTCAATCTTCCACGGCGCGAGGATCGTCAGGCGCGGATTGAGCGCCATGTAGGTGAGCTCAAAACGGCACTGGTCGTTACCTTTGCCGGTGGCGCCGTGAGCAACCGTGTCGGCCTTTTCCTTCTTCGCGATATCGACCTGAGCCTTGGCGATCAACGGACGCGCAATCGAGGTGCCGAGATAATATTGGCCCTCATAAATCGCGTTGGCGCGGATCATCGGGAAGATGAAGTCGCGGGCAAACTCCTCGGTGAGGTCGAGGGTGTAGTGCTTCGAGGCGCCGGTCTTTTTCGCCTTGGCCGGCAGGCCCTTAAGCTCCTCCTCCTGGCCGATGTCGGCCGCGAAAGTGACGATTTCAGCGTCGTAGGTTTCCTTGAGCCACTTGACGATGACCGAGGTGTCGAGGCCGCCCGAGTATGCGAGAACGATCTTCATGATGGACGGGCAGTGTTGGCGGGGGAGTCGGACGGCGGCAAAGTAAAAAGCGCATATTACCCCGAATGCCCTCAGGAGGGTTGCTTTTGCTTCCAAATACCGGATGCTCCGAATGGCCCTATGAGCATCGCCCCCCACCGGCAGAGTCTGCGTCCCCTTGGCGGATTTACGCTGGTTGAGATAATGGTGGTCGTGGTCATCATCGGCCTGCTCGCGGCCTTGGCGATTCCCGCCTTTCAGCGCAATCAGCGCGCCAGTCAGAATGCACGGGCTGTGAACGATTTTCGCGTATTCGTCCAAGCCTTCGAAATCTACAATTCACAAAGCGGCAGCTGGCCGCCCAACGCGGGCGCGGGCGTGATCCCAGCCGGCATGAGCGGGGATTTCAGAGTGGACGCATGGACCGCACCCAAGAATTCCCTCGGGGGCCGCTGGAACTGGGATTACAACCGGGCTGAATTCATGGCCGGCATATCCGTTTCAAACTTCACGGTGAGCGACGCTCAGTTGACGGAGATCGATACCAAACTGGACGACGGCAATCTGTCCACCGGACATTTCCGGAAGATCGCGGCGAACCGCGTCAGCTACATCATCGAAGAGTAAGGCCGCACTTCAGCGGCGGACGGCGGCGAGCTTGGCAAGGATGGCCTTCTGCACATGCAGCCGGTTCTCGGCTTCGTCGAAAACGATGCAGCGCGGATGCGCGAGCACTTCTTCAGTGACCTCTTCGCCGGCGTGGGCCGGCAGACAGTGCATGAAAAGCGCATCCTTCTTCGCCGCAGCGAAGAGCTTTCCGTTTACCTGGTAAGGCAGCAGCTTTTTGCGACGCAACGCGGCTTCCTTCTCCTGCCCCATGCTGGTCCACACGTCGGTGTAAACGACATCGGCACCGTCAACCGCCTCATAGGGATCGGTGGTGAATTGAAAACCGCTGCCCAGCTTCCGCACTTCGGCACGGATGGTCGCGCCGGGTTCGTAACCCTTCGGCCCTGCGAGTGCGATCTTCATGCCGAAGAGCGCCGCGCCGAGGATCCAGGAATTGGCCATGTTGAAACGCGTGTCGCCGAGGAAGGCGACTTTGCGACCGCGCAGGGAGGCGAGCAGGTCACCTTTCGGGCCGGCCCAGCGTTCCGCGGCAGTGAAAACGTCGGTGTAGATCTGGCACGGGTGCAGGTAGTCGGTCAGCGCGTTGATGACCGGCAAGCCGCCGTGCTTGGCCAGTTCCTCGATATCCGTGTGCGCGTAAGTCCGCACAATCAGGCCGTGCACGAAACGCGACAGCACCTTGGCCGTATCGTGAATGGTCTCTCCACGGCCGATCTGGATGTCGTTGGCGTTGAGGAAAAGCGGGTGGCCACCGAGTTCGTGAATGGCGACTTCGAACGAAACCCGTGTGCGCGTGCTCGATTTGGCGAAGATCATCGCCCACGTCTGGCCGGTGAGCGGCTGCGCATGCCGGCCCCGTTTCTTCTTCAGCAACCGGGCGGACGTGAAAATCTCCGCCGCCTCGGCACGGGTAAAATCGGTTTCCTTGAGAAAGTGGCGCATAGCGAAGTCCTCATTTTTGGGCAGCCAGCACGTCGCGAATAATCGCGGTGGCCCGATCGAGATCGGCCTTGGTCGCGATGAGCGGCGGAAGGAGCCGGATGGTGTTGCCGCCCGCGGTCGGCACGAGCAAGCCGGCCTCGCGCAGGGCGTTGAGATACGGCGACGGATCGCCGTGCATAGCCAGCCCGAGCATGTAACCGCGGCCGGTGACGGCCCGCACATGCTTCGGGAAATCGGTGATGAGTTTTTCGAGCTCCGCCTTCCAAACCGCGCCGTTGGTGCGGACTTTTTCGAGCAGGTTTTCCCGCTCCATCACGTCGAGCACGGCCAGCGCGGCAGCGCAGGCGAGCGGCGTGCCACCGAAGGTGGAACCGTGAGAGCCGGGCGTGAAGAGTTCGGCGTGTTTCTCCGCGGTCCAGATGGCGCCCATCGGATAACCGCCGGCGATGCCCTTGGCCATGCCGACCGCATCGGCACGGATGCCGGAGGATTGGAAAGCGTAGAATGTGCCCGTGCGTCCAAGGCCGCATTGCACTTCGTCGAGCATGAGCAGCAGGTTGTGCTGGTCGCACAACTTGCGCAGGCCCCCTAGAAACTCGTCGGTGCACGGATTGACGCCGCCTTCGCCCTGCACGGTTTCGACAAAGATCGCCGCGGTATTCGCGTCTACGAGGTCGGCAAAACTCTGCAGGTTGTTGATCTCGCCGAAGGAGAAGCCGGGCACGAGCGGGCGGAAACCCTTCTGAATTTTCTCCTGCGGCGTGGCGCTCATGCCGCCGAAAGTCCGGCCGTGAAAGGCATTTTTCGCGCAGATGATGCCGATGCACTTCCCTTCTTCGCCGGATTTCCGGATGCCGTGCAACCGTGCGAGCTTGATGAGACCTTCGTTGGCCTCGGCTCCGCTGTTGCAGAAGAACACCCGGCCGGGACCGGCGTGTTGCACGATGCGCCGCGCCAGTTCGCCCTGATTCGGATGCCGGAAGAGATTGCTAACGTGAATCAGTTCACCCGCCTGCCGCCGGATGGCTTCGACCCAAACCGGATGGCAATGGCCGAGCGCCGCCACGGCCACGCCGGAGGTAAAATCGAGGTATTCCCGGCCCGCGTCGTCCCACACGAAAACGCCCTTGCCGCGCACCAGCGTGAGGGCCGGGCGCCCGTAGTTCTTCATGACGTAGGCGTCATAAAGCTCGGCGGTGTTCGTGCGGATGATGGAAGGCTGCGTCATGTAAAAAATGAAAGGCGAAGCCTACGGATTCCGCGGACAAATGCACGCCCGCAATGCGTCAACCGGCCGTATCAGCCGTGGACAATTTCAGTCCCCACACCTTTGTCAGTGAAGATTTCCAAAAGCAGGCTGTGCGGCATGCGACCATCGATGAAGTGCACGCGTTGCACGCCCTCCTGCAGGGCGCGGACGGCGCTCTGCACTTTCGGGCGCATGCCTTTGTCAATGATGCCGCGCTTCTTCAGGCCCTCGACTTCGCCAATTTTTACGGTGGAGATGAGCGTGTCGGGATTTTTGAAATCTTCGAGCAGGCCGGGCACGTCGCTCATGTAAACAAGACGACGGGCGCGCAGCGCGCTGGCCACGCGGCCGGCAGCAACGTCGGCGTTCACGTTGTAGGGCTTGCCGTCGAGTCCTTCGGCCACGGGAGAAATCACCGGCATGAATCCGTCGGCGATCTCCTTCTTGATCATCTTCACCTTGATCTCGGTGACGTCGCCGACGAAGCCAAGGTCCACGGACTTGCCGTCGTCGTCCACCTTGAGCTTTTCGCATACGATGACGCTGTCGCCGGGCAGGCCCTTGGGGTTGGCGCGGACGGCGCTGAGCGTGTCGCACACTTCCTTGTTTACGACTTCGTCGAGGGTCTTCTTGACGATGGCAATCGTCGCCTCGTCCGTGACACGCAGTCCGTTGATGAAATTCGCCTTCAGGCCGGAGCCTTCCATCGCGCGGTTGATGGCCTTGCCGCCGCCGTGGACGACGACGACATTGATGCCGACGGCCGCCAAGAAGGCGATGTCCGTGGCGACGCGCTGGCGCGCGGTCGGATCCGGATCGTCCATGAAACTGCCGCCGTATTTCACGACGAATGTAGAGCCGCGGAAGTCCTGAATGTAAGGCAGAGCCTCGTGCAGGATCTTCGCCTTCGCGATGAGCGCGGGGATGTCCATAATGGGAATCAGAAGTTCTCGTGCACGACCTTCGCCGGCGGGAAGCCGTTGAAATAGGTCGCGGAGGCGTGGCTGTAGGCGCCGATGTTGACGCTGTAAACCAGATCGCCGCGCTGCAGATCGGGCAGATTCTCGGCCATCGAGACGACGTCGAGCGCGTCGCAGGTCGGGCCGAAGACCGAACAGATGCTCGTGGGGCCTTTCTTGAACGACAGGATCGGATATTTGCAGTGATCGAAGATCACGCCCGAGTAGGTGTGATAGACGCCGTCGTTGATGTAGTAGCTCGTCTTCCCCTCGCGCACGACTTTGCCGATGATGGACGTGACGCTCGTGCCGGATACGGCGGCGAGGAAACGGCCGGGCTCGGCGAGAACCTGAATGTCCTTGGGGAAAAGACGGTCGAGCTCGGTGTTGATGACCTTGGCCAGTTCACGGAACGGCCGCACCGAGGAATCGTAGGGAGCCGGGAAGCCGCCGCCGATATCGAGCAGGTTCATCTTGTGGTAGCCGCGATCCTTGGCCTCCTGGAAGATGTTCGCCGTGAGGTTGAGCGCCTGCACGTAGTTTTCGAAGTTGGTCGTCTGGCTGCCGACGTGGAAGCTGATGCCCTCGACGGTAAGCCCGAGACGGTCGGCCTCGAGGATGAGGTCCACCGCTTCACCGGGCATCGCGCCGAATTTCGACGAGAGCTCCACCATCGCGCCCGTGTTCGGCACCTTGAGACGGAGGCACAGGCCGGCGTTCGGCGCGTGCTTCTTGATTTTGTGGATCTCCTCGAGGTTGTCGAAGGTGACGAGCGGCTTGTATTTGTTCAGCTCCTCGAGTGTGTCGGTGGGCTTCGTGGGATTGGCGTAGATGATCTTGTCCCAAATCCACTGCTGGCGCTGCTTCGCCGGCATCTTGCGGATGTTGTCGTAAACGATCTTGAACTCCGGCATCGAAGCGACGTCGAAGCTGGCGCCTTCCTTGAAGAGCGTGCGCACGATCATCGGGTCGGGGTTGGCCTTGACGGCGTAGTAGACCTGGATGCGCGGGAGGTGCCGCCGGAATTCGCGGTATGCCTTTCGCAGGGCGTCGTGGTCGATGATGAACAGCGGCGTGCCGTGTTGCTTGGCGAGCTGCTGGAGGCGGGCTTTGGAGATCATGGAACGGAGAAAAGCGAGGCGTGGATTCTGAGCGGCACCGGGTCACCCAAAGGGAAAACGCAGTGCGCGTCCTCGCGGATGCAGCACTGCGTTCGGGATGACAAACCGGTGGTTCATCAACGGACCGGACTTATCCGGCGTCGGTCACCAGGAAGTTCTTGAACTGCCACGGGTCCCTGGTGTCGAGCTCGGGCTTGTTGTATTTCACGAACGTGGTGTCGCGGTTCATCAGCGGCGTCCAGTTGTGCGACTTGGAGATCCACTTGCCGAGATAGGGCTTGGCGATCTTCAGCACATAGTCGTGGGGGAGTTCGTCCGGGACGCGCACGCCTTCCTCCGGGTTCTCGATCATCCACATGGTGGCGGCGACGACGGAGATGGCGACCTGCATGGTGGTGGCGTTCTGGTGCGGGACCAGCCGGCGGGACTCCTCGATGCTGAGGTCGGAACCGACCCACCAGGAGTTGTAGTCGTGGCCCATGAGCAGCGCGCCGAGGATGTCGGAGCCCTTGGTGATCTCGTCGTTCATGATGCGCTGGTTCTCGACGAGATGATAGTTGTAGCCGCGCATTTCGTTCAGCGAAGCGATGGCCTCGTCGCATGGGCAGTAGGCGTAGTGCATCGTCGGGCGATACACGGCCTTGCCGTTTTTCCAGACGGTAAGTGTATCGGAGATGGTGAAGGCCTCGCCGTGACGCACGACCATGCCGAGAATGTTGTAGTTCGGCACCCAGGTGCGCACCCAGGTGTTCATGCCCATCTGCGCGAGGCAGATCTGGTTCTTCGGGCCTTCCTTGTGCGTGAAGGCGTTTTTCGGGAGGGTCTTTTCGTGCGTGCCCCAGCCCATTTCGGCGGTGGTCGTGCCTTCCTCGCGGAAACCCTCGATGGACCAGGTGTTCACGAATTCGTCCACCTGCTTCGGCTTGTCCGTGATCTGCGTGTCGCGTTCCGAGCAGTGGATGACCTTCACACCCAGCGTGTGGGCGAGGTGGTTGAACTGGCGGGTGGCGATGAGCTCCGCGATCTTCTCGGCCTTTTTGCCGGTGGCCTTCCTGTCCTTGATGAGCTTGTTGCCGATGTCGATGAGGCCCTGCTTGACGAAGTGCGAGATGAGGCCGGGGTTGGCACCGTGTTCGATGACGGCGGTCGGGCCCTTGGTCTTCCACTTGGCCGTCATCCGGCGCAAGTTCATGTGCCGGTAGTAAAGGGTCTTGAGCGTCGGGTGCGCACCGGCGCCATGCGAATACGGATCCCAGAGCTCGGTCGAGGTGTTGATGTAGCGCACGCCGTGGTCGTGACACCACTGAAGGATCTCGCACGCGTCGATGTTCCAGGCGAGATCGATGAGAATGTCACCGGGTCCGACGTGCTTCGCGAGCAGCGCCGCCATGTTGCTCTCGGTCACACGATCCTTCAGGTAACGGACGCCCTTCTTGATCCAAGGGGCGAGCTTGGCCTTCTTGTCGGCAAAATCCATCACCGTGATATTCTTCGCCGGCACCTGCAGGTGCTTGAAAAGAATGGGCAGGGTGCATTCGGCGACGGCGCCGTATCCGACGAACAGGATTTTGTTGGTGAATTTGAGCATGATTTGGGTTTTCGGTGGGCATTCCGACGTGTGGCTCACGGCAAAACCGCAGGCGTAGCGACGGAAAATTATTCGTGAATGTGGGAGTGAAGCATTCGCGACTGCAAGCGATTATTGAGCAACGAACCGGCGAAGGAAGCGCGGCGGGATCGGCGATCCCGGCCCGGGTTCACTCGCTCTTGTTGTAGTTCACGTATCCCTCGGTGAGGTCGCTCGCGAGGAGGCGGAACGACGCCTTCCCGAGATGCAGGTTGAGCGTGATGGTGAAACGCTTCGCCTTCACGATCTCCTTCCACTTGGGCTTGAGCTCGGGCTGCGGCTTGCCGGCGGTCATCGCGGGCGTGTCGTTGTAGAGGATGTCGAGCTTGGCCTCAACGAGCTTGGCTCCCGCATAGCCGGCGGCGTCAGCGAGCCGTCCCCAGTTGGGATCCTCGCCATACCAGGAGGATTTCACGAGGAGCGAGTTGCCAATGGCGCGGGCGATCTTCTCGGCGTCTTCGGTGGAGGCCGCGCCTTGAATCTTCAGCTCGACGACCTTGGTGATCTTCTCGCCGTCGGACACGATCTTCTCAGCGAGCGCTTCGCAGGCCTTCCAGACGGCCTCGGCAAACAGCACGCGCAGCTCACGCGGACTCTTGTCACCGACGGAGACGCCGGAATGACCGTTGGCCAGCATGAGCACCGTGTCGTTCGTGCTCATGTCGCCGTCCACGGTGATGCAGTTGAAGGTGCCGGCGACGGCCTCGGACAGAGTCTTCTGCAGGAAACTGCGCGGCACGGAAAAATCGGTGGCAAGGAAGGCCAGCATCGTGGCCATGTTGGGCTGGATCATGCCCGCGCCCTTGGCGATGCCCGAGACGAAGTGCTTCTTGCCGTCGTAAGTGAAGCTGACCGTGACGGTCTTCGGCTTTGTGTCGGAAGTGAGAATGGCGTTCGCAGCCTTTTTGCCATGCTCAGCGGTGCGACCTTTCTCGGTGACGGTGCGCTCGAGGCCCTTGAGCAGCTTCGGCATGGGCAGCGGTTGTCCGATGCGGCCGGTGGAGCAGACGAAAAACTGGTCGGGCTTGAGATTGAGCGAAGCGGCGATGCGCTGGGCCGTGGCTTGCGCATCCTTGAGGCCTTCCGGTCCAGTGCAGGCATTGGCGTTGCCGGAGTTGGCCACGATGCCGTGGAAGGGACCGCCGTGCGCGAGATTTTTCTGGCACAGCAACACCGGCGCGGCCTTGACCTGGTTGGTCGTGAACGTGCCCGCCGCGGTGCAGGGACGGAGCGAGAACAACAGCGCGAGGTCGAGGCGCTTGAGGTCGTTCTTGTCACGGATGTCGCACGCAACGCCCGCAGCCTCAAAGCCGGGCACGTCGGTGATGCCGGCGCTGTCAGGAGTGACGACAATTACGGAATTCGGACTGCGGAGGGCGGGTTGGGAAACAGACATGGGGGATGAGGGAGAATTACAGGAAGCCGCGCGCGCTGCTCATGCGTTCGAGGAATTACTGATGATCCGATCGCGACGGCGAAAACGTTGGGTGGGGCTGTTCACGACGGGCTGCTCATTCCGTGCTCCGCATCACGCCGGCATTCAAACCAAGCCCGCGGTCTCGGGCAGGCCGAGCCACAGGTTCATGATCTGCACAGCCTGGCCGCTCGCGCCCTTGACGAGATTGTCCACCGCGGAGGTGATGACAAAATTGCCAGTGCGCGCGTCATGCACGGCGGAAAGATCGAGCCGGTTGGTGCCAGTGACATGGGCGGAGTCGGGCGTTTCGCCAGGAGCAAGGATCGAAATGAAGGACCGGCCGGCGAAAGCAGCGCGCCACGCGGCGTAGAGCGAATCGATGGTCGCACCTTTGGCGGCGGGAATGGTCGTCGTCGTAATGATACCGCGGCGCATCGGCGCGAGATGCGGGTTGAACTGCAGGACGATCTTCGCGCCCGCAAAACCGGAAAGCTGTTCCTCGATTTCGGCGAGATGGCGGTGTTTGGTGAGACCGTAGGCTTTGGCGCTTTCGGCCCGCTCGGCGAAGAGGTATTGCTCCTCAGCCTTCTTGCCCGCACCGCTGACGCCGGAAAACGAGTTCACTACAATGTGCTCCTTCGCCACAACGCCGGCCTTGAGCAGCGGCGCGAGCGGCACGATGACGCTGGTCGGATAGCAACCCGGTGCCGCGGCGAGTTTGATTTCAGATTTCCATTTCGGATCGGTGAGTTCCGGCAGGATAAAGCGCGCATCGGGCAGCAACTCGGGCGCGTGGTGGTGGCCATAGTATTTCTCGTAGGTCGCGAGATCGGCGATGCGGAAGTCGGCGCTGAGGTCCACGACCTTGCGGCCGGCGGGCACGAGGGCCTTGGCAAAATCGGCGGCGGCGCCATGCGGCAATGCGAGGAACCAGAGGTCCACATCGTTCCGGGCGGCGACAGCCGCGGCGTCGGAATCGCTGAATTTCAACTGTTCGGCACCGGTGCCGCGCAACGCGGGAACGACCGCAGCGACGGGCTTGCCCGCGTGCTGCCGTGACGTGACCGCCGTCAGTTTGACCGACGGGTGACCGAGGAGGAGTTTGACGAGAACTTCGCCGGAGTAACCCGACGCGCCGACAATGCCGACATTCATGTAAGTGGAGGGAGAGAGTTAAGCATTCCCGCGGGAGAATCGAGAAATTTTCGTTTCCTGCCTGGCCAACAAAAAAGCGGAGGCCGCGAGGCGCTCCGCTTGGTGAGTCTGTTTCCGGTCCGGCGCTGTTTAGCGCTTGGAGAACTGGAAGCGCTTGCGGGCGCCGGGCTGGCCGGCCTTCTTGCGCTCTTTCTCGCGGGGGTCACGGGTGAGGTGACCGGCCTTCTTGAGGCTGACGCGGAGCTCAGGGTTGAACTTGAGGAGGGCGCGGGCGATGCCGTGGGCAACGGCGCCCGACTGGCTGCTGATGCCGCCACCGGCGACGTTAACGAAGACGTCGAACTTTTCCTTGGCGTCAGCGGTCGCCAGCGGGGCGACGGCGCGGCGCACGAAGTTCTCGTGGGAGAAGTAGGATTCGAACTTGCGGTCGTTAACGGACAGCTGGCCGGAGCCGGCGACGAGACGCACGCGGGCCGTGGAGGATTTGCGGCGGCCGGTGCCGAGGAAAACGGAGGTTTCAGCGCTCATGGAAGGACGTTAGATCTTGACGGGATTCTGGGCCTCGTGGTCGTGCGTGGCGCCGGGGAAAACACGGAGCTTGGTCAGCATCTTGGCGGCGAGGCGATTCTTCGGGAGCATGCCCTTGACGGCCTGCTTGATGATGAACTCGGGCTTCTTGGTGCGGACCTCAGCAAGCTTGCGGTATTTCTCGCCACCGACGTAGCCGGAGAAGGACATGTATTCCGTGGTCTCCTCTTTCTTGCCGGTGAGGGCGATCTTGCTCGCATTGATGACGATAACGAAATCACCGGTATCGACGTGGGGCGTGTAAGTGGGCTTGTGACGGCCGCGGAGGATGTTGGCGGCTTTAACGGCGAGACGGCCCAGCACTTTGCCTTCGGCATCGATCAGATACCACTTGGGCTGCACAGTCTCTTTCTTGGCCAGATAGGTTTTCATTTGCGGAAAGGGGCCAAAGGGAAAGGTTCGCCCCACCCCTGTCAACCCCAAGCTTGCACATTTTTGCTGCCGGAGCGCGCGGCGGGCGCCGGACTGATACACTGATGGTAATGGCGGTCAAACGGTGGCCTGTTATTCACAATTCCGCCCGCAAAGCGGGTTTGTTTTTGTGGCTGGCGTCCCCACAGTGAAGTCATGACGCCGCAGCGCCTTCTTATTACCGCTGGAATATTGGGCTTTGTCGGGGTGGCTTTGGGGGCTTTTGGCGCGCATGGCCTGAAGGCCGTGCTGGAAGCTGGTAATCAGGTCGAAAACTGGAAAACGGCCGTTTTTTACCAATTGGCCCATGCCGTAGCCCTGTTTGCTTTGGCTGGCCGGTCAATTCCGGGTGCCAGCAAGGTCGGTTGGTGCTGGCTGGCCGGGGTGCTGTGTTTTTCGGGCTCTCTTTATTGGATAGCTTTGGGCGGTCCTGTCCGGCTGCTCTGGCCGATCACGCCGTTGGGCGGCCTGGCCCTCTTGGCTGGCTGGGCCTTGGTCATCGGGTCCGCCTTCCGCAAAACCGACGCATGAAGATTCCGCCGCCACTGCATGCCGCCCTGTCCGCCCTCCGTTCTGCCGGTGGTCGGCCGCGCTTGGTCGGCGGTTGCGTGCGCGACTGGCTGCTCGGGCTGGAGCCGAAGGATTTCGATGTCGAGGTGTATGGCATGGACTACGACGCGCTGGGTCGCGCGCTCACGCCATTTGGTCCGACCGACCTCGTGGGCCGCAGTTTCGGTGTGCTCAAGGTGCACATCGACGGCACGGAATACGACTTCTCGCTCCCGCGCCGCGAGTCCAAGACCGGAGCGGGTCACCGCGGTTTCGCTGTGTCGCCGGATTCGACGCTCACCGAAGCGGAAGCGGCGGCTCGCCGGGATTTCACGGTCAACGCCATTGCCTACGATCCGCTGGACGACCGTATTCTCGATTTTCACGGCGGACGCGACGATCTGCGAAAAAAGGTGCTCCGTCATACAGGCCCGGCCTTCACGGAGGATCCACTGCGCGTGCTGCGGGCGTTCCAATTTGCCGCGCGTTTCGAATTCTCGCTCGCACCCGAAACTGCCGTGCTTGGCCGAAGTATTTGCGACACTTACTCCGAACTCGCCCTCGAACGCGTGTGGGGCGAGTGGGACAAGTGGGCGGTGAAGTCGGCCAAACCCTCGCTCGGTCTCGTCGTCCTCAAGGAAACCGGCTGGCTCAAACATTTCCCGGAGATCGCCGCGCTCGATGGCCTCCCCCAAGAACCCGAATGGCATCCCGAAGGCGACGTTTTCGTCCACACCGGCCACTGCCTTGATGCGCTGGTGCAGCTCGATTCATGGCGCGAGGGTTCGCCGGCCACGCGCCGTCTGCTTTCGCTGGCCGTGCTGGCACATGATTTCGGCAAAGCCGTGACGACCAAACAGGCCGAACGTCGCGGCAAGCTGCGTTGGATCAGCCCCGAACACGAAGCCGCCGGCGGGCCGCTCACCGAAACTTTCCTGCGGCGCATCGGTGCGCTGCACGAACTCGTCGAGTATGTGCGCCCGCTCGTCGTCAATCACCTGCTCCATCACGATGGTCCTGCGGAATACCGCGACACGACCGTGCGCCGGCTCGCCCGCAAGATCGCCCCGGCCACGCTCGACGACTTGATGGCCGTGATGCGCGCGGATCATCTGGGACGTCCGCCGCTGATTTCGGCTGAAACCGAGAAACGGCTCGGTTTTCTCCGCCTCGCTGCGCAGAAGCTCGCGCTCGAACACGCCGCGCCCAAACCCATCGTTCTCGGCCGCCACCTCATTGCGCTCGGCTGCCACCCGGGGCCGCATTTCAAACCCGCGCTCGACGCCGCGTTCGAGTCGCAACTCGACGGCGCGTTTTATGACGAACAGTCGGGAATCGAATGGATGCGAAATTATTTACGCGCACATCCCCAAGCCGTAAGGTCTATACCTCCACGCCATGAACCAACTCGACCAACTTAAACAATTCACGACCGTCGTCGCCGATACCGGCGATTTCGCCGGGATGAAACAATTTGCCCCGCGCGATGCGACGACGAATCCCAGCCTCATTCTCAAGGCCGCCGGCACTCCGACCAATGCACACTTGCTCGACCAAGCGCTGAGGGAAGCCGGCACGGGCGCCAGCCTGGGCACCATTATTGACCGGCTGCTTGTCCTGTTTGGCTGTGAGATCCTGAAGATCGTGCCCGGGCGGGTTTCCACGGAAGTCGATGCCCGCCTCTCGTTCGACGCAGAAGGCTCGATCGCCAAGGCCCGGGAAATCATCGGACTCTACGAGAAGGCCGGCATTCCGAGGGAACGCGTCCTCATCAAACTCGCGTCAACCTGGGAGGGCATCAAAGCCGCGGAGCGCCTGCAGCAGGAAAAAATCAACTGCAACATGACGCTGCTCTTCTCGCTGGCCCAAGCCGTCGCCTGCGCGGATGCCAAGGTCCAGTTGATCTCGCCCTTCGTCGGCCGCATCCTCGACTGGTATAAAAAAAGCACGGGCAAGGAGTATGCCGCCCACGAGGATCCGGGCGTCAAATCGGTCACCGAGATCTACGCCTACTACAAAAAATTTGGCTACCGGACCGAAGTCATGGGCGCGTCCTTCCGCAACACGGGCGAAATCATCGAACTCGCAGGTTGCGATCTCCTCACCATTTCGCCGGCCCTGCTGGGCGAACTACAGGCC
Source organism: Opitutales bacterium (assembly GCA_044507675.1). Classification (GTDB taxonomy): domain Bacteria; phylum Verrucomicrobiota; class Verrucomicrobiia; order Opitutales; family Opitutaceae; genus Lacunisphaera. Next base: position 23,382 of record JBIQJF010000016.1, on the reverse strand, counting down.
TCCAACGAACCGCTCGTGCGCAAGCTCGATCCCGCCGCCGCCAAGGACGCCGATCTCACCAAGCTTTCCTTCGACGAGAAGGCCTTTCGCTTCGCCTTGAACGAAGACGCCATGGCCACCGAAAAAACGGCCGAAGGCATTCGTCAGTTCTCCGCCGACATCGTGAAGCTCGAACAGCTCATCACGCAGAAACGCGGTTGAGTCCCACCTGAGCGGCCGCGAATCTCCTCGCGATGATCCGCGCCTTTCAGTGGGACCTCGCCCGGCAGGTCGAGCGCCTCGATTTTCTCAAGAAATTGCTCCCGCGTTACGCGCGTTGGGGTTACGAGGAGCTATACCTGCATCTTGAGGACGCGGTTCACTACCCCAGTCTGCCCGGTATCGGTCGTGACGACGCCTACACTTACGAAGAACTCGGCGACTTGGTGCTGGCCGCCGCCAAGTGCGGCATCCGCGTCGTGCCGATCGTCAACCTGCTCGGCCACACGCAGTATCTGATCAAACACCCCGAACTGCGCGAACTTAACGAACTGCGCGACGAACGCGGCGATCCGCTCGTTAACGGCCAGATCTGTCCGCTCCATCCACGGTTCCTGGGCATCGCGGAGAAATTGCTCCGCGACATGGCGCCGTATTGCACCGCCGGCAAGGTGCACGTCGGTCTCGACGAATCGTTTCACCTCGGCCGGTGTCCGCGTTGCCGCGAAGAAGTCGCCCGCCACGGTCTCGGCGGCCATTTTGCCGCCCACGTTAGCCGGCTGCACAAGCTCGTTGGCCAGTTCGGCCTGCAAATGGGCATTTGGGCCGACATGCTCTATTTCGTGCCCGAAGCCATCCCCCAACTGCCGGCGGGCATCACGGCCTACGATTGGTATTACTATCCGTTCAATCGAAAGCCTCGCGTGGAATTCTTCAATTTTGCCGAACGCGACCTGCATCCGGCCCTCAAGAAACAGGGCATCCGCTACTACGGCTGCCCCATGAACGGCGCGTTCCGCCATGAACCGCTGCCCGTTTTCGGCGACCGCCTCGCCAATATCCGCTCGTGGTGGCAGCGCTGCCAAGCGGTGCGCGCCGACGGGATGCTCGTCACCTCGTGGGAAGCCTACCGGCTCGCTTTGGAAACCACCACGGTCGTGGACGCCGCCGCCGCCAACCTCTGGCTCGAACCCGTCCACGACGATGCCACCGCGATGCTCGCGCGGGGTTTGGAACGGACGTTCGGCTCCAAAAACGCCCGGCCACAAGCCCGTGCGCTGCTGGCCGCCGATGATCACGCGTTCGCAGGCTATGCCCGTTGGCAGATCAACGAGCGTTGGGATACCTTCGCCGGCGAAGAATCCCTCAAATCGTATGTCACGGAACGACGATTCTTCGAACGACTGCTTACCGGTTCTTATGACTGGCCGCCGGCCATTTCAGCGAGCCTGGCTTTCCGACTCTATCTGGCCAAACGCGATGTCTTCGTGCGCGAGGCGGCTCGCGAAGTGTTCCGGTGTCGCCGCCTGCTGGCCAAAAACGGATGCGCGCTTGTTATACGTCACCTTGCAAATGCCCTGACCGCGACAGATGCTTTTGCCCGCGATCTGCAGAGGGGCCGAAAGGCAGCAAAGGCGATGTGGACGCGAACCCGCGAACGGAATCAGCGAGGCCAGAATTCGCTCTTGCTGGAAGCTGATCATTGCCGGCTGCAGGCGTGGCGGGGCTGGCTGAAAGCGGCCATTCGGCGGCCGGAATCTGTTTGCGATTCGAGCTCCGTTTGCGGCGCGTGGCAGCTGAATTTACGCGTGCATAATTTCGCGCCAGCAGTGCAAAAAGTCGTTGTTGAACAGCAGGAAACCGATGGTCGATGGACCGAGGTTCTCGACCGCTATACGATTGAGTTTCGTGCCTACGCCGCGCGCCCCTGCGCCCGTATTGTGCGCGAGCTGAGCGCGCCGGTGACCAGCCCTTCGGCGCACCTCCGGCTGCGGCTCGCGGGGGTCGGGCAGGTGCGCGTGAGCCATGTGACATTGACCGACGGCGTATCAAAACTCACGGCGCTACCGCCCCGGAAATCCAAGCTGCTGGGTCGGAAGCCGGCCATGGCTGGACTGCCGGACTTGTCGGCTTATGACGAGCGCGGCTGCTGGGCGATCCGGTGGATCTAGCGGGTTTTACAACTCAAATTCCCAGTCGAGCAGACGGGTTTTTGCGACGAACCGCTAAAATTTCAGGTTGAATGTATGACACAGTCGTGTTTCAGTTTTTTTGAACACATTACAGAGTGGCCGTTGAAAGGCGGCATTCTGTCCTAACACAACACACTACTACTAACTATGAACGCTCGTTCCGTTAGGAATAACGGGGTGCTTCATGCACTCACGCGCATTCGCCCTTTGGCGGGTGCTTTTACAATGGCGGCCGCGCTCGCCCTCACCTTCACGGTGAGTAGCACGACAGCCTACGCTCAGCAAACTGCCGGCGCCGTCTATGGCAAGGCCTCCGCCGGTTCCACCATTACGGCCGAAAGCCTCGATACGGGCGTGACCCGCACGGCGACGGCCGGTTCCGACGGTTCCTATCGCATTGGCTCTCTTCCTCCCGGCAACTACAAGGTCACCTTCGCCGACGGCACCTCCAAGGAAGTCTCCGTCGCCATCGGTTCGAGCACCCTTGTCGGCTCTGGCAGCGAAGTCCTTGAACTTGAAAAGTTCGTGGTCGGCGGCCTCTCGGTGAATCCCATCGACTTCGGTAATATGGAGAGCGTGACGGTCTTCAATGAAAAGACCGTCGATCTTCTCCCCATTGCCCGCAACACCGCCGCGCTTGCACTGCTGGCTCCCGGCACCACCCAAGGCGACACCGCCTTCGGTAACATGATCTCGTTCGGTGGTGCGTCTGTCGCCGAAAACTCGTATTATGTTAACGGCTTCAATCTTAGCAATTTCCGAAACGGCTTGGCTCCAGCCAATGTCCCTTTCGAACTCTACAACCAGTTTGAAATCAAAAACGGTGGTTATTCCGCCGAATTCGGTCGCTCGACTGGCGGCGTGATCAATGCCACCACCAAGAGCGGCACAAACGAATACAAAGCCGGCGCCAACATCTATTTTGAGCCGAACGCCGGCCGCTCCAAGGCCAAGAGTTCCTACTACAAGGACGCGAGCGGCGCTACCGTGCCTCTCGTTTTTAACGATGCTGACTATCTGCAGGAATGGCAGGCCAACATCTATGCCAGCGGTCCCCTTTGGAAGGATAAGCTCTTCTTCTTCGGTCTGCATCAGTGGCATGACTACAAGCGCATCGACGCGGTCTCCTCCGGAACACGTCTTGCCACCGACACGGCTGATGCCCCCTTCTGGGCGGTCAAACTGGATTTCTTCCCTGTAAGCGACCACCACTTTGAATTCACCGCCTTCACGGACGAGGAGACCCTCACCACTCAGGAGGTGGATTATGATTACACCACCCGCACCAATCTGGGCACCAAGCCCACGACCATCTGGGATAACCGCGGTGGCGATACCCTGATCGCCCGTTACACCGGCACCTTCTTCGAGAAGCTCACCATTTCGGCGTTGTGGGGCAACAGCACCCAAAACCGCACGGTGGTCAGCTCCGAGGACTTGAAGGACGTCATCTATGACGGTCGTGGCGGCGTCCTCAACTATATCCAAGGTAACCCGGATATCCTCTACGACGATAACTCCAGCGACGAACGCACGGCCAAGCGCCTCGACGCCGAATATTCATTCGAGCTGTTTGGCACCCATCGCCTCCGGGCGGGCTTTGACATCGAAGACAACCGGTCCGATGCCTTGTCCAAGTATTCGGGCGGCGGCTATCTCCGCTACTACGACATTCCCGGCAACGGCCGAATCAACGGTGCCGACGTTCCTGCGGGAGCAACCGCCGCGGTTCGCAAACGCGTTTATTCGAACGAAGGTTCATTCCAAGTTAAGTCCGAGGCTTGGTATATCGAAGACAGCTGGAGCCTGATGAACGACCGCTTGAACCTCCGCGTCGGCCTCCGCAACGAGACATTTGAGAACCTCGACGCCTTGGGAGATACCTTCATCAAGGTCACCGGACAGAAGGCGCCGCGCATCTCGGCCACCTATGATCTCACCGGTGACAAGAAGACCAAGATCTTCGCCAACTTCGGCCGCTACCACCTGCCTGTTGCCTCCAACACCAACATTCGCCTCGCTGGCGGTGAGTTCTTCACCGAAGAATACTACGTGCTGAGCTCCGTTGATGCCGATGGCACGAATCCCGTTCTCGGCGCCAAGATTGGCGGCACCAACGTCTACTCCAATGGTGATATTCACGATCGCCGTGAAATCGTCGATATGGACATCAAGCCCATGTATCAGGACGAATACATCCTTGGCTTCCAGCATGGCCTGAACAAGGACTTCTCCGTCGGCGCCCGCTTCACGCACCGCGCCATCAACGGCACCGCCATGGACGACATCATCGTGGACCATGCTCTCGTCGGCTGGGCCAACGACAACGGCTTCTCCGGATTCAGCTATGACGACTTCGGCGCTCACGCCTACGTGCTCGCCAATCCGGGTCGTCCGATCCGCATGTTCTGGGATTTCAACGGTAACGGCACGCTCGATTCCAACGAGGAGGCTGTGTTGTCGCCCGAACGCCTCGGTTATCCTTCCGCGAGCCGTAACTACTATGCTGTTGAGCTTTTCGCTGAGAAGATCTGGGACGGCAAGTGGAACGCCTCGTTCTCCTACACTTGGGCGCAGGCCTACGGCAACTACGAGGGCTGGGTCCTTTCCGACAACGGCCAGGACGACGCCGGCCTCACCCAACTGTTCGACAGCCCCGCGCTGGCTCAAAACACGAGGGGTTACACGCCCAACGATCGCCGCCATCAGTTCAAGGCGTTCGGCGCTTATGCGCTCACCTCGGAGTTCACCATCGGCGCCAACATCTCGCTGCGCTCCGGTCGCCCGATTAACAAGATCGGCACCAACCCGAACGACGAGGTCGCCAGCGGCTATGGTGCTTCCTACCTGCTCGTTCCCCGCGGCTCGGCCGGCACCACGGATTGGGTTTTCAATACAGACCTCTCCCTGATCTACCGTCCGAAGTGGGGTAAGGACCGCCTCACGTTTGGCTTGGATGTCTTCAACGTGCTGAATGGCAGCGCGGTGACCGAGGTTGTTGAAACCTTCGAAAATTCCGCAGGTGGCACGGATTATACGTATGGCGTTGCCTCTTCCTGGCAGCGTCCGCGCTACTTCCGCCTCTCGGCTAACTTCGAGTATTGATTCGAAGCCTTTGCCTGACTTCCGACTCCCGCCCGCAAGGGCGGGAGTTTTTTTGTGCCGCCGTCCGTCGCACACGGCAGCGCCAGCGGCTGAAACTTAACTCACCAACCTGGCCTTGGCCTCGCGCGCCCGGCCAAGTGCCGTTTCCACATCCCCGGCCAGCACATTGAAGTGCCCCATTTTCCTGCCCGGCCGAGCCTCGGCCTTGCCATAGAGATGCACGTGAATGCCCGGTCGCGCCTGCAACGCAGTCCAATCGGGTTCTCCCTTTGCCCACGCATCTCCGAGGACGTTCACCATTACCACAGGCGATTTCAGCTCGGGCTTCACCAGCGGCAGGCCGCAAATCGCCCGCACCTGCTGCTCGAACTGCGACACATTGCAGGCATCCATGGTGTAATGACCGCTATTGTGCGTGCGAGGGGCGAGTTCGTTGACCAAGACCTCACCACTCCGCGTCACAAACATCTCTACACCCATCACGCCGACCAGACCAATGCGCTCCGCAATCTGCCGCGCCATGGCTTCGGCCTCCGCCAACACCGTCGACGCCACGCGCGCGGGCACGATGGAAAAATCCAGAATGTGGTTTGTGTGGATGTTTTCCGCCACGGGGAAGACCTCCATCGCGCCGGAAGCGGAGCGCGCCACCACGACCGACACCTCACAGGAGAAATCCACAAACTGCTCGATCACGACCGGATGGCCCGCGAACCTCTGCAACGCCGCCAGCACATCCGCCTCGCTCTTCACCTTGAGCTGACCCTTACCGTCGTAACCGAAGTCTGCGGTCTTCACGATGCAGGGCACACCAACCGCGCGAATTCCGGCAGCGAGGTCACCCGTGGCGGACACCTCGGAAAACCGCGCATGCGGAAATCCATTTTGGCGCAGCCAGTTCTTCTCTCGCGAACGATTCTGCGCCGTCTCGAGCACAGCCCAATGCGGACATAACTGCGTCAGTCCTTCGATGGCGCGCAACGGTGCCGACGGCACGTTTTCAAATTCGTAGGTGACGACATCGCATTCGCGCGCGAAAGCGCTCAACGCCGCGATGTCCTCGTAGGCCGCATTGACTTCCTTGTGTGCCACCGCGCCGGCAGGACACTTCGCCTGCGGCTCGAAGACGTGCATGCGGTAACCCATGCGCACCGCGGCCTGCGCCAGCATCCGTCCGAGCTGGCCGCCTCCGAGCACACCGATGGTCTTCCCCGCCGGAATCACCTGCGCTTCACTCACGGCAGTTTGGTTTTCAAAACCTTCTTTGTCTGATCAGCGCGAAACGTCTTCCACGCGCGTTGCGTGCGCGCATCACTCTGAGCCAGCAGGGAGGCGGCAAACAGCGCGGCGTTGATCGCCCCGGCCTTGCCGACGGCAAAAGTCGCCACGGGCACACCGCCGGGCATCTGCGCGATCGAGAGCAACGAATCCAGACCCTTCAGCGTCTTCGATTCCACCGGCACCCCCAGCACGGGCAGAGTCGTCAGCGAAGCCGTCATGCCGGGCAGATGGGCCGCGCCGCCTGCTCCCGCAATGATAACCTTTAGTCCGCGCTTCTCCGCCGACTCGGCGTAACTCACCATGAGTTTCGGGGTGCGATGCGCACTGACCACGCGTTTCTCATGCGGAACCCCCAGCGCCTCGAGCGTCGCCGCGGCATGCTGCATCGTCTCCCAATCTGAAGAGCTGCCCATGATGATTCCGACCAGTGCTTTCGCCATAGGCTACAAGGCTGTAGGGGACAAAGGGCGTGCTCGGCAAACGAAAAGGCACCCCGTTGCTCCGCGCTGTGGAGCCCCGGATTTGGCCCCAGCCCGGCCGGGCTGGGGCCAAGGACCAGAGCTGCACGGCTTCGCGCGCTCCGTTACAGCAGCGGTGTGCCCTTCGGCACCTTCACGATAGTCGTGCCAGCAATCTTGTCGTGCCAGCTCTGCTTCTCGTCATCGAAGGCCACCCAGATGAATCCGAGACCAGCCACCGCCAGCGACAAAAATGCACCCAAGGCACGCACGACCGCCACGCCCCAGTCGAGCGGCCGGTCGTCAACACGCACCACCTTCAAGCTGCAGATAATGCCGCCGATGGTCGTGCCCTTGGTGGCCCACATCGCGATGTGATAGATGGCCAGCCACAATGGGAATGAACCGCCCATCCGGAACCAACCGAACATTCCTTCAATCAGGGCAAAAACAATGGCCACCAAAATAAGATCCAACAGGGCGGCGGCCACGCGAATCCAGAATCCTGCGCGCATCAAAGTCGCAGCGGAGATTACCGGAAGGGCAACTGACGCCTGCGGAATGACCGGCGGCGGCACCGCGGCAGTGTCCTCGACCGGAACAGCCGCTGATATGGCAGGAGCGGCCGACGTTGCGGGCGCGATCACCGCAACGCTGGTCGGGCCGTGCACCGGAGCCGGAGCGACGGGCTTCGACGGGCGATTCGCCTTGGACATCCGGATCAAGGTGTAAACCACCACGCCGAGTCCGAGAATGCCGAGCAACTTGTAGGAGATGAAACCGAGCACCGGGACCGTGTAGAGCGCGAGCATGATCAGGCCGCCGATCAACACGCCGAAGAAGGGATGCGCCAGCGGACCGTCGCCCAGTAGTTTCGTGAAGCGTCGGCCAAGCCAGGCCAACATCACAATCTTGCCGAAGAGCGCGGCGAAGAAAAGACCGAGCGAAAAGATCGGGATCAGGGCCACACCGATGGCAATCGCCACGGTAAGCGACAAAAGGATGTAGGCCACCGGCGTCAGGAGCAGCGTCAGCAACGCCGCCAGCAGGGAGGAGCCAGGGTGTTGCTCGAGAGTCTCGACGCATTTGTTTACGCCGCTCGGTGCGATCAAGGAGATCAGGGCATACAGGCCCAAGGCGGCCAGCGCGATGGTCCATGCCCACATCAATCGCGCATCGAAAGCCAGCAGCCGACCCTTGAACAGGCACTCGGTGAACCATGCGCCGAGTTTACCGAAATCGAAATGGCCGCCGGCAAAGGCGATCTTCTTCACCTCGCCGTGATGCACTGCGGTTTCATGCTTTTTGAAATCGCCGCCGATACAGACGACCTCGCCATACACCACAGCTTTCGGCCCGAGTTCGACGTTGCCCAGCACGGCTACGACTTCGCCACGAACCTCGGCGTTCACATAGGTGTTACCCATCACGGACACGACGGCATCTCCCACTCTGCCTCCAGTCACGCGACTGCTACCCAAAACCGACACAACGGCATCGCGCACGTCGCCCGCCGAAGTCGAAGAGCCTAATATGGAGATCACCGCCTGTGCCGACTCGCCTTCGGCCAATTTGCTATCGCCGCCGATGGACAAGCGTTCGTTGCCATTCCGGCGAGAGCGATGCGCTCGGTGGCTGTCACGGTCCTCGTCCTTCGCTTGCTCGGACACGCTTTCGCTGTCGTTTTCGGGCACGAGTTCGCGCATTTCTGCCTCGGCTGGTTCCGCCACAGGCCTCTGGGAAGCAACGGGTGCTTCATCGGTGACCGCAGCCTCGTCAGGAACCGATGGTTCGCTCGAGTTGGCAGCTGGCTCTGCAGACGCAGCAGGCTGGGACAAATCTTTGGATTCATCCGGAGCAGCCGGTGCGGAAGGAGGAGCGGGCGGCGCCTCTTGGGCCCGCAGGACGGGACCTGCGGCCAGGCCGAGGGCCAACAGCAGGGGAATGAGGCGCGTGAGATGACTAAAGGTTTTCATGGAAAGGACTGCTCAATTGGTGCGATAGAGATAGCGATAGGCGACGGTGCCGAGTCCGACGAAGGTCGCATACATTGCGGCGATGAAAGCCAGGCCGCCGTAGAGCCAGAGCGGCGGAATCCCACCGGCCAGCTGTTTGATGAAGTTACCGGTCCAGGCGATTGCTCCGACGATGCGCGTGATCCAACCGAAGCCGGAGGCGACTTCCTGCACGACCGCATCGACGGCCGCGCCCTGGCTTATCAGATAGAAGGCGGCGACCGTGGCGCCGGCCACGCCGGTGCCGACAGCCAGGAAGGCGGCGCGCACGGCAGCGGGCCAGTAGCTCCAGCTCTTGTGATACCAAGCGACCGCAGCGCGACGCTCGATCTCGGCCATCACGCGAGCCTCGAAACCGGCAGGGGCTTTGCGCAACGGCAGCGCCCGCAACTCGCGGTGGACGAGCTGCTCGAGTCGCTCGGGCGTCACCACCGCCTGAGTTGAGCGCGCGGCGAGGGCTGCCTGCATGCGTGCCTCAAAGCCGGCGGGAGCCTTGCGTGGCGGCAGTGCCCGCAATTCGCGATGGATGAATTTCTCCAATTCCTCCGGGGTCATTTTCTTGTTCATGATACGCCTCCGGTTTCAAATTTTTCGTGGCTTGTTCCGCTGCGCACGAGGATTTTGGCGAGCGCTTCGCGGCCGCGCAGGATGTCGGTTTTCACCTTGCTGAGGGAAACACCGGTTTTCTTGGCAATGTCTTCGTAGGGCATGTCCTCGAAGTGATATAGCACCAGCGGAATGCGCTGGTGGTCGGGCAGTTTTTCCAAGGCACGCTCAACCCACTCGCGCCGTTCACCGCTGTCCACGCTGCTGAAGAACGTGTCGGGCGCGGCGAACTCAACCTCCTTCTCCTCGCCTTCGTCGCTGCGATGGACGAGGTCTGAGAAGAAACTCCAACGCTTCTTGTAGCGTTGGATGTGGTTGATCGAGAGGTTGGTCGCCACGGTCTTCAACCACCCACCGGCCGTCGGACTGGTGCGTAGGTTGTCGAAATGCTCGTGGGCCTTGATGAAGACATCCTGCGCAATATCCTCAGCCTGCGCCTCGTTGCCGATGAGGCGCACAGCCGTGGAATAGACCATGTCTTGGTAATTGCGCATGAACGTCGTGAAGTCTTGCGGGGGGGTTATCCCGTGGGTTGGAGCTTGCACTGTGGTATCGTCATTCACGTTCATAACACCGCGCCCCATGGCCGAGTTGCAGAAACCTACTGCCACGCAAATAACGTCAGGCCAAGCTCATAAGCTATGACCCTCCAGCCGGCGTGGAGTTGCAGCCTTCCGTCCTAAACACGCGGATAAGACGCCATGTTGCCGTAGTTCGTGGATGGGCGACCCTTGCCTATTTATGACACAACAGGAAACTGGGACAAAAACCTCCCATGTCCGCTTTCCTGCCCCCTGACCCCACCCTCGAAGCCGCCATCAAAGCCAAGGGCGAGCGCCTCTTCGCCCTCATGGATGAGCAACCGCCGCCGGCCTTGTTCTCCAAAAAAGGAGCCTACGCACGCCTGACGGAGTGGTCTATGAAGGATCCAGCGTTCAAGACGCAGCTTTTCCGCTTTGTGGACGTATTGCCGACGCTCAAGTCATCCAGCGAGATCGTTCGCCATCTCCAGGAATATCTCGGCGACAAGGCCGTCGAACTCAACCCAGCCCTCAAGGCCGGCCTCGCCGCGTCGTCCTTCGCACCCGCGCTCGTGGCCACGCCCGTCAAGGCCCAGATCGTGGACATGGCCAACCAGTTCGTCGCCGGTGAATCCGGCGAGGACCTCATCAAGCAAATCCGCCGTAACACCAAGCTCGGTCTCGCCACCACCATCGACCTCCTTGGCGAAACGGTCGTAAGCGACGCCGAGGCCGACGTCTTCCTGCAACGCAACCTCGAGGTGCTCGACTCCGTGTCGAAGTTCCTTGCCAAGGAACCCACGCCCGCATTCAGCGATCTCGGTCCGGCAGGCCCGCTTCCGCGCCTCAATCTCTCCGTCAAAATCTCCGCGCTCACGCCCGACGTCCACCCGGCCGATCCGGAGAATTCCATCGTCGCGCTCAAGAAACGTTTTCGCCCCATCCTTCGTCGCGCGGCCGAGGTTGGCGCACTGGTGAACTTCGACATGGAGAGCTACAAGCTGAAGGACCTCACGCTCGCGCTCTTCAAATCCATTTTCGAGGAATCCGAATTTCACACCGCTCCCGCCGTTGGCATCGCCCTGCAAGCCTACCTGCGCGACTGCGAACGCGACCTGCGTGATCTCGTGGCCTGGGCGCGGCAGCACCAGCGCCCGCTCAACATCCGCCTCGTGAAGGGCGCTTACTGGGACTACGAGACCATTCTCGCGCAACAACGCGACTGGCCCGTGCCAGTGTGGTCTCGCAAACCGGAGTCCGACGCCAACTACGAAAAGCTCACGCGCGTTCTCCTTGAGAACATCGACCTCGTCACCCCGAACTTCGCCTCGCACAACGTCCGCTCCTGCGCTCACGCCATTGCCCAGGCCGAGAGTCTCGGCATCGATCCGCGTGCCTACGAGTTCCAAGCCCTCTATGGCATGGCCGATGAGCTCAAGGCCGCGCTTCTCCACATGGGCCACCGGGTCCGGGAATACTGCGCCATCGGCGAGCTGCTTCCGGGCATGGCTTATCTGGTTCGCCGTCTGCTCGAGAATACGTCCAACGAGGGCTTTCTCCGTCTGAAAAACATGGGCGAAGCCACGAAGGAGAAACTGCTCGAGAATCCCATCACGCAGATTGCTGCCGCTCCTGCCCCGCTCGCCCGTAAGGCCCCGGCGCCGGGCACTTTCGTCAACGCCGCCAACACCGATTTCTCCCAAGCTCCCAACCGGGAGAAACAAAAGACCGCTCTCGCATCGATGGCGGCCCAGCTCGGGAAAAAATGGCCGCTCATCATCGGAGGCAAAAGAATCGCCGATCGCGAATACGTCGTTTCCCTCAACCCGGCCAAGCCGTCACAAATCGTCGGACACTGGGCGCGCGCCACGATCGCCGACGCCGACGCCGCGGTCGCAACCTGCCGATCCGCTTTTCCAAAGTGGCGGGCCACCCCGGTCGAAGAACGCGCCAAACTCCTCGAGCGCGCGGCCGACCTCATGGAGTCGCGTCGTTATGAGTTGAACGCACTTCTCATCCTGGAAGCCGGCAAGCCTTGGATCGAGGCCGACGGCGACATCTCCGAGGCCATCGATTTCTGCCGCTTCTATGCTGTCGAAATGCACAAACTCGCCAAACCGGCCGTCACGCAAGCCGTGCCCGGCGAGCGCTGCGTGCAGACTTGGACGCCGCGTGGCGTCGGCGTGGCCATTGCGCCATGGAACTTCCCGCTCGCGATTCTTACCGGTCTCGTAGTCGCGCCGCTCGTCGCGGGGAATTGCGTCATCATGAAACCCGCCGAACAGACCTCCGTCATCGGCGCGACGCTCATGGAAATTCTCATCGAAGCCGGTTTGCCCACCGGTGTGATCAACTTCCTACCCGGTTACGGCGAGGACATTGGCGCGCACCTTGTCACCCACCCTCATGTGGATTTCATCGCCTTCACCGGCTCGCGCACCGTCGGCACCAAAATATGGGAAACCGCCGGCCGCACGCTGCCCGGCCAACAAAACCTCAAAAAAGTCGTCTGCGAGATGGGCGGCAAAAACGCCCTCATCATCGACAACGACGCCGACCTCGATGAAGCTATTCCGGCTGCGCTCTACAGTGCGTTCGGCTTTAGCGGACAAAAATGCTCCGCGCTTTCCCGTCTCGTCGTGCTCGACGAAATCTACGACTCGTTCGTCGATCGCTTCATCTCGGCTTGCCCGTCGATCCCCGTCGGCGATCCCGCTCTGCCGGGCACCGTCATTGGTCCGGTCATCGATGCCGACGCGCAGAAAAAGATCCTGAACCTCATCGAACAGGGAAAGAAGGAAGCCAGACTCGCCTTCCAAGGCACCGCGCCGGCCGAAGGTTTCTTTGTTCCGCCCACCGTTTTCGTAGAGGTGAAACCGTCGCATGTCATCGCTCGGGAGGAAATCTTCGGTCCCGTCGTCGCAATCCTGCGCGCCAAGGATCTCGATGAAGCCTTCGCGCTGGTGAACGGCACCGACTATGCGCTGACCGGCGGCCTGTTTTCACGCAGCCCGCGAGCGCTGGAGCGCGCGCAGCAGGAGTTGATGGTTGGCAATCTTTACCTCAACCGCGCCATCACTGGGGCCATCGTCGAGCGCCATCCCTTCGGTGGTTTCAAGATGTCGGGCGGCGGCACCAAGGCCGGCGGCAAGGAATACCTCCAGAACTTCCTGTTCCCACGAGCCATCGCCGAGAATGTAATGCGCCGGGGCTTCACCCCGCCGGAGGAACAAGCAGCTTGCCTATCTGGCTAGTCTGGCTAGATTTTGGCGTGGCTAAAAACTGGCAGCTCCAGGAAGCAAAGAATCAATTCAGCACCGTCGTGGAAAAGGCGCTGACCGACGGCTATCAGGTGGTCACGCGTCATGGAGAACCCGCTGTGGTGGTCATGTCGGTGGAGGATTTTCGGAAACTCATGCCTCGCTCCCAGCCTCTGAGCCGTTTTCTGGCCCAATCTCCTCTACAGGCGCTCGCGTCATTGCCGCGACGCTCCCGTGATCTGCCCCGCTCCGTGGACCTGTGAGCTGGCTGCTGGATACCTGCGTCATCTGCGAACCGGGGCGAAAACAGCCCTCGACCCGGGTGCTGCGCTGGCTCGACGAACAACCGGAGGAGTCGCTCTACCTTAGTGTTATCACCTTCGGCGAAATTCGGCGCGGCTGCGCCAGACTCTCTGCGGGCCCGAAACGCAAGGCGCTGGAGCGCTGGCTGGAGCGAGATCTCGCCGAACGCTTCGCTGGCCGCATTCTGCCTGTGGATGGACCGGTGGCGGACCTATGGGGGCGGTTGCAAGCTGGTGCCGAAGTGAAAGGACACAAACTGCCGACCCTCGATTCGCTGCTGGCCGCTACGGCTCTTGCCCACGGTCTCACGCTCGTGACACGCAATACCGGCGATTTCGAACCCACGGGCGCCGAGCTGCTAAATCCGTGGATTTGATTCCGGTCAGCCGCGCACCGCGCTGATCACTTGATACGCACCCAGCGCGGCCATCAGCAGCGAGGCCACGACCAGGCAGACCAGCGAAAGCTTGCCGGCGCGCAGCTCGCGATGGGGATTTGTGTAGTGGTAATAAATCGCCGCGCCGGCGAGAAACGGCAGCATCAGCCCCTGCCCCACCGCGCCGATGAAGACGAGGCTCACGGGCGCGCCGACGAGAATGAAGACCGTCGTGAAGGCCACCGGCAACGCGACACACGCGTATTTCAGCCAGCGCGCCCGCTCCGCGGGATCGCGATAGTGTTTCAGTTTGAAGAGGTCGATGGCGTCCACGGCCAGCCGGGCGTTGGACGCCGTCGCGCCGAAGATCGTCGAGTAAAGCACGGCAAAGGCACCCACAAGAAACATCCAGAAACTCCATTCGCCAAACACCTCGCGATACATCAGCGAGAGCGTTTCTATCATCTTCGAGTTCTCCACCTGCACTTGTTTGGCGTGCAAGATGGCCGCACCGAGCAAATAGAAGGCGAGCGTCGAAGTCGTATAGAGCGCGAAGGACACCCATGCGTCCACCCGCATGATCTTCAGCCAACCTCGCGCGTTCTCCCGCCATTCGGGCGTGCCGTCATCGGGGCCGATGCTCTTCGCGTAACCCTTCTCCAAACACCAGTAGGGATAGTAAATCAGCTCCGACGCGCCCACGCCGATGATGCCGAAGGCGGCGAACGCCGTCACCAACCGGTCGGGCAGATGAAATGCAAATCCCTCCGCCAGTTGCGGGCCAGTCACCGCGAAACCGGTTTTCTGCAACAGTCCGACCGCCACGAGCGTGGCCAGGGTGAACAGGGCGACAAAGACGGTCGAGAGCTTCTCCACCAGTTTGTAGCGGCCGATCACGAGCAGCGCCGCACAACTCGCACCGATGAGAATTGCGAGGCCGTTCACCGGCAGCGTCAGTCCGCCCAGCGAAAACACGCGCGCCACGCCGCCCACCATGCCGGCGACCTGAAACACGAGTGAGAGATACATCGCCAGCCACAGCCAGAGCACCCACGACACGATGACTCGCGGACCCGGGAGCGTGTTCAAGCCGACGAGCGTCGTCTGCCCCCGCAACACGGCGTGGCGGCCGAGTTCAATCTGCACAAAGACCTTCAGCAGGCAGCCGAGAATGATAAACCAAAGCAGCTTGAACCCTTCCTCGGCCCCGAGCTTGGGCGTGACGATCAATTCGCCGGAACCGACGATGACTGCGCTGATGATAAGACCCGGGCCAATCTGCCGTAACACGCCGCCGAGGGAACGGGGTGGCGGCACGCGGCCCGGGGTGACGGCCGGCGTGGGGGAACTCATGGGGTGCGGAAACTGGGAATCAGAATTCCGCGCGCGTCAATGTCCCAAGCCTGCCTGGTGCTCCTGGATGTATTCCTGTTTGAGGCCGAGCTTCTCCGGCGCATGCAACACCAGCATCTTCATGCGGATGTCGGTCGGCACCTTGGCGGAGGTAAGTTTGGATACCACGATCATGAGGACGATGGCCAGTGGCACGGTCCAGATCGCCGGTTGCTCGCAGAGGATGCGGAGCAGCGGGTTGGCTTTCCAGAAGGCGGTCATGTCAACGATCTTCAGGTCGCTCAGGTTGATGATCGTCGTGCAGGCCAGCGCGGCGAGACCGCCGCCCAACATGCCCGTGGCCGCGCCGGTCATCGTCATGCCGCGCCACCAGACGCTCATGAACAACAGCGGGAAGTAACTCGCCGCCGCGATCGCGAAGGCCTGGCCGACCATGAAGTTGATTTGGAGCTGCTCCACCTGGGCGCCGAGCACGATGGCCACCGTGCCGATGACGACCGCGGAAACCTTGAACATGAACATGCGTTCCTGCGGCGTGGAATTCGGGCGGAGGATGCGGCCGTAAACGTCGTGCGCGAGCGCGCCGGTCATCGAGACCAGCAGGCCGCTGAACGTGCTCATGAACGCCGCAAACGCACCGGCGCAGGTGATGCCGCTCAAGATGCTGCCCCACACACCGCCGATCACGCGCGGCAGCTCGAGCACGACCTTGTCCGTGCCCTTGGCCCCGGTGGCGGCGTAGAGCTCTGGCATGAGATTGCGGCCAATGACACCGAATACGGGCGGAAACACGTAGAAAATGCCGATGAGGATCATCACCCACATCGTCGTCCTCTTCGCCGCCGCGCCGTCGGGGTTGGTGTAGAAGCGCACGAGGATGTGCGGCAGGCCGGCGGTGCCGCAAACCAACGCGATGATGAGCGAATAGGTATAGAGCAGCGAATAGGGCTTGGACTCCTCGTCGCTCAACCCGGCGGCCTTGGCGGCCTTGGTCGTGAGCGGGCCGAAGGGCGAAATCCATGGCGTATCGGCCGGAGCCTTTTCGACGAGCGGCTTGCGTTCGACCGTTTGCACCATGGCGGCGGGCTCGCCGGCATTGACCGGACGTCCGTCATTCACGCCGAGGTGGGCGTTGTAGAAACCGTAAACCGACATCACCACGAAGATGGGCACGCTGATCGCGAACATCTTTATCCAATACTGGAAAGCCTGCACCAGCGTGATGCCCTTCATGCCGCCGAGCGCGACATTGAGCGTGATCACCGCGCCGACGAGCACCACGCCGCCCCAGTAGGGCATGCCGGGGAAAATGTAGGCGAGCGTCGTGCCCGCGCCCTTCATCTGCGGCATCGTGTAGAAGAAGCCGATGAACAACACGAAGCACACGGCGATCTTGCGGAAGAGCGGGGAATCAAACCGGCCCTCCGCGAAATCCGGAATCGTGTAGGCGCCGAAGCGGCGCAACGGGCCCGCGATGAACAGCAGCAGGAAAAGATAACCGCAGGCATAACACACGGGATACCACAGCGCATCGTAGCCGCTCGACATCACCATGCCCGCGACACCCATGAACGAAGCGGCCGACAGGTATTCGCCGGAGATGGCCGAGGCATTCCAACCGACCGACACCGAACGGCCGGCCACGAAGAAGTCACTGGCGGTCTTCGACGTCTTGGCTGAGCGGAAGCCCATCCAAACCGTCACGATCACCGTGATGAACGAGAAACCGAAGATCCATGGATCGACGCCTTCCATAAAGGCGAGAGGCAGCAGGGAGGTCATGGTTCAGCGCGCCTCCGTGTCGGATTTTACCTGTCGCACCTCGTCGTCCTCCAGCCAGATGGAGCGGCGGATAAAAATCCACGAGATGACCCAGACGGCCGGAAAAAACAGCACGCCCAGCAGGAACCAGGTGAGCGTAAAACCGAAGACCCGCGTGGCCATCAGGTCGGGCGCAAAGTAGTTGGCCAGCGGCAGGCCAAGGAGAACCACCAGAAAGGCGGCCGCGCAGGCGATGGAAAGCTTCAGTTGCCGGCGCATCAGCGTATGCAAAAACTCTTCGCTGTGCACCCTGTCTTCGTGGGGGTTGGGGGTGGCCATGAACCGCGCAGCATGGGCATGCTCCGCCACCTGACAACTCCCGTTATCGTTCCAACACTAGTCTGACCGTCCGCCTTGTCAGGCGGCTTGCGACCATTCGAGCAGTGCAAAGCGGCTGAATTGCTGCCGGGCGTCACTCACGGCGCCTTCGAGCAGGTCCTTGTCCAATCCGACCATCGCGAGCATTTCGTCGTCTCGTCGCCAGAGAGAGAGGCCCTCGCCGGGCAATGCACAACCCCACTCTGCCGCGTAACTGCAGGCCAGGTGAAGGTTGGCCGCGCCACCCGTGAACTCGCCTGCCGTGTCCGGATTCGTGTGGGTGCAAACCGCCCCGGTGATGTCGAACGGGAAACGCCAGTGGTCCATCAGCATGGCCGTGGCCTCCGGCGACGTGATGTCGTGCTGGGTTTTTTCCCAGGCAAACACATCGGGCTGCGCTTCCTCGCCCGGATAGAGCGCTGCGGCCGTGTGGTTGTTCAGAATGATCTTGCCGAGATTGCGCATCAAACCCGCCGAGTAGGCACCACCGCCGTTGCCGGTGACGCGAGTCGCAAAGGCCGACGCAAGCGCCCCGACCGCCACCGCATTCTCCCATAAACGGCCGGCCGGGATGCCGTAGTTGGTCAAATCGCCTTGGAAAACCTGGCGCGATACGATGAGGCCCACGAGTTGGTGAATTTCCCCGAAACCCACGCGGCCCACCGCCTCGTCGAGGGTCTGAATTCGGCTCTTGAGGCCGTAAACGGCGCTGTTGCTCAGCTTGATGATCTGGAAGGTGAGCGCCGGATCCACGCGCAGGAGTTCGACGATGTCGTCGAGATCGCAGTCGGCGTCGTCCAGCAGCGTGCGAAGACGACCAAAAATGCCGAGCGCCGGCGGCAGCTTGCTGCCGAGTGAAATGATGGTGTCGTGTCCCAGACTCATGAGGGTAAATCAGAAATCGGCACAAACCTGCCGGACTGTAGTGGCGATCATGTCGCCAAGCCTTTTTCCCGAAGCGGCCCTATCGGCTCAACAACGGGCAACTCAGCCGCGATTTTTGCCCAAAACCCTGCCTGTATCGCTTGCTCAAATCTGCGAGTGTGCCCGCCGGGAGCAGTTGCGCACTCGCCCGCGGCCACCACCATGGCACCGTATCGCCATGTCCGACGCCCTTCATCTGACTTCCGAAGAACTCGAAGCCGGGCTCGACCCTATCCGGCAATCCCCGGCCGATGATGGAAGCTTGGCGATGATCGTCCGTCGGCCGGCTTCCGACCAGCGCGAGGTGCTGCCGGTGGCAGAGCTCGATACCGCCACCGGGCTCGTCGGCGATAGCTGGCGCGCCCGCGGCAGCCGCTCCACGCCTGATGGCTCGGCACATCCCGACATGCAACTCACGGTGATGAACGCCCGCGCCATTGCACTCGTCGCCCGCAACCGTGATCGCTGGCCGCTCGCGGGCGACCAGCTTTACATCGATCTCGATTTGAGCGCGTCCAATCTCCCACCTGGCACCCGCCTTGCCATCGGAACCGCCGTAATCGAGGTGACCAGCGTGCCGCACACCGGCTGCGCGAAGTTCACGCAGCGTTTCGGTGCAAACGCGATGAAGTTCGTCAACTCACCCGTGGGCCGCTCGCTGAATCTCCGCGGCATCAACGCAAAGATTGTCCAACCCGGCACAATCCGCGAGGGAGATACTGTGCGAAAGCTGGTGTAGGCCGCAGTCCGTCTTCGACTGCGTATATTGGAGTTCGCGATCAAACTGGCAGCAGGCCCTTCACCGTTGCTCGCCAGCTGAGCACACACCCTGCCCTGCCGGGCACCCCTCTTGATCCCGAACTATGCAGTGGGGTGTGGGTCAGCGCGCTTGCGCGCGCCCTGGAAATGCGCCCGCAAGCGGGCTGCCCACAGCATCACCATAGAGATTCTCGCCACCGAGGGGGATCAGGTTCAACTGCATGGTTCCCTCTTGATAGAGGGGAATTTCGGCAGCGTGGGCCTGGATCCCTTCTATGAAGAGGGGTGGCGCGCAGCGCCGGGGGGTGTGTCGAACATCAAGGCGGGGTTTGGAAACCCCGCCTTGCACTTTCAAAATCTCGACCCACTTCAGAGCAGGCGGCAGATGAGGAGCTCGCGCTCGAACATCATTTCCTTCGGCAGGTGGGCGTGCAGGTCCACGAAGAGTTCCTCGTGGCTGAGCACCTCGGCGCGCCAGGCGGCGCGATCGATGGATTGCAGCGCCTCGAACTGCTCGCGGGAAAGGTTCAGGCCCTTCCAGTCGATGTCGTCGTAGCGCGGCATCCAGCCGATGGGCGTTTCCTTGGCGCGTCCGCCACCGCGGGCGCGATCCACGATCCACTTCAGGATGCGCATGTTCTCCGAGAAGCCCGGCCACATGAACTTGTCGTCGGCATCCTTGCGGAACCAATTCACGTGGAAGATGCGCGGGGTCTCGGCGATGCTCTTCTGCATCTTGATCCAGTGGCGGAAGTAGTCGCCCATGTGGTAGCCGCAGAACGGCAGCATGGCCATCGGGTCGCGGCGCACCTTGCCGATCGTGCCGGCGGCGGCAGCCGTCATCTCCGAACCCATGGTGGCGCCGGCATAGACGCCGCTGCTCCAGTTGAAGGTCTGGAATACGAGCGGCATCGTCGTCGCGCGCCGGCCGCCAAAGATGATGGCGCTGATCGGCACGCCCTCGGGTTTCTCCCAGGCAGGATCGATCGTGGGGCATTGCGACGCGGGCGCAGTGAAGCGCGAGTTCGGATGCGACGACTTCACGCCCTTCTCCTTCGCGAGCTGGGGCGTCCAGTCGTTGCCTTGCCAGTCGATGAGGTGCGCGGGCGGCTCGTCGGTCATGCCTTCCCACCACACGCCACCGTCATCGGTGAGCGCAACGTTGGTGAAGATGGTGTTCTTCGACAGCGCGGCCATGGCGTTGGGATTGGTCTTAACGCTCGTGCCTGGAGCCACGCCGAAGAAGCCGGCCTCGGGGTTGATGGCGTGCAGGCGTCCGTCGGCATCGGGTTTGATCCACGCGATGTCGTCGCCCACGGTCCACACCTTCCAGCCCTGCTTCTGGAAATGCGGGGGCGGAATGAGCATGGCGAAGTTGGTCTTGCCGCAGGCGCTCGGGAAGGCGGCGGCCACGTAGGTCTTTTCACCCTTCGGATCCTCGACGCCGAGAATGAGCATGTGCTCGGCCATCCAGCCCTCGTCGCGCGCCATGGCGCTGGCGATGCGGAGCGCGAAGCACTTTTTGCCGAGCAAGGCGTTGCCGCCGTAACCCGAACCGTAGCTCCAGATCTCGCGCGTCTCGGGGAAGTGGACGATGTATTTCTCCTTGTTGCACGGCCAGGCGACGTCCTTCTGCCCCTTCTTGAGCGGGGCGCCGACCGAGTGCACGCAGGGGACGACGCGCTTGAAGTCCTGGTCAATGAGGTCGAACACCTTCTGACCGATGCGCGCCATGATGCGCATGTTGACGACGACGTAGGGCGAATCCGTCAACTCGACGCCGATCTGCGACATCGGCGACCCAATCGGGCCCATGCTGTAGGCCAGCACATACATGGTGCGGCCCTTCATACAGCCGTTGAACAGGCCCTTGAGTGTCTTGCGCATCTCGAAGGGATTGACCCAGTTGTTGGTCGGGCCGGCGTTGTCCTTCGACAGCGAACAGATGTAGGTGCGGTCCTCGACGCGCGCGACGTCGCCCGGGTCGGAGCGAGCCAGGAAACAGCCGGGCCATTTCTTCTGGTTCAGCTTGATGAACGTGCCCGCATCCACGAGTTGCTGGCAAAGGCCGTCGTATTCCTTCTGCGAACCATCCACCCAGTGGATGGCATCTGGTTTGCAGAGGGCGGCCATTTTGCTCACCCAGCGGATCAGGTGCGGGTTACGACACAGGGGCTTGCTCGCGTCGAGTTTCATGATGAGGCAGCTTATTCCGCGTAGCGTGCGAGTAAACGGGAAAGGCTGTGCTTGGCTTGCGAATTAGTTGCGATCTCTTGACCGATTAGCCGCCGCTTGCGCCAATACTATCGCCTGACATGCTGCCGACATGAACAAACTCTGCATCTTTGCCGGCACGGCGATCGTCGGCTACGCTGGCTGGTTCCTCGGCGGCGCGCTCGGTCTGGAGTTTTTCGGCAGCTTTCTGCTCAGCGGGCTGGGCAGCCTCGTTGGCGTCTGGGTCGGCTGGAAGGTCGCACAGAAATTCGGCTGAATCGCGTCATTTCATCGGCTCAACATGCACGGTCACGTCGCTGATGGCGTGCGGAGCCGAGGCGATGAGCGCGTCTTTGACGGCGTGCGCGATGTCGTGACCCTCGCGCACGGTCAGGCCGCCGTCCACGCGCACCTGGATGTCCACGAGATGGCTCAGGCCGCTCTTGCGCACACGCACCTTGTCCAACGCGAGCACGCCCGGCACGGCGCGCGCGAGATCACGGACTTCGTGTTCATAAGACGCCGGAGCCGCCGAATCCATCACATCGCCCAAGGCTGTCGTAAGCATACCCGTGCCGTTGAACGCGATCACCACGCAGGCGAATAGCGCGGCCCAGTCATCAGCCGTTTCCCAGCCCTCGCCGCCAATGAGCGCGATGGCGATGCCCACGAAGGCCGCTGCCGAGGTCATCGCATCGGTCCAATGATGCAACGCCTCCGCGCCGAGCGCGGTGCTGCCCGTGCGCTCCCCGGCGGCGCCAAGCCGGCGAGAGAAAACCCATTTGGTAGCGATAATCACCGCCAGCAACGGCAACGTCCACCACGCCGGGCCGTGATGCGGGGTCATAATTTCGCGCACTGCATGCCAGCCCACCCAACCCGCCATGGCAAAAATGACCACCGCGACCGCCAGCGCGGCCAGCGCCTCTGCCTTTCCGTGGCCATAGGGATGATCATCGTCGGGTGGGCGCGCCGCCACCCGGAAACCCGCCCACACCAGCAATGAAGTGAGAATATCGAGCAGCGACTCCGCACCGTCGGCGACGAGCGCGTAGGTGTTGCCGAGGATACCACCCGTGAACTTCGCCGCCGCGAGCAATGCGTTAAGCAGAATCCCACGCAAGACGAGCCGCGCGCCTTCCTCGGCACGGCGGCTCGTGCGAACATGGGTCTCGGACGCGTCCATCCCGCCAGCCTGACCCTCGGATCCTGCCGGCACAAGGCGGCATTGACCCACCCGGTCGCGGCGTATAACGTCAAATTCGTCAAACGATGTCCGAGTCCGACACCGCAGCCCCGGTCGCCGCCGAACCCGTCAAGCAGTTCTCCGTATTCATCGAGAACCGCGTCGGTCGCTTGCACGACCTCGTCGCACTCCTGGCCAAGCATAACATCCACATCATGGCCATCACGACCATCGACCAGACCGACACCGCGCTGGACCGCATGATCGTGGACGATCCTGAACGCGCCCGCGAGTTGATGGCCGCCAACAATTTCTTCTTCACCGAATGCGACGTGCTCGCCGTGGAGTTTCGCGACGAATCACAGGTGAAGGACGTGCTCAACGCGCTCATCGCCGTCGAGGTGAACGTCCACTACGCCTACGCCTTTCTCGTGCGTCCGAAAGGCCGCTCCGCCCTGGCGCTCAGCGTCGAGGATTACGAACTCGCCTGCAGCGCGCTCAACACGCGCGGCTTCAAGGTCCTCACCCAACGCGACATCTCGCGCTGAGGCTTCGCCTCAGCGAAGTATCAGGTAACAAGGATCCAGTATCAGGAAATGGCTCAGCCGCGCTGTGGCCTGGTGGAGCCCTTGTTACTTGACCCCTGATACTTCGCACTAGAGCATTTCAAATAAAGTTATAGCCACAAGCGGCAAACCAACCGAGGGCGTC
>JBIQJF010000060.1:0-18042 GCA_044507675.1 Opitutales bacterium | reverse complement strand
TCGACATTGTTTGTGATTTGGCGTTTGGAATTTGGCGTTTTGCGGCAACCGGAGGTTGGCAAACATGTTAGCCATCGTTGACAGTGGTGGAGCCAACATCGCTTCGGTGCGCTTCGCGCTCGAACGTCTCGGCATCCAAAGTGAACTCACGGCCGACCCCGCGGTGATCCGCGCGGCCGATCGCGTCATCCTGCCCGGCGTCGGCTCGGCGCAGGAAGGCATGAAGCGTCTCCAAGCCAAGGGCCTCGTCGAGGTCGTGCGCGGTCTCACGCAGCCCGTGCTCGGCATCTGTCTCGGCATGCAGCTGCTCTTCGAGTCTTCCGAAGAAGGCGACATCGCCTCGCTCGGCCTGATTCCCGGCCGCGTCGCGCGCCTGCCCGAATCGCCTGGCATCACCGTGCCGCACATGGGTTGGAACACGCTCGAAATCCGTCAACCGGCCCCGCTGCTTCGCGGCTTCGACGCGACGACGCGTTTCTACTTCGTCCACAGTTTCGCCGGCCCGGTGAACGAATTCACCCTCGCCGCCTCCATTCACGGCCGCCCCTTCACCGCCGTCGTGCAGCGCGGCAACTTCTCCGGCGTCCAGTTCCACCCCGAGCGCTCCGGCGCCGCCGGTGCCCGCCTGCTGCAGAATTTCGTGGAGGGCCGCGTATGACCCTCCCGGAAAACTGTAACGTATTATGTTACACTCAACCCGCGCCATGATCATCTATCCCGCCATCGACCTCCGCGGCGGGCGCGTCGTGCGCCTCACCGAGGGCAAGTTCGACCAGGAAAAATCCTACGGTGACGACCCGCTCCCCGTCGCGCGCGGCTTCCAAGCCGCGGGAGCGACCTGGCTGCATGTCGTTGACCTCGACGGCGCCAAGGATCCCGCGAAGCGCCAGACGCCGCTCGTCGAAAAACTCGCCCGCGAAAGCGGCCTGCGCGTGCAGACCGGCGGCGGCATCCGCGATGAAGCCCAGGTGGCCGCGTTGCTCAATGCCGGCGTCCAGCGTGTGATCGTCGGCAGCCTGGCCGTGCGCCAACCCGACCTCGTGCGCGGCTGGCTCAAGTCCTTCGGTCCGGAAAAAATCATCCTCTCGCCCGACGTGCGGCTCGACGACGCCGGCGTGCCGCGCATCGCCGCGGCCGGCTGGCAGGAAACGACCGGCGTGGCGCTCGACGATTTTCTCGCCGGCTACCTTTCCGCCGGTCTCGTGCATATTCTCTGCACCGACATCAGCCGGGACGGCAAGCTCACCGGCCCCAACGCCGCGCTCTACGCCGCGCTCGTGAAGAAGTTCCCCTCGCTCCAGATCCAGGCCTCGGGCGGCGTCTCGTCGCTCGACGACCTGCGCGCGCTCAAGGCCACCGGCTCCGCCGGCGCCATCGTCGGCCGCGCGCTCTACGAAAAGAAATTCACCCTTCAACAGGCATTGGCCTGCTGAAATCCCAAACGCCCAAGGTCCAAATGCCAAAGAAGCTCCAGCGCACCGAAACCAAACCCCGTTTCCCAATTTCCCGTTTCGGATTTGTTTGGCGTTTGGAGCCTGGCGTTTGGAATTTTCCCGTATGCTAGCCCGCCGCATCATTCCCTGCCTCGACGTCCGCGACGGTCGTGTCGTCAAGGGCACGCAGTTCCGCGACCACGAGGACGTGGGCGACATCATCGAGCTCGCGCAGCGCTACCGCGACGAAGGCGCCGACGAGCTGGTGTTCTACGACATCACCGCGAGCAGCGACGGGCGCACGGTTGCGACCGAGTGGGTGACGCGTGTGGCCAAGGTGCTCGACATCCCGTTCTGCGTGGCGGGCGGCATCCGCTCGCTCGACGGCGCGCGCGCGATCCTCCACGGCGGCGCCGACAAGATCTCCATCAACTCCCCCGCCCTCGAAAACCCCGCGCTCATCGGCCAGCTCGCCCGCGAGTTCGGCTCGCAGTGCGTGGTCGTCGGCATCGACAGCCGCACGGAAAACGGCGACTATTTCGTGAAGGCCTACACCGGCAATCCCGACAAGACGCAGTCCACCCGCTGGCGCACCCTCGACTGGGCCGTCGAGGCGCAGAAGCTCGGCGCCGGCGAAATCGTGCTCAACTGCATGAATCAGGACGGCGTGCGCCGCGGCTACGATCTCGTGCAACTGAAGGCCCTGCGCGCGCTCCTGCGCATCCCGCTTGTCGCCTCCGGCGGCGCCGGCGAAATCGCTCACTTCAACGACGTGTTCCGGATCGCCGGCGTGGACGGCGCGCTCGCCGCGTCGGTCTTCCACAAGGGCATCATCGCCATTCCCAAGCTCAAGGAACAGCTCCTCGCCGACGGCATTTCGATCCGCCCTTGAGCAACCAAATATCAACCACGAAGACACAAAGAATCCCTTGTCGTCCTGACTCTATGTCTCCGTCCCTCTGTGGTTAACTGAATCCGCTCCCATGAAACTCCCGAAAATCGACTGGAAGAAGACCAATGGCCTCGTGCCCGCCATCGTGCAGGACGCCGCCACCCTGCAGGTGCTCATGCTCGGCTACATGAACGCCGAGGCACTGAAGAAAACCCTGCGCACGAAGAAGGTCACCTTCTTCAGCCGCACCAAGGACCGCCTCTGGACCAAGGGCGAGTCGTCCGGCCATTTTCTCAAAGTCGTGAACGTCGAGGTGGATTGCGACAACGACACGCTCCTCGTGCAGGCCAACCCGATCGGCCCGACCTGTCACCGCGGCACCGTGAGTTGCTTCGGCGACGGCGCGCTCGTGGGCGGAGTCGGCTTCCTAGGTCATCTCGAACAGTTCCTCGACGAGCGCATCAAGGGCGGCGACACGAGCAGCTACACCGTGCGCCTCGCCAAGGAAGGCGTCGGTCGCGTCGCGCAGAAAGTCGGCGAGGAAGGTCTCGAAACCGCGCTCGCCGCCGTCGCTGGCAAGAACAAGGACTTCGCCGGTGAAGCCGCCGACTTGCTCTATCACCTCATCGTGCTCCTGCGGGTGAAAAAGCTGAAGCTCGCCGACGCCATCGCTGTGCTGGAAAAGCGCCACGCGCCGAAGAAGTGAGGCACGGTGGAACCTGCGCTCCGCGCAGGTTGGCTCGGATGTGGGAGGGGCTTTATGCCCCGACTTCCAGGCGGGTTTTTCCCGATGATTCAACCAGCCCGTCCAGAGGCCGGACTCCACCTGAAGAACCATCCAAACCCGGAGTTGCGCCGGGGACGCAGTCGGACAGGTTCAAGGGGTTCCGCCCCATGATGTCTTCGCTCCGTTTGCTGCCCATCCTGGCTGTTCTGGCCGGCATGTTTTCATCGCCCTCCGCGATAGCCGCGGGTGATCCGCGGACCGGGCGTTGGGCGCACGAAGGCACCTCGCACAAGCCTGACAGCCGCGTCGTGTGGGGCCGACTCGACAACGGCCTCCGCTACGCGCTCCTGCCGCACCAAGGCGTGCCGGGACACGTGAACATGAAGCTCGTCGTGCTCGCCGGCTCCGTCGACGAACGGAGCGACGAATTGGGCATCGCCCACTTCACCGAACACATGGCCTTCAACGGCACCGGCGAAATGGACGCGCTCCAGATGCTGTCGTTTTTCCGCCGGCTCGGCGCCGAATACGGCAGCGATATCAACGCCTTCACCTTTTACGACAATACGACCTATAGCCTCGATTTTCGCGACAATGATCCCCGTTTCCTGGCTGATGGCCTCCGTTTCTTTCGCGGCGTAGCCAGCAGTATCAACTTCGAACCTGCGGTCATCGATCGTGAGCGTCGGGTGATTTTTGCGGAAAAGCGCAACCGCAGTGGCCTGACGGAACAGCAGGTAGACGCCACCCTGCCGGTGATCTTTCGCGGGGCTAACTTCGCCCAAAATCCCCTTATCGGCACCGACGAGACCCTGCGCAGCCTGCGACGCGATCAATTCCTCGATTTCTACCGCCGCTGCTATCGCCCGGATCTGATGATCGTCGTGGCGGCCGGCGACTTCGACGCCGCGAGCCTGGAGGTGGTCATCCGCGAAAAATTCTCCTCGCTTGAAAAAGCCGCCACACCCGTTCCCGAGCGCCCGTCCGGCAAACCCGAACTCCGTTCACTCCGCGCAGGGGTCTTCCGGGTCTCAGGTATCGGTTCGGCGGAGACGCTGGTCGCGAGCGCCGCCCCGTTGGCCGCGCGCCCGAATCCGCGCGAAGCCAAGCTGCATCAATGGCGAAGCGCGCTTGCCCTGTCCCTTTTCAGCCAACGCCTGGGCTACCAGGTGCCCGGCACTGCGGACCCACAGGCTGGCTACGAGGTTATCATGGGCTACGAATCCGTGCTGGCCTCGGTCAAGGTCCCCGGCGATGCGTGGTTGCAGGGTCTCCTGGGCGTGGACCAAGCGGTGCGCGATGTGGTGAAACGCGGTTTCACCGCGGCCGAGGTCACCGAACTCCGCAACCGTCATCTCGAACTTGTCGAACACCGGCTCCGACTGCTCCCGGTGACGGAACCCTCGGAACTATGCAGCGATTTGGCGGATGCGATCACTTCGCATAACGTGTTCTTCGGCCCGGCAACCGAATTGGCCTGGATGCGCGACTGGCTGAACGGTTTGAAACCCGATGAACTCAATCGCGCCTTTCGCGGCCTGTGGAACCTGGATGCCATGGCTTTTCACGTCGGTGGAGACGTTGACCTCGATTTGAAACCCGCCGAGGTGCTCAAGACCGTGCAGAAACACCGGCGCGGCGAGCTGTCCTACCTTCTGCCCCAGACGCCCAAGGATGAACCCTTCGTCCTGCGCAAGCCGGGCTCGGCCGCCACCATCGCCGAAACGCGCACCGTGCCGGAGCTCGGCGTCGAGCTGCTGCGCCTGAGCAACAACGTGCGCCTGAACTTCATTCCCACCAAGCACGAGCCCGGATTTGTGCAGGCCATCGTCCGCGTCGGCGACGGATTGCTCACCATGCCCGGCAAGCAGCCCGCACTGAAGGAATTCGGCCTCAACACCCTCATGGGCAGCGGCACGATTTATTACCAGACCGACCAGCTCGCGCAGATCATCGATCGGAAACTGCTCAACTTCAGCTTCGACCTGGCCGACAACGACGCGTTCGCCTTCCGCGGCCTCATGGCGACGAACAATCTCGAAACCTTCCTCGGTATCGTCACCGAGATCATCCGCGCGCCGAAATTCAACCCTTACGCCCATCAGGAACAGCGCATGATGGCGGCAATGGGCCGCATGGGTTCGACGATGGGATTCCCGGAAGGCCTGCGGCAGATGATGGACCATCTTTTCCAGGGTGATGCGCGCTTCATGTCCGGCACGCCCAAGGATTACGCTTCGCTCGGCGTGGCGGACGTGCGGGCGTGGATGGAACCCGCGCTGACCGCCGGCTACGTCGAGATCACCATCGTGGGCGATGTCTCGCGCGAGGCCATGCTGCAGGCGCTCACGCGCACCCTTGGCACACTCGGACCGCGCGCCGCCACGAAGGAGCGCGCGATGGCCCCGCTACCGGTCAAGGTGACCGCGCCGGCGGGATTCAAACGCTTCGAGTTTATTGGGGAACTCAACCTCGGCCTCGTGCAGGGAAATTGGCCGGTGAGCGGTCGCATCACCGCGCGCGACAACGCCGCGCTGCAAGTGCTTAGCAAGCTGCTCGAGTTCCGCATCAACGAGCAGGTTCGCAATGCCCATGGCTATGCCTACGGCCCCAGCGCCAGGTTCGATCCCTATGGCGGTTTCGAGAACTTCGGCCTCATGGAAGCCACGGTGGACTGCACTCCGGCGGATGTTCAACAGGTCGCCCAACTCGTGCGGGATACGGCGGCCGGGCTCGCCGAAGGAGCAACACGCGAGGAGTTCGAAGGCGGCGTCGGTATCGTGCGCAGCCAGCTGCGGCGCGGCTTCAAGGAAAACAGTTTCCTGCTCGGCCTCTTCAAACGTGCGCAGGAAACGCCCGGCCGAATCGACGAAATCCTCTCCCTGCACAACGGTCTGGTGGAAGAGCTCTCCTTGGAAGAGGTCAATGCCTGGGCGGAGAAGATTCTACCCGCCGCCAACGCCCGCACCGCGATGATTGTGCCGAAGCCCTTCGTCGGCGTCTTTGACGGCTCGCGGCAGTGAGCGGACTCAGATGTAAGAGGGGCTTTATGCCCCGACTGTTTGGGGCTTCAATCCATCGGGGCATAAAGCCCCTCCTACATTTCCGACAAGGTTTCGCTTCACTCCGGCACCGCGGTGAATTTGAAGCGAATCTTCACTTCCGGATCCACCGTGAGCACGCCGAGCTTGCGGTATTTCTTCAGACCCCAGTTGCGATAATCAATCGTCGCCGTGCCGGAAATAACAAGGGCCCCGTCGGCTTGCACGACGTTGACGGGAAATTCGACGAGCGCGGTGCGGCCGTGAAAGGTGAGATTGCCATTGGCTTGGCCCTGGCCCGACGGCGTGAGCGCCAGGATGCCCAGCTCGAAGCGCCCGGTGGGCTCGCCGCCGCCGAGCCATTCAATCATGCCGGCATCGCGGTCGGATTTGCCGGTCTTCAGATCGGCGAATTTAAAGACGAGCGTCGCGGACTGGACGCGGTTGCGCTCATCGGCGACCGCCTGGAGTTCGTAGGCCTCAAGCCGCGCGGTGAAGGAATCCACGGTGGCCTTTACGTCGACGTCCACATAGGACCGGGCGCGGTCCACCTTCAGGGAACGATCGGCCGCGGCCAGCGCGAGGGGTAGGAGCAGCAGCAGGGAAAAAACACGGATGCTTCTCATGGGGCGGCCAATTTGAAGCGTCAGCCCGCGGGGTGCAAACGCACTTTTTGGACGACCGCAGCCGGACTTACTGTTCCGTCGGCGCGCTCTTGAATTTGATCGGGATCAGGACTCGCACGTCCACCGGTTCACCGCCTTTGCGCGGCGTTTCGAACAGCCATTGGCTCACCGCCACGGCTGCGGCCCAGCCAAACTCCGGCCGCGTGGCGGAACGGACGTGCGGCAGGCGCACCCGTCCTTCGCGATCAACGATCACCTCGACCCGCGCTTCGCCTTCCTCCCCCGCCTCGCGCAATGCAGCGGGATAAACCGCCTGGCGGATGAAGAGCGGTGCGAGCCGCTGGTCGAGCTGGCGGGCGTCCACCGCATCCTGCGCCGTGCCGAGGTTGTCGAGCAGGCGCCGCTCCACGCTGCCGGCGCCGGGAACCTTGAAACGCCATGTGATGCTGAATTCGGCCCGCGTTTCCTTGCCGTCCTTGTGCAAGGGCTCGAACTCCCATGCCTCAATCGCGGCGGCCAGCGATTCGCCGAACTCGGGTGCCGTCGCCTCGTCCACGCGCACCCCGGTCACCCGGCCGCCAGCCGTGACGGCAAAGTTCACACGCGCTCCGCCCTCGGTGCCGGCCATCAGGTGCTCGTGCGGATGAACGGGATCAGCGACGACCCGAACCTCCGGCGTGTGGTCAAAATGATTGGTCGTCGCAACCCCCGCAGGCTCGCGCAGGAAAACACCGTTTCGTTCGAGCCACTCGCGACGGATGAGGTGGCCCTCCTCATCCACGGGATGAAACGACAGCACCGCCAGCTTCAGTCCGCGCTGGGCGATGCGGCCCTTGCGGGCCGGCCGCAGCCTCCAACCGGCTACGGTATCAAGGGCGGCGCTGATAAACTCGACATGTGTGGCGCGCCCGATCTCCACGCCATCAACGCGACCCTCGGTGTTGACGCCCAGCATGAGCTCCACCTCGCCGGAGAGGCGCCGCG
The DNA here is from genome assembly GCA_044507675.1 of Opitutales bacterium. Classification (GTDB taxonomy): domain Bacteria; phylum Verrucomicrobiota; class Verrucomicrobiia; order Opitutales; family Opitutaceae; genus Lacunisphaera. Next base: position 10,339 of record JBIQJF010000060.1, on the reverse strand, counting down.
GCAGCAGTGCTTCGGGATAGCGCGCGGTGGGATCAGCGGGTTCGCCCGGCGGGACGGTTTCAGGTGTTTCAACCGGATAAGGGCTCCAGGATTCATCGCGGGGATTTTTCTTCGGAGTTCCTTTGGGCGTGAAGACGAAGCGCACCTCCTTCGAAACCATCACGGGCTGGCCCTTTTCCAGCCCCGGCTCAAACAGCCAACCGGACACCGCCGCCAGCGCGGTCGCGTGGTATTCCTCCGCCCCGCTCATCACGCGCGCATCGAGCACACGACCGTCCGTGTCCACCTCAAAGGCAACCCGCACGGCCTTCTCCACCCATTCGGCGCCCGGCACCGGTGCGTAGCGCGGGTGTTCCCATTTGATCACGCGGGCGGATCGGTTGGCCGCCAGATCGAGCACGGCGTCATTGGATTCTTTTTTCAGACGCTCCGCGGCGAATGCGGACGCAGACAATAACAGGACCAGAATCGGGACAAGCAGGGGTATTCTCATGGCACAGTGCCGCCTGGCCCGGGCGGAGCATCGCCGGATATGCCTCAGCCCCGGCCGCCGCGCAAGACGACAACGTGCGCGAGGTCGTTCTTTTCGAACTCAGCCCAGTAGCGGTCCTCGATCTTCTTGAGCCGTTCGTCGCGCGAAGGTGGCGGCTCGACGCCCGGCGTTTCCATCGTGCGCTTGGCCTGTTCGCCGGCCAGGTCGCGGTCGGCCAGCCGGGCGACCAGTTCGTGCCAGAAAACATCGTTTTGAAATTCGCTCTGGATGTCGCGCACCCGCTCGTCTTCGGCCAGCTTGGGCGCCGGCTGGAGCGAACCATCCTCGCGCTCTTCCACAAGATCGGCGCAGCCGAGTGCCGTCGCCATTTCCATGAGACGTTGATCGAGGGCGTAGTAACGCTTCGCCGCCGCGGTGTCTTCACCTTGGTAACCGGTAACGGTCCACATGCCGAGATGCACGAGCTCGAGGAGCTGGCGGTATTCCTTAGCGGTGAACGAGACTTTCATAACCCGCCACCGTTGTCCCACACCGCCCCCCCGCAAGCGCGAAGTGGACGCCGGGATTGACCCGACCTTATCCCATGCCAGCCTGCGGGGCATGCATATCCCGCCCCCGCTGCCGGCTGAGGCGCCGGAGAAATTTCGTCTGCCCGTGTATGCTTGGATCATTTGGCTGCTCTTGACGGGCTTTGTGGTGTTCCTCGCTGTCCGCCACTTGTCGGGCGATCTCGCTTACAACATTGGGTATGGCGTGGGAATCGGTGTAGCCGCGGGGCTGTTACCCACCGCTATTTCGTGGCTAGTCTGGCGGCTGGGCGGCGTCAGTGCCCGGCAGATCGGCGCGCATACCGGCGTATTTATCGGTGCGATGGTGATCGCGGTGTTGGGCAGCTTGGTGCAGGCGCGAAAACGGCAAGTCGCGCAGGTCGCCGCCGCGCAACGCATGGAGAAGGACACCCAGGATACCAAGGCCAAGATGCTCGGTGCGATCGAAGAAAAGGGCGGCATCAACCCCGAGGACACCGTGGCCTTTCTGAACAAAGCCTCCGCTAGCCTTGATCAAGTGGCGGCCAACGCCTCGGGTGATGAGCTTAAAATCACTCAAGTCATGCAGATCTTTATGCAAGATCTCCAGCGCTGCTCCCAAGCCTACGCCACGGCCTTTGCCAGCTTGGACCCGGATCACGCTTTCGATCTCACACGGCTGGCTGATGAGGAGGCCCGCGCATCGCGGCGGAAAGTCATCGCAGCTTTCCGCGCCGCCAACGTCGACTTGCGTCGTGTTTACGCCGAAGGCGCCATGTCGATGGAGTCTGATTTGCGCACTCGTGGCCTGTCCGAACCCATTATCCGCCGGACGATCGAGCAGTTCACGCGTTCTGCCGGCAATCGCGAGCAGGTTCTCGCTATTCGTGATATCGACGGCACGCTGGCGGATCTTCTGGACCAACTTGTGGATTTTGCCGCAAAGCACCAGGGCGGGTGGAGCCTCGAGGAAGGCACCGGCGCCCTGCTGTTGCCTTCCGACGAAGCTGTCGCTGAATACAACAGCCTGATCGAGCGGGCGCAGGTCATCGGCCAGGAGCAGCTGGAACTGCAAAGGCAGCTGCTCGCGCCGAAGCCCTGACGCCGCGCACGACCGTGCCCTTGCCCGCTACGCGCGACGGGGTCTCAGTTGGTCCCGACCTTCTCCTGCTTGGGCAGCTCGAAGTTCATCGGCACTTGCACGCGGGTTGCGACGCGCTTGCCGTCTTTGCGCGGGGCGGCGAACCGCCATGTGGCCACGGCCTGGACCGCGGCGTAACCGAAAGCCGGCTCGGTGCTGGAGACGATGCGCGGGAGCTGGGCGTCGCCATCTTCGTCGATGATGAACTCGATCTGCGCCGAGCCGGGCTGGCCGGCTTTCAGCAGTGATGTGGGATACACCGGTGGCCGGGCGGAAAGGGGCTTGGGCCGCTCATCCAACAGGTTGGCGGGAATGATCTTTTCGGACGCTTTCTCGATAAGGCGCAAAATCCGGTGGGCGCCCTCCGTGATCGGAACGTCGCCCCGCGTCCCGGAATAGCGGAATTCATGTTGAATCGAGAACGCGGCGAAACACGGGGTGCCGTCGGCCTTTTGCGCAGGTTTGAATTCCCACGTGTCTATCATCGCGAGCACGGCTTCGCCCATTTCCGGGGTGGTGGCCGAGATCAGTTTCGAGGCGACGATCCGCCCTTGCGGCCCGACGACGAAGCGCAAGTCGGTCTTCCCATTGCGGCGAGCCTGGAAATCTGCCCACGGATAAACGGGAAAGGCCGTGTTGATCGGCTCCGGCGGCTTGGTCCATTGGAGTTCGGGCGGAGCATTGCGATCGGGATTGCGCGACGGGACCCGCCACAAATCGTGACCTCCCGTAAGCCCGTCTGATTGGAACTCCAGCATCTGCTTGGCGCGGACGTTGACCGGCCGGCCGCCCTTGCGAGCGGGTTCGAACTTCCACTGCAAAATGGCTTCCAGCGCGGTCCGCTCAAACCAAGGATTGTTTGAGCGGACCACGTGCGGGTTGATCACCTCTCCTTTGGTGTTGATGATGAAATCGACCAAAACCCTGCCATTCAATCCGGCCTTGGCCGCGTTGTAAGGATATATCGGCGGCGTGCGCCGGACCGGTTTGGGTGGAACATCCGGTGGATCGTCGTCGTTCGGGGTTGGCTCCGCGGCCAGCGAGGTCGTGCTGCCGAACAGCAGTCCGCTGGTGAATAGGATCGGCGTGGCGATCAACGACAGGCTCATGACCGCCTGTAGCAGGCGCCGCCCGGCCGTCGCGCGCGTCGTCGGGGTAATGATATGCATGGTGAAGACTGGCGGCCCGTCGCGAGGGATTTGCGCGAGCCCGACCGTCTTTGGCAAGTCCTGTTCCGTGCGGCCCAATGCCGCGGTCGGCTTGGCCGCTTACTTCTTCTCGGCTTCGGCTGGCGCCTCCGGCGGCGGGCGCACGGCGGTGAAGCTACCGAGGCTCGGGCGCGGGGCGATGCGCCATTTCCAGTCGGCTTCCTTGCCGTCCACCGAGAAATTCACCGCGACGCGCCAGCGCGAGGCGACGGCGACGCCGTCCTTCTGCGCAGGGGCGAATTTCCATTGCTGCGCGGCCGCTTGCGCGGCCTGGCCGAATTCGGGATGCGAGGCGCGCATGATGTTCACGTTTTGCACTGCGCCGTCGGCGCCGATGGCGAGTTCGAGGATGGCGCCGCCGACTTCGCCGGCCGCAGCGAGGGTCTCGGGATAAACCGGCAGCGGAGCTTCGCGCAGCGCGGGCTTTGGCGCGTTGTTGGCCTCCGGGCCTTCGTCGCCCTCAATCGGAAAATCAAACGGCGCCCGGGCTTTGAACTTGCGGGGCTTGCCGTCCTTGTCGGTGCGCGGCTTTTGCGTGACATCCTCGGCAAGGCGGATGGCGATCTGGTTGAGCAGTTGGATGCCCGTGGGGTCGTCGCTCTCAACGATCTTGGCTTCTTCGGGCTCGCCCTCCTCGTCGAAGGTGATTTCGACCACGACCCGGTAGCCGGGAGCGGCGTGGGCGGAACCCAGCAGAAGGGCGAAGGCAAAGAGGGGCAGGAGCAGGAAGCGAACGGGGTATTTCATGATGACAGGATTCAGACAGGTGACCGGAGCGCCGGTTGCTGGCAAATGGATAGTTGGCCGCGACCCAAGCCTGCGCTTGCGGCGATCAACCGGTCAGTCAGCGGCTTGGCATATTAATGCAGTCGGCTTCGTTGAGGCCGGTCCGGGATCGCCGAGCCCGGCGACAACAAACCGCCTCCGCGGGCTTGTCCGCCCCGAGCCTTGACCGGGTCTCCGGGGCTCTCTTTGCTGGCCCGCTGCTCCCCACATCCAGTTGGGGGCGATCCTTACCACCATGTCCACTCCCTCCGCCGAAAACCCGAATCTCATGGAAGCCCTCGTGTCGCTCGCGAAGCGCCGCGGCTTCATCTACCAGTCGTCCGAAATCTACGGCGGACTCAACGGCTTCTTCGACTACGGCCCGCTCGGCGTGGAGCTCAAGCGCAACATCCGTGACTGCTGGTGGCGCGACATGGTCCACCGCCGCGACGACGTCGTCGGCATCGAGACTTCCATCATCATGCACCCCAAGGTCTGGGAGGCTTCCGGCCACGTCGCCGGCTTCACCGACCCGCTCGTGGACTGCAAGGTGAGCAAGCAGCGGTATCGCGCGGACCAGCTGTTCTGGTCGCCGGTCGTAGTGGACGGCAAGACCGTCGGCTACGTCTCGGCTCTCGAAAGCGAGAACACCGCCGGGGAACTCCAAGCCGCCGCGGAAACCTTCAAGCGCAAGAAGGCCATCACCGGTGCGCTGGCTCCGATCGTCGCCAAAGACTTCACCGAGGCCACCGAAGCCGAGATCCCGCTCATCCCCTCGCCTGCCACCGGCGAACCCGGCAGCCTCACGCCGCCGCGTGCGTTCAACATGATGTTCGAGACCAACGTCGGCGCGCTCAAGGACGCCTCGTCGGTCGCCTACCTCCGTCCCGAAACCGCGCAGGGCATGTTCGTGGATTTCAAGAACGTCGTGGACACCACGCGCGTGAAGCTGCCCTTCGGCATCGCGCAGGTCGGCAAGTCGTTCCGCAACGAGATCACGCCGCGCAATTTCATCTTCCGCTCGCGCGAGTTCGAACAGATGGAGATGGAATATTTCATCCACGAAGACGCCGACTGGGCGAAAGCCCACGAGGAGTGGATCACCTGGTGCGAAAACTGGCTGAAGAGCATCGGCCTGCCCGAATCGCATCTCTCGCGCTACGCCCACCCGAAGGAGAAGCTCGCGTTCTACTCGCGTGGCACGGTGGACATCATGTTCAAGTATCCCTTCGGCGTGCAGGAGCTCTGGGGCATCGCGGCGCGCGGCAATTACGACCTCACGCAGCACGCCAACGCCAGCGGCAAGCCGCAGGAGATGTTCGACGAGGCCACGAAGAAGAAGTTCGTCCCGCACGTCATCGAACCCGCCGTCGGCACCGACCGTATTTTCCTCGCCGTGCTCACCGCCGCCTACGCCGTCGAGGACGTGAAGGACGAGAAGGGCAACGTCGAGCAGCGCACCGTGCTGCGTTTCTCCCCGCGCATCGCCCCGATCAAGGTCGCCGTGCTCCCGCTGCTGAAGAACAAGGAGGCGCTCACCGATCGCGCGAAGGCCCTCTATGCGAAACTGAAGCGCAACTACGCCGTGCAATACGATGACGGTGGTGCCATCGGCAAACGTTACCGCCGCCAGGACGAGGCCGGCACGCCGTGGTGCGTGACCATCGACTTCGACACGATCGAGAAGCCCGGCGACACGTTCACGCTCCGTGAGCGCGATTCAATGCAGCAGCGCCGTATCACCGAAGCCGAACTGTTTGCGCTCCTCGCCGAACACGTCTATTAATCCCGCCATGTTCTCCACGCTGACTCCCGGTTCCAATTTTCTCGTCCGCCTCGCCCTCGCCTTCGGCACCGGGTTGATGATCGCCGCGCTCCTGTGAACCCGGTTGCCCTTGAGTTTTCGGCCATTCCGCGCGCAGGGGTGTGTCTGATTGTGGGCCAGCGCGCTTGCGCGCGCTCCCGGAAAGCGCCCGCCAGCGGGCTGCCCACCTGATCACCATGGGCCGCGGGCCCATCCCGACCACCTTGGGCATGAAACGCTTCCGCTATGCGCTCGATCCGCTGTGTCTGGCGGCTTGCGCGGCATATGCGACGGGACGCTGGATTGTGCAGCCACGACTCTCGTCGGGTTTCTGGCATGACCAGTTCACCGACTGCCTGTTGATCCCCGCCGCGTTGCCCCTGTTGTTGTGGGTTTATCGCCGGCTCGGCCTGCGGGTGCACGATGGCTGGCCGACCTGGCGCGAGATCGGTGCCGCGCTGGCTGTCTGGGCGCTCGCGAGTGAAATAGTCGCCCCGCAGTTTTTTGCGACCGCCACCGGCGATTGGCGCGATGTGCTCGCCTACGCTGCGGGTGCGCTCGTCGCCGGCGGCTGGTGGACGCTCGCCGCGCGTGCGGGCTTCGATCTGCTCGCACCGATTTATCCCGTGATGGAGCGCCTGCTCGCGGGTCCGCGGCTTCAACGCTGTCGCACGGCTTGGATCGGCGAACTCGCCGGCGCGCGACGACTGCTAATTGCCGGCGTGGGTCACGGCCCGGCACTGGCGCCGATCCTGCGCGCCCATCCGCAGCTGCACATCACCTGTGTGGACGCCAGCGCCCGCATGCTCGCCGTCGCCCGGCGGCGCGCGGCCGATGCGGGACTTGATCTCGACCGCCTCGAGTTCGTGCAAGCCAAGCTGCCCGACTGGCAGGCACCGACCGGGGCTTACGACGCGATCGCGACGCATTTCTTCCTGGATTGTTTCACCCCGCGGCAACTCGGCGCGATTGTTGCCACGCTCGCGCGCGTCGCCGCACCGGGTGCGCGGTGGATTGTGTCGGATTTCACAGTGCCCGCCCGCGGCCCTGCGCGGTGGCGCGCCCTCGCCGTGCATCGGCTGATGTATCTGTTCTTCCGTCTCACCACGCAGTTGCCCGCGCGCCGCGTCACCCCACCCGATGCCGTGCTCGCCGCCCACGGCTTCCGCCTGCTCCGTCGCCAGACCCACGACTGGGGCCTCCTCCACGCCGACCTTTGGCAACGAACGGGATGAGGCTGGGTGTGTGTCGGCATGCGCCTGCGCCGTGTCCTAGAAGGGCAAGCCTGCGCCGTCCCATCGAGGGGGATATATTCATGACCGGCTGTTACGCTCCTTTTTTGGTAAAGCGAAGGGCCGTTCTCTTTACTAAGGCTCCACTTTTACACCTTGGTCGCAGAATCCGTCCACTCGTAGCCGTTGCCAGCGAAGCCCAGCGCCTTGAAGTGCTGTTTGCCGCAGGTGATTTTGTCTTTCTCTGTCTGCTCGAGGTTCGCGAAGTTATCCATTCCTTTTGTCTCGCGCACCAGATAGAGTCGGGGCGGTTCGCCCGCGACCTCCTTCACAATGGCCCAGTCCGGATTGTAGTCGCCAACCGGCGTCTCGACTTTGAACCACCAAGGCAGCTTCACGAACAGCTTGATGTCTGCCCGTTGGTCTAGTTTTTCGGCAAACCGCCGCTCGACCTCCGAGTCGCATTCGACGCCATCGAAGAGTCCTCGATCCGGCGTATCTTGGATGCGGTTGAGATACGGCTCCAGCTCCTTGTCGCGGAACCACATCATCTCCCACGATGCGTCGGCTCCGCTCAGGCGCTCATATTGCACGCTCTGCACCAGCAGCTCCCGTTTCTTTTGTTCGATCTCGCCGGCGGCGAGTTCGACGAACTGCTGCGGGTTTATCAGCGCGTCGCCCAAGCGCCCGCTGCACGCGAGAATGGTGGCAAGCGTCGTGCGCGTCAGTTCGGTTCGTTTCTGCAATTCGCTCAACAAATCCGGCACCCGTCGCACCCCCTCCGCGCCCCCCACCGTGTAGGCCGCCTGCACCTGCTCCTCGACTCCTTCACGCCGCACGGCGATATTGGCCGAAGTCACGGTAATGCGGCCCGCCGAGATCGTGTCAGGGCGGGTCTTGATCGCCGCCGCCGCCTCGGTGACGAGCCGCGCGGTGTCGTATTGCACCGAGTAGCGCGTGCGGTGCTTGATCTTCTCCCAGAGCGCGAGGAATTCCGGATCCGCGTCCCAGCCTTTGCGCAGTTTCAGCTTCCGCCGCTGCCGCGCGTTGTTCACGAGCTTCGACTCGAAACGCACCCCGGCATCGGCGAACTCCGCCTGCAAACCGCGCGCAAAATCCTCGAACGCTTCGCTCGCCACGAGCGTAAGCCGGTTGAGCGTCGCGTCGTGGCAGCGCGTGCCATCCTCGCGCACGGGCAGGCGCAGACCACGTCCGATGGTCTGCCGGCGTTCCCGTTCCGTGTTCATCTCCCGCAGCGAGCATATCTGGAAAACATTCGGATTGTCCCAGCCCTCGCGCAGCGCCGAGTGGCTGAAGATGAAGCGCACCGGCTCCTCCAGCGCCAGCAACCGTTCCTTGCCGCGCATGATCAGCTCGAAAGCCGCCTCGTCCGCCTGCGTGCTTTTCTCCTTCGAGTCGATCGCCACACCGTCGCGCTGCGCGAAATAGCCGGCATGCACCTGCTCCACCGGCGGCAGTGCGAGCGCAGCGAATTGCGGCAGCTTCCGAGCCGCCTCGTATTCTTCGATAAACCAGCCGCGCACCTTTCCATCTGCCGATGCGTAGGCGGCCACCCGGGGCAGGAAAAAGAGCGACAGCACCTTCATGCGCTGGCCCGCGGGCAGCCGGGACACCGTCAGCTCCTTTTCCAAATGCTTCAAAATCGTCTGCCGCACCTGCACGCGCTGGATCGCATCGTCGAGCACGCCGCTCCCCTCGCCCAGCCCGAGGGAAAACTGCCCGAGGTCGAGCCGCTCGGCGCCGGGCGTGGCGTTGATGCCCCTCACGACCAATCCGGCATAGAGCGCGCGACCGGTCTTGCGGGCTAGATCGTCGCCGTGTTTCAGCGTCACATCCTTGCGTTGCACACCGTCAGCAGTCTGCACGTCGAGTTCGACCTTGGCCGTGATGCCCTTGGCGCCGGGACTCGCTTTCTTGAAGCGCACGTAGGGCCGGTTGAAATCCCCTTCCTCGCGCACGCTGTCCACCTCGATGGCCTTCACGAGCTTCAGCTCGAAGGCCCGCACCGGATCGAGTTGATAGAGCAGGTTGTAAACATGCTTGTGCGTCGCCGAGTAGCGCAACGTGCAGAGCGGACCCAGGCTGGCGATGGCGGCCTTGGCGCGTTCGCTCTCGAGATTCTGCGGTTCGTCGAGCACGACAATCGGATTGGCCGACTGCAAAAACTCGATCGGGCGCCGGCCGCTCAGGCGGTCGTTCGGATTGTTCAGAATGTTCGTCGTCTTGTCGAAAGCCTGGATGTTGATGACGAGGAGCTGGAGCGCCGGGCTCGTGGCGAAATGCCGCAACCGCGACACCTGCGCCGAATCGTAGGTCCAGGCCTCGATGGGCACGTTGTCGTAGAGCGCGCGGAAGTGATCGCGCATCAGGTCCACGCTCGTCATCACGCCCTCGCGGATGGCCACGCTGGGCACCACCACGACAAACTTTCTCCAACCGTAGCGCGCGTGCAGCTCAAGAATCGTGCGGAGATAGACGTAGGTCTTGCCCGTTCCCGTCTCCATCTCGACGGAAAAGTTCATGCCCGCCCACGGCGCGCCAAGCATCTCCTGCCGCACCGCTTCAGGATGATCCCTGAAGTTCTCCGCCTGCACCCGGCGGACGTTGGCCTCGACCTGAGCCTCCGTTAGATCGAGCCGGTTGCCGGCCGCCAGTTCGGTCAGCAGGTCGCCTTGCAGCGCATCCGCCTGCCACTCGAAGGCCCCGCCGGCCGGCCGTTGCCCGACAAATATCTCCACCACCGCCTTAATGGCGTGGAGCTGAAATTCCTGCGCGGGATCAAAGAGGATTTTCATGCCCCGGTTTTGCCTTCGTCTTTCGGCGGCTCGATGCGCTCGGCCTTCTTCAGGCGCCGCACGTGCTCCTCGAAATCCTTGTCCACCGGTGTCGTTTCCGGCCCGGCCACGAGCTGCTTCTGGCGAAACTTGTCCCACTCCCGCTTCGCCAGCTCTTGGGCCAGTTGCGCCGAAACCTTGCCCAGTCCCGGCAAAATATCCCGGTCATTGACCGAAAGGAAGGCGTCGAGCTTGAGCGTCCAGTCGCGCATGCGCATGGCCTTCTTCGTGAGCGCCTGCAACTCCCCGAAGTCGAGAAATTGCGACACTAGTCGCTCCAGAATCTCCAACTCCTCCTTTTTCAGGTAGTTCTT
>JBIQJF010000102.1:0-2695 GCA_044507675.1 Opitutales bacterium | reverse complement strand
AGGTTGCGGGCGAGGGCGAGGCGCGGGTGCATCATCTTCAGCCAGTCGCTGTGGTAGCGGCCGCTGGTCTCGGCGTTGGTGCTGAGCGTCTGCTGCGTCAGCTCCTTGTAGTGCTTCACCCCGGCGCGGAAATCGTCGGGATAGACGAAGTCGTTGCCCGTGTTGTAGGGCGGATCAATGTAGATGAGCTTCACCGCCCCGGCGTAGGCCGACTGAAGCAGCTTCAGCACATGGAGGTTGTCGCCCTCGATGATGAGGTTCTCCGTGCTGTCCCAAGCGACCGACTTTTCCCGATCCGGCCGCAGCGTGCCGGGGCTGGGCGCGAGCATCTCGCGCAGCGCCTCGGCGCGACCGGCATAGGAGAGCCCGTAGCGCTCGGGCGTGGCGGAGATCGCTTTGGCGCCGACGAGTTCGGCCAGCTTCTCCGGGACGAGTTTGCCCTCCGCAAAAGCCCCCGGCAGCAGCTCGCGCAGGCAGGCCAGCCGCTCAGCGGCAAGATCACGGGAAGCCAAGGGCAGGCGCTCAGGCGAGGGATGGGAACTCATGCGCAGGCAGGATTTAGCGCGCTGGCCCGGCGCGGCGTCAATACCCGTGGCTGTTTTTCCCACCGGCGGCAAGGTCGGGCTTGCCGCCGGACCTACATGCCGTGCAACCATAACCCCGCCCTGTGGAAAACCCATGCACTTTCTCCCCCGATCGGCGGCACCGCTACTCGCTCGTGCACCGCTGGAATCCGCTCTTCGGCGACCGGCTCATCCTCTGGATCGGGCTCAATCCCTCGACGGCCGACGAGCAGCAGCTCGACCCGACGCTCACGCGCATCCGCTCCTTCTCGCAACGCGAGGGCTTCGACGGGTTCTGGATGGCCAACCTCTTCGCCCTGCGCACGCCCTACCCGAAGGAGATGATGGCCGACCCCGATCCGGTCGGCCCGGGCAACGACGCAGCCCTGCTCGACGCCGCGGACCGCTGCGAACGGATCGTCGTCGCCTGGGGCGCCGGCGGAGATTTCCAAGGCCGCGCCACCGCCGTCGCCAAACTCTTCGCCGGACGCGAACTCTGGTGCCTCGGCACCACGCAGGATGGTCAGCCGCGGCATCCGCTTTACGTGGCTGGCACGGCGCCGTTGGTGCGGTGGACGGTGGCTGACTGACGCCTCCGTTCTCCCTGCTGTGTTCTTGCCATGCCTGCCGTTTACCCTGAATCGTGTTCTGTATCATGGTTCCGCCGACATTTGTGCAGCAATCTCGGCTGGGAAATGCCATCTTCCAGATCCGGGAGGGTGCGCTGTATGTCAGTGTCTCTCGCTTTACCGGTGGTTTCGATGAACATCGCGTGGACCTGCGGAAGCTGAGCCCAAATTACGAACCGCAGTCCGTGCGTTTGAATTTCGCGTTGGGTCTGGCCGGCCTGTTTCTGGTGCTCTGCTGCTTTGCGCTCTGGGGGCTTTATCGGCAAACGGTGATCCCGCTAGAAGCCATCAGCTATTTTACGCAGTGGCCGGTCTATGGCATCGCGCTGTCCTTGATGCTGGCCGTAAAATATTCAAGCCGGGTTGAGTATTTCCAGTTTCGCGACAACTGGGGCAAGCCGGTGTTTATTATTGTCCGCGAACGACGCCAGGCGACGGAATGTGAGTCCTTTGTGCTCTCTTTGGTTTCCCATATCGAATTGGCGCAATCCGGACTGCCGGTCGACGAACGTGAAGCTCTCCTCCGAAAACTATCGGCTGAATTATCGTCTCTGCCTGCGGTGGATCACGGCGTTGCCTATTGGAAACTGTCGCTGGTCCTGGGTTCGCTGGCCGTAGGGTTCCCGTGGATTCCCGGACTCGCTTACTACTTAGACCTTTTCCACTTTATGCTGATCTTTTTTCTGTGTGCTGGCGGAGCCGTCTGTGCTGTCTTTTCCTATGAAAAGAAAGAGCCAGGGCGACACTGGAGCGTTCTCGGCCTTTTGCTTTCGTTGATACCTCCATTCTTTTACTGAACATATGAACCGGCTACTTTGGTTTTTGCTGTCTGCCTGTTTGCTGTGGGGTGAACCCACTCCCGTCCTGTTCGACACCGACATCGGCACCGATATCGACGACGCCTTTGCGCTGGCGCAGGTCGTCCGCAGCCCGGAGCTGGAGCTGCTGGGGGTGACGACTGTCTCGGGTGACGCCGTGGCGCGGGCGCGGCTCGCGGCCAAGCTGCTCACCGTGGCAGGTCGCGGCGAGGTGCCGGTTCATGCCGGGATTTCCACCGCCACCCAATACATGAAGCAGGTCGAGTGGGCTGCCGGCTTCACCTCGCCCACGTTGCACGAGTCGGGCGGCGTGGAATTCCTGCGGCAACAGATCAACGCCCGGCCGGGCGAGATCACGCTCATCGCCGTGGGCGAGCTGACCAACATCGCCGCCCTGCTGGAATCCGAGCCCGGCATCGGCAAAAAGCTCAAGGCCATCGCCCTGATGGGCGGCTCGGTCCGCCGCGGCTACGCGCCCGGCTCCAAGCCCGAGCCGGAGTGGAACATCAAGTCCAACGCCAAGGCCGCGCAGACGGTCTTCGCCTCCGGCGTGCCGCTGCTCGTGGCCCCGCTTGATTCAACCTCTGACCTGAAACTGACACCGGAGTGGCTCGTGCGAATCTTCACCCGCGGCACGCCGCTCAACGACGCGCTCGCCTCGCTCGATTTCATCTGGAAGCGCACC
>JBIQJF010000015.1:0-90665 GCA_044507675.1 Opitutales bacterium | reverse complement strand
TGGCTGCCCGGGCTGGGATCGAACCAGCGACCAAGTGATTAACAGTCACCTGCTCTACCACTGAGCTACCGGGCAGTGGCAATAGGAGCGGCCAAGAAGAGAGCAGCTCGGGGGGTTGTCAATCCCTCTATCGGATGAATTCCGGGGAAAGTTGAGCAAAGAAAACGGCTCCAAGCTTCAACGCGAGATCGCTTCGCTGGCGATTACGCCGTCGCCATCGCAGCCAAGGAAAGTCCGGGAATGCCGGAGTTGCTCCTCATCGGTCAAATCCAGGCGCAATGGTGTGATGGACACATGCTCCTGCTGAAGAGCCCAGCGATCGGTGCCTTCCTCGATCTGCTCAATCGGCACGAACGTCACCCAGAAATGCTGACGTCCCATCGGGTCGGTCTGCGGCACGATACGCCCGTCGTAGTGGCGGAACGACTGTTTCGTCCAACAGATGCCGCGGGGGTGGGGCGGGATGTTCACGTTGACCAGAGGAACGGTTTTGATGGTTAGCAAATGGCGGAGGGATTTTTCCACCCATGGTTTCACCGTTTCGAAATCGGGTTCCTCGTCGTAAACCGGCGTGCTGAATGCGATGCCCCGAACCCCCAGAAGCGCGGCCTGCTTGGCCGCGGCGAGCGTGCCGGAGTGCCAGACCGCATTGCCGAGATTGGCGCCGAGGTTGATGCCGGAGAGAACAATATCGACGTCCTTCCAATGATGAATGCCGAGCGAGACGCAGTCGGCCGGCGTGCCGTCCACGCGGTAGGCTTCGTATTTCAGATTTGGTGTGCGCCGATAGGAGAGCGGGCGGGTGGCGGTGATGGAATGACTTTTCGAAGACTGCTCGACGTCGGGCGCCACAATGCGCACTTCGCCGAAGAGCGAAGCCACTTCGGCCAGAGCGGCGAGACCGGGACTGTAGATGCCATCATCGTTGGAAAGGAGAATCTTCATGGGGGCGGGAACGAGTTTGATTGAAACGGCGGCGTCCATCGCGGATCTGGAATGCCGGCGAAGGGATTTCTTCCATCTATTGTGTGCGTAACCGACCCCAAGGTTCCGGGTCTTTGAGGTGTGGATATCATCTTGCTGCACAACCGAACGGCTGGAGACCAGGAGCCGTCCTCCGATCGCTTGCTTGAATTGTTACGACGCGAAGGATTTGCGCCGCGCTACTTCGATTTGCATGAAGCGATGAAACACCCGGCGGCGCTGCCGAGCGCCGCACTCGTGGTTGTGGCGGGTGGTGATGGCAGCTTTCGCAAGGTCGCCTTGAAGATGGCGGGGCGGGGCATGCCCTTGGCGCTGCTTCCGGTGGGAACCGCGAATAATGTGGCGCGCAGCCTTGGTCTCGCGAGTGACACGGCGGACGTCATTGCCGACTGGCGCGACAGCAGAAAAATGCGTTTCGATATCGGCCTCGCCCGCGGGCCGTGGGGGGAGGAGCGATTTGTCGAAGGAGTAGGGGCAGGCCTGTTCGCACGGATTATCAATATTCTCGCCCGGGTGGAAGTGCCGGAAGTCCACGCCCAAGCTGGCCGTCCCCATCGCGTGGCCAGCGACCTGCGATCCACGACCGTGCTGGCGCATGAGATGGCCCCGGTGTTGGTTGAGGCGACGCTCGATGACGAAAAATTATCCGGCCAGTTCCTGCTGCTCGAGATTATGAACATCGGCCATGTCGGGGCGGGCATCGAGCTTGCCAAGGCGGATGTGTCGGATGGCCGGTTCGACGTCGTGATGGCGCAACTCGCGGAGCGGGAAAACCTGTTGGAAGCATTGAAACAGGTGGCCAAGGAATCTCCCGCCGCTGGTCGGCTGGAGGTGCGGCGATGCAAGCAGGTGGAGCTGATTCTCCCGCCCTGTGAGTTCCGTCTGGATGACCGGGCAATTGCCATCACGGACCCCGTGCGCGTTCAAATCGACATGTGTCCGGACTCGGTGGAGATTTTAGTTCCGCACGCCGCGAGGGCTGGATCGGCTGTTCCAACTCCATGATACTGCCTTCAATACATTTGCGGGCAATTCCGGCGATCGGTTTCTGGCACCCCAGCAGACCGACGGACAAGAGGCGATCTTCACGCCTAGATCCCGAGCTTCTCGGACTGCACCTGTAAAAGTTCGAAAGTAAGCTCGTGGCCAAAAGATTTGGTTGCATCGCCCCGGGCCGGTCCTTCAACTCTCGCCTCTTTTCCACTACGCCTGCCTCCAATCCCGGAGTCACAGGGGGAACGAAAACCATGAAGAAATACCAACTCACTGTCACGTCGCGCGAAGGCACCGGCCGCAGCGCCTCCCGCCGCCTCCGCAAGGCCGAGAAGATCCCCGCTATCCTCTACGGCAAGCACACGAAGCCCGAAACTCTCGCCGTTAATGCGCCGGAGTTCGTCAAGCTCCTCAAGGAGATTGCCGGTCGCGCCGCCCTCATCGAGCTTAAGCGCGATGCCGGCGCCAGCGCCCTTTCCTTCCTGCAGGAAATCCAGCGCGATCCCATCACTGACCGTTACCTCCACGTGGACCTTCAGGAAGTGAAGGAAAACGAGAAGATGGTCATCAGCGTGACCGTTCGCGTCACGGGTGAAGCTTATGGCGTCAAGACCGAGGGCGGTATCCTCGATGTCGCCACCAAGCGCCTGCGTATTCGCACCCTGCCGAAGGATCTTCCCGATTTCATCGAGATCGATGTCACGGAACTGAAGATGGGCAAGGCCATCCACGTGAGCGATATCAAGGCCACCCCCGGCGTCGAGCTGCTCGACGATGCCCAGCAGGCTGTCGTGCTCTGCGTGGCGCCGCCGGAAGAAGAAGCCGCCGCCACGGCCGCTGCTGCCGCGCCTGCCGAGGGTGCCGCTGCTGCGCCCGCCGCCGCCGCTGCCGCTGCTCCCGCTGCCGCCGCTCCTGCGAAGGATGCCAAGGCCGCCGCTCCGGCCGCCGCTCCCGCCAAGAAGTAACGTTTTCCCGGTCCGCCCGCTTCGACGGGCGGACCGTTTTGCTCGCTGTTCTTTGAGTCATGTCCGTCACGCTGATCGCTGGACTGGGCAACCCCGGGCGCGAATATGCCGCCACTCGCCACAACCTCGGCTTCGCCGTGGTTGATGCGCTGGCTGCCGCCGAAGGTCTCAAGTGGAAACACGAATCCCGCTTCGAGGCCGAAACTGCCCGCTGGGATGTCCGCCCCGGTCTCACGCGATTGCTCGTAAAGCCGCAGACTTTCATGAACGACAGCGGGCGCGCCCTCCGCGCCCTGCTCGACTTCCACAAGCTTGCGCCCGTCGCCCTCATCGCCGCCTACGACGATCTCAACATCGCCCTTGGCCAGGTGAAGGTCTCGGTCACGGGCAGCGCTGGCGGCCACAACGGTGTCGCCAGCCTGCTCGAGCATGTCGGCGACGGCTTCGTCCGTTACCGGCTTGGCATTGGCGGCCAGCGCCCCGCCGGGATGGACCTCAAAGACTTCGTGCTAGGCAAATTCACACCCGTAGAAACCTCCCTCATCGACCAAAAATCAAAATCCCTCGTGGACGGCCTCCGCCTGCTCTTGGAGCAAGGACCCGACCGCGCCATGAACCTCCTTAACCGCCGAGAACCCAATGAGCCAGAACAAGCGTAACTACAAAGCCACCTTCATCCTCGATAACCGCGGTCGCGAAGACTCCGTGGACCAGATCATCGAGGGCGTGAAGAAGGAGATCTCCGCCGTCAACGGCGAGGTCACCGCTGTGGAAAACCTCGGCCGCCGCGATTTCGCGCGGAAGACCGACCCGAAGTTTCCCGCCGGCGTCTACGTGCAGGTCAACTTCGCCGCCCCCGCCGCCGCCCCCGCGCAGCTGCAGGAGCGCCTTCGTCTCAACGACACCGTTTATCGCGCGCTGGTCGAGAACGCCTGAACCGCGTTTCCGCCGCGCCGCTCCTCCCCATGGCCAATCTCAACAAGGTAATGCTCATCGGCAACCTGACGCGCGACCCCGAACTGCGGGTCACGCCGAAGGGCACCGCCATCTGCACCTTCAGCCTCGCGGTTAACCGCAAGTTCAAGGACGACAGCGGCGGCGAACGCGAAGAGGTCACCTACATCGACATTGAGGCGTGGGGCAAATCCGGCGAAAACATCTCCAAGTATTGCACCAAGGGTCGCCCGCTCTTCGTCGAGGGCCGCCTTCGGCTCGACCAGTGGGAAGACAAGAACACGAAGGAAAAGCGCAGCCGCATGAAGGTTGTGCTCGAAAACTTCCAATTCCTCGGCACCGGCCGTGGCGGTGACGGTGGTGGCGAGGGTGGGGAAGCCCGCTCCTATGCTCCCCGTAGCAGCGCCCCGCGCCCGTCCAGCCCGGCTCCGGCCCAGGAAAATCTCGACGAAGACGTCCCATTCTGAGCCTCGATTCCGGCTGCATCCTCCCTCCCTTTACTTTCCCTTTCATAATAAATCCCTCCCATGGCTAACAGCGAAGTCCTCCTCCTCAAACCTGTCGATGGTCTCGGCGCCGAAGGCGACCAGGTCAAAGTCCGCGCCGGTTACGCGCGCAATTTCCTCCTGCCCCAAGGCATGGCCATGCCGCTCACGCAGGCCAACCGCAAGCGCGTCGAATCCCTCAAGAAGGCCCGTGCACTCCGCGAGGCCAAGGAACTCGACGGCGCCCAAGCTCTCGCCAAGCAGATCGAAAAGGCCGCCATCGCCATCGCCGTGAAGACCGGTGAGGGTGGCAAGCTCTTCGGTGCCGTCACCGGCAACGATGTTCACGAGAAGCTGGCCGCTGCCGGCATCACCGTGGAGAAGCGCCGCATCCATCTCGGCCAGCCGATCAAGACCCTCGGCAAGCATGCGGTTAACATCCGCCTGCATCCTGAAGTCACCGTCGAACTCAGCTTCGACGTCGTCTCCGAGAACCCGATCGAGCCCGCCGCGTCGTAACGTCCACGGGACGTTCGACCCCGACCGGCCATGCCCCAGACGCCCGCTATGCCCCGGCGCGGCAATGCTGCGGCTGAATCCACGCTTCCGGCCGCCGCACCCGACCGTTCTCCGCCTCACAGCGCGGAGGCGGAGGAGCATGTCATCGCCTGCTGTCTGCTCGACGGCAGCGACACCATCGCGCGTTGCCTTGAGGCCCGTGTAACGGCTCCCTCGTTTTATTTCCCGGCCAATCGCCTTCTGTTCGAGGTGATGCTCGAGCTCTATCAAAAGAGCCCGCCGGTCACATTGGAAATCCTCGCCGAGGAGCTGAAGACCCGGCGTCAGCTGGAAGCCGTCGGTGGTTTTCCTTACCTGATGCAGGTGACGGGCAAAATCCCGACCACCGCGCACGCCGGTTATTTCATCGAGAAGGTCCGTGAGAAGCACCTGCTTCGCGAGCTCATCAAAACCGCCACGGGCGCCATCGAGCAGGCCTACAGTTTTACCGGTGGCTTGGAGGAGTTCGTGGACAAGGTGGAGCAGGAGCTCTTCGCCGTCACGCAGGACCGCGTGAGCGACAGCGCCCAGGAGATCAAGGAGGCGATCAAGGACGCGAACACTGTCATCGCGAAGCTCCTGATGAAGAAAGGCGAGCTCACGGGTGTGACCTCCGGCTTCAAGGATCTCGACGCGATGACCTTCGGCTTCCAGCGACAGGAAATGATCGTGATCGCGGCCCGTCCCTCGATGGGCAAGACCAGCTTTGCGCTCAATATTGCCGAGGCCGCCGCAATGCCGAAGAAGGGCGACCCGGTGCCCGTGCTCGTCTTTTCGCTCGAAATGAGCTCCTCGCAGCTCGCCCTCCGTATGCTCTGCTCCCGCTCGCGCGTGAACATGAAGCTCCTGCGTGACGGTCTCGTCGGTCGCGACGGTCGCGAGGTCAACGCTCTCGGTCAGGCCGCCGAGGAGTTCAAACGGGCTCCCATCCTCATCGACGACTCCAGCAATCTCACGATCATGGAGCTCCGGGCCAAGGCCCGCCGCATTCACGCCCGCCGGAAGCTCGGCATGGTGATCGTGGACTATCTCCAGCTGCTCAACGGCACCGACCCCCGCGCCCCGCGCGAACAGCAGGTCGCCGAAGTCTCCCGCGGATTAAAGGCACTCGCCAAGGAACTCGACGTGCCCGTGCTGGTCCTCAGCCAGCTCAACCGCTCTTCGGAAAAGGAAAATCGCACGCCCCGTCTGTCGGACTTGCGCGAATCCGGCTCCATCGAGCAGGATGCTGACGTAGTGCTCATGCTTTCCCGCCCCAAGGATGCCGACGAGAAATTCCAGACCGCCGCCAATGCTGCGGATTTAATCGTTGCCAAACAACGCAACGGACCGGTAGGTGATTTGAAACTGACTTTCCTTCAAGAAATTACGCGCTTTGAAAACTTTACTCCGTAACGTGCTAATCCGGGCTCTTTTTGCCTGCTTTCTTCTCTCTGTCGCCACCCCGGGCCTTCAAGCGCAGGCCGGTTTAGGGCAACCGGATGAGCCCCCGCCGAGCCGCATCGGCACCATCACCGTCAAGTTCATCGGCATGGCCTCGGTCAGCGAACAGATCGTGCGTGCCAATATGATCCTCCGCGAGGGCACCGAACTCGACGAAGCCGTCATCGATCGCGACATCCGCTCGCTCTATCGCACCGGCATCTTCGAATTCATCGAGGTCAAACGGGAAGAGCTGCCGGGTAACGTCGTGAATTTCGTCGTCGAGGTCACCCCGAAGTTTCGCGTGTTGAACGTCACCTACGAGGGCAATCGCGAGGTCAAGACCCGCCGCCTCAACAACGAGGTCAAGACTCTCGCCAACGGCCCGCTCGACGAGCGCCAGATCAAGGAAGACACCCAGAAAATCTACGAGTATTACCAGAAACGCGGCTTCAATCAGGCTCAGATCAGCTACAGCATCGAGCGCAACCGCTCGACCGGTTTTGCCACCGTCACCTTCAAGATTCGCGAAGGTGCGCGCGTCAAGATCGACGCCGTCAACTTCATCGGCAACGACAGCATCAAGGCCCGCCGCCTGCGCAAGGAGATGGAGACCAAGAAATGGAGCTGGATCTCCTGGCTCATGGGCACCGGCCGCCTCAAGGACGACCAATTCGACGAGGACCTCGACAAGCTCCGCGACTTCTACAAGGAAGAGGGCTTTCTCGACGTGCGGATCGCCGAGGACAAGATCACCTTCGATTACCCGAAGCCCGACAAGCTCGTCATCACCATCCGCGTGGAGGAAGGCCGCCAGTATCGCGTCGGCGACATCATTTTCACGGGCAACAAGCTGTTCCCCGAACAGCTGTTGAGGTTCATTCCGCGTCAGCGCAAGGGCGCCATTTTCAAGCCCTCGCTTCTCGACAAGGACTCCGAGTCGGTGGAGGACTTCTACGGTCGCGCCGGATACCTGCCGCCCGACACCCGCGTGCGCCTCGTTCGCAAACCCAATCTCGAAACGGGCAACATCGACGTCGAATACCAGATCACGGAGGGCGAGAAGATCCAGGTCGAGTCCATCAAGATCGAGGGCAACACCAAGACCAAGAGCATCGTGATCCTTCGTGAACTCGTGCTCGGTCCCGGCGACGTGTTCGACAGCGTGCGCATGAAGATCAGCAAGCTCCGCTTGGAGAACACTCGTTTCTTCGAGGAGCCCGTCAATGTTACCGACGAGTCCACGAACATCCCCGGCCGCCGCACGCTCAAGATTTCGGTGCAGGAAGCGCGCACGGGCAATCTCACCTTCGGTGCCGGTTTCAGCTCGCTGGAGAGGGCGGTCGTCTTCGCCGAGGTCACGCAGTCCAACTTCGACCTCTTCAATCGCCGCTCGTTCTTCCAGGGTGACGGCCAGAAATTCCGCCTTCGCTTCCAGATCGGTTCCCAGTCGAGCGAGCTCATCATGGCTTTCGAGGAACCGTATTTCCTCGAACGTGAACTCGCGACCGGCTTCCAGCTCTACCGCACCACTTCCGATTACAACAGTTCCTATTACGAGGAAATCCGCACCGGCGGCGAAATCTACGCGCGCAAACGTCTCTTCAATTGGCTCGAATCGCGCCTCTCCTACACCTACGAAGTCGTCGACATCGACCACGTCGATCCCCGGGCGCCTATCACCTTCCGTTTGCTCGAAGGCGAGACGACCACCTCCCGCGTCGGCCTCATCCTCACGCAGGACACCCGCGACAAGCTGATCAGCACCACGCGCGGCCACTACACCTCGCTCAACCTCGACTTGGCAGGCGGTCCGATGGGGGGTGACAATCACTATTATCGCGTCGAGTTGCGCGGTTCGAAGTTCTTCCCGATCGCCGAATTCCAGGAGCAGGTGATTGCCATCATCGGCCGCACCGGTGTGGTGGACAGCTTTGGTGACAGCAATAAGCCCCAATTCCGCACCGTCACTGATCCCACCACGGGCTCTCCCGTCACGTTTGGACCCTTCGTCCCCGGTGTGCCTTTCTACGACCGTTACTTCCTCGGTGGCCCCAATGACCTGCGCGGTTTCGAATTTCGCGACGTCGGTCCCAAGGACGAGTTCGGCGAACCGCTCGGTGGCGGAACCTATGGCTTCTTCAGCATCGAATACTCCTTCGACCTTGTGAAGCCCGTGCGCATGGCCTTCTTCTACGATGCCGGTTTCGTCAACGAGGATGCCTACGACTTCAGTCCGCTCAGCTATAACGACAACTTCGGTGTCGGCATCCAGTTGTTCGTCGCCGGCGCCCCGCTCCGCCTCGACTTCGGCATTCCGCTGACCTCCGATCGCTTCAACAAGAAAGGCAACCAGTTCAACTTCTCCTTCGGCACACGCTTCTAAAAACCCCATCGCTTCCCATCACTATGAAAAAGACGATTCGCTCCCTTATCGCCCTCGCCGCCCTGACGGTCGGTTCCACCGCCCTGTTTGCGCAGCCCGCGGTGAAACTCGTCGTCGTGGACATGGCCCGGGTTTACGACAACCACTACAAAACCAAGGAGGCCAACGCCAAGTTCCTTGATGCGGAGCAGAAGGCGCAGGAGCAGGTCGAGGAATACAACAAGCAGGGCCAGATGCTCGTGGACGAATACAAGGAACTCGTCGAGCAGTCCGAAAACACGCTTCTCACCACCGAAGCTCGTGGCAAGGCCGCGGCTGACGCCCAGAAGAAGCTCGAGGACATCCAGCGCAAGCAGGCCGAGGTGCAACAATTCCGGCAGACCACGCAGCGTTCCCTCCAGCAGCGCATCAAGACCCACCGCGACCTTCTTCTCGAGGAGATCAGCAAGGTGGTGAGCGACATTGCCAAGCGCAGTGGCGCCACGCTCGTCCTCGATCGCTCCGGTCCGACGCTGTTCGGCATTCCCAGTGTGATCCATGCCGACCCGGCTTACGACATCACCGAGGCCGTGTTGGTTGAGGTGAACAAGGACAGCCCGCCCGCCGCTCCCGCGACTCCGGGCGCCTCCGAGCCGAAGAAGTAACGCGCAACAAATCTTGCCAAGCCCTGTTCCACCGAACAGGGCTTTTTTGTTACCATGCAGGTCGCTTACACCCCCGAGGAACTCGCCGTTATTGTGGACGCCCGGCGCGTCGCCGGCACCACCGACCGCAAGGTGACCGACATTGCTTCGCTCGCCGCGGCCCGGCCGGGTGATCTTTCCTTCCTCGGCAACGCCAAATACCGCGCGCAAGTCGCGGCCAGCGAAGCCACGGTGTTGCTGCTCCCGCTGGACTACGTCGGTGAGCCGCGCGCCGGCCAGGTTTTTCTACGCGTTGAGAATCCCTCCGCAGCCCTCGCGCGCCTTTGCGCCCGCATCGAGCAGACGCTCTGGCCCAAACCCGCTCCGGGCATCCATCCCTCGGCGGTGGTGGCACCGACCGCGCAGGTGGATGCCACGGTCCACATCGGTCCGTTGTGCGTGGTGGAGGACGGCGCGCGGATCGGCGCGGGTAGCGTGTTGCAGGCCTCGGTTTTTGTGGGTCGTGATGCGGTGATCGGCGAAGGCTGTTTCATCATGCCCGGCTGCGTGGTTGCGACCATGTGTTCGCTCGGCCAGCGCGTGCGTCTCCAACCCGGAGTAATCGTCGGTGCGGACGGATTCGGCTACGAGTTCGTCAAAGGACGGCACGAGAAGGTGCCCCAGATCGGCACGGTCGTCATTGGCGACGATGTCGAGATCGGCGCCAATTCCACCCTCGACCGCGCCCGGTTCAGCCGGACCGTGGTGGGGGAGGGCACCAAAATCGACAATCTCGTCCAGATCGCCCACAACGTCACCATCGGAAAGCACTGCATTCTCTGCTCGCAGGTGGGCATCTCGGGCAGCACGACGGTGGAAGATTATGTCATACTGGGCGGCCAAACGGGTGTAGGCGGGCACATCACCCTCGGCAAGGGCAGCAAGGCCGGCGGCCAGGCTGGCATCAGCTCCGACCTGCCTCCCGGCAGCTATGTGAACGGCACCCCGGCCATCCCCTACATGCTGGAGCGGCGCATCGCCGTCTTGCAGCAGCGCCTGCCCGAGCTCTTCAAGCGCGTGGAGCGTCTCGAAAAGCCAGAATAAACTTCCCGCTCGTGCCCTTCTCCGCTACCAACGCGCGGCAATGAGGGATACGAAGCTCAAGATCTTTTCCGGTTCTTCCAACCGCGCCCTGGCCGAGGAAATTTGCCAGAGCATCGGCGTGCCGCTCGGCGACGCGACCGTGAAGTGCTTCCCCGACGGGGAATCCTTCGTGAAGATCAACGAGAACATCCGCGGGGCCGATGCCTACTTCATCCAGTCCACCTGCCCGCCGACGAACCATCACCTGATGGAGTTGCTCATCATGATCGATGCCGCGAAGCGCGCCTCGACGCAGCGAATCACGGCGGTCATCCCGTTCTACGGCTATGCGCGCCAGGATCGCAAGGACCAGCCCCGCGTGCCCATCACCGCGAAGCTCGTGGCCAACCTGCTCATGGCCGCCGGCGCGAACCGCGTCCTCGCGATGGATCTCCACAGCCAGCAGATCCAGGGCTTCTTCGACATCCCGGTGGATCACCTTTTTGCCTCTCCGGTTTTCTTCCAGTATCTCGCCAGCAAGCGCAGCAACAACCTTGTCGTTTTCTCGCCTGATGTCGGCGGCATGAAGATGGCCGCCGCGTATGCGGACATCCTCGGCGCCTCCCTCGGCCTTGTCGCGAAGAAGCGCGTCAACGCCAGCACCGTCGAGGCGATCAGCGTGGTCGGCGAGGTCGCCGGTTGCGATGTCCTCCTCGTGGACGACATTACCGAGACCGCGGGCACCCTTACCGCAGCCGCCAAGATTCTGAAGGATCACGGCGCGAAGAGCATTCGCGCTGCCGTGAGCCATTGCGTGCTTAACGAGATGGCCTACGAACGCCTCAAGACCGGCCTCATCGACGAGCTCATCACCACCAATTCCGTGCCGATCGATACGCGCGGCCTTCCCATTACGGTGCTCAGTATCGCGCCGCTCCTTGGCGAGGCCATCCTGCGCATAAACACCAACGAAAGCGTCACCAGCCTCTTCAAGATCAAAGGTTTTTGAGGTGGCCGCTGGCGGAACCGGCCTCGTTGGCTAGTGTCTTTGGCCGGACTTATTTGCACATGAAATCCAAGAATTTCGCCATTTTGTTCGCCTTGGCCTCCGGCATCGCCGGCCTTTCCCTCGGCTTGGTCGCGGTCGAAAAGAAGACCGCCAACAGCAAGCCGGAACTCAAGATCGACTCCACCCCGGTCGCGGCGGTGAAGTCCAACGTCGTCACCAGCTATGCCGACGTGCTTGATCCGGTCCGTCCCGCCGTCGTTTCCGTCTATTCGAGCAAGGTCGTGCGCCAGCGCATTCCGGAATACTGGCGGCAGTTCGGCCTGCAGGGACGTGAACAGCTTCAACGCGGCATGGGCTCGGGCGTGATCGTTTCCTCCGACGGCTATATTCTCACCAACAACCATGTCGTGGAGGAGGCCGACGAGGTGAAGGTCATGCTCAACGACGACCGCGAGTTCACCGCCAAGATCATCGGCACTGACCCCAAGACCGACGTGGCCGTCATCAAGATTGAGGGCGAAGGCCTGCCGAGCGTCACGCTCGCCGACAGCGGCACGCTTCGTGTCGGTGACGTGGTCTTCGCCATCGGCAACCCACTGGGCGTCGGCCAGACTGTCACGATGGGCATCGTCTCGGCGACCAGCCGCCGCATCGGCATTCTGGGCGACGTTGAAGGCTACGAGGATTTCATCCAGACCGATGCCGCCATCAATCAGGGCAATTCCGGCGGCGCGCTCGTGGATGCCCGCGGTCGCCTCATCGGCATCAATTCCGCCATTCTTTCCACGTCGCAGGGCAACATCGGCATCGGCTTTGCCATTCCCATCAATCTCGCCAGCGCGATCATGCACAGCCTGATCGAGACCGGCACGGTGTCCCGTGGCTATCTCGGTGTTTCCTCGACCCAGTTGACTCCCGATCTGGCGGAAGCTTTCAAACTGCCGCGTGATACCAAGGGTGTCGTCATCGCCGATCTCAATCCAGCCGATGGCCCGGCGGCCAAGGCCGGCTTCAAGCGTGACGACGTCATTACCTCCATCAACGGTCGCGCCGTTACCACCGTGGACGACCTGCGTTTGACCATCGCGCAGCTTCCTCCGGGCACCAAGGTCAAGATCGACTATCTGCGCGACGGCAAACCCGGCACCAAGGAAGCGACCCTCGCGCAGCGTCCCGACGACGGTATTCCGACGGGCGAACTTCTGCCCGGTGTAAGCGTGGAGCAACTCAACGACGAGCTGCGCCGGAAGTATCGCGTGGGCAGCGATGTCGAGGGTCTCGTGATCACCAGCATCGACGGAAAGTCCGCGTTCCAAGGCGATTTCGCCGAGGGCATGGTCATCGTGAGCCTCAATCGCGAAGCCGTGATCGACGTTGCTTCGGCCCGCCAGCTCCTGCGTCCCGGTCGCAACCTCGCCTTCGTTTACTACCGCGGCGGCTTCCGCTACATTCCCTTCCTGAATCGCTGAGCGGGAGAGCCCCGGCACAAATTCAAAAGGCGCACCGCATGGTGCGCCTTTTTTGCGTCTCAGCGAATAAGGGCTGGCCTTGCTTGCTCAGCTTCCCGGCTTTGTTGCAGGGAGCTTCGCAATCTCCGGCGGCACTTGATCCGCCGGATAGGTGGGGTAGCTCATCTCGAGCAGCGAATATGTTGGCACACTGAACTTCGCATTGCCTGCGCTGCGGTCCACCAGCACGGCCACCGCCACGGCCGTGCCGCCCATTTTCTGCACGATGTCGAGGCACTCCTGCACCCGGCCGCCGCGAGTGATCACGTCTTCCACGACGAGGACCTTTTCGCCGGGCTTGAACGTGAAGCCGCGGCGGAGCACCAGCGTGTTGTTTTCCTTTTCGGCAAAGATGAAACGGCACTTCGACTGCCGGGCCACTTCCTGCCCAATGACGAGGCCGCCCATGGCGGGTGCCAGCACGGTGTCGTAGGCGAGGTCGCCGAGCTTCTGCTTCAGCAATGTGCCCAGCCGCTCGACGGCCGGCATGTCCTGGCAGACCTGCGCGCACTGGAAAAAGTGCCCGCTGTGCAATCCCGAGCGCAGCACGAAATGTCCCTGCAGCAGGGCCTTGGTGCGGATGAAGATGTCGGTGACTTCCTGTTGAACGGCGTCCATGGGCGCAGAACGTGGAATATTCGCCGCTGGAATGAAAGGCCTTTTTCCTTCACCTTTCCGTCATGCCAACGGTCAACCGCCAACCCGCGCTCGAAGACGAACTCGGGGATGTCCTCGAGAAGGCGGCACGCAATGTGCCGTTGTCGCTTGAGGGCTTGGCGGCGGCGGCCCGGATCGATGCCGGTCGCCTTAAGGACGCATTCGATTATCGACCCGACCTCACGCCGGCTGAATTGTCGCGGCTGGCGGGCGTCCTGAATCTCAACGAAGTCGGTCTCACCGCGCTTGCGCAGGGCCGTTATCCTTTGCCGGAACCAGCCGGCCTGCCTTTCGCGCTTTTTCCCCTGCGCATGCCCTTCGGAGTCGGCGTGGCCAACGCCTATCTCATTTCCACGGGCGGAGACAGCGCGCTGCTTTTCGACACCGGTGCCAGCCACGCGGAGCTCCACCGTGCGTGGCCCGAACATATTCATCGGTTGGAAGCCGTTTTCATCACCCACTACGAAGCCGAACATGTCGGCGGGCTGGAAGTGGTGCTGCGTGAAACCGAACTCGGATTTTTCCACGGTCCGCCGAGCGGTCGCTGGCCGCAATGCCGCGGGTTGGGGGAGGGGCAGACGGTCGAGTATGCCGGTCTCGTCATCACGGCCTTCAGCACGCCGGGCCACGCGGACGAGCACAACTGCTACCTCGTGAAGTCTGCGAAGCAGCCGACCGCGCCGGCCGTGCTCATTTCCGGCGACCTCATTTTCGCGGGATCGCTCGGCGGCGGCTATTTCTGCTGTCAGCGGCAGCTCAAACATTCTCGCCGTATCATGGACCTGCTGGCCGACGACACGGTGATCGCGCCCGGGCATGGCCCGATGACCACGGGAGCAAACGAACGCCGGTTCAATCCGTTCCTGTCGGTTTAGATCCTCCGAGGGCCGGAGACCGAAATCATCAGGAACCACTCTTCCGTCGCGGGGGTCCAGAAGGTGCGCAGCGGCTGCCGGGTATCCTGCCCGGCGGCCGTTTTTGTGTCATGAAAACCACTTGGCGGGCCACCTATCGTTTGCAATTGCATGAGGGATTCGCGTTGGCGGACGCGGAGAGGCTTTTGCCTTACCTCGCCCAGCTCGGCATCAGCCATGTTTACCTGTCGCCATGCCTGCAGGCGGTCGCCGGCAGCATGCACGGTTACGATGTCACCAATCCCAAGCCCATACGGACCGAATTGGGCGGGGAGGGTGCGTGGCAGAGTTTTTGTGCCGCTGCTCGTGAGCAGGGTCTCGGCATCCTGCTCGACTTCGTGCCGAACCACATGGCGGCGCACGCCGACAACCCTTGGTGGGAGGATGTGCTCACGCATGGTCCCTACAGCCACTACGCGCAGCATTTCGACATCGCGGCGGAAACACTTACACCGATGTGGCGCCTGCGCCTGCCGGTGCTACCCGACGCTTACCAAGCGGTGTTAACCTCGGGGGAATTGCGGGTGAATGTCTCCGGTGAACTTCCGCGCCTGACCTTGGCCACCCAAAGCTGGCCACTGACACCGGCGAGTTGGATCGCTCTCTTTCCTTCGGAATTTCCCGGACGTGGCGTGTTCGAGGGGCTGGCTGAATTCGCCACGCTGGCGAGTCCTGATGTCGCCGCGTGTCGGCAGTATGCCGCGCTCGTAGGAGACGCCACCACGGTGTGGCGCGATCTCCGCGGCGAAGACCGGGTTGAATCCGCCCGTGCGTTGAGCGCCGATCCTGAGCGGCTGCATGCGCTGCTCGAACGACAGTTCTACGTCCTGCACGGCTGGAAGCGATCCAGCGAGCTCGTCAATTATCGCCGCTTCTTCGATGTGAACGGCATGGTGGGACTGAGAATGGAGCGCGACGAAGTTTTCAACGACGCTCACGAACGCCTCAAGGCGATGATAGATGCGGGCGAAATCCAAGGCGTGCGCATTGATCATCCCGATGGGCTGCGTGATCCGGCGGGTTATTGTCGGAAGCTTCGCACGCTCTTTCCCGAAGGCCGCATCTACTTGGAGAAGATTCTCGATAGCTCTGAGCGTCTGCGCGCCAGCTGGCCGGTGGATGGCACGACCGGCTATGATTTCCTCGCCACGGTGAATCGCGTGTGGATGGATGCGGAGAAAGCCGAGGTGCTCGCCGGCATCTACGCGGAATTTACGGATCATCCACTCGATCTCGCCCGCATCATCCGCGATGCGAAAGCGCGGATTACCGAAGATGTCTTTACCGCCGAACTCGAACGCCTGACTGACATCGCCTGCCACCGCGCGTGGACATCATGGCAGCATCGCGATCTCGGCCGGCCGCAGATCCGGCAGGCCATCGCCGCGGTCACCGTCGCATTGCCCGTTTATCGCACCTACCGCGATGCATCCGCGGCTGACGAGGATGATCGTCGCTGGCTGGGAGCTGCACTGGCGGCGGCGCGATCCCTGCTCGGACCGGGCACGAGTGCGGCGATGCAATACGTCGAAAATCTGTTGCTCGATGATGCGCCGGATCCGGCGGCCGCCGAATTTTTGGCGCGATGGCAGCAACTCACGCCGGCGGTGACCGCGAAGGGCGTGGAGGACACGACTTTCTACTGCTATGACCGGCTCGTCTCGTGCAACGAGGTCGGTGCGCAAGCAGCGCTGCTGGGCATCGCGGCAGAGAAATTCCACGAGTTCTGCCACCGCCTCAGCCAGCGCTGGCCGCACACATTGATCGCTACGTCCACGCATGACAGCAAGCGTAGCGAAGACGTGCGCACCCGCATCTCGGTCATCACCGAAATGCCGGAGGCCTGGCGCGCGGTCGTCATGGAATGGGCCAAGCTCAATCGTCCCGCTTGGAGCGGACGCGCGCCCGACCGCCACGCCGAATACCTGTTGTATCAAACCCTCGTCGGCGCCCATCCGCTCGGCTTTGAGCGGGCTTGGGAATACATGTGCAAGGCATGTCGCGAGGCCAAGATTCACACGAACTGGCACCGGCCCAACGCCGAGTATGAGGACAGCGTCCGCGATTTCCTCGCCAAGATTCTCGCCAACCCAGAGTTCACGGCGAGCCTCGAGGCCTTTGCGCAAACTCTCATCCGTCCGGGCCGCATTAACAGCCTCGCACAGACACTCATCAAACTCACCGCGCCCGGCGTGCCTGATTTCTATCAAGGCACGGAGTTGTGGGACCTCAGCCTGGTGGATCCTGACAATCGCCGGCCGGTGGACTATGCGCGACGCACCAGCTTGCTCGCCGGCATAGGCGAGACCTCCGCGGAGGACGCGATCGCGGATTGGGATTCGGGCCGTCCGAAATTGTGGCTCATTGCGCGCGTGCTGCAGCTCCGCCGCGAACATCCCGAATGGTTTGATGCCGCGTCGTCTTACGCGCCGGCTGCGGCGCGCGGGGCGCGCGCGAGCCATGTGCTCGGCTTCCTGCGGGCCGGCGTCATGCTCACGCTGGTGCCGCGTTTCACGGCGATGCTGCAGGATGACTGGCGTGACACCTTCATCCCGCTGCCCGCAGGCGTTTGGGAAGACTGGTTCACCCGGCGCCAGTGGATCGGCGGCGTCGCGCCCCCCGATCTTTTCTCGGCGTTTCCCGTCGCGTTGCTTGTGAAGCAGCGGTGAGTCGCGCGGGATCCCTCGCGCGCGCGGGCCGCGTTAGTGCGCGTAATCCCGTCGCAGTCGTGCCAACACACCATTGGTCCACCCGAAACCGTCCTGCGTGGGATATTCGCCGCCGCCGGCCGGGAGACTGAGGTCCACCACGTTGTATTTTTCCAACAGCCGACCGGTGCGCCGGAAGACCTCGTTGTTGAGCGCAATCCAGCGCAAGGCCACCTCCCGGGCGAGTTGTTCCTGACCATAGCGTCGCAGCCCCGCGATCGCCATCCATTGCAACGGCGCCCAGCCGTTTGGCCAGTCCCACTGCTGGCCGCTGTTGACCAGGGTCGTAACAAGCCCGCCGGGCTGAAGAAAACGCTGCCTCAACGTGTCCGCCACCGAGTCAGCCTGTGCTTGGGTGGCCACGCCCGTGAAGAGCGGCACCGCGGCGGCCAGCGTGAAGACGGGATTCTGTCGGAAGCGTCGCAAATCGTAGTCGAAGAAAAAACTGTCCACTTCGGACCAGCAGCAGCGCAGCACGGTGCGGCTTTGTGTCTCCGCGGATTCCTCCAGCTCACGCGCGGCCTCTTCGCGTCCTGCCGCGGTGTAGGCGCGGCCCAGCGTGCGTTGCAATTGGATCAGGAAACAATTCAGGTCCACCGGCGCGAGATCGGTCGTGCTTGTGGCCTCCAGATCGGTGCCGTCGAGAAACCAGCGGCTGCTAAAATCCCAACCGCTCTCTGCGCTCGATCGCATGTTGCGATAGAAATTTGCCGCCGGTTGGCGGCATCTCTCCTGAAGTTTCATATCGTGCGCATAGGCCTCGGAACGGGGCAGGTCGTTGCGATCATAGTAGCGAAACAGTCGCTGCCCGTCAGGGAGCGGGACGACGTGGTGCGTGGCATGCACTTTGTCGTTCCAGAATGCGAGTTCAGCCTCCAGCGCGGGAAGGTAGCGCAGATAGGTCGACGGACCTTCCTGCTCGGCGATGAATTCGACCATGAACGCGAGGAAAGGTGGGTGTGATCGGCTGAGGTAGTAGGTGCGATTGCCGTTTGGAATCAGCCCGAAACGGCGGATCAGGTCCGCGAAGTTGTCCACCATGTTGCGGATCAATTTCTCCCGTCCGGGACGCAGACCCAGCATCGTGAAATAGGAGTCCCAGTAATAGATTTCGCGAAAACGGCCTCCGGGGATCAGGTAGGGTTTTCCGAGCGGCAGCAGTGAGGAACCCTCGACCACCGGTGAAGGGTCGCGCTGCAACAGCGGCCACACGGCTTCGAGATGCTGATCGATGGACTCGGAGACGATGGCCTGCAGGTGGGGCGTTTCGGGCACGAGGAAATGCTCGAACACGAAATCGCGCAGGTTCACGGCATTCCGGCGCGCGAGGTAGCGTTCGACAATCTCGGCCGGGAGCATCTTGGGCCGGCAATCCACGAAGGTCTTCTGATCGCTGAAGACCTGCCCGTGTTGCACGTCCATGAACAGGGGACCATAAACCTGCAGCGGGTCGGCAAAGGTGCCGGCGTGGCCTTGTGCTGGCCAGGTGTGGGTCATGCGACGTTGCGGGATAAGGGTGAGCAAAAACGCACCATGCGCCGTTTTCCAACGGCGCATCGCGGGTCGCCAGAGGGCCTCACCCTCGGGGTCCCTCTGGCGGGAGTGTAGTTCAGCGTTGGATCGCCGGCTTGATCTGATTCTCGAGCTGGGTGAGATGCTGGCGCAGCTTCGGCAACGTTTTCTGCGCGAAGGCCGCGATGTCGGGATCATCCGATTTGGCGCCCTTTTCGAAAAGATCGATGGCCTTCTGATGGTCGTCCTGCATCTCCTCGATATAGTCGCGGTCAACGTTGCGAGTCTTGTCGGACCACCGGTTGGTCCAGCGATCGTTGGCTTGCGGAAGCGATACGCCCTTGCGCGCGGCCAGGGTCTGTAGCTCCTGGTTGGCCGCGTTATGATCGGACACCATCATCTGGGCGAAATCCCGGGTGGCGGGCACCGACAGATTGGCGAGCACGGCTTGTGAAACCTGCACTTCCTTGAGACCGGATTTCGCGGCTTCTTCGAGGAAGTTGCGATCGCTGCGGGACAGTTTGTTGTCGTTGTTTCGCCCCATGTCAGATCGCGGAGTCATGTCATTGTCAGATGACTGTCGGTCCTTTGTCGGGGCGGAGGAAGGCGAGGGCACCGGGACTTGCTGGGCGGGCAGAAGAGTGGCGACGGAAAGGGTGGCGATCGCCACGGCGAAACGAACCGTATTGGGTTGGAGGGAGTTCATAACGGTCTAGTGCTCTGCGGAGGCCTGACGTTCCGCCGCCACCGCTGCGCCGGGGCGGTTCTCGGATTCGCTCCGATGCCCCGGTTCGGAGTTTTCCCGGGGAGACGGCTCGGCGTCCGGTTTCGATCCGGCTTGTTCGAACAACACGAAGACATGTCGGCGGAGCCGATACGGGGATCCCGCCGATACCGGGGTGGATTTTGCCAGAAAACCTTGTTCATGGGCCGTATCGATCACCGGCACCCACGAGGTGTTCGTTGGTCCGGGAAGCACGGCCTCCACGTCTGCCGAAGTGGGATTGAAGAACAGCAGCAGCGTGACGTCTCTCAGAGGTTCCTCCCGTTCGTCCCGCAGATTGGCCGATTCGCCGCTGAGCATCACGCCCAGCACCTTTGCGTGACCCTCTGCCCATGCAGCTTCGTTCATTTCGGAACCGTTGGCATCGAACCACGTGACATCCTTCACGCCATTGCCATTGGCATCCTGACCGCGGAAATAACGCGCTCGGCGGAGCAGGGGATGAGCCTGCCGGTAGCGCGCGAGATGGCTCACGAACCGGAACAAACGATTCTGACGACGATCGCGCTGCCATGTGAGCCAGCTGATTTCGTTGTCCTGACAATACGCGTTGTTGTTGCCCTGTTGGGTCGCGCCGAATTCGTCGCCGGCCCGCAGCATCACCGCCCCTTGGGAGGCGAATAGCGTCGCCAGCAAACTTCGCATCAACCGCCTCCGGCGCCAGCGGATATGCGGTGTCGCATCGAGACCCTCATGACCCCAATTGCAGGAATTGTTGTTCTCCTCCCCGTCGCGGTTGTCCTCGCCGTTGGCTTCGTTGTGGCGCCCTTCGAATGACACGAGGTCCTGCAATGAGTAACCGTCGTGCGCGGTCACGAAATTGACGGAGGCGGCGGGAGACTTGTTGTTCCACTCGTAGAGGTCGGCGCTGCCGCACAGACGCTGGGCGAGTTCCCCGCGCATGCCGGGTTCACCCTTCCATGTGCGGCGGATTGTGTCGCGATAACGACCGTTCCATTCGGACCAAGGTGCCGGAAAATTTCCAACATGGTAGCCGCCCATGCCGGTGTCCCAAGGTTCGGCGATGAGCTTCACGCGTGAAAGCACCGGGTCCTGCTGGATCGCGCTCATGAATGCCGAGCGCATGTTCACTTCGTGCGGGTCGCGGGCCAGGGCTGACGCAAGATCGAAGCGGAATCCATCCACGTGCATTTCCACCGCCCAGTAGCGCAGGCTATCCATGACCAGTTGGAGCACGCGCGGCTCCGGGACATTCAGGGTGTTGCCGGTTCCCGTGTAGTCCATGTAGTAGCGCCCGCTGTCGGCGGTCAGGTGATAATAAACAGCGTTGTCGATGCCCCTGAATGAAAGCGTCGGGCCGAGATGGTTGCCTTCGCAGGTGTGATTATAGACCACATCGAGAAACACCTCGAGGCCCGCATGGTGCAGACGGTTGACCATCGTCTTGAACTCGCGCACGGCGTCGTCCGGATTGCTGGCATAGCGCGGCTCAGGCGCGAAAAATCCGAGCGTGTTGTAGCCCCAGTAGTCACTCAGACCACGATCCACGAGATGCCGGCCGTCGGCATGCGCGTGCACCGGCAGGAGCTCCACCGCCGTGATGCCGAGCCGCTTGAAGGTGCGAATGGCCTCCGGACTCGCCAAGCCCGCATAAGTGCCGCGCTGCTGTTCGGGCAATTCCTCCCAGAGTTTGGAAAATCCCTTCACGTGCACCTCGTAGATTATGCTCTCGTGCAAAGGGCGGTTCGGGCGTTGATGATCGGTCCAGCGAAACGCCGGATCGATCACGACGCCCTTGGGCGCGAAGGGCGCGTTGTCCCGCTCGTCGAACGACAAGTCCTCCTCCGCGTGTCCGATCGTGTAGCCGAACATTTCGTCGCTCCAGCGCAGTTGGCCGCCGAGCGCACGCGCATACGGATCCAGGAGAATCTTGTTGGGATTGAAGCGATGCCCGGCCGCCGGCTCATAGGGGCCGTGCACGCGGTAGGCGTAGAGCTGGCCCGGACGCGCGTCCGGCAGGAAGACATGCCACACGTGATCGCGACGTTCGCGCAGCGGCACGCGTGTGCGTTCCGGTCCATCGGGTTGGTCGAACAGACACAGCTCCACGCTCGTCGCATGGCGTGAGAATAGCGCAAAATTAACGCCGCTGCCCGTCCAAGTGGCTCCGAGCGGATGATTGCTTCCTTTCCAAACTTTCAAGGTGGGGGTGATTCCGTTCGGGGAATTTGGGCGTTGTATGGCGTATGAACGCGCAGCTGCGCTCACTGGCTCCGAGCGAAATACCGGCTCTCTCGTGCCGGTAACCCGGGTGCATTACGCGATTGGTGGGCCCGCGAAATTCGCGGACGCACCGGATTATACGCCGGCGTTAGTCGCCGGATTCAAAATTCGGTTCGCGCATTGAGCTGGAGCGCTCGCTGCTGGAAGACTCCGGCGAATCGCCGCGTTGGGAACGACTCGACGAGCGCGAGGAGCCAGCAGCGCGCCGACTGGAGCCGCTCGATGACGATGATGCGGCGGAAACCGATTGGTTGGTCAGTTCGCGCTCCGCTTCGAGCCAGATAGCCTCGTCCTGTCCGGAGGGTTGACCGCGACTTTCCCAGAGTTCACGGGCCCGGCGGCCAATTTCATCGTGGGAAATAGTGGAAGTGGAGGAAGATTGTGGGGAAGGATTATTGGAAGCCATGCGCCCATCCTAACGCGGCGCGCATCCGCCCGCCATCGGGCGTCTCCCCGGCGCGAGCATCGGGCGGAGGATTCGACGGGCACCGTGCCGGCTCTCGAATGGTCAGGATGCAACGATGACCAACTCCACACGCATTTTTCCCATCGGCGCAGAGATCGGACAGGGGGGCGTTCATTTTCGTGTCTGGGCGCCTCGTTCACGCGCGGTCGCGGTGGAACGGGGCAATGATTCCGCCGCCACCACCTCGATGCCGCTGACCGCGGAATCCGGCGGATACTTTTCGGGCTTTGTCGCCGGTTTCGGCGCGGGCTTGCGTTATCGTTTCAAACTGGATCAAGGCAGTTTTCCTGATCCGGCCTCGCGTTGGCAGCCCGATGGTCCGCACGGACCGTCGGAAGTGGTGGCATCGGATTACGCATGGACCGATGGCGATTGGCGGGGGCGCGAACGGCGCGAACTCGTCATTTACGAAATGCATCTGGGCACCTTCACGCCGGCCGGCACCTGGCGCGCAGCGATGGAAGAGTTGCCCGCGCTGGCCCGGTTGGGAATCACGGCGCTGGAGATTATGCCGATTGCCGAAATGCCCGGCCGGTTCGGCTGGGGTTACGATGGCGTGAATATGTTCGCGCCGACGCGACTCTACGGTTCGCCCGACGACGTGCGGAGCTTCGTGGATCGGGCGCATCAACTGGGTCTCGCGGTGATCCTTGACGTCGTTTATAACCACTTCGGTCCCGACGGAAATTACCTGACGCAGTTTGCGGAGGGTTATTTTTCCAAGAAAGCCAGCGAGTGGGGTGACGGGATCAACTTCGACGGCCCTGACGCCGGACCGGTGCGGGAGTTTTACCGCACGAACGCTGCGTATTGGATTCGCGAGTTTCATTTCGACGGCCTTCGCCTCGATGCGACGCACCAGATTTGGGATGAATCGGAAACGCATATTCTCACAGAAATCACCGACGCCGCCCGCGCGGCCGCGCCGCATCGTCGCATCTATGTCGTTTCCGAAAACGAGGCGCAGCAAGCGATCCAGGCCCGGGCGCGCGCTCACGGGGGCTACGGGCTCGATGCAATTTGGAATGATGATTTTCACCATTCCGCCATGGTGGCCGCCACCGGGAAGGCGGAATGCTACTACCTCGACTACCAAGGCGCGCCGCAGGAATTCATTTCGGCGGCGAAGTATGGCTTCCTCTATCAGGGGAGCTGGTATGGCTGGCAGCAGAAGCGACGTGGCACCCCTGCGCTGGACCTGCGTCCCGACAACTTCGTCGTCTTCCTGCAAAATCACGATCAGATCGCCAACACGCTTCTCGGGTTGCGTCTCCACCAGCTCACAACTCCGGGCCGTTTCCGCGCGTTGACGGCATTGCTGCTCTTGCAGCCTTCGACCCCGATGCTGTTTCAGGGTCAGGAATTCTGTGCATCGGCGCCGTTCCTGTATTTCGCCGACCACCACGAAGAGCTTCGTCGCCTGGTGCGGGAAGGTCGGGCCGGTTTTCTTTCCCAATTTCGAACCATCGCGGCGCCCGACGCTGCCGGCGTTCTCGATGATCCCGGCAGCCCGCTCACCTTTGAGCGCAGCAAACTTGATCTCGCCGAACGCGAAAAGAATGTCGGCGCGATGCGGTTGCACGAGGATCTGCTGCGGCTGCGCCGCGAAGATCCGGCCTTCAGCGGCCCTGCGCGATTGGACGGCGCGGTTCTCGGGCCCGAGACCTTCGTGCTGCGTTTTTTCTCCAAGGAAGGCGACCGGTTGCTGTTCGTTAATTTGGGACGAGAGCTCTATCTTCGCGCTTCGCCTGAACCGTTGCTCGCTCCGCTGGAAGGATGCGGCTGGGTCACCGCATGGTCGAGCGAAAGCCCGGTCTATGGCGGCGGCGGCACGCCGGAACTGGAGACGCGGGCGAACTGGATCATCCCGGGTCATGCCGCGTTTGTGCTGCGACCCGGCGACAACAACGAACTGCCCCATGCCAAGCTTGCTGAGAAAGATTGAGCTGCCGGCCGAGGGTCCGGAAAGAAAGGAACTGCTGGCACGCCAGTGGTTGGTCACCAACGGGCTCGGTGGCTACGCGTCCGGCACGCTCGCCGGTGGTTGCACGTGGCGTTACCACGGTTTGCTCATCGCAGCGCTGCCCGCGCCCTATGGCCGCATCATGATGCTCAACCATCTCGAAGAGCATCTCTGCTTGCCCGGCGGGAAACGGTTGCGCATCGACGGACCCGGATGCGACACGGAAATCCCCGGGTTGTCGTTGCGTGAATTCCTGCTCGAAAATCAAATTCCGCACTGGCGCTACGAAGCTGGGGATCTGCGACTGGAGAAACGGCTGGTGATGCCGAAGCTGCAGAACACCGTTCATCTCACCTATCGGTTGCCGCAAGCGATTGGGGGCGCGTGGTTGGAATTGCGCCCGGCACTGCAATTCCGCCCGTTTGAAGGTTCGGTCAACACCGCCATCACTCCGGACGGTTATGAAGTGAGATGCCACGGCCGGCGGATTGAAATAGCTGCGCCGAATGGACTACCGGCCCTGCGACTTTGGGCGGATGCGCCGAGCGCCTGTTTCGTGGCCGAGGGCGGGGCGTGCCGCGAGGTGATGTATGCGCGCGAGGCCGATCGCGGTTACGAATCGCGCGGACAGCTTTGGTCGCCGGGATATTTTTCCGTGCCGCTCGAAGCGGGCTCCGCGACGCTCATCGCCTCTACCGAGGATTGGCGTTCGATGCTGGCGCTTTCACCCGAGGAGGCGGTCGCGATGGAGCATCTGCGCGTGCATCGACTGCGACACAAGGTCACGCGTGCCGATGAGGAAGGGCCGGTGGCACATCTGACCATCGCAGCCGACCAGTTCATCATCACCCCGCGGGGACGCATCAGGGATGCCGCGCGTGCGCGTGCCATGGGCAACGAACTGCGCAGCGTCATCGCGGGCTATCATTGGTTCACCGATTGGGGCCGCGACACCATGATCAGCCTCGAAGGCCTCGCGCTCGCCACCGGTCGGTTTCCGGAAGCCGCGTGGATCCTGCACACCTTTGCCGGCGCGGTGCAGGACGGTCTCATTCCCAATTTTTTTCCGGAGAGCGACACGAAGGGTATCTATCACACGGCCGATGCCTCGCTGTGGTTCTTCCATGCGGTGCAGCGCTACGTCGCAATCACTCGCGATCGCGAAATCCTCGTCACGCTGCTGCCCGTGTTGCGCGACATCATTCATCATCACTTTCGCGGCACGCGTTTCGGCATTGGGGTGGATACCAGCGACGGTCTGTTGCGACAGGGTGAGGAAGGTTATCAGCTCACGTGGATGGATGCGAAGGTGGGGGACTGGGTGGTCACGCCGCGACGGGGCAAAGCGGTCGAGATCAATGCGCTTTGGTATAACGCACTGCGCGTGCTCGAAAACTTCGAGCGCGAGTCAGGCGATGCCGCAGCCGCCGCAGAACTGGCCGGCGCGGCGCAGCAAGTCGCCGAGTCGTTCAACCGGCGTTTCTGGCAGGCCGAGTCGGCGTGTCTTTACGATGTGATCGACGGGCCTGCGGGGAACGATGCCGCGATTCGTCCCAATCAGCTCCTGGCGATATCGCTGCCGCATCCGGTGCTTGATTCGCGTCACTGGGCGTCGGTCGTCGAGTTGGTGGAGAAGGAACTGCTTACGCCGGTTGGGTTGCGCACGCTCAGCCCTCGCCATCCCGATTACAAGCAGCGGTATTCCGGCGATCTGCGTTCGCGGGACGCGGCCTACCATCAAGGCACGGTGTGGCCGTGGCTGATGGGACCGTTCATCGACGCGTGGCTGAAAGTTCATCCCGGCCGGCAGCGGGAGGCGCGCAGGTTTCTCGACGGTCTCATCAACCACCTTGACGACGCCGGCATTGGCTCGATCAGCGAAATCTTCGACGCCGAGCCACCCTACGCGCCGCGCGGTTGCATTGCGCAGGCGTGGAGCGTGGCCGAGGTGTTGCGCACCTGGCTGCTTACCGATGACGCGAGAAACGCGCCAGAGCCCGGAGCCCCATCATCCTCGCCGCAATCCACCCGATAGCGGATGGATTTTCATCGGGTATGCTGCCTTCATGAAACAACCGGAAGTGGCTGAATCCAAAATCACGGTGCCAGGTAATCGGGGCATCAAGGTGGTGAAATCCGTGACGGTGCGCCGGCCCGCGGAAGAACTCTATGCTTTCTGGCGCGACCTCTCCAACCTGCCGAAAATCATCAAACACCCGGTGGAGATCACCACGGTCACCGCCGTCGAATCGCATTGGGCCGTCAGCGCGCCCACCAAGGAGCCGGTCGAGTGGGACGCTTTCATCATCAACGACGAACCGGGCCGCCTCATCGCGTGGCGTTCCCATGAAAGCGCCGAGGTCGCCAACGCCGGCTCGGTGCGCTTCGAACCCGCGCCCGGGGATGAAGGCACCGAAGTCACCGTGAAGCTCGAATACGATCCGCCGGGTGGACGCCTCGGCGCACTCGTGGCCAAATTCACCGGCGACGAAGCCGGGCAGCAGGTCGCGGACGCGTTGCGTCGATTCAAGGCGCTCTTCGAAGCCGGCGAAATTCCGACGACCGAAGGCCAGCCGGTGGGCGAACCCCAACGCAGCAAAAGGAATCGCCGCCCATGAAAGCCGTTTGCTGGGCGGGAAAAAAGAAAATGGAGGTCCAGACCGTGGACGACCCGCGGATTCTGAACCCGCGCGACTGCATCGTGAAGGTCACGGCGACGGCGATCTGCGGTTCCGACATCCATCTCTACGATGGCTATGTGCAAAGCCTGATGGAGGGCGACATTCTCGGGCACGAATTCATGGGCGAAGTGGTGGAGGTGGGGCGCGAGGTGCGCCAGCTCAAGGTTGGCGATCGCGTGGTGGTGCCATTCACGATTTCCTGCGGCCAGTGTTCGCATTGCCATCGGCAGCAATGGGCGGCGTGCGACAACACCAACCCGAATGCCGCGATGGCCGAGCTGCTCATGGGCTACAGTCCGGCGGGCATGTTTGGTTATGCGCATCTGACCGGTGGCTACGCGGGCGGTCAGGCGCAGTATGTGCGCGTGCCTTTCGCGGACGTCGGGCCCCTGCGCATCGAAAGCGATCTGCCCGATGAGAAGGTGCTGTTTCTTTCCGATATTTTTCCGACGGGTTACATGGCCGCTGAAAACTGCGACATCGAACCCGGCCACAGCGTCGTGGCGGTGTGGGGTTGCGGTCCGGTCGGACAATTTGCGATCCGCTCCGCCCAACTGCTGGGCGCCGCCAAGGTGATCGCCATCGACTCAGTGCCCGAACGCCTCGCTATGGCGGCGGAGGCTGGCGCGGTGACGGTCGAATCCGGCGGCGATGTGATGGAAGAACTCAAAGCCCATACCGGTGGTCGCGGGCCCGATGCCGCGATCGATGCCGTCGGCATGGAGGCGCACGGTTCGACTTACGACAACGTGAAGCAGACGTTGAGAATGGAAACCGACCGCCCGTTCGCGTTGCGCCAGGCGATGCGTTGCGTGCGCAAGGCCGGCGTCCTTTCCGTGCCGGGCGTGTATGTGGGATTCCTCGACAAGGTGCCTTTTGGTGCGGCGATGAACAAGGGTGTCACGTTTCGCATGGGGCAGACCCACATGCAGCGCTACATGGCATCGCTGTTGAAACTCGTGGAGGAGGGCGCCATCGACCCGTCGTTCGTGGTGACGCATCGCATGCCGATGAGCCAGGCTCCGGAGGCCTACGACAAATTCACGCGCAAAACCGACGGTTGCATCAAAGTCGTGCTCGATCCGGCAGCATGAGAAGATGTTGGGTTTCGGCAGGGCAGGGTAGGATGCCCCGAAAACAACGAAACCACCCGCGTGGGCAGGTGGCTTTCCGAAATGGTCGGGACGGAGAGATTCGAACTCTCGACCTCTTGCTCCCGAAGCAAGCGCTCTACCAGGCTAAGCTACGTCCCGATTTCCGACTGAAGAGCGGTCACCAGACCCCAAAGCTCGGGGCGTAGCAAACAAAATTTCGAGTTCCCGCCGCGGATTTTCCATCCCGTGCAACCTGTTCCACCGCAGCCGGTGTCGGCGAAGCGGAGCGGACGATGCCACCGTTGCGGCTTTCGGCGCGGGCTCTGCGCGAGTCACGCCGATTTGTCGATTGGCTGGCCCGAAACGGGCTTATGACAGGTTTCCAATCCGCTGATGCCGAATCTGTGCCCAGTCTCTCGAAGGAACCCTGTTCCATGCCATTTTCGCCCGGTCAAAAAACATTGTTGCCACGAGCGGTTTCACTGCGCGTTGATTGCCGGCCCGCGTGGACAAGAGACTGCCAGAATCTTGCCGCTGCGGGTCTGAAAAACCGCGCATGATCCTCCCACTGACCTGAACACCTCCATGTCCATCCAGCAAGATTCCGCCGTCCGCCCCGGCAAGCAGGGCCTTTACGATCCTTGGTTTGAGCACGATGCCTGCGGTGTCGGCTTCATCGTGGACATGAAAGGCCGCAAGTCGCACAAGATGGTCGAGGACGGGCTGCAAATCCTGCGGAATCTGGACCACCGCGGCGCCAGCGGCGCCGAGATCAACACCGGTGACGGCGCGGGCATCCTCATCCAGCTCCCGCACAAGTTCTTCGCCGAGGTCTGCAAGCCGCTCCGTTTCACCCTGCCCGAGGCCGGCCAATATGGCGTGGGCCTCGTCTTCCTGCCGCGCAACAACTCCGTCCGCCGCAAGGTTGAGGAGCGTTTCGAGCAGTTGGTGCAGGCCGAGGGCTGCCAGTTCCTCGGTTGGCGCACCGTGCCGACCAAGAACGCTTCACTGGGCGACACCGCCAAGTCTTCCGAGCCGTTCATGCGTCAGGCCTTTATTGCCCGCCCGGCGGAGTTGACCGACGAACTGGCCTTCGAGCGCAAGCTCTACGTCATCCGCAAGCGCTCCTACAGCGATATCCGCACCTCGACCCTCACGGGCGCCGAGACCTGGTATGTCGCGAGCCTTTCGTCGCGCACCCTCGTTTACAAGGGCATGCTCACCACCGACCAGGTGGACAATTATTTCCCCGACCTGAAGCACCCCGCGATGGAGTCGGCCCTCGCGCTCGTGCATTCGCGCTTCTCGACCAACACGTTCCCGAGTTGGGAACGCGCGCATCCCTACCGCTACCTCGCGCACAACGGCGAGATCAATACCCTCCGCGGCAACATCAACTGGATGCACGCCCGCCAAGCCCTCTTCGAGAGCGAGCTCTTCGGCGACGACATCAAGAAGATCCTCCCGATCGTGAACCCCAACGGTTCCGACTCGTCGATGTTCGACAACACGCTCGAACTGCTCGTGCTCGCCGGCCGTCCACTGGCGCACGCGATGATGATGATGATTCCCGAGCCCTGGTCCAATCACGAGTCGATGGATCCGGAGCGTCGCGCGTTCTATCAATACCACTCCTGCCTCATGGAGCCGTGGG
Source organism: Opitutales bacterium (assembly GCA_044507675.1). Classification (GTDB taxonomy): domain Bacteria; phylum Verrucomicrobiota; class Verrucomicrobiia; order Opitutales; family Opitutaceae; genus Lacunisphaera. The sequence continues at coordinate 61,018 of JBIQJF010000015.1, read as the reverse complement.
ATGGTCCCGCCTCCATCGGCTTCACCGATGGCCGCCAGATCGGCGCCATCCTCGACCGCAACGGCCTGCGTCCCTCCCGGTATTATGTTACCAAGGATGGCATCGTCGTCATGGCCTCCGAGGCCGGCGTGCTCGAGTTCCCGCCCGAGGACATCGTGCAGAAGGGCCGCCTCCAACCCGGCCGCATGTTCCTCGTGGACACCGAGCAGGGCCGCATCATCGAGGACGAGGAGATCAAGCGCGCCATCTCTTCCGCCCAGCCCTACGCGCAGTGGATCAACGAACATCTGGTCCACCTCAAGGACCTGCCCGAGGCGCCCAAGGTCGAGCAGCCCGACCACGAGACGCTCCTCCAGCGCCAGATCGCCTTCGGCTACACCTTCGAGGACGAACGCGTGATCATCATGCCCATGGCCAAGGATGGCGTCGAAGCCATCGGCTCGATGGGCAACGACGCCGCGCTTGCGGTGCTCTCCAACAAGCCGCGCCTTCTCTACGATTACTTCAAGCAGCTCTTCGCCCAGGTCACCAACCCGCCGATCGACTCCATCCGCGAGGAGATCGTCACTTCCGCCGAGTCGCGCCTCGGTTCCGAGGGCAACCTGCTCAACCCGCAGCCCACGGCCGCGCGTCGCGTTGAGCTGAAGTGGCCGGTCCTCACCAACGAGGAGTTCGCCAAGATCCGCCGCACCAACCTGCCCGGTCTCAAGACCGGCGTGCTGCCCATCCTTTTCCGCACCGCCCGCGGTGAGAAGGGCCTCGCCAAGTCCATGGAGGAACTCTCCGTCATGGCCCGCCGCATGATCGAGGAAGACGAGGTCAACGTGCTCATCCTCTCCGATCGCGGCGTCACCAAGGACTACGCCCCGATCCCGTCGCTGCTCGCTGTCGCCGGCCTGCACCACTATCTCATTCGCGAAGGCCTGCGCACGCGCGTCTCCCTCGTGCTTGAGACCGGCGAGGCTCGCGAAGTGCATCACTTCTCGCTGCTCATCGGCTACGGCTGCACCGCGATCAATCCCTACGTGGCGTTCGAGACCATCGACGACATGATCCGCGAGGGCATGTTGGTCGGCATCGACCACAAGAAGGCCTGTGCGAATTACGTGAAGGCCGCCTCCAAGGGCGTCATCAAGGTCATGTCCAAGATGGGCATCTCCGCCATCCAGTCCTACCGCGGCGCCCAGGTGTTCGAGGCCCTCGGCCTCCGTCAGGATGTCGTGGACCATTACTTCACCTGGACTCCTTCGCGCGTCGGCGGCATCGGCCTCGATGTCATCGCGCAGGAAGTCCTGCTCCGCCACAAGGCGGCCTATCCCGACCGCCAGGTCAATGGCCACGTGCTGCCCGTCGGCGGCCTCTTTCAGTGGCGCGCCAGCGGTGAAGCGCATCTGTTCACGCCCGAGTCGGTGCACGCCCTCCAGAAGGCCGTTCGCACCAACAACAAGTCGGCCTACCAGAATTACGCGAAGCTCGTGAACGACCAGAGCAAGGCGCTCTGCACGCTCCGTTCGCTGCTCGATTTCAAGGCCGGCCCGGCCATCCCGATCGAGGAAGTCGAGCCCATCGAGAGCATCATGAAGCGCTTCAAGACGGGCGCGATGTCCTACGGCTCCATTTCCAAGGAAGCCCACGAGACGCTCGCGATCGCCATGAACCGCATCGGCGGCAAGTCCAACACCGGCGAAGGTGGCGAGGATCCCGAGCGCTTCACGTGGACCAACGAGCTCGGCGATTCCAAGAATTCCGCCATCAAGCAGGTCGCGTCCGGCCGCTTCGGTGTGACGAGCGAATACCTCGTCAACGCCCGCGAAATCCAGATCAAGATGGCCCAGGGCGCCAAGCCCGGTGAGGGCGGCCAGCTGCCCGGCACCAAGGTTTATCCGTGGGTCGCCAAGACCCGCGGCACCACCGCCGGCGTGGGTCTCATCTCGCCGCCGCCGCACCACGACATCTACTCCATCGAGGATCTCGCGGAGCTCATCCACGATCTCAAGAACGCCAACCACCACGCGCGCGTCTCCGTGAAGCTCGTGTCCGAGGTCGGCGTCGGCACCGTGGCCGCGGGCGTCGCCAAGGCGCACGCCGATGTCGTGCTCATCTCCGGTTACGACGGCGGCACCGGCGCTTCGCCGATGACCTCGCTGCACCACGCGGGTCTCCCGTGGGAGCTCGGCCTCGCCGAGACGCACCAGACCCTCGTGCTCAACAATCTCCGCTCGCGCATCGCGGTTGAGACCGACGGCCAGCTCAAGACCGGTCGCGACGTCATCATCGCCGCGCTGCTCGGCGCCGAGGAATTCGGTTTCGCGACCGCGCCGCTCGTCGCCACGGGCTGCATCATGATGCGCGTCTGCCATCTCAACACCTGCCCCGCGGGTGTGGCCACGCAGGATCCGCAGCTCCGCGCCCGCTACGCCGGCAAGCCCGAGCACGTCGTGAACTTCATGAAGTTCATCGCCGAGGACATCCGCGAGATCATGGCCTCGCTCGGCTTCCGCACCATCGAGGAGATGATCGGCCGCACCGACCGTCTCGAGCCGAAGAAGGCCGTGGATCATTGGAAGGCCAAGGGCCTGGACTTCTCCAACATCCTCTACCAGCCCGACGTCGGTCCCGAGATCGGCCGCTTCTGCTCGATGAAGCAGGACCACGGCATCGACCGTTCGCTCGACATGACCACGCTCGTCGACTTGGCGAAGCCCGCCATCGAGAAGGGCGAGAAGGTCGTCGCCGAGCTGCCCGTCCGCAACGTCAACCGCGTGGTCGGCACCATCACCTCCAGCGAAGTCACTCGGAAGCACGGCGCCAAGGGACTCCCCGAGGACACCATTCGCTTCAAGTTCAAGGGCTCCGCCGGCCAGAGCTTCGGTGCCTTTGTCACGCGCGGCATGACGCTCTCCATCGAGGGCGACGCCAACGATTACTTCGGCAAGGGCCTGTCGGGCGGCAAGCTCATCGTCTTCCCCGACGCCAAGGCCACCTTCAAGGCCGAGGAAAACATGATCGTCGGCAATGTGGCTTTCTACGGCGCCAGCGCCGGTGAGGCCTACATCCGCGGCATGGCGGGCGAGCGTTTCGCCGTCCGCAACTCCGGCGTCACCGTCGTCGTCGAGGGCATCGGTGACAACGGCTGCGAATACATGACCGGCGGCAACGTCGTCGTGCTCGGCCGCGCCGGTCGCAACTTCGGCGCCGGCATGTCCGGCGGCATCGGCTACGTGCTCGACGAGGCCGGCGATTTCGCCGGACGCGTCAACCCGCAGATGGTCGGCGTCGAGCAGCTGTCCGACGCCAAGGAGATCGCCGCCGTCAAGGCGATGATCCAGAAGCATCTCGATTACACGAAGAGCGAACGCGCCCAGGCCGTGCTGGCCGATTGGGACAAGTTCGTGCCGAAGTTCGTCAAGGTGCTGCCCAAGGACTACAAGCGCATGCTCGCCTGCATCGAGCGCGCCCAAGCCCAGGGCCTCACCGGCGACGAGGCCATCATGTCGGCCTTCGAGGAAAACGCCCGCGACACTTCGCGCGTCGGCGGAAACTGAGCACACAAAGCTATCAGCTTTCAGCCAGAACCCACAACCAGAACACCACTTCAAACCGCCAAGGCTGATCGCTGACCGCTGATCGCTGACCGCTTCTCAAACCCATGGGCAAACCTACCGGCTTCATCGAATACCTCCGCGAACTTCCCGTTGATCGCGCGCCGACTGAGCGCGTGAAGGACTGGAAGGAATTCCACCACCACATGGAGGAGAAGAAGCTCCGCACGCAGGGCGCGCGCTGCATGGATTGCGGCGTCCCGTTCTGCCACACGGGCAAGCTCATCAGCGGCATGGCCTCCGGTTGCCCGATCAACAACCTCATCCCGGAGTGGAACGATCTCGTTTATCGCGGGCTCTGGCACGAGGCGCTCCACCGCCTGCACAAAACGAACAACTTCCCCGAGTTCACCGGCCGCGTGTGCCCCGCACCGTGCGAAGGTTCCTGCGTGCTCGGCATCAATGCTCCGCCGGTCACCATCAAGAACATCGAGGTCTCCATCATCGACAAGGGCTGGGAGGAGGGCTGGGTCATCCCCGAGGCGCCCGCTGTTCGCACCGGCAAGAAGGTCGCTGTCATCGGCTCCGGTCCCGCGGGTCTCTCCGCCGCCGCGCAGCTCAACCGCGCCGGCCACACCGTCACCGTCTTCGAGCGCGCCGACCGTCCGGGCGGCCTGCTCATGTATGGCATCCCTAACATGAAGCTCGACAAGCAGGAGGTCGTCCTCCGCCGCATCAAGCTCATGGAGCAGGAGGGCATCAAGTTCGTGTGCAACGCCAGCGTCGGCACCGGTGACCACGACAACGTCGATCCGGCCATCTTCCTCAAGGAATACGACGCCACCGTCATTTGCACCGGCGCCACCCAGCCGCGCGACCTGCCCATCGAGGGCCGCCAGCTCAAGGGCGTGCATTTCGCGATGGAGTTCCTCACGACCAACACCAAGGCCGTGCTCGCGAACCAGAAGGCCCCGATCAACGCCGCGGGCAAGGACGTCGTCGTCATCGGCGGTGGCGACACCGGCACCGACTGCGTGGGCACCTCCATCCGCCACGGCTGCAAGAGCCTCGTGCAGATCGAAATTCTCCCGAAGCCGCCGCTGGAGCGCGCCGCCGACAATCCCTGGCCCGAGTGGCCCAAGACCTACAAGATGGACTACGGCCAGGAGGAGGCCGCCGCGAAGTTCGGCGCCGACCCGCGCGTCTATCTCACCACGGTCAAGAAGTTCATCGGCGACGAGCAGGGCAACGTGAAGGAGCTCGTCACCGTCGAGATCAAGTGGGGCAAGAACGACAAGGGTCAGTTCGTGCCGCAGGAGATTCCCGGCACCGAGAAAACCCGCCCCGCGCAGCTCGTGCTGCTCGCCATGGGCTTCCTCGGACCCGAGCAGGCATTGATCAAGGATATCGGCGTCGAGACCGACCCGCGCTCCAACATCAAGGCTGAGCACGAGAAATACACCACCAGCGTGAAGGGCGTCTTCGCCGCCGGCGACTGCCGCCGCGGCCAGTCTCTCGTCGTCTGGGCGATCAACGAAGGCCGCGGTGCCGCACGTGAGTGCGACCGCTACCTCATGGGTTCGACGGATCTGCCGTAATCGGGAGGGCTCGCGTCCCTGCGAGCCGTTGTAGGGCGGGATTTCCAAATCCCGCCAACTCAGGCGCTCCTTCCCGGGGCGCCTTTTTTTCGCGATGCTCTTACCCAACGCGCCACGCCGCTATCGGAGATGCTCCACGCGAATCCGCCGCGGCCACTTGGTGCAGAGGTATTCCGCCACCAACCGGCGATGACAGTGATGCGGGCTATCCTCGCTGCATAACAGGCACCCACCATCCATAAGCGCCGGATCGACACGCTCTTCGATTTTCCGGTCCGCCATAAGCTGCAGGAACCGCTTTTCGTATTCGGCCCAATCACCGCCGGCCTTCCTGTAGGCCTGCAGTATGTCTTGGGTCGGGGCGAGGTCGGTTGCGTGAACATATTCCAAGCCACCGATTTCCCGGGCGAAATAGCGGAGGTCCTCTTTCTTCGCGAAGCCTGCGAGCTGGGAAATGTTGTTGAGCCGCACATCGATCAGGCGCTTTGCACCGGACTGCTTTAGCAATTCAAAAAACTTACGGGCGGTTTTCTGGGTGAAACCGATCGTGAACAGCTTGAGCTCGTTCATGCTAACACTGATTGCTCCTCCTTTGCGGATAAGCAAATCGTGGCGTAAACCCGCTCCTGCCAATCACAGCTGCGTTGAAGCGCAGCTACCAGCCGTGGCCAAGCCTATGGCTTGGCAAGTAACGTGAGCTCTGATTCTCGCTCCCTCCGTCGTCATCCTGAGCCGTGCGAAGGATCCAAGGCCTTCTGTCTCGTGTTACATTCACCACGCCGGTCTCTTGTTTGCACGAATGCCCATTTGTTTTCCCGTGAAGCGTGAATTGGGTGCAGAATCCCATCATGAAACCTCTGCTGCCCCTGCTTGCCCTCTGCACCCTGGCCTCCGTTTCCCTGCGCGCTGACGACGATCTGCCTGCGCTCAAGGATCTGTTCGCCGGCAAATTCCTCATCGGCGGGGCGGTCGGGTCTACCGTGGCCCTGCAGCCCGAGCACCGCCTGCGGCCGCTGGTCGAGAAGCACTTCAACTCCCTCGTCTCGACCAATCTCATGAAATGGGGCCCCTACAATCCCCAGCCGGGCGAATACAACGACGCCGAAGCCGGCGCGTTCTTCGGCTACGGCAAGGCGCACGGCATGTATATGGTCGGGCACACGCTCTTCTGGCATTCGCAGACTCCGCGGTGGGTCTTCGAGGACACCGAGGGCCAGTCGCTTTCTCGCGACGCCCTGCTCAAGCGCATGCGCGAGCGCGTGCAGCGCGTGGCGAAACTCTACGGCCCCAGCACCGACGCCTGGGACGTCGTCAACGAGGCCTACATGGAGGATGGTTCCGTTCGCAAGAGTCCCTTCAGCACCATTCTCGACGAAGACTGGGTCATCGAAGCCTTCAAGATCGCCAACGAGGAACTGCCCAAGCACGTCGCCCTTCTCTACAACGACTACAACATGGAGACACCCGGCCGCCTCAAGGCAGTGGTGCAGCTCGTGCACGACATCCGCGCCCGTGGCCTGCGCATTGACGCGGTCGGCTCGCAGGCGCACTGGCGCCTCGAAACGCCCACGATCGAGCAGATCGAGGCGAGCATCATCGCCCTGCGCGATGCCGGTGTGAAGGTCCACTTCACCGAGCTCGACGTGGAGGTTCTGCCGCGCCGGGCGGCCGGGGCCGAGATTTCCAATCGCGAGCAAAGCGCTGCGGAAAACAATCCTTACACGGCCGGCCTTCCGCCGGAGATCCAGGAGAAGCTCGCCAAGCGCTACGCCGGCATCTTCGCGCTCTTCCTGAAGCATGCCGACGTGATCGAGCGCGTGACCTTCTGGGGCGTGACCGACGGCGATTCCTGGTTGAACAACTGGCCCGTCCGCGGCCGCACCAACCACCCGTTGCTCTTCGACCGCGCCGGCCAGCCCAAGCCCGCCTTCCACTCGGTCGTCGAAACCATGAAGGAGCCCTGAGGAAGATTGGTCACAAAAAGCACAAAAAGCGCAAAAAATGGAGCCGGATCGAACCGCTGAGTCCGAAGCGGTAGGGGCCGGTTGTGCTTCCCGAGATTCCGACCATGACTTTGTTGCACCCGGGAATTGTGCTTCTCGTGTTTCTCGTGTTTTTAATGGCCATTGTTTTGTGCCTTCTGCGCCTTTTGTGGCCAAACCCCTCCCCATGAAATCCCTCCTATCCCTGTTCCTTGGTGTTCTCTCCTTCACTGCCCCCGGTTTTGCCGCCGCCGATACCGCCGCGCCGGTCTATGAGCTGCGCGTCTATTACACACTCCCGGGCAAGATGCCCGATCTCCTGAAGCGCTTCCGCGAGCACACCTGCACGCTCTTCGAAAAGCACGGCATGGAGAACATCATCTACTGGCTTCCCGTGGAGGAAAAAGACCAGGACAAGCTTTACTACATCCTCCGCCACGCCAGCCGCGATGCCGCCAAGGCTTCGTGGAAAGCCTTCATCGACGATCCCGCGTGGCACGTCGTCCGCGACGCGTCCGAGGCTGCCGGCAAGATCGTGAGCAAGGTGGACTCGATCTACCTTACGACCACCGACTACTCGCCCGACTGGCCCGCCTCGAATGTGGGCCAGCCCGCTGGCGGGCGCGTCTTCGAACTCCGCACCTATGTCTGCAACGACGGCAAGCTCGACGCCCTCGACGCCCGTTTCCGCAACCACACGCTCAAGCTCTTCGAGAAACACGGCATGACCAACCTGCCGTATTTCCATCCCACCGACGCAAACAAACGCGCCGGCAAAACCCTCATCTACCTCCTCGCGCATAAGAGCGTCGATGCAGCCAAGAAGTCGTTCGATACATTCCGTCAGGATCCTGAGTGGGTCAAAGTCCGCACAGAATCCGAAGCCCCCGGCCCGATCCTCGTCAGCCCGCCGTCATCAATTTTCCTGAGCCCGGTGGATTTCTCGAAGCTGAAGTGATCCGAACTGTTTGACCACGGATTGCACGGAAATCCCCTGATGGTGGAGTAACTTCCCGGAAGTGCTTTTTAATCATTTCATGTGCGCGAGTGACTAACCGGCTACCTGAAGCCGGAACGATGCAGTTGAACCTGATCACGCTCGGGGGCGAGAATCTCTATGGTGGTGCTGTGGGCAGCCCGCTTGCGGGCGCATTTCCAGGGCGCGGGCAAGCGCGCTGACCCACATCCCGCTGCATAGTTCCGGCTGAAGAGGGCCTGGCTCGGAGGACGGATTACTGAGGGCGGAGGTCAGGCGGCAGAAGTCAGAGGACAGAGGGCCGAAACCGATGGACGGTCACTATCCAAGTATCCTTCGCTCCCTTCGCGGCCTTCGTGTAAAACCAGTCAGCTTTTTGTGTCTTCTCGTGCCTCTTTGTGGCGAAATCAGTCTACTCAGGCCGACACACCCGACCATCGCTGGACCTTCGTCTCCAGTTCGGCCCGGGTTGTTATGGTGGTGCCTTTCTGCTTCAGCGAAGCGAGGCCTTCATCGATTGCGTCCAGCATTTCCGGAGTTTCCTCCGCTTGCTCATCCAGCCAATGCCGCAGCGCCGGCCTTCGCTCCCTTGGCTACCTTTGCGTGAAGTTACTATCCGTGCTCATCGGTGTAATCCACGGTCTGATGGCATGGCCAGATCGAGCAAGCGCTCGCGTTTCTGCGGGAAGAGGCGGGCGCCTTCGTCCAAGGCGGCGATGACTTCGTGGGACGGCGGTGTCACACTCTGTGCGCTGATGTGCGCCAGCAATTCGTAGGCGGCGTCGAGTCGGGGCGATTGCTTCATGCCAGCGAGCAGGGGCTCGACCACGGACGCGACCTGCTCGGCCGAATACCTGCCGTCGTTACGGGTGGAGCGGCCGAAGACGTGATCGTAGCGCAACCGGGCCAGTTCGTAATAGGCGCGGGGACGCACCACGTGGCGTTGCGTGGCTTCTTCCAGCAGCGCGGTGGCCTCCGCTTTGTTGCCGGCTTCCAGTTCCAACAAGCCGAGCGAAGCCACCAAGCGCGGGTCGCGGTCATCGCGATCGTAGGCCCGTCGCAACGTGCGCCGCGCGAGCGTCACGTAATGGTCTTCGAGCACAGGCTGGTTTCTCCTCACGTAGCGGGCTTCGAGCCGCTCCCATTCGCCCTTGAGACGGGCGATTTGGCGCGACGAGGCATCCTCGAGTGGCGCGGGTGGTGGACGCGACAGGGCTTCCGGCAGCGTCCAGCGAATGCCTCGGTGATTGACCGAGTAAGCAATGATCGAGCGCGCGGCCGTGGCGTAGTCCATGCCGAGGCAGGCTTGAAACAGCGATTCCGTCGCGGGCTCGACACTCACCCGATCGAGCCATTGCCAGAACGCCTCGGCCCGGCCGTTGGCGGGGTCGATGCCCCAACTGACCAAGAGCTCGGCTTGTTCCAGCCAGGAGCTGAGGTCGTCGGTCGGCGTGACGCCGTCGATGAAACTAGCCAGCGGCAAACGCAGTTCGGGTTCGGGTGCGGTTTCCTTCGTATTTGCGGCGGGCGCATCGCGGCGGAATTGCTCACCGGGGCTCGCCGGATTGAACGGCTGCTGACCGAGTTCGAGTGCGCGACGCGCCCTGAGTGGCGGTTTATCGGACGTGGTTTCGGATTGGGCAAGCGGGCGTTGAACGACGACATCCCACCGCTGCGGTTTGGTCGTGACCGTGTTGCCTTCGAAAATCATGCGGTCGTAGAGACGCATGAAACCCGCCGTGAACCAGTCGGGCAGGGCGGGGGCGCGATTTTGCAGGAGGTTCCTGACATACGCGGTCGTCAGGTAGGAGCGCTGCGGATCAATGTTGGATTTTGAGACCAGCGCAAAAGTGACGATCACGTCGGCGTCGCTCAGCATGAGGTTGCTGAAAAAACTGTCGCGAACCGCGGCTCCCGGTGGTGGGCCGGCACCCACCAGCTTGGAACCGGTGATGGGCTCGAGCTGGACGCGTGGCGGCGTGCCCGGCGTCGGCGTGCCATCGGGTCGCGCGGGCGGTTGGGCTTTGAGCATGGCCGCGACCGCCTGCTGCTCGGCGACGGGCCAGAGTTCCTCATCGTAGAAGATCAGCGCCTGCGGGACATCGAGCGCGAGCTGGAAGCGCTCTGGCAGCACCAAGCCGAGCAACTGGTTGGCGCGATGAAAGGCGAGGGCGAGTTGCTCCGTCGTCAGGTCGTGGCAGCGCGACAGGATTTCGAAACGCGGAATCTGCGTATAGCGCCATTTCGGGCCGGCCGGTTGCTCGATGATGAACGGCGGCAGCTGGACGGTCATCTCGACCTGGGGCTCGGTCGCGGCGGGTGCCATCACGCCGAGGCCGCACAAAACCGGGAACAGACGGAAGAGAAGGCGGTAGCCGGATTTTTTCATGGTGGATGCGTGGCTCCCGTCCGGCCCGACGAGGCCAACACGAAGCCGAAGAAATCACGGAGGCGCAACGCCAGACTCTCGCGGAGGAGGGCTGTCATATCGCGAGGCTGGTGAAGCCGGCCGTGGCGATCCATCTGGCTGGATTGCTTCGTCGCGCGCTTCGCGCGGCTCCTCGCAATGACAAGTCAGGATGCCAGGCCCGCGGATGAGTCACACGACGCGTTTGCGTGGCCTTCACTTGACGGTCACACGCCACGGCGTTCGAACCGGCTGGCACTCGCCGAACTGCGGTCTTCAATGACCGTTCCAACCCTGCTTAAGGCTTACCCGCTTAAAGCTCTTTCTCCCCATGAAATCCCTGAAACTGTCCCTGTTGGCAGCGGCTTCGCTGCTTCCGCTCGCTCCCGCGCTTCGCGCCGCTCCTCTCGAAATTCAAGTGGACGCGGCCAAGACCGGTGCACCCATCAATCCGTTCATCTACGGCCAGTTTATCGAGCACATGGGCCGCTGTATTTACGGCGGCATCTGGGCCGAGATGCTGGAGGACCGGAAGTTCTACTTCCCGATCACCGAAAATTATTCGCCCTACCGCGGCATCGAGAACCAAGATTTCCCCGGACAGGTCGTCGAGCGCGGCTTCCCGGTCATCGGTGCCTCGCCCTGGCAGATCATCGGCGACGCCTCCGCGGTCACGATGGTCAAGGAAGGCGCTTTCGTCGGCAAACACTCGCCGCGTGTCAATGCCGGCGCGGGTCTGCGCCAGCGCGACCTCGGCGTGAAGGCTGGTCTGCGCTACGACGGCTACGTGTGGGCCAAGCCGCTCTCCGGCAAGGCCGAGATCGAAGTGACGCTCGTGTGGGGCGAAGGCCCCGCCGACCGCGCTTCGACCAAGCTGAGCTTCTCCGGCAAGGATTACTCCAAGAAGGCCTTTTCGCTCACGCCCAAGGCCGGCACCGAAAAGGGCGCGCTGCTCGAAATCCGCGTCTCCGGGGGCGATGTGCTGCTCGGGCCGCCGTCGCTCATGCCTTCCGACAACTTCAAGGGCATGCGTCGTGACACGCTCGCGCTCCTCAAGCAACTCGGCGGCACCGTCTATCGCTGGCCGGGTGGCAACTTTGTGAGTGGTTACGACTGGCGCGACGGTATCGGCGACCGCGACCGTCGTCCGCCGCGCAAGAACCCGGCTTGGACCGGCGTTGAACACAACGACTTCGGCACCGACGAGTTCATCTTGTTCTGCCGCGAGATCGGCACCGAGCCGATGATTGCCGCCAACACCGGTTTCGGCGATGCCGCCTCCGCCGCCCAGTGGGTGGAATACACGAACCGTGGCACCGACACCGTCGGCGGCAGCTGGCGCGCCAAGAACGGCAACGCCAAGCCCTACAACGTGAAATATTGGTGCGTCGGCAACGAGATGTTCGGCCCGTGGCAGCTCGGCTTCATGCAGATGCAGCACTACACGATCAAACACAACGAGGTCGCCGAATACATGTGGAAGGTTGACCCCTCGCTGCAGCTCGTCGCCGTCGGCGATCTCACGACGATCAACAAGGCGCACGATCCCGCGCAGGCCCGCTCCGGCAAGACCTGTTCGCATATCATGCTCGAGGATTGCGCCGAGCACATGAACTTCCTGTCGGAGCACTTCTATGTCGGCCGCACGCCATGGAGCAAAAACGAGCGCACCGATGTGATCTCGCATGTCTCCCTGGTGCGTGACGCCATCCGCGAAAAGGCCGACGGCCACCGCAAGCTCCAGGCCAGCCTGCCCAACCTGAAGGGCAAGCTCATGCCGATCGCGATGGACGAGTGGAATTACTGGCACCGCGAATACGCCTACGGCGAGCTCGGTTGCGTCTATGAACTGCAGGATGGCCTCGGCATCGCCGCCGGTCTCCACGAGTTCTTCCGCCAGAGCGACCTCATCCAGATGGCCCACTACGCGCAGACGGTGAACGTCATCGGCGCCATCAAGACCAGCAAGGTCGCCGCCGAGATGGAGACCACCGGCCTCGTGCTTCAGCTCTACCGCGAGAAATTTGGTTCAACCCCGCTGGTGGTTTCGCACAGCGCCGGTCCGCTGGATGTCGCCGCCGCGCTCACCAAGGATGGCAAGAAGCTCACGCTCAGCGTCGTCAACCCGACGTCCGAGGAAGTGAGCATCAACCTCTCCGCGACCGGCCTGACGGTCGCCGGCAGCGCGGTGCGTTGGCACATCACCGGCGCGAGCCCCGAGGCGCACAACACGCCCGGCCAGCCCCGCGCGGTGGACATCCAACGCAGCGAAGCGTCGGCCAGCTCGCTCAAAGTGCCGGCGCTCAGCGCCACGCTCTTCGAGTTGCCTCTGAAGTAAGTCGCGCAGCGAGCTCAAACTTTCGGGCGGGATCTCACGATCCCGCCCTTTTTTGTTTATTCCGGATGGTTACGGTGCGACCGCTGGGCGTGCCGTTTGGACATCAGCACTGCTTTGACGCAAACGCGCGCACCGGAGACTACTTTTCGCACATAGCCTCTGATGGCTCATCACCGTCCGCCACACGGCCAAAGTTCGTAATACGAACTTTCGCCGGCGACATGTTTGTAGCCAAACATGGATTTCCATAGGGGAAGTGAGGGATTTCTCGGCCGATAGTTCCGGTCAAAAGTTCGTATTACGAACTTTGGGTTGGTGGAGCACTGGCTTAATTTCGAGTGACATTCACACCTTGGCCCTCTCTCGTCCTGCGAAATCGGTCCTCCGCTCTCCGGTCAGCGCTTTCCCGCCATCCGCACCAAGCCACGTTGGAGGAGGATGAACGCGAGGAGCAGTCCGCCGACGACGATGCGGATCCAGGCGGGATCGAGGCGGCCATCGAAAATCAGCGCGGCTTGGATGACGCCGAAGATGAGCAGGCCGAGCACCGTGCCGAGAAGATGGCCGCGTCCGCCGGTGAGCAACGTGCCGCCGATGACGACGACGGCGATGGCATCGAGTTCGAGCCCGAGGCCCAGGCTCGGGTTGCCCGAGCTCGTATAGACCGTGGCCACGAGGCCCGCGATCACCGCGCAAACGCTGCAAACCGCGTAGGCGCCGATCTTGCTCGCGCCGATGGGCAGGCCCATGAGCAGCGCGGACGGCTCGCTGCCACCGATGGCGATCACATTGCGTCCGAAACGGGTGTAGTGCGCCAACACCCCGCCGATGACCAGCACGGCTAGCAGCGTCACACCCGTGGTGGTCAGATAGAACCCTTCGACGGGTTGCACTTCAAAGGCCGCGAGGTCGAGAAACACCGGGTGATCGATGGCGGTGGATTCGGTTGAGATCCAATAGGCCAGGCCGCGCATCAGGAACATGCCGGCGAGCGTGATGAGAAACGGTGGCTGTTTGAAAAAGTGAACGAGCGCACCCATGCCGGTGCCGAGCGTTGCCCCGATGAGAACTGCCAGGCCGCCCGCCGCGGCCGGGTGCCAGCCCTTGGCCACGAGCGTGGCCGTGAGAATGGAGGTGAAGCCCACCACCGCGCCCACCGAGAGATCGATGCCGCCGGAGAAAATCACCAGCGTCAGGCCCACGGCGGTGATGCCCAGCGCGGCGTTGTCGGTCAGCAGGCTCGCGATGACGCCGGGAGAGAAGAAGCCGTCGTAGAGGCAGCCGGCGGTGACGTAGAGCGCGGCGAGAACGGCCGCGGTCGTCAGCAGGGGCAGGCGACGTTGAAGGACGGGGCTCATGTCAAAGGCTCTGTCTTTGCGAGGAGCGCCACAGGGTGGCGCGACGAAGCAATCCAGCTGGATCGCCACGGCCCGCGTTGGCGGGCCTCGCGATGACAAGAGGTGAGAAGCGCAGGCGTCGTCATGCGGCGGAGTTCCGTTTGAACAAACCGCCCAGCCAGCGGCGGGTGCGGTCCGACTGGAGCACGCACACGAGCAGGATGAGACAGGCCTTGGGCACAGTCGCCACGGCGGGCGAGACGCCCACGTTATACATGGTGATCGTGAGGGTCTGCAGCAGCAGCGCACCGATGCACGAGCCGAGCAGGAGGAAACGGCCGCCGGTGAGCGCGGTGCCGCCCACGACGACGGCGAAAATGGCATCGAGCTCCATGTTCTCGCCGGCGCGGTAGGGGTCGGCCGCGCGGATGTTGGACGCGGCGAGAATGCCCGCGATGCCTGCGCAAAGCCCGCTGAAGACATAGACCATCAGGCGCACACGCGCCGTCGCGATGCCCGCAAAGCGGCTGGCCACGGGATTGTCGCCGACGGCTTCGACGAAGAGGCGGCCGGCGGTGCGGCTGAGCACGAAATGCGTGGTGAGGTAAAGCGCGCCGGCGATCAGGGCGGCGAAGGGCAGCCCGAGCAGAAAGCCGTTGCCGAGGAATTCGAAGGCCGGGTGCTTGATGATGAGCACCTGTCCGCCGGCGACGAGTTGCGCCACGCCGCGACCCGCGACCATGAAGATGAGCGTGGCCACGATGGGTTGCACGCCCGCGTAGGCCACCAGGCCGCCGCTGGCGAGGCCCGCGAGGGCCCCGGCTCCGGCGGCGGCGACCACGATGAGTGCGAGCGATTCGACGCCCTGGGTGATGAGCAGCGCCGCCACGGCGCCGGCCACGGCCACGACCGAACCGACGGAAAGATCGATGCCGCCGGTAGCGATGACGAGGGTCATGCCGAGGGCGAGGATCATGACACGCGAGCCCTGGTTGAGAATGTCGATCGGCACGCCGAAGAGATGTCCTTCGAAAATCGTGATTCGCAGGAATGCCGGATCGCGGATCAGGTTAACCACGATGAGCAGCAACAAGCCGGCCAGCGGCCAGAAGATGGGGGACTTCGCAAACGTTGAAAACCTGTTTGTCATTGCGAGGAGCGGAGCGACGAAGCAATCCAGCTGGATCGCCACGGCCTGCGTTGCGGGCCTCGCGATGACAATCCGGTCTTTTCGTTTTCACTCATGGCGGACATGTCCTCCGGCCATCGCCTGCATCAGGTGCGGCGTGGTGATGTCGGCGCCGGTGAATTCGCCGGCGTGGCGACGTTCGCGCAACACGACGACGCGCGAACTGTTGCGAACGATTTCCTCGATTTCGGAGGAAATGAAGAGCACCGCGACGCCCTGGGTGCGGAGTTTGGCGATGAGTTGCTCGATCTCGGCCTTGGCCCCGATATCGATGCCGCGTGTGGGTTCGTCGAGAATGATAAGCTCGGGCTGCGTCGCCAGCCAGCGGGCGAGGAGCACCTTCTGCTGGTTGCCGCCGGACAGGTTGCGAATGGGCACTTCGGCGTCGGCGGTCTTGATGCGCAGGGCGGCGATGTAATGGGCGCAGAGCTGGTCCTGTTCGGCACGGGACAGGGCGGTCCAGCCACCGCGCTTGGCCTGGAGTGCCACGATGAGATTCTCGCGGACGGAGAGATTCGGGAGGATACCCTCGATTTTCCGATCCTCGGAGCAGAACGCGAGGCCGAGGGCGATGGCGTCGCGCGGCGAGTGGAGCGGTGCGGCGGTGCCTTTCACGTTCACCGTGCCGGTATCGCGGCGATCGGCGCCGAAGAGCAGGCGGGCGGTTTCGGTGCGGCCCGAGCCGAGCAGACCGGCCAGGCCGGTGACTTCACCGCGGCGAAGATCGAGGTCGAGCGCGTGCAGGGCGCCAGTGCGGGCGAGGCCGCGAGCGGAGAGCACCGGCGGCGTGTCGGCATGGACGGCGTGCGCGGCCTCGGCTTGGGCGGCGGTTTCCGCGAGATCGCGACCGAGCATCTTCGAGACGAGCTGCAGACGCGGCAGCTCCGCGGTGGGGTATTCGCCGACGAGCGTGCCGTTGCGTAAAACCGTAATGCGGTCGGTGACGGCATACACTTGGTCGAGGAAGTGGGTGACGAAAACGATGCCGAGACCTTCGCCACGCAGGCGGCGCATGACGTCGAAGAGTTCGGCAATTTCCTTTTCGTCGAGCGAAGCGGTCGGCTCATCGAGAATCAACACGCGGGCCTTCACGTCGAGCGCGCGGGCAATGGCGACCATTTGCTGAAGCGCGATGGAGAGCGAGCCGAGCTCGGCATCCACATCGCACTCGATCTCCAGCCGGGCGAGCGCCTCGCGGGCATGACGGCGCATCGCAGGCCAGTTGAGCAGGCCGAAGCGGCCGGGCTGGCGGCCGAGGCCGATGTTCTCCGCGACGGAGAGAGTGGGGATGAGGTTGACCTCCTGATAAACGGTGCTGATGCCGCAGGCTTCGGCATCGCGCGGAGAGGCCGGGCTGATACGCTGGCCGGCGAGAGTGATTTCCCCCGCGTCGGCCTCGTGGACACCGGTGAGAACCTTGATGAGCGTGGATTTGCCCGCGCCGTTTTCACCCAGCAGCGCGTGGATCTCGCCGGCGCGGACGGTGAAGTCCACGCCATCGAGCGCGACGACACCCGGGAAACGTTTCCCGATGCCGCGGAGGGTGAGAAGGGGAGTGTCGGTCACAGTTATGAAAAAGGCGGGATCAACGATCCCGCCCAACAGGCTAAGCCCGCCCGGAGGTCGGGCTCCACCTCATTTCAGGGTCAGTATTGCCGGGTGGGCAGGGCGGCGGCGGCGTTGCTCGCGTCGAAGACCTCGTCCACATTGTAGGAAACCTTCGGCACGGACTCGCCGGCGAGAACCTTGGCGATGGTGTCGTAAACCTTGGGACCGAAGAGCGGGTTGCACTCGACGGTGCAACTGATCTTGCCGTCCACGACGGCCTGCACCGCTTCCTTGATGGCGTCGATGGAGACGATGAGGATGTCCTTGCCCGGCTTGAGGCCGGCTTCTTCGATGGCTTGGATGGCGCCGAGGGCCATGTCATCGTTGTGCGCGTAGAGGATTTCGATGTCCTTGCCGTGCTTCTTGAGAAGGGCCTCCATGACCTGCTTGCCTTCGGCGCGGCGGAAGTTGCCGGTCTGCGAGTCGATCATCTTGAACTGCGTGTGCTTGGCGAGCGCGTCGGCGAAGGCCTTGCGGCGCTCGTTGGCGGCGGCGGAGCCGGGCTCGCCCTGCAGCTCGACGATCTTGGTGCGACCACCGGCATTCTTGGCGAGCCAGTCGGCGGCCATTTCGCCTTCCTTGTAGAAATCAGAACCGATGAACGCGGTGTAGAGCGACTCGTCGGCGGTCTGGATCTTGCGGTCCATGATGATGACCGGAATCTTCGCGCGCTTGGCCTCGCGGAGCACGGGGTCCCAACCGGTCACGACGATCGGGGCGAGCACGATGGCGTCCACCTTCTGCTGGATGAAGGAGCGGACGCCACGGATCTGGTTCTCCTGTTTGCTCTGGCCGTCCACGAACTTGAGGTTGATACCGCGTTTCTCGGCCTCGGCCTTGAGCGAGTCGGTATTGGCGGTGCGCCAGGCGCTCTCGGCGCCGGTTTGGGCGAAGCCAACCGTGATGGTTTTGGCGACGGCGGGAGCGGCGAACAGCAGAGCCGCGCCGGTAAATGAAAGCAGGAGGGCAACGAGTCGATTCTTCATGGGGAAAGCACGCGAGGTAACGCGCCCAGCCAGTGAAATCCCGTCCTCCGGCCAGTAAAGGGGATTCCTCCCCTCATATGGCGTGACCGTAATGTGGCGGAGCGCATGGTTGTGTCTGTTGACCTGAATAGGACGGCTTTGTTCGTGGGTCGGTTTCAGCTGTCGGGGATGTGGGTCAGCGCGCTTGCGCGCGCCCTGGAAATGCGCCCGCAGGCGGGCTGCCCACAGCATCCCCATGGAGATTCTCGCCACCGAGTGTGATCAGGTTCAACTGCATGGTTCCGGCTTCATGGAGGGAATCCAAACCTACGCCGATGAAATTTCCTTCCATTCAAAGAGAGTGCGGACCTGGCGATGACAAAATCCCTACGCCATCGGCGTTTGGTATCAGCTCCGCACCTGGCCGGTGCCGCGCACGACGTATTTGTAGGAGGTCAACTCCTCGAGGCCCATCGGGCCGCGGGCGTGGAGCTTGTCGGTGCTGATGCCGATTTCGGCGCCGAAACCGAACTGAAAACCGTCGTTGAAGCGCGTGGACGCATTCCAGAGCACGACGGCGCTGTCGATGCCGGCGAGGAACTGCTCGGCGGTCGCGGCGTCGGCGGTGACAATGGTCTCGGTGTGGCGCGAACCGTGCGTTTCGATGTGTTCGATGGCGGACTCGGTGTCGTCCACGACTTTCACTGCGAGGATGAGATCGAGGAATTCCGTGCGGAAATCCTCTTCCTTCGCGGGTTCGGCGGCGACGCCGGCCTTTTGCAGGGCGGCGAGGGCGCGCGGTTCGGCGCGAAGCCGAACGCCGGTATCGGTCAGTGCTTTGCCGGTTTGCGCGAGAAACCGGTCGGCCACGTCGCGATGCACGAGAAGTGTTTCGATGGCGTTGCACACGCCCGGACGCTGGCACTTGGCGTTGAGCGCGATTTGTTCGGCCATCGCGAGATCGGCGGCCTTGTCCACATAGAGCGCGCAGATGCCGTCGTAATGCTTGATGACCGGCACGCGCGCCGTGCGCACGACAGTCTCGATGAGGCCGCGACCACCGCGCGGGATGAGCAGGTCAACCGTGCCCACGGATTCGCCGAGCAGGCGCACGGTGTCGCGATCGGCCACCGGGATGAGTTGCACCGCGGCGGTGGGCAGACCAGCGGCGGCGAGACCACGCGACAGGGCGGTGGCGATGGCGGTATTGGAACGCAGCGCTTCGGAGCCACCGCGCAGGATCACGGCGTTGCCGCTTTTCAGGCAGAGACCGGCGGCGTCCACGGTGACGTTGGGGCGCGATTCGTAGATGAAACCGATGACGCCGAGCGGCACGCGAATCTTGGCGATGCGGATGCCGTTGGGCTGGGTCCACTCGCGCAGGATCTGGCCGACCGGATGGGGGAGGGTGGCAACCTGCCGCAATCCTTCGGCGCAGGCAGCGAGGCGCTTCGCATCGAGCGTGAGCCGATCCACGAGGGCGGGCGTCTGGCCATTGGCCTTCGCTGCGGCGACATCGAGCGCGTTGGCGGCGAGAATCTCCTTTTCCGCGGCGAGCAGTTCGTCGGCCATGGCCCGCAGCGCGGCATCAATGCGCGCGGCCGGTGTAGTCGCGAGCGCGCGGGCAGCGGCCCGGGCTTGCGAGCCGAGTTGAGAGACGAGCTGGGCGAGGTCAGACATCGAAGGCGGAATTTGTGTGCGAATAAACACCCCCCGGCGCTGCGCGCCATCCCTGTTGATAGAGAGGATTCAAGATCCGCGCAGCCGAAGTCCCCTCTATGAAGAGGGGTGCCCGACAGGGCGGGGTGGGTAGGGGATACGCGCCGTGCATGTTGCTTACTTTGCCGGAAAATGCGTGCCCACGCGTTTGCCGGCGACGATCTGGTAAACGAGGCCCGCTTTGCGACCGCTGGCGATGTTGACGGGGATACCGGCTTTCACGGCGAGGTGCGCGGCCTGAAGCTTGGTGACCATGCCGCCGGTGGAAACGTGTCCCTTGTCGGCGCGGACGAGAGCCGCCACCTGGTTGAAGTCGCGCACGACGGACACGACTTTGCCATCCGCATCCTGCAGGCCGTCAACACTGGTGAGAATGATGAGCAGGTCGGCGTCGATGAGCGTGGCGACCTCGGCGGAAAGGCGGTCGTTGTCGCCGAAGTTCAGTTCCTCGACGGCAACGGAATCGTTCTCATTGATGATGGGCACGACATTGCCGCGCGAGAGCAGGTGGCGGAGCGTGGCGCGGGCGTTGTGATGACGCACGCGGCTGTCGAGGTCGTTGTGCGTGAGCAGCAGTTGCGCGACAGCGATGCCCTGTTTCGCGAACGCGCTGGCGTAGGCGTGCATGAGTTGTGACTGTCCGACGGCGGCGCAGGCCTGCTTGGCGGCGAGTTCCTTGGGCTTGGCGGCGAGGCCCAGCGCGGCCAGACCGGCAGCCACCGCGCCGCTCGACACGATGACGCATTCGTGCCCGGCGCGAACCAGCGCGCCGACTTCGCGCGCGAGGCGCGCAATCTGCGGTCGGCTCAGGCCGACACCCTTCTCCTTGGAGAGGATGCCGGAGCCGAACTTCAGCACAATGCGTTGGGTGCGTTTGGACATGGAAGGTTCACTGTAGCTGCCGGGCCTTGCGCAACAAGCCGGAATACTTTCGCGCGGCGCATCAGTTGCGCGGTCTGTTAACTATGACACGTTTCTGAGTAACTCACTCAAGTATGACACGTCACTCCCTTGTCTCGACAGCGGGGCTGACGTCCCCTAGTCCTCAGAAAAACCAGCCTCTTCCTGTCATGTCCAATTCACCACAATCCACCGTCTGGACCAAGGGCCCGCCCAAAGGAGGCGGCGCCCGGTCGCAGTGTCGGCGGATTGAAGCGGAGACCCACGAAGTTCCGCAGATGGTTGGCTGACGTCGAGGCGATCCATCACATCGCCTGCATGCCGACTGTTGCCGCTTCACCGCGTATCTTCGAACTGGCTTTGCCCGACCTCGCCCTTGAGCGCGGTGGCACGGTCCGGTTGCACCGTGCCCGTGGGTGGTGGTGGAGCCGTGAGGGCGACAACCCTGAAGCGCCGCTGGCGGACGTGCCGACCGTATTGCTCGTGCACGCGCTCACCGGCAGTGCGCAGGCCGGCGGCCAAGGCGGCTGGTGGGAACCGGTGATCGGTCCGGGCCGTGCGCTCGATCCGGATCATTATCGCATCGTTTGTTTCAACAACCTTGGCTCCTGCTACGGCAGCAGCGGTCCCGGCACCGAAGGATTTCCCGATGATCGCAACCTCGAGCTGACGAGCCTCGATATTTCCCGCGCGCTGTTGCTCGCGCTCGACAAGCTCGGCCTCCGCAAGGTTCATCTCACCACCGGTGGTTCGCTCGGCGGCATGGTGACGCTCGCACTCGCGGCGCTCGCGCCGGAGCGGTTCGAACGCATCCTGCCGCTCGCCACCAGCGTAGTGGCCAGCGCGTGGGTCGTGGGTTGGAACCACGTGGCGCGCCAGATTCTGCGGCTCGATCCGGGTTATCCGCACAACATCGGTCGCGGTCTCGAAATCGCGCGCCAGCTCGCCATCCTCACCTACCGCGCCGAGCCCGGTCTCGATGTGCGCCAGCCGCGCCCGACGCTGGCCGCTACGTCCACCGGCGGTTATCCCGTGCAAAGTTATCTCGAGCATCAAGGTGCGAAGTTGCGCAATCGTTTCGCCGCGCAGGCCTACGAACTCCAACTTGCCGCGATGGACCATCACGATCTGTTACAACCCTTGGCGGGTGAGAAGAAGTCCGCGATCAGCCGCGTGCGCGCGACGACGCTCGTGGTCGACATCGACACCGACCAGTTGTTCACGCCGACGCAGGCCGAAGTGCTGGCCGCGCAATTGCGCCAGGCCGGCGCCCGCGTCGAGCGCGCGACGATGCGCAGCCTGCACGGCCACGATGCCTTTCTGATGGAGTGGGAATCACTGGCCCCGATTCTCACCCGCGCCTTGCAGCTGGAGGCCCCGCAATCATGAGTGACTCGTGGCAGGTTTATAAATTCGGAGGTTCCTCGCTCGGCACCTCCGGTCGTTTACCGAAGGTGCTGGATCTGATCGCTTCCGGTCCCCGGCCGCTGGCCGTCGTGGTGTCCGCGCTGGGTGACAGCACCGACTGGCTGATTCTTTGCGCCCGCTCCGCCGAGAGCGGCAACATCAGCCAGGCGCGTCGCGAACTGGCGCAGGTGCGCGAGCTCGCCACCGCCACCGCCCGCAGCGTGCTCGGCAGCCAGGGCCAGAAGGGTTTCAAATACGATCTCGACGAAATTCTCACGCCCGTCGAACGCTTGCTGTCCGGCATCGAACTCACGCGTGAGTGCTCTCCGCGCACGCTCGACTCGATCATCTCCGTTGGTGAACGCATCTCCATCGCTGTCGTTTCCCGCGCCTTGGGCGAGAAGGGCGTCGAGGCCGTGCCGGTGGACGCGCGCGATTTTGTCGTGACCGATGGTGCGCACGGCGCGGCCACGGTGGACAAGGCGGAAACCAGCGCGCGCTTTGATTCGCTCTCGGCCAAGTGGGCCGGCCAAGTGCCCATCATCACGGGCTTCATCGGTCGCACGCGCGATGGTCACACGACCACGCTCGGTCGCAACGGCTCCGACTACACCGCCACGCTCGTGGCCGGACTGCTTAAGGCGAGCGCCGTCACGGTGTGGACCGACGTGCTCGGCGTGATGACCGCCGATCCCGCGCTCGTGCGCGAGGCGCAGCCCGTTGACCGGTTGTCCTACGACGAGGCGCTGGAGCTGGCTTATTTCGGCACGCGCATGTTCCACCCGCGCACGATCATTCCGCTGCGCGAATCTGGCGCCGCGCTGGTGATTCGCAGCACGACACAACCCGAAGCGCCGGGCACGCGCATCGACGCCACCGGCAATCCCGATCCCAACCGGCCGACCTGCGTCACCAGTTTGGAACGGCTCGCTCTCATCGGCGTGCAGTCGCGCCGCACCGGTCTCAGCAAGCCGGTGGGCGGACGCATCATCGCCGCCCTCGGCGAAGCCGGCGTGCGCGTGTGGATGACCACCGAGTCCACGCTCGGCCAGTCGTTCTCCGTCGTGATTCCCGAGAGTGACGAGCAGAAGGCCAAGCAGAGCATCGCCGAGGCGCTCGCTCCCGAGATCCAGACCGGCGACCTGCGCGTCGAACCGGTGCTTTCGCCGGTTACGATGGTGACTCTCGTCGGCGAAAACATGGGCCGGCGCCCGAATGTCGCCGGTCGTTTCCTCAACTCCATCGGCTCGTCCGGTATCAACGTCCGCGCGCTCGCGCAGGGTGCGTCGGCTCGCAGCATTTCCTGCGTGGTCGATGCCGACCAAACCGCGATGGCCGTGCGCACCGTGCATGGCGCCTTCAATCTTTCGCACACCGAGATCAGCGTGCTGTTGCTCGGCAAGGGCGTGGTGGGCGGCTCGCTGCTCAAGCAGATTGACCAGCAGAACAAAACCCTCGGCCGCGAACACGACGTGCAGATCCGCTTGGTCGGCGTCGGCTCGAGCGGTGGCGTGCTCTTCGACGAGCACGGCCTGTCCACCGACAAGGCCGTCGAGCTGCAGAAGTCCGCCCTCGAAGAGGGCAAGACGGTGAAGGATGTCATCTCGCTGCTCGGCAAGCTCGCGCCCCTGCCGAATCCCGTGTTGGTGGACTGTTCCGCCGCGCCGGGTATGGAGAAGGTTTACCTCGCTGCGTTCGATCACGGCGTGAACGTCGTCTCAGCCAACAAGCAGCCGCTTGCGCTGCCGCAGGAACAGCGTGACGAATTGCTCGGCCGGGCTCGCCGGCATTTCCGTGCCTATCACTACGAGACGACGGTCGGCGCCGCGCTGCCCGTCATCGAGACGCTCAAGAATCTCGTTCGCACCGGCGACCACGTCATCACGATCGAGGGCGCGTTTTCCGGCACGCTTGGCTACCTCTGTGACCAACTCGCCCAGGGCAAACAGTTGTCCGTGGCGGTGCGCACCGCGCGCGAGTTGGGCTACACCGAACCGCATCCGCGCGACGACCTGTCGGGCCTCGATGTGGCCCGCAAGGCTGTCATCCTCGCGCGCGAACTCGGCCTGCAGCTCGACCTGACGGACGTCGGTTTGAAGCCTTTCGTGCCCGAGAGCTATCTCAAGGAGAACGACCCGGAGAAGTTCATGCAGTCCCTGACCAAGCTCGATGCTGAGGTCGCGGAACGCGTCACGGCTAGCAAGGGGCAGGGGAGGTTGCCGCGTTACCTCGCGCGCATCACCCCGGGTGCGGCCGGCGCCAAGGTCACGGTCGGTCCCGTGGACGTGGACGCGGCGCATCCCGCCGCGGCCTTGCGCGGGGCGGAGGCTTTCGTGGCCTTTCACACCGAGCGCTATAAGGAATACCCGATGGTCGTTCGCGGCGCGGGTGCAGGCGGAGCTGTCACTGCTGCCGGCGTTCTCGCCGACATCCTGCGCCTCGCCCAGAATATCCGTGGACGCGGGTGAGGGAGTCGGTGCCAGTTTTTACATCTCCCGCGACGAAAAGCGGGCAGATTTTAAAACTGAGGATTGACAGCGAATGTGCCGAAACGCACGTTCACCGTCCAATTCTGAAATGTTCAGCGTCGTCGCCATTGCCCTTATTACCGTCGTTCTGGCCCTTGTTGCCGTGGACGCAAATACACCTGGGCGGCTCGCCGAAGTCTCAAACTCCTAAAACGAGTAACAGAAAAAAAGATGAAGCCGCCCACGAAAAAGGGCGGCTTTTTTATTTACAGCCCTTATGACGCAGACCCTTAAAACCCCATTCTCGCCCTGCCGGAAATGTTCCGGTAGCGTGGAATGACTTTTTCCCTATGGATTCCGGCAAACGCCACAGCCACGTTGTAACAGAAGGTCCGAATCGGGCTCCGGCCCGCGCCATGATGAAGGCGGTCGGTTTTACCGATGAGGATCTTGGCAAGCCGCTCATCGGCATTGCCAATACCTGGACCGAAATCGGGCCCTGCAATTTTCACCTCCGGGAACTGGCCGAACATGTAAAAGCCGGCATCCGGGCCGCGGGCGGCACGCCGCTCGAGTTCAACACCGTTTCCATCTCCGACGGCATCACCATGGGCACCGAGGGTATGAAAACCTCGCTCATCAGCCGTGAGTTGATCGCCGACTCCATCGAGCTCGTCGCGCGCGGCAACAGCCTCGACGGTCTCGTGTGTCTTTCGTCCTGCGACAAGACCAACCCCGGCGTCATGATGGCGCTCGCGCGTTGCGATATCCCCGGTCTCGCCCTCTACGGCGGTTCGATCGATCACGGCCAGCACCACGGCAAGGCGCTCACCGTGCAGGATGTGTTCGAGGCCGTCGGTGCGTTCAGCGCCGGCAAGATCGACGCAAAGGAATTCAAGTGCGTGGAAAACGCCGCATGCCCGACGGCCGGCGCCTGCGGCGGCCAGTTCACCGCCAATACCATGGCGACGATCATGGAGGCCATCGGCATCTCGCCCGCCGGTCTCAACGGCATCCCGGCGACCGCCGCGGAAAAGCAGAAGGCCGCTTATCGCTGCGGCGAACTCGTCATGGAGCTCGTGCGCAAGGACCTGAAGCCGTCGCAAATCATGACCCGTGCGGCGTTCGAGAACGCGATTGTATCGGTCGCCGCTTCCGGCGGTTCGACCAATGCCGTGCTGCACCTGCTCGCCCTCTCCAAGGAGACCGGCGTGAAACTCACAATCGACGAGTTTGACTCCATCTGCGCGAAGACCCCGACCATCGCCACGCTCAAGCCCGGCGGTCTCTACACCGCCGTGGAAATGCACAAGGCCGGCGGCATCTCGCTGCTGTTGCGTCGCCTGTTCGAGGGCGGCTACATCAAGGCGGACTGCGTCACGGTTTCCGGCCAGACCATCGGCGAGGCCGTGAAGAACGCTCCCGAAACTCCCGGCCAGCAGGTCATCCGTCCGACGGACAAACCGTTCAAGCCGACCGGCGGTCTCGTCATCCTGAAGGGCAACCTCGCCGAGGAAGGTTGCGTGCTCAAGGTCGCCGGCAGCTCCCGCGAAAAAATCAAGGGACCGGCCCGTGTTTTCGAGAACGAGGAATCCGCCATGGCGGCGGCCAATGCGCAGCAGATCAAGGCCGGCGATGTCGTCGTCATTCGTTACGAGGGCCCAAAGGGCGGTCCCGGCATGCGCGAGATGCTCGGCGTGACCGCCGCGCTGGCGGGGCAGGGGCTGGCCGACTCGGTCGCCTTGCTCACGGACGGTCGTTTCTCCGGCGCGACGCGCGGCTTCTCCATCGGCCACGTGGCGCCCGAAGCGTTTGTCGGCGGCCTCATCGCTTTCGTGAAGGAAGGCGACCTCATCGAGATCGACGTGCCAGCGCGCAAACTGGCGGTTGAAATCGCCCCCGACGAACTCGCCCGCCGCAAGGCCGGGTGGAAGGCTCCGGCTCCGCGTTATACGCGCGGCGTCATGGCTAAATACGCCAACACCGTTTCGTCCGCCTCCATCGGCGCCGTCACCTCCTGAACCATTCAGCACATTCACCCCAAAAACATCAGGGACCTTTATGAAAAAACTCACCGGAGCAGAAATCGTCTGGGAATGCCTTCAGCGGGAGGGCGTCGATGTGGTCTTCGGCTATCCGGGCGGCGCCATTCTGCCGACCTACGATGCCATGACGAAGTATCCGAAAATCCACCATGTGCTCGTGCGCCATGAACAGGGCGCGACCCACATGGCGGACGGCTACGCGCGCGCCAGCGGCAAGGTCGGTGTGGCCATCGCGACCTCCGGCCCCGGTGCGACCAACATGGTTACCGGCATCGCCACCGCGATGATGGATTCCTCGCCGATCGTGTGCATTACCGGCCAGGTGGGTTCCAAGGCGATCGGCACCGACGCTTTCCAGGAAACCGACGTGACCGGCGTCACGCTGCCCGTGACCAAGCACAACTATCTCGTCACCAAACCCGGCGACATCGCGCGCGCCATCCGCGAGGCGTTCTACATCGCCAAGAGCGGCCGCCCCGGCCCCGTGTTGGTGGACATCACCAAGGATGCGCAGCAGCTCACCGCCGAGTTCGATTGGGACGCGGCCGAGCCCAAGCTTCCCGGCTACCGTCCGAATCATCGCGCCCCGGCCTCGGAGTTCGCGCGAGCGGCCGAACTGATCAACAGCGCCAAGCGCCCGGTCATCCTCGCCGGCCAGGGCATCCTCAAGTCCGGCGCGACCAATGAGGTTCTGGCTTTGGCCAAGCAGGCCAACATCCCGATCAGCACCACGCTGCTCGGCATCGGCGCGATCCCGGCCTCCTCCGATCTCAACCTCGGCATGATGGGCATGCACGGCGAGGCTTGGGTCAACCAAGCGATCCAGCAGGCCGACCTGCTCATCGCGCTCGGCATGCGCTTCGACGACCGCGTGACGGGCAATCTCAAGACCTACGCCCTCAACGCGAAGAAAATCCACGTCGAGATCGATCCGACCGAGGTGAACAAGAACGTCCCGGTGGACGTCGCGCTCATCGGCGACCTCAAGGAGGTCCTTGGCGAGCTGAAGCCCCTCGTGAAGAAGACCGATCACGCCGATTGGTGGGCCGCGATCGCCGTCAACCGCGGTGACTCCGCCGTGCGCGACATCAAGAACCTGCCCGACAGCGGACATCTCTACGCAGCGCACGTCATCAACGATATCTGGCGCCTCACGCAGAAGCGCGACACCATCGTCGTGACCGACGTGGGCCAGCACCAGATGTGGGAAGCGCAGTATTTCCATCACGACAAGCCCCGCTCGCTCATCACCTCGGGCGGCCTCGGCACGATGGGCTTCGCCCTGCCGGCGGCCATCGGCGCCAAGTTCGCCTGCCCCGAGAAGGATGTGTGGGTGGTCGTCGGCGACGGTGGTTTCCAGATGACCTCCTGTGAACTGGCCACGGCCGAGCAGGAAGGCATCAAGGTCAACGTCGCCATCATCAACAACGCGTTCCTCGGCATGGTGCGCCAGTGGCAGGAATTTTTCTACGACAAGCGCTACGCGGCCACGCCGATGACCGGTCCCGACTTCGTCAAGCTGGCCGAGGCCTATCGCCTCACCGGTTTGCGCTGCAACCAGCGTCCCGACGTTGCCGAAACGGTGAAGAAGACCCTCGCCGACAAAAAGACCGTCGTGATCGACTTCGTCGTCGAGAAGGAAGACACGGTGTTCCCGATGGTTCCCGCTGGCGCCGATCTCGACAAGATGATCCGCCGTCCGAAGCAGGACGTCATGCTCGAG
The DNA here is from genome assembly GCA_044507675.1 of Opitutales bacterium. GTDB lineage: Bacteria > Verrucomicrobiota > Verrucomicrobiia > Opitutales > Opitutaceae > Lacunisphaera. Next base: position 32,814 of record JBIQJF010000015.1, on the reverse strand, counting down.
TCCGGTTCCGATAAGGAGTGGGAGATGCCCTCCTCGCCGTTACCCAGCGTCTTCACCGAAAAGAAGGTCGAAGCCAAGGCCCTCAACGGACGCAGCAAGGCCGCTCGCGCCACCGCGCCCGCCCGCAAGGCGTCGAAACCCGCCAAAGCCCGCCGCTAACCCCTTACCGTCATGGCCAAACATACCCTCATCGCCTATGTGGAAGACGTGCCCGGCGTGCTCAACCGCGTCGCTTCGCTCTTCCGCCGCCGCAACTTCAACATCGATTCGCTGACGGTCGGCGGCACCGACCAGCCCGGCGTTTCGCGCCTGACGGTCGTTGTCGAGACCACCGAGGCCGGCGCCCGCATCGTCGAAGCCAACCTCTACAAGCTCGTCAACGTGCTCCGCGTGGACGACCTCACCCACAAGGCCTCGCTTACCCGCGAACTCGGCCTCGTGAAGGTCAAGGTCACGCCCGAGACGCGCGCCCAGATCCTCCAGCTCGTCGATGTCTTCCGCGCCCGCGTGGTCGACGTTGATGAGAAGACGATCACCGCCGAGGTCACCGGCACGCCCGAGAAGATCGCGAAGTTCGAGCTGATCCTGCGTCCCTACGGCATCGCCGAGATGGTTCGCACCGGCGCTGTCTCCATGACGCGCGGTCACGAACCCGTTTCGTCTGCGCCCCCGTTGGTCCGCACGGCCGATACCGACCATCATCACGACACCTCGGGCCTTTCGATGTCCGTTTAATCATTCCCAGAACCCAGACCTAAATCCCAAACCCAATTTATCATCATGGCTAAAATCTACTACGACAAGGACGCGAATCTCTCGCTCATCCGCGGCAAGAACGTCGCGATCATCGGCTACGGCTCCCAGGGCCACGCCCATGCGCTCAATCTCAAGGACAGCGGCGTGAAGGTCCGCGTCGGCCTCTCCAAGAAGAGCAAGTCTGTCGCCAAGGCCAAGAAGGCCGGTCTCACCGTTGGCGAAGTCTCCGAAGTCGCCGCTTGGGCCGACGTCATCATGATCCTCGTGCCGGACCACGTCCAAGCGCGCCTCTACCGCGAAGAGATCGCCCCGCACCTGACCAAAGGCAAGATGCTGATGTTCGCCCACGGCTTTAACATCCGCTTCAAGGGCATCGTTCCGCCGAAGAACGTGGACGTTGCCATGATCGCCCCGAAGTCTCCCGGCCACCGCGTGCGCGAGGTGTTCCAGGAAGGCGGCGGCGTCCCCGGCCTCATCGCCGTCCAGCAGAACGCCACCGGCAACGCCAAGAAGCTCGCGCTCTCCTACGGTCGCGGCATCGGCTGCACCCGCGCCGGCGTGCTCGAAACCACCTTCAAGGAAGAGACCGAGACCGACTTGTTCGGTGAACAGGCCGTGCTGTGCGGCGGCTGCGCCGAGCTCGTGAAGGCCGGCTTCAAGACCCTCGTGGACGCGGGCTACCAGCCCGAGATCGCCTACTTCGAGTGCATGCATGAGCTGAAGCTCATCGTGGACCTGATGTATCGCGGCGGCCTCAACTACATGCGTTACTCCGTCTCGGACACCGCCGAGTGGGGCGACTATGTCACCGGCCCGCGCATCATCACCAAGCAGACGCAGAAGGAGATGAAGAAGGTCCTCAAGGACATCACCGACGGCAAGTTCGCCAAGCGCTTCATCGACGAGAACAACAAGTATGGTCGCAAGACCATGACCAAGTTCCGCAACAAGGAACGCGGCCAGAAGATCGAAGTCGTCGGCGCCAAACTGCGCGCGATGATGCCGTTCCTGAATCCCGTCGTCATCTCCAAGTGACCACGGAGTGAAAGTGAATGTGAAAGTGAGAGTGAATAAACCATGAACGCCCGCACAAAGTTGATGAGCTTCGGCGCCTATACCAAGGCGCTGGAACTCTTCGATTTTGTCGTGGCGGACCTGACGTTCCGCTCACACCACCGGGAGCGCAATCAGCTGGCCGTCCAGCAACTCGCCAGCGCCGATTCGATCGCCTCGAACATTGAGGAGGGCTACGGTCGTGGTTCGAAGAAGGAATACTGCCAGTTTCTCGTCATAGCGCGCGGCTCGGCCCAAGAAACGGCCGGTCGCTACCTGCGACTTAGACACTGGCTGCCAGCCGACCTGCCGAAGTATCGCATCGCCCTGGGCGACGAGATCATCGGCATTCTGACAGCCAGTATTCTTAAGCTTCGTTCCCAATTGGTCTCAGCGAAATAACTCCGTCCACCTTCACTTTCACTCTCATTATGTCCTCTTCTTCTTCCAACTACGTCAGAATCTTCGATACCTCGCTCCGCGATGGCGAGCAGGCGCCCGGTGCATCCATGACCTCGGCCGAAAAAATTGAGGTCGCCCGCGCGCTGGCTCGTCTCGGCGTGGACGTCATCGAGGCCGGTTTTCCCGCGGCGTCGCCCGACGATCTCGCGGCCGTCCAGACCATCGCTGCTGAAGTCGGCCAGAGCGTCATCGCTGGCCGCCCGCAGTCCGAGCCGCCGATCATCTGCGGTCTCGCTCGCTGCACCAAGAACGACATCGATGCCGCCTGGGAAGGCGTGAAGGGCGCCAAGCGCCCGCGCATCCACACCTTCCTCGCGACAAGCGACCTGCATTTGCAGCACAAGCTCCGCATGAGCCGCGCCGAAATGAAGGCAAAGGCGGTCGAGATGGTCGCCTACGCCCGCTCGCTCTGCGCTGACATCGAGTTCTCGCCCGAGGACGCCGGTCGCAGCGATCCCGAATTTCTCTACGAGGTGCTGGAGGCTGTCATCAGGGCCGGCGCCACCACGCTCAACATTCCTGACACCGTCGGCTACACGACGCCCGACGAATTCGGCGCGCTCATTGCCGGTATCATCAAGAACACGCCTGGTGCGAAGGACGTGATCATTTCCGTGCACTGCCATGACGACCTCGGCCTGGCGGTCGCCAACTCGCTGGCCGGCCTCCGCGCCGGCGCGCGCCAGGCGGAGTGCACTGTCAACGGCATCGGCGAGCGCGCGGGCAACGCGTCGCTCGAGGAAATCACCATGGCGCTGAAGACTCGCGCCGACAAAATCGGCCTGCAGACGGGCATCGACACCACGCAGCTCTGCCGCGTGTCGAAGCTGATCTCGCGCAGCACCGGTTATCCCGTTCCGCCCAACAAGGCCATCGTCGGCGGCAACGCCTTCGCGCATGAGTCGGGCATCCATCAGGATGGCATGATCAAGAACGCGCAGACCTACGAGATCATGCGCCCCGAGGATGTCGGCGCCACGCACACCGCGCTGGTGCTCGGCAAGCATTCCGGCCGCGCGGCGTTTTCGAAACGTTTGTCCGAACTGGGTTACCCGCTCGAGGGCGACGCCCTGCTCAAGGCTTTCAACGAGTTCAAGAAGCTGGCCGATCGCAAAAAGTCGGTGCACGACGCCGATCTCATCGCACTCGCGTCCGATGAACGCGCTCCCGTGCCCGAGCTGTGGGCGTTGGAGAAGCTCCAAGTCGTTTGCGGCAGCACCGGCCTGCCCACCGCGACCGTCCGCCTGCGCGATCCCGACGGGAAAACACACGTCAGGGCCTGTGTTGGCACGGGCCCCGTGGACGCAACCTACAAGGCCATCGACAGCATTGTGAACGTGCCGGTGTCGCTGCTCGAATTCGGCATCAACGCGGTGACCGAGGGTATCGATGCCCTCGCGGAAGCCAGCGTGCGCGTGCGTCATGAAGACCAGCGCTCCAGCCACGGTCACGGCGCCGATACCGACATCGTCGTCGCCAGCGCCAAGGCCTACATCGCTTCACTCAATCTCGTGCTTTCGCGCCAGTCCACGGCGCGCGCGCAACATCCTCAGAAAAACGTCGGCACCCCGGAGGTCCGCGCCTGATTTATGTCCAACGCCCAGTCCAGTCACATCGAGATCTTCGACACCACGCTTCGCGACGGCGGTCAGACCGAGGGGATTTCCTACTCGGTTGACGACAAGCTGCGCATTGCGCGGAAGCTCGACGAGCTGGGTGTGGCCTTCATCGAAGGCGGCTGGCCGGGCTCGAATCCCAAGGACGCGCTGTTCTTCGAGCAGGCGCGCAAGGAGCAATGGACGCACGCCAAGATCGTGGCCTTCGGTGCGACCCGCCGGGCCAAGTTCAAGCCTGAGGAAGACCCGAGCGTTCGCGCGCTGGTCGAGGCTGGCACCGAAGTTTGCTGCATCTTCGGCAAATCCTCCGTTCTGCAGGTCGAGGAAGTCCTTCGCACGACGCTCGACGAGAACCTGCGCATGATCGAGGAAACCGTCGCTTACCTGCGCTCGCAGGGAAAGCGCGTGATCTACGACGGCGAGCACTTCTTCGACGGTTACGACAAGAACCCCGACTACGCGCTCAAATGCCTCGCGGCGGCGCACAAGGGTGGGGCAGAAACGCTCGTGTTGTGCGACACCAACGGTGGTCACCTGCCTTGGGAGGTGGCGGCCACGGTGGAAGCCGTGCGGAAGCATTTCGGCTCCGATGTGCGCGTGGGCATCCACCTGCATGACGACACGGGCTGCGGTGTGGCCAGCAGCGTGGCGGCCATCCGCGCCGGTGCGGTGCATGTGCAGGGCACGATCAACGGTTACGGCGAACGTTGCGGTAATGCGAACCTCTGCGTCGTCATCCCGAACATCGAATTGAAGCTGAAGCTTCGCGCGTTGCCGGACGGACATCTGGCCCGCTTGCACGAAGTGGCGGCGTTCGTGGCCGAAGTCACGAATTTCGCGCCGAACAACCAGATGGCCTACGTCGGCAACAGCGCCTTCGCCCACAAGGCTGGCGTGCACGTCTCCGCGATGCAGCGCCATCCCGACGCCTACCAGCACATCGACCCGAAACTCGTCGGCAACGAGATGCGGGTCGTGGTGAGCGAGCTTTCCGGCCGTTCCAACATCGTGGAAAAGGCGACCGAACTCGGCCTGAGCGGCTTGGACGAAAAACTAGGAGCGAAGGTCGTCGAGCTCATCAAAGAGAAGGAGCACCAGGGGTTTTCCTACGAAGCGGCCGAGGCCAGTGTCGCGCTGCTCGTGCGCCGGCTTTCCAACGGTTATCAGCCGCTTTTTGAGCTGCTCGACTACCGCGGCATGGTCAGCCGGCACGGCGACCGTCAGGCGGCCGAGGCCACGATCAAGCTCAACGTCCAAGGCCGCGAAGTCCACATGGTCGCGGAAGGCAACGGCCCGGTGAACGCCTTCGATACCGCGCTCCGCAAGGCGCTGCATCCGTTCTTCCCGCAGGTGGACCAGATCCAACTGGCCGACTACAAGGTGCGCATTCTCAACAGCAACACCGGCACCGGCGCGATCACGCGCGTGCTCATCGACTGGCACGACGGCAGTGAAAGCCGCTGGAGCACCGTCGGCGCCGGCACCAACATCCTCGATGCCACCTGGCTGGCGCTCGCGGACGGCTACGAATACGCGCTGACCGACGCGGTCGCGCAAACGAAGAAAGTTTCCGCATGAACGCCAACATTGTCCTTTTGCCGGGTGACGGCATCGGTCCCGAAATCGTCAACGAAACCCGCCTCGTCCTCGACGCGGTGGCCAAGCTCTTCGGGCATACTTTCCAGTATTCCACGCATTTGCTCGGTGGCTGCGCCATCGATGCGACCGGCACGGCCATGCCGGAAGCCACGCTCAAGGCCTGCCAGGCGGCCGACGCCGTGCTGCTCGGCGCCGTCGGCGGCCCGAAGTGGGACGATCCCCAGTCCAAGGTGCGCCCGGAGCAGGGCCTGCTGGCCATCCGCAAGGGACTCGGCCTCTACGCGAATCTGCGCCCCGTGAAGGCGATCCCGTCGCTGGCAAAGCTGTCGCCGCTCAAGCCCGAGCGCGTCGCCGGCGTGGACTTCATCGTCATTCGCGAACTGACCGGCGGTTTGTATTTCGGCCAGCCGAAGGGTCGCAGCGCGACGCCCGAGGGCGGCGAGCAGGCCGTGGACACGCTTGTTTACACCGACGTTGAGATCCGCCGTATCGTGCGCCTGGCGTTCGAACTTGCGCGCAACCGCCGCAAGCTCGTCACGTCGATCGACAAGGCCAACGTGCTCGAGTCGTCCCGCCTGTGGCGCAAGATCGCCACCGAGGTGAGCAAGGAGTTCCCGGATGTGAAGCTGGAGCACCAGCTCGTCGATTCCGCCGCGATGCGCCTCGTGACCCATGCTGCGCAGTTCGACGTCATCGTGACCGAGAACATGTTTGGCGACATCCTGACCGACGAAGCCGCCGTGCTGGCCGGTTCGCTCGGTTTGCTGCCCAGTGCTTCGCTTGGCGCCGGCAAGCTCGGCCTTTACGAGCCCATTCACGGCTCGGCGCCCGACATCGCGGGCAAGGGCATCGCCAATCCCACCGGCACCATCCTTTCCTCCGCCATGTTGCTGCGTCACTCCCTCGGTTTGGAGGCCGAGGCGCGAGCTATTGAGGCGGCCGTGAGCGCCGCCATTGACGAAGGCATCCACACCGGCGACCTCGGTGCGGCCCAGCCAGTCAACACCAGCCAAATGGGCGAAGCAGTTCGCGCACGCCTCAAACGTTAAGTCTCACGGCCTTCGGGCCACCTTCCAATCTTCCCTCCATGTCCCTTCCCAATTCCCAGCCGCTCGACACGACCCGCTTTATTGCGCGTCACGTCGCCGGCCTGCGCCGTTCCGGCATTCGCGACTTCTTTGAACTCGTTGCGAAGACCGACGGCGTCATCTCGCTCGGCATCGGCGAACCCGATTTCGACACACCCGAACCCATCCGTGACGCCGTCAAGACGGCGATGGACACGGGCAAAACCCACTACACCTCGAACCTCGGCCTGCCTGAGCTCCGCAAGGAGATCAGCCGCTACGTGGAAAGCTACTTCCGCGTTTCCTATAGCTGGGACGACGAGGTGCTCGTGACCGTCGGCGTATCCGAGGCGCTCGACCTGGCCCTGCGTGCCCTGCTCAACCCCGGCGACAAGGTTCTTTATCACCAACCGTGCTACGTCTCCTACGCTCCGACCGTGGAACTCGTCCACGGTGTCGGCGTGCCGGTGGCGACGAGCGCCGCCGAGCAATTCTCGCTCGACGAACCCGCCCTGCGCGCTGCCTGGCAGCCCGGTTGCAAACTGCTTTTGCTGAACCTGCCCTGCAACCCGACGGGTGGCGTGTGCTCGAAGGAGCAGCTGGAGCGCATCGCGAAATTCGCGATCGAGAAGGACCTCATCGTCATCAGTGACGAGATTTACTCGGAACTCGTGTTCGATGGCGTCCACACGAGCATCACCAGCCTGCCCGGCATGCGTGAGCGCACGCTGTTGCTGCACGGTTTCTCAAAGGCTTTTGCGATGACCGGTTTCCGTCTCGGCTACGCCTGCGGTCCGGCCCCGCTCGTCGAGGCCATGATGAAGGTGCACCAGTATTCGATGCTATGCGCGCCGAGCATCAGCCAGGAAGGCGCCCTCGCGGCGCTGCGTTTGGGCGACGATGTCACGAAATACATGCGCGATCGCTATCGGGAGCGCCGTGACCTGTTCGTGCGCCGCATCAACGCGGCCGGCATCCAGTGCCACGCGCCGAAGGGCTCGTTCTACGCGTTTCCTTCGGTCACTTCGACCGGCCTCGATGAGGGCGAATTCGCCCGCCGTCTGCTGACCGAGTTCAAAGTCGCGGTTGTGCCTGGCACGGCCTTTGGCGACGCCGGCAAGGGCCACGTGCGCGCTTGTTTCACCGCCAACGAGCAGAAGCTCAATGCGGCCTGCGACCGCATCGAGCAGATGCTGGCTTCGCTCAGTCGCGCCAAGGCCTCGGCCTGATTATTTCGTTTGGCCAAAAGAAAAGCCCGTCCCCGCTGTGGCAGGGACGGGCTTTTTGATAAACTCTGCCGAGCCCGTGGCTCAGAAGGTGTAGCTGAAGCCGATGTTGGCCCAGACGTGATTGTCGTCCAAACCACTGATATCGTGCGAGGCCCAGTTGGCGCCGATGGTAAGGGTGGCGGCATCGCTCAGCTTGTAAGGGAACTGCGCGCCGACGCTGTAGTAGGTATAGCCGCTGCCCGCATCGGGGTTGGCATGACCGAGCGAAGCCGAGAGGTTCATCGAAACGGTCTCGTTGATCGGGATCGTGTAGCCAAGGTTGCCCTGGACGGTAACGACATCGAGGTCGAAGTCGTTGTAAACATACAGACCGAGGTTCACGCCTTCGATGCTGCCGTTGATGCCGACATAGCCTTCCAGCGTGGTCTTGTCAGCGCCGGGCACGTCGAGACCGGGATAGCTATAGATCGTCGCTCCGACATCGAGGCTCACGCTATCGGAGAGCGCGAAGCCGTAGCCGAGGTAGTAGTCAACTTCGAGTTCGTAGCCGCGGTCAGCGGGCATGCTGCTCCAGATGCCGATGTAGAAGTCACCGGTGGTGAGTTTCAGGCCGGGCTGGAAGGCGCCTTCGGCGAGTTCGACACCGCGGAACACATACTTGGTGGTGTAGGCAAAGTCCGCTGTGACGGAGTAGGAGGAGACCGGTTCGTCGGCACTGAGCGACGCACCGGAGAGGAGCGCGGCGAGGAGGAGGGAGGTCTTTTTCATGAGTAGGTTTGGATGTAGGATTGTCAGGTCCGGCCCGAGGGCACCTGCGTGGGACGCGGGCACCGGTGAGCCGGAGTAATAGGCAAAAAGCAGCCCGCAGGCCAACCCATGAAGATTATTCATGGATTCCATGACTGGATACGTTGCGATTTGGGTGAGTTGCCCAAAACAAACCCCGCCAGCGGGATGCGCTGGCGGGGTCATGGTGCAGGTCTGTGTGTTGCGCTGTTCTTACAAGGCGGAATCGCCGCGCTCGTCGGTGCGGATGCGCAGGACATCCTCAAGCGGAAGCACGAAGATCTTGCCGTCGCCGATCTTGCCGGTCTTGGCGCCCTTGGAGATCGCTTCGACGACCTTGGCCGCCTGATCGGAGGCCACGGCGACTTCGATCTTCACCTTGGGCAGGAAGTCCACGGTGTATTCGCTGCCGCGATAGATCTCGGTGTGGCCCTTCTGGCGGCCGAACCCCTTGACCTCGGATACCGTCATGCCCTCGATGCCGACTTGGGAGAGGGCTTCCTTCACTTCGTCCAGCTTGAAGGGCTTGATGATGGCTACGATGAGTTTCATTTTTTGGATGGGATTGGATTAGGGGTTACTTGTGGGAGGCGGCGAAGTTGGGATAGGCTTCGTTGCCATGTTCACCGATGTCCAAACCTTCCTCTTCCTCTGCGGCCGAGACACGCAGACCGAGGACGGCCTTGAGCAGGAGCGATAGAACAAGGGATGCGACAAAGGCCGTTACGATCACGGCGAGGCAGCCGATGAGCTGCGTCATGAAGGAGTGCTCAGCGTTGGTCGAGAAGATGCCCACCGCGAGCGTGCCCCAGATGCCGCAGACACCGTGGACCGAAATGGCGCCGACGGGGTCGTCGATCTTGATCTTGTCGAAGAAGATGATCGAGAAGACCACGATGACACCGGCAACGATGCCGATGATGATGGACGAAGCCATGCCGACCGTGTCAGCGCCCGCGGTGATGCCGACCAAGCCCGCGAGAATGCCGTTCAAGGCCATGGAGAAATCAGGCTTTTTCAAGGCCACCCAAGAGGTAAGGGAAGCCGCGACGGCGCCCGCAGCGGCCGCCAGTGTGGTCGTGACGAACACGTAGGAAACTCCGCGCGGATCGGCGCTGAGGACGGAACCGCCGTTGAAGCCATACCAGCCGAGCCACAGCAGCATCACGCCAATGGTGGCGAGGGGCATGGAGTGACCCAAAATGGGCCGGATGCCGCCGTTGACGTATTTGCCGGAGCGCGGGCCGAGGACCATGACTGCGGCGAGAGCGGCAAATCCGCCAAAACCGTGCACCAGCGTGGAGCCGGCGAAGTCGTAGAAGCCCTTCGCATCAAGCCAACCGCCGCCCCATTTCCAAGAGCCGGTCATGGGATAGACAAAGGTGACCAGGAGCACGGTGTAGATTAGGAAACTGCCAAACTTGATGCGTTCGGCCACGGCGCCCGAAACAATGGTGGCGGCGGTGGCGGCGAACATCGCTTGGAAGATGAAATCGGTCCACCAAGTGTAGGCTGCGTATTTATCGGTCATCAGGCTGACATCCGCGTTGTCCACACCGAACCAGCTTCCGGCCGCAAAGAACCCGTTGAAATCACCGGGATACATGGCGTTGAAGCCCCAGAGTGCGTAGGTGAGAATGCCGATGGAGGCGATCAACACGTTCTTGAACAGTATGTTCACCGTATTCTTCGAGCGTGTGAGGCCCGACTCCACGGTGGCGAACCCGAGGTGCATAAGGAACACCAGCGAAGCCGAGATGAGAAGCCAGAGATTGTTGACCGTGAAAAGCGCGTATCCAGGGGTCTCCATGAATTTCTCATAGCTTTCATAGGGTGGAGCTTCGGCCGCAGGTTCTGCGGCGGGGGCCGCATCCTGGGCAAAAGCAGTCGAGACTAGGGTCAGGAGAGCCAGGATCACGGTGATCTTGAGCACGCCGGACAAACGCTGGGACAATAGCTTCATAGGTGCCTTTGCAGTGTGTGGTTGGTGGGTGAGCAGTGGAGACGGCACGGTGAGTGTCGCCACCTTCATTTGAGCACAGCGTATGCCAAGGACGGCAGGGCGTTGCAGGTTGGCTGTCCCGGCTTGGGCAATAAAAAGGCCGCACCGTTGCGGGTGCGGCCTGAAATAAGCGGAGGAAGAAGTCCTCAGTTGGCGGGAATCGCCGGCGGCTTGGCGACGGAGGTGTCAGCCACCTTCTTGCCGGTAATCTCGACCATGCGCTGGATTTCGATCTCGGCGTTGCGGCGCGCGATCTTCGCCAGCTCAACCTCCTTGGCGAGGTCGAACGTCTCGCGGTTCAGCTTCTCCTTGTTGGAGCGGGCCTGCGAGATGGCGAGTTCGAGGGCCTGCACTTCCTTGTTAAGCTTGTCGGCCTGGGCGTTGTAGTCCGCGGCTTCGGAACGGAGCTGAGCCATGACGGCCTGATACTCGTCTTCCTTCTTCTTGGCCTTGGCGGCTTCCTCGGCTTCGCGTTCGCGCTGGCGGCGTTCGGCGTCCTGGGTGGCCTTGTCTTCAATCTCTTTCTTGCGCTTGGCCTCTTCGGCATCGGCGACGGCCTGCGCCTCCGCCTTGGCCTTGGCCTTGGCTTCCAACTCCTCGACGGCGCCGAGGTAGAAGAAAATGAAGACGCCGAGCAGGATGCCCGGAATTAAGAGATAGGTGATGAAAGTCTTCTTCATGGTGGTATTTTAAGTTGAAGGGATCAGCTGCGGCGGGAGGCGGCGGCCGCAGCAGCCGCGGCGTCGGCGCGGGCCTTCTCGGCTTGGGCGATCTTGTCGAGCAGGTCGTAATAATACTTCACGTTGTCCTCGGCCTGCTTGACGTATTTGCGGAGGTGAGCCTGCTCGGCGAGCAGGGTCGCCTTCTCAGTTTCGATCTTTTTGACCTCTTCCTGAACCTCCAGGAGGTCCTTTTCGAGGCGGCGCTTCTGGTCGGCAAACTTGTTGCGGTCGCTGAACGCGCGTTCGCGCTTGTCCTCGGCTTCCTGGCGGTCGACGCGCTTCTGTTCATCGAGCTTCTCCTTGGCTTCGCGCTCGGCCTTGCGCTTGGCTTGAGCTTCGATGGCGGCCTGGATGGCCTTCTCGCGGTTGATGACCTCCTGGCGGGCCTTTTCCTTCTTTTCCTCTTCGACCTTCTGCTTCGCCTCGGCGATTCTGGCTTCGTAGCCCTTCGAGAAATTATGATAGAACCCGTAGAAGATCGCGAGGAAGACCGCGGGGACGATAATATAGATTTTGTTCATGGGCTGATGCGGAGAATTGGCTGTTTAAGAAAGGGTGGGTGATCAGGGGGTGGACTTCTTCTTCTCACGGTCGGCGATGATATCCTTCAGCGCCTTGACCATGTTTTCGCCGTCGCGGACGCCATCCGGATATTCCGTGGCCTTTTGGGCGGCGGCCAAAGCTTCATCGTAGCGCTGGATGCTATAACCGGCATAGGCGAGGGCGAGGTAGGCTTGATAGGGGCGGGTCAGATTACCCTTGGTCACGGCCGCCTGCAGGTGGGTGAAAGCCAGTTCGGGCTTTTCGATCGAAGTGTAGATCTGGGCGATCTGGAATTCGAGCTGGCCGGAATCGGGGAAAGCCTTGGTGCCCTGCTTGAGCGCGTCGACGCCCTTGAGCGGCCGCTGCAGCTGCTGGTAGGAAAGGGCGAGCAGTTCCCAGTTCTTCGGATCGCTTTCGATCTGGCCGGATTTCAGGCCGGCTTCGAGCAGCTCGGCGGCTTTTTCATACTGGGCGATGTTGAAGTAGATGCCGACGAGGTTGAAGTGGTCCTTCGGCGTGTTCATGAAGCCGTGGGCCTGGGCGCGTTCGATGGTGATGATCGCGCGGAGCTCCTTCTGGAGGCTGAGGTAGAAACCCGCGAGTTGCTGCCAGTAGGTGGAGCTGTCGGGCTTCATCTTGACCAGCAGTTCGAGCAGTTCGGCCGCCTCGGCGTTGCGTTCGAGCTGCTGCAGGCAGACGAGCTTCAGGATGTAAAGATTGTCGCGGGGGCGGTTGGTGAGGAGCAGGCCTTTTTCAACCTCCTCCAAGGCGCGATTCACGAGGGCGATGTCCGGCTTCTCAGGATTGATCATCGCGCGGGTGATGAGCAGCTGGCTAAAGAGGACCTGCGCGTCGAGGTTGGTTTGCGGCGTGATCTTGACCCACTGCTGCATGTATTTGTCGGCCTTTTCCAAGTGGCTGGCGGAGAGGGTCGCGTTCTTGGTCTGGTTGGCCTCCTGGAAATGAAGTTGGACCAGATAATAGTAGAGCTCGCGGGTGATGCGCTCGTCGAAGTAAGTGGGAGTCTTGGCTTCGGAGAGTTGCAGGCTGCGCTCCATGGGCTCAATGGCCTTGGAGTATTCGCCGTTCTGAAGGTAGATTTGGAGCCGGTATTGATGGATGAGCGCGGCGTCGTAGCTGTCGGCGGGAACCTTGCGCAATAGACCGTCGAGCACAGCGTGGGCCTCCGCGTAGTTCGCCGGCTTGGCCTCCATGGCGGTCTTGTATTTGATCAGGCCCTCGGCGGTGTCGTCTGTGGGGCTGTAGTTGCGCTCGGCCTTTTGGGCGAACGCGCAGACGGCCAGAGCGACGGCGAGCGTGGCGGCAGAGAGCCGGCGGATGAGAGAGGTGGGAGAGGGGAGCATGGCGCGGATTACTCGGTCGCGTTGAACTCAAGGAGTTGCGAGGCGCGGACGTTTACCACGCGGCCACCCTTGCGGCCGGGCTTGAACTTCCACTTTTGCACCGCTTGGAGGGCGGGCATCTCGAATTCGCGGTGGGAGGAGCGCACGATCTGGGTCTGGATGACGTCGCCCTCGGTATTGATGATGAACTCGACCACCACGGTGCCGTTGATACCGGCACGACGCATGTCGTAGGGATAGGTCGGAGCTTGGCGCACGCGGGCAACGGGCTGTTGATCGAGGTCGCCGATGTTGAAGAGATTGCTGATACCCTTGCCGAAGTTGGCGCCCGGCTTGGTCACCGGGATGTTGATGGCGCCCTTGTTGGTGGTGATGCCGGGCGGCGGCGGCGGGGTGATCGGCTGGGTGAAGGCGTTGACGGGAACAACCGACGGAAGGTCCACCAAGCTGGGGGGAGCCATGATGTTCTCGACGACTTCTTCGGTGAGCTCCTCGACCTGTTCGGTCACCTCTTCCTCGATGGGGGGCATTTCAAATTGAACAACGGCTTCCTCTTCCTGAACGACCTTGGCCGGGGGTGGGGCCTTCTGGTTGAAGGCGCCAAGGAAGATGCCGTGCAGGGCGAGCGAAACCACGATACCAATGATAAGATCTCTGTTCATGGCGGTTATTTGCCGGTGGGGCGGGTGCGGGTCTCGACCGAGAATTTCTGGATGCCGGCCTTGCGGACCTCGTCGAGCACCGCGACGGTGAGGCCGAAGCGGGCTTTTTCGTCGCCGGCGATGAGAATACGGGGATCTTCGGTTTGGGTCTTGAAGAAGGCCAGCCGGGACGGGACTTCGCCCATGTCAATCAGCTCACGGTTCCAGAAGATGGCGCCATCACCCGACACTTGGATGGTCACGTTGTCGTTGGGATTCGGAGGCGTGGATGAGGGTGGCGCAGCCACCGGCAAGTCCACGGGAACCGATTGGATGCGGTTGAGCGACAGGGTGAAGAGAACGAAGGTGGCCAACAGGAAGAAGACGACGTCAATGAGGGGGATGATCTCAATGCGCGCCTTCTTGCGGACCGGAATTTTGACTTTGGTGCCTTCCATGATGTGGGCTGCTGTCTGTAATACGCGCCGGAGGCGGATTTATTAGGAGGAAGCGAGAATTACTTCTGCTTCGCGCGGGTTTCGATGAAAACCTTGAGGAATCCCGCTTTACGGGCTTCGTCGAAGACGTAGATCGCCTGGGCGAAAAAGGCGCGCTCGTCGCCATTGATCAGGATGCGACCGTCGGGGTTCTCACGCCGGTAAGTTTGAAGACGCTGCAAAAACTCGTCGAGGGTGACGAGATCCTTGTTCCATGCGATCGCCCCTTCGTCGGTCACACTGATGGTGACTGAACCTTGGGGGTCGCGTGCATCGCTGATCTCAGCCTGGGGCAGCACCACGGTGACGCCGTCGGATTTGTTGAGCGAGAGGGTGAAGAGAACGAAGGTGGCGAGCAGGAAGAAGACGACGTCGATGAGAGGAATGATCTCAATGCGCGCTTTTTTTGTGCCACCTGGGCCAGTGCCGCCGCCACCATGCATGACTGTAGGGATTTAGAGGTTAAACAAGATCACGAGTGCCTCAGCCCTTAGCGGGCGTTGGCATTCTCGGACTTGTTGATGATGATCTCGAGGGAGTTCGAAGCGTCCTCGACCTCGTGGCGGACCTCATCCATGCGAGCGTTCAGATAATTGAAGGGGAGCAGGCCGGTGACGGCGATCGCGAGACCGCAGGCGGTCGCAATAAGCGCTTCACCGATACCACCCATGATGGCGCTGGCGCCGCTGGCCACGTCGCCGCTGGTGCCGAGCGCACCGAAGGTCGACATCATGCCCGTGACGGTGCCGAGCAGACCGAGGAGCGGGGCAGCGGTGATGCAGGTGTCAAGCGTGGGGAGCCCCTGGCTGAAGCGCTGCATTTCCTGGTTGGCGGCGCGGGTGAAGGCATTGCCGAGGGAGTGCTCCTTGTGGGTCAGGCCGTAAACAAGAATGCGAGCGACGTAGTCGTTGCTTTTCTTGCCCATCTCGACGGCGCCGCCGATATCGTTGGCTTCGACGCGCTCCAGCATCTTATCGACCAATTCAGGGTCGCGGCGGGAGTTCTCGCGGAAGATGAAGATCACGCGCTCAACGGCAACGGTGAGCATCAGGAACGAAACAAGCAGGATGGGCCACATGATGTAACCGCCGTGCTTGAACAGCTCCATCGGAGTCTGGTTCATCAGGAACGCGAGGGGCATTTGTGCAGAGATCATAGTGCGAGTGTGATGTTGTGACTAAACGGGGGGGGATTGAATTTTCCTGTGGGAAAGTGCGGGGAAAGAACGTGGGCGGGGGGCCGGGTAGGGTAACACCTGAGTGCGTCGGACTCCTTCTTCTATGTGCAAAAAACTTGGGAATACAAATGCTGCTTAAAACAGCTTTGCACTGTCAATGCGGTTTCTGTGCCAGCTCGGGAAAACTTCGCTGACAGCAAGCGAATTCATACACCTCAGAAGTGCGGAGAGAAAAAGTGGCTGCCCGACTAGGACTCGAACCTAGACAAGCAGAGTCAGAATCTGCTGTGCTACCATTACACCATCGGGCAGTGGGAAGATCGAGCGGCGCCGCAATTGCGTGGGGTAGGGCGCGAGCGCAGCAGGAGGGAATATCAAGTGGAGCCGGCGATGGGATTCGAACCCGCAACCGCCTGTTTACAAAACAGGTGCTCTACCATTGAGCTACGCCGGCGTTGCGTGCCGGGCACGATAAGTTTGGGGAAACTGGCAAACAACCCGAAATTTGGTGGCTCCCCGGGGACTCGAACCCCGAACCAATTGATTAAGAGTCAACTGCTCTACCATTGAGCTAGGAAGCCGGCAAAAATGGAGGGGCAGAAGCTCATTAACGCCGGATGCATGTCAACTTATTTTCCGGCCGATTGGTGGGGATACTTGCCGCGCTGATTCATGACGTGAGATTCCGTAATCGGTGAGCACCTGAGCATTCTGCTCACTCCGAGTGAATCAGCTGATCGCGGTTGCGGGCGTTTTCAAGCTGGCGGCACCTCCGTGAATTCGTCGCCTCGATTCTGCAATTCCGACGCGGCTTGGCTTGAAGCGGATATCGAATGCATGCGGCGTTTCTTCGGTTTTTTCTCACGGCGCTCGCTGCGCTCGTGGTTGCCGCGGTTGCGTGTTGGTGTGCTGGTGCACAAGTTCGCGACGTTGATGGCGCTCGCGATTCTTCTCTGATGAGCGAAGTGATCCCGATGGCGGCGACCTCGCTGCTTATGCCGGCGCTGTGCATCGTGTTCGACGTTGATTCCGTCTCTGCTGTGCTCGCGCCGTTTGCGAGTTCGATCGCGTTTCTCTTCATCGGTTCGTGGATGTTCGTCGCGGCTTTGCAGAAGCACGGTCAATGGGGGGACACGATTCTGGTGTTCACTGGCGGGCTCGCACTCGAGGCAGATTTTCCAAATCTGCTTGGCCGCGACCATGGCGTGCAATTTCGGATTTTTAGTGCCGGTGTCCACTGGATCCAACGCTCAGGCCTATGCCACCCAGCAGGGTTGCCATGATGCGCAATGGCATCTGGCTGGTAATGCGGTTCTTGCCACCCCTGGATGGCCGGGTGTGAGGTGGGGGAGGTCGCGGGGTAATATTAGAGCGCAGGGCATGGACAAAATACTTGCCAAGCCCTCGGGCGTCCTCTGTTTTGGCCAGCTCCACCCATGCAAAAGACCAAAAAGTCCGTTGCCAAGCGCTTCAAATTGTCCGCCAAGGGCAAGTTGATCCGGCGCACGCCCGGCTTCCGTCACCTGCTGGCCGCCAAGAGCACGAAGTCCAAACGCCGTGCCTCTCGCGACAAGCTCGTGGCTGATGGCCATGCCGAGCCGCTCAAGCGTTGTCTGCCCTTTGGGCTCTAAAACGACAGCCGAAGCGAAACGATAACTTCGTCAGGCGGGTGAATCTTAACGAGACGACCCGCCGGCGACCAAAACACTAAAACAACATGCCTCGTGTCACAAACTCCCCCGCGTCGCGCAAGCGCCGCAAGAAAGTGCTGAAATACGCCAAGGGCTATTTCGGCAACAAGTCCAAGCTGTTCCGCTACGCCAAGGAAGCGGTCCAGCATGCTTGGCAATACGCCTACATCGATCGCAAGAAGAAGAAGGCCAACATGCGCGGCCTTTGGATCGTGCGTCTGAACGCCGCCTGCCGCGAAGCCGGCATCAGCTACAGCCGCTTCATCGAAGGCCTCAAGGCCGCGAAGATCGAGCTCGACCGCCGCCAGCTGTCCGAGATCGCCATCGCCGACGCCGTGGCTTTCAAGGCCCTCGTCGCGAAGGCCCAGGACGCGTTGAAGGCCAAGACCGCCAAAGCTTGAGCCAACGCGAGCCGCTGGAGGCTCGCCTTCCGGTCGAAAAGACCAATTCTCCGAAGGACGGGTCGCCATCACGGTGCCCGTCCTTTTTCATTTCCCCATTCTCCATCGTTCTCGTTCTCTTAATCGTTCTCGTAATCGCGTGAGAACGCTTAGGATTGGGAGAACGAGAACGACTTCTCCCGATGCAAGAAACCCTCTCCGCGATCCTCGCCAAAGCCCAGCCCGAGCTGGCCGCGCTCAAAACGCGCGCCGAGTTCGAGGCCGCCAAGGCCCGCTACGTCGGCCCCAACGGCGAATTCACAGCCCTGATGAAACAGATGGGCACGGTGCCCAAGGAGCAGCGTCCCGCCATGGGCAAGCTCGTCAACGAGGCCAAGGCGCAGCTGCAGGCGCAGCTCGACGTAACGCTTGAGCGCATCGCCGCCGCAGAAATCGCCGCCCAGCTCGGGCCCGCTGTGGATTCCACGCTGCCGTCGCCCGATGCCGGTCCCGGCACGATGCACCCGCTCACGCAGGTCCGCGAGGAGATGTGCCGCATCCTTCGCAAAGCCGGCTTCACCGTCGCCGACGGTCCGGAGGTCGAGACGGAGTATTACTGTTTCGATGCCTTGAACACGCCGCCCGACCACCCGGCGCGCGCAGAGCAGGACACGTTCTATTTCCCGAAGAGTGCGAAGTTCGCCAACATTGCCCGCAAGGTTCCCGGCGAAAAATACCTCCTGCGCACGCACACCTCGTCGGTGCAGATTCGCACCATGCTCAAGGGCGAACCGCCCATCCGCATCGTGTCGCCCGGCCGCGTTTATCGTCGCGACACCACCGACGCCACGCACAGCGCCAACTTCCACCAGCTCGAGTGCCTCTACGTGGACAAGAATGTCACCGTGCGCGACTTGAAGGCGCTGCTCGACTACATCTTCGCCTCGCTGCTCGGCAAGGACACGAAGACCCGTTTTCGGCCGCACTATTTCGGCTACACCGAGCCTTCGTTCGAAGTGGATCTCTCCGCGAAGCATCTGCCCAAGGTGAACAAGGAGTGGATCGAGATCGGCGGCTGCGGCATGGTTGATCCGTCGGTCTTCGAAGCCGTCGGCTACGACCCCGAGGTCTGGACCGGCTACGCTTTCGGCATGGGCCTCGAACGCCTCGCGATGCTCGTTTACGGCATCGATGACATCCGCTACTTCTACCAGAACGACATCCGTTTCCTGAAACAGTTTGGCTGATCAGTAGCGAGTAGCGGGTAGCGAGTAGTGAGCATCACGAAAGCGCCCGATCCTTCTACTCGCTACCCGCTACTCACTACTTCGCCTCTCGTGAAAATTTCCCTCAACTGGCTCAAACAATACGTGAATCTCGACGGTGTTTCCACCGACGAACTGCAGCGCGCCATCACCTTTCTCGGCTTCGAGGTCGAAGGCGTGGCCAGCACCGGCCTGCCGCCCCTGCAAAACGTCGTCGTGGGCGAAATCCTCACGCGCGCCAAGATTCCCAATCTCAAGAAGGACATCTCCCTCTGCACCGTGGACGTCGGTGCCGCCCACGGGGGTGTGCGCAACATCGTTTGCGGCGCGCCCAACTGCGATGCCGGCAATCGCGTGCCTGTGGCGCTGCCCGGTGCGGTGCTGCCGAGCGGTTTCCAGATCGCGCAACGCAAGACTTACGGCCACGAGTCGCAGGGCATGATGTGCGCCCCGGATGAACTCGGCCTGTCCGGCGACCATGCCGGTCTGCTCATTCTTCCCGCCGCGACGCCCATCGGCCAGCCGATCAACGATGCAATTCCCGGCGGCGACATCGTGTTCGATCTCGAGATCACCCCCAATCGCCCCGATGCGCTCAGTCACATCGGCATCGCGCGCGAACTGGCCGCGTGGTTCCGCAAGGAGGTCGCTTATCCGGAAATCAAATTCCGTGGCGAAACGCATGGCTCTCGTCCCGACATTCTCGCCGACATTAAAGTCGAGGCGCCCAAGGATTGCCCGCTCTATATTGGCATTGCGATCACTGGCGTGAAGGTCGGCCCGAGTCCGGCGTGGATGCAGGAGCGCCTCAAGGCCGTCGGCCTGCGCCCGATCAACAATCTCGTGGACGTGGGCAACTACGTCATGCTCGAACTCGGCCAGCCGCTACACGTGTTCGATTCCAAGAAAATTGGCGGACGCAAAATCGTTATTCGCCACGCGCACGAAGGTGAGAAACTCGTGACGCTCGATGAAAAGGAGCGTGTGCTCAACAGCCGCATGCTCGTCATCGCCGACGAAGCCAGACCGCTCGTTGTGGCCGGCATCATGGGTGGCGCGGATGCGGGCGTGGATGAAACCACGACCGACATCGTCCTCGAAGCGGCCTATTTCCGTCCGCAGTGCATTCGCTGGACTTCCAAGAAGCTCGGTCTGTCGTCCGATTCCTCCTACCGCTTTGAGCGCGGGGTGGATCCGCACAGCACGTTGGAAGCGGCGCAGCGCGCCGTGGACCTGCTGCTCGAAACCGCTGGCGGCACGGTCGTTGGCCCGTCGTTCAAGGTGGGTGGCGATGTGCCGTGGCAGCGCGAGATCGTCGTCACGCCCGCTTACATCAACGAGAAACTCGGCTTCGACATTCCCGCCGAAGAACAGCGCGCCGCGCTCGAAGCGCTGGATCTTGTCATCACCCACGAAGAACCGACCGAGAAGCGTGGTCCGGCGTGGACGGTTTCAATTCCCAGCTATCGCGCCGATCTCGATCGCCCGATCGATCTCGTGGAGGAAGTGCTGCGCGTTTACGGAACCGAAAAGGTTCCTGCCGCTCCGGCCATCGGACCGGCGCTGGTGGACGCCGAGGATGCGCCCGCGGTCGTGTTCAACCGCAAGGTAACCGACTATCTCGTCGGCCAGCATTTCCACGAATGCGTGAATTACACGCTGCGTTCGGCCAAGGAGCTCAAGACCTGGGTATCCGATGCCGCCGTGCAGGAGCTCGGCCTGCTCAATCCTTTCGTCGAAGAGCAATCGCACCTGCGTCCCACGCTGGTGCTCGGCCTGCTTGAATCGCTCAAACTCAACCAATCGCGGGGCAACCACGTGGCGCGCCTCTGCGAGACCGGTCGGGTGTTCATTGAGACCAACGGCAATGTGCAGGAATGCGTGGGCGTCGGCTTCATTCTCGCGGAGAATCCCAAGGCCCGCGCCTGGCTCGGCCGCGCGCAACCCGACTTCTATGCGGTGAAGCGTCACATGGAAATCGTCGCCGCCGAAGCGGGCATCGACTTGTCTGCGCAGCCGCTCGTGCCCGTGACCGGCGCCTACTGGGGCTGGCAGGAAGGCCACGCGGCTGCCGCCGGTGATACGACGACTGGCTGGACGGCGCGCTTCGGCCTGCTGAATCTCGCGATGGTTCGCGCCGCGGGCATCGAGGGCAAGGTGTGGGCCGGCATGTTTACCATCCTGCCCGAGAAACTGACCGCTGACGTGGCGCGTCGCCGTTATCAGAACTTCAGCCTTTTCCCCGCCGCGCTGCGCGACCTCGCGCTCGTGGTGGACGCCACGCGTCATGCCGAGGAAGTGCGGGCGCAGTTGCTCAAGGTCGCCCGTGCGGCCGTCAGCGCTGCCGGCAACGCCTTTGCCATCGAGAGCGTCGAAGTCTTCGACGTTTATCAGGGCGCGGGCCTGCCTGAAGGAAAGAAGAGCGTGGCCTTCGCGCTCTCGTTCCGCTCGGCCGAACGCACGCTCACCGATGACGAGGTCAACGCGGTCTTCGCCAAGATCCAGCAGGCCGTCGTCGCCGACGGCAGTATCACGGTGCGCGCCTGAATTGGTGCATCGTGTAATGTCCTGACGCACCCCGTCGCTACGCGCCACCCCTCTTGATAGAGGGGATTCAAACCGCGCTGCCGAAATTCCCCTCTATCAAGAGGGGTGCCCGTCAGGGCGGGGTGTGGGTTCGATACGCGATTACGTTGATGCCTCGTTCCTCAATCGGATGGGCGAACTGCGTAGAGCTTCACCAAGTCATCGCGAGACCGGCAAAGCCGGGCGTGATGATCCAGTCACATGGATTGCTTCGTCGGCCGGCCGGGCCTTCTCGCAATGACAGAGGGCGGCACCCCGCCGCACGTTACGCCGCGAACAACTCCAAAAGCTTCCTGACGTCTGATGGCACGCCTTTGCCCAGGTTCTGCACGATGAATTGGAAGAGGCGACGCACCTCGTCCTGATGGCCGGCACTCATCGCGACCGGAAAGGACGGGCGGGAAACTCGTCTGCCCACTTTCGCGCCGTCGCGATAACCGATTTTCAGGCCGGGCGCTTCCGTGCTGCCGCGGACGTAGTAGTCGTGGACGACGAGTTCGAACAGTTTTGGATTTCTGCCGGAGGCATCCCGCCAAATGCCGAGGGTGGCGTCGGATTCGCTCGTGTAGAGCTCCTTCACCATTCCCGGAATGTCTTGTTTCGTCTTGCCGGAATCACTGAGGGTTGAGCCGACCAGCACGGGCTCCATCAATTGCAGGTAGGCCTTGCGTGTATAGTGATCGGGAAAGGCGAGAATGATGCCGCAGGTCACATATTGTGCGCCGGCGCGGAAGTTGGCGACTTGGCCGTCCAGTTCGAAAATGCGATTGTCGAGTTCGAGCTTCAGGCAGCAGGTGTCGCCGCCCGCCGCCGCGGCCGCCGGATGCAGTCGGATGCTGGCGCCATTGTCGGAAAGATCCGCAAGCTGCCCGCTCCAGTCCGCCCGGTTGTTTTGCCCGCCGGGCAGCAAGTTGCCTTCGTCGTCCCGGGAGGGAAGGGATATCTTCGCCTTGATCTGGAATTTGCCGCCGACCGGGTAGCGCTTGGCGCCGCGTTTGTCGGCGGCGGCTGCGTTGGGTTTCTTGAAATTGAGGATCTTCTGGAACAGCAGCATGGCATCAGCGGACGACGAAGAGCTGTGCCCGTCAAGCCAGCACCCGGCTGTTTGGCCCTAGATGATTTTTGCCGGTTGCCAAGCCGCCCTTCGGCCGCCTGCCTGTTGGCGGTATTCACCCTTCCATGAGCGCCGGTTCCGACCTCAACATCGACTACGTGGCCAACCTGGCCCGCCTGGCCCTGACGCCGGCGGAAAAGGAAAAATTCGCGCGCCAACTCGGCGACATTCTCCACTACGTGGACAAGCTCAAGCAGGTGGACGTCTCCGGCGTCGAGCCCATGGCCCATGCGGCGCCGGTCTTCAACGTCTGGCAGGACGATGTGCCGCGTGCCGGCCTGAGCACCGAGCAAGCCCTGCGCAACGCCCCCGCGCAGCGGCAGAACATGATCGTGGTGCCCAAAGTTGTCGAATAAGCCATGGCTCGCGATCTCAGCTTTTTCTCCGCCGCCCAACTCGCGGACCTGCTCGCCAAACGGGAGCTCTCGTCGGTTGAACTCGTGCAGTCGTGCCTGGCCTGCGTGCAGGCCGTGGACGGCCGCATCAAGGCCTTCAATTCCCGCGACGAGACCGCCGCGCTCGAGGCCGCCCGCGCCTCCGACGAACGTCGCGCCGCCGGGCAGGCGAGGGGAGTGCTCGACGGCATTCCGGTCGGCTTCAAGGATGTCATCGCCGTCGAGGGCCAGCCGCTGACTTGCTCCAGCAAGATGCTGGCGAACTACGTTTCTCCCTACGACGCCACCGTCACCAAGCGCTTGAAAACCGCGGGTGCGATTCCGTTTGGACGGCTCAACATGGACGAATTTGCGATGGGTTCCTCGACGGAGAACTCGGCTTTCGCTCCGACCGCCAATCCGTGGGATCTCACGCGCGTGCCCGGCGGCAGCTCCGGTGGTTCCGCCGCGGCCGTCGCGGCCGGCGAGGTGCCGCTCACGCTTGGTTCCGACACCGGCGGTTCGATTCGTCAGCCTGCCGCGCTCTGCGGCATCGTGGGTCTGAAGCCCACCTACGGGCTCGTTTCTCGCTACGGTCTCGCCGCGTATGCTTCGTCGCTCGACCAGATCGGGCCGATGGCACGCACGGTGGATGATGCGGCGCTGTTGCTCCAAGCCATCGCCGGTCACGACGAACGCGATTCGACCTCATTCAAGGCCGACGTGCCCGACTACCGTGCGGAGATGGCCGCGCGCAAAGGTCCATGGCGCATCGGTGTGCCCAAGGAATTCTTCGGTGCCGGTCTTGATCCCGAGGTTGCCACAGCGGTGCAGGCGGCGATCGAGCACTACCGGAAGGCCGGTTGCGAAATCCGCGAAGTCTCGCTGCCGCTGGCGGCGGAGCAGGCGATTGCGGTTTATTACCTTATCGCCACCGCCGAAGCCTCATCGAATCTCGCGCGTTACGATGGCATTCGTTACGGCCATCGCGCCGCGAAGGCCAAGGATGTCGTGGATCTATATTTTCAGTCGCGTGCCGAAGGCTTTGGCGAAGAGGTGAAACGCCGCATCATCCTCGGCACGCATGTGCTGAGCAGCGGCTACTACGATGCCTATTACCTGCGCGCCCAGAAGGTTCGCACGCTCATCCGCAACGAGTTCGTTACCGTGCTGAAAGAGTGCGACGCGCTGCTTTCGCCCACGTCGCCGACCGCGGCCTTCAAACTCGGTGAAAAGTCGTCCGATCCGCTCGCGATGTATCTCACCGACATCTACACGATCAGCGTGAACCTCGCCGGCCTGCCCGGCATTTCGGTGCCTTGCGGTTTCACCGCCGCCGGCCTGCCCATCGGCCTGCAGCTCATCGGCCGTCCCTTCGACGAAGCCGGCCTCCTCGCCATCGCCCGCCACTACGAACAGGCGCACGATTGGGCACAACGCCATCCGGCGCTGTGAAAGTTCCAATTCCCAAACGCCAAATCTCAATGGATATCCAAAATTTCAAAAATCGAATGGCAGTTTCGAAACTGAATATTCTTTGGAGTTTGGACGCTGGAACTTGGAGGTTCCTCAAATGAAATTTGAGGCGGTTATTGGTTTGGAGGTTCACGTGCAGTTGCGCACGGCGTCGAAGATGTTCACGCGCGTCGCCGCCGGTTACGGCGAACCGGAGAATACGCTCGTGGATCCCGTAGTGCTGGCCCTGCCCGGTGCGCTGCCGGTCATGAACAAGGAGGCCCTCGACAAGATCATCAAGGCGGGCCTCATCCTCGGTTGTGAGATCGCGCCGGTCTGCAAATGGGATCGGAAAAACTACTTCTATCCCGATTCGCCGAAGAACTACCAAATCTCGCAATACGACCAGCCGATCTGCCTTGGCGGCGCGGTTGAGATCGAACTGCCCGGCTCGTCGCGCAACGTGATGGGCGAGCACAAGAAAATCGCCCTGACGCGCATCCACCTCGAGGAAGACGTTGGCAAACTGAACCACGGCGCCAGCGACTCGCTGGTGGACTACAATCGCGCCGGCACGCCGCTCATGGAGATCGTGTCCGAGCCCGACTTGCGCAGCGCCGACGAAGCCTTTGCGTTTCTCACCTCGCTGCGCATTGCCCTCGTGCAGGGCGGCATCTCCGACTGCGACATGGAGAAGGGCCAGATGCGTTGCGATGCCAACATTTCCATCCGTCCCGTGGGCGAAACGAAGCTCGGCACCAAGGTCGAGCTGAAGAACCTCAATTCCATCTCCTTCGTGCGCGACGGCATCGCCCACGAGATTCGCCGCCAGATCGCCGTGGTCGAGGCCGGCGGCATCATCGTGCAGGAAACGCGCGACTACGACGGCCAGACCGGCGCCTCGCAGTCACTTCGCTCAAAGGAGATGGCGCACGATTACCGCTACTTTCCCGATCCCGACCTGATGCCCGTGCGAGTGGACGATGACTGGAAGGCACGCATCAAGGCCACGGTGCCCGAGCATCATTTCGACCGGCAGCGGCGCCTGATGGCGGAGCACCAGCTGCCCTACACGATCACCTCGGTCCTTGTGCCGGATCGCAACCTCGCGGATTTCTTCGAGGCCACCGCGAAGCTCGGCGCCGCGCCGCAGGCCGCGGGCAACTGGATCACCAACGACCTCCTGCGCGAGCTCGGCGCCGCCCAGCTTCCGCTCGCGGAGTCGAAGGTGACGCCCGCGCACATTGCCGGCCTGGTGAAGCTCGTCGAGTCGGGCGTGATCTCCAGCTCCATCGCCAAGGAGGTTTTCGCGACGATGTTCAAGTCGGGTGAACAGCCCGAGGCCATTGTGGAAAAGCAGGGCCTGAAGCAGTCCAGCGACACCGGCGAACTGGAGAAGTGGGTGGCCGACGCCATCGCCGCCAACCCGAAGGCCGCCGCGGAGTTCAAGACCGGCAACGAGAAGGCGCTGAACGCCATCAAGGGCGCCGTGATGAAAGCTTCGAAAGGCAAGGCCAACCCGCAGCTCGTGGACCAGATCGTGCGCCAGCAGCTCGGATGAAATTCCTCAACAGCCTTCTCTGAAGTCGAAACGGAGGCACGCATGGCGTGCCTCCGTTTCGACTTCACCCCCCTGAGAGGTCGGACACACTAATCGAAGCCGGTATAGGTGTTGTGGATGTGTTTCGACTTCACCCCCCTGAGAGGTCGGACACACTTAGTGGACTACAGCGCCGCGATGATTGCCCGGTTTCGACTTCACCCCCCTGAGAGGTCGGACACACTTCAACGCGTT
Source organism: Opitutales bacterium (assembly GCA_044507675.1). GTDB lineage: Bacteria > Verrucomicrobiota > Verrucomicrobiia > Opitutales > Opitutaceae > Lacunisphaera. Next base: position 6,640 of record JBIQJF010000015.1, on the reverse strand, counting down.
GGTTTATTACTACAAAGGCGTGTTTCGACTTCACCCCCCTGAGAGGTCGGACACACTCGCCTCGGTGAGCGTGAGCCCCGCGCCCTCGTTTCGACTTCACCCCCCTGAGAGGTCGGACACACTAACTCGACGAGCGCGTTGCGCTTGCGGTGCGTTTCGACTTCACCCCCCTGAGAGGTCGGACACACTCTACTGGCTCAACGCGAGCGCACTCGCCGTGTTTCGACTTCACCCCCCTGAGAGGTCGGACACACTAAATCGGGGCGCTCCTGCACGGCGATCGAGTTTCGACTTCACCCCCCTGAGAGGTCGGACACACTGAATGACAGGGCCGGCGCGCCGGATCGTGTGTTTCGACTTCACCCCCCTGAGAGGTCGGACACACTTCGAAGTCGTTGGTCCCGCCCCGAATACGCTGTTTCGACTTCACCCCCCTGAGAGGTCGGACACACTCTGGATCACCCTCACTGCCGCCGACGTTCTGTTTCGACTTCACCCCCCTGAGAGGTCGGACACACTCGACGAGCTCGTCAAGCGCCTCGACCGCCAGTTTCGACTTCACCCCCCTGAGAGGTCGGACACACTTCTGTCCGAGTGTCTCCGAACTGAGCGCGGTTTCGACTTCACCCCCCTGAGAGGTCGGACACACTGAGCGCAACCGCCGGACACGCGAACGTAGGGTTTCGACTTCACCCCCCTGAGAGGTCGGACACACTCCTCCCATCGGTCCAGTTGCAGCCGGCCCTGTTTCGACTTCACCCCCCTGAGAGGTCGGACACACTGTGGGAATGGACAGCAGGAGCAGACACGGAGTTTCGACTTCACCCCCCTGAGAGGTCGGACACACTCGGAGACCGGCCGATTCCGACGCATCCCGGGTTTCGACTTCACCCCCCTGAGAGGTCGGACACACTCCTCGAGTCGCGCATGATCACCGAGAAGCCGTTTCGACTTCACCCCCCTGAGAGGTCGGACACACTATCGCTGTTGTCGTCGCCATCATCTTCCGCGTTTCGACTTCACCCCCCTGAGAGGTCGGACACACTCGGCATCGTCAAGCTCTGGAACAAACCCAAGTTTCGACTTCACCCCCCTGAGAGGTCGGACACACTTAAGCTCTCGACCTGCAAGCAAGAGGTGTGGTTTCGACTTCACCCCCCTGAGAGGTCGGACACACTCGGATTAGTTATCTGTCGCCGCCGCTCATGGTTTCGACTTCACCCCCCTGAGAGGTCGGACACACTCCACTATGCGAACTCCCTTATTTCGCACAAGTTTCGACTTCACCCCCCTGAGAGGTCGGACACACTCTCTCCCTACGTGCTGCTGGAGCAGCGCATGTTTCGACTTCACCCCCCTGAGAGGTCGGACACACTACAAAATCGCGTTTCCTGACAAAACCGGATGTTTCGACTTCACCCCCCTGAGAGGTCGGACACACTCCGCTGGCGCATTGTGCGCGTGCACGAGCGGTTTCGACTTCACCCCCCTGAGAGGTCGGACACACTCGCATCGGGCACAGACCCGAACGCGAGTGAGTTTCGACTTCACCCCCCTGAGAGGTCGGACACACTCCGCATCATGCGGGACCGCCACAACCGCGGTTTCGACTTCACCCCCCTGAGAGGTCGGACACACTCGAGCGCCTCATGGAAACCACGAAGCATGTGTTTCGACTTCACCCCCCTGAGAGGTCGGACACACTTTGGAATATGGAACAGCAGACACTCCGCCAGTTTCGACTTCACCCCCCTGAGAGGTCGGACACACTAAGACTTGCCCACACCGTTCTTTTGTAGATATTTAAGCCCGTTAAGTCCGAACTCTCAGGGGGGTGAAGTCTTAACTGATAAAGCGCCGTTCGGATCTCTGCCTGGCACGTCCGAACGGCGCTTCTCTTTTCTAATCCCAAAATTCTACCTGTTCGGGCATCTGGGGATCGATCTCCCTGCCGCCTTGCTGGTAGTTGGGGCCGATAACGGTGTAGGCGCGTTGCCATTGGACATCGGTGAAAAAGAGGACGCGCACGTTGCCGGCAGCCGGGACGATTTTCTCTAGCACCCTAGTGTGAGTATCCATCGCCTCGTAGGAGACGCACGGACGCGCATAAACGGAAAATTGGATCATCAGATAACCGTCATCGAGCAGCTGCTTGCGAAAGCGGGTGGCGGTCTTCCGTTCCTCGTCGGACATCACCGGCAGATCGAACATGACCATGACCCAGCCCATGCGGAATGGACTGAGCTTAGAGGGTGGGGACCCAGAACGATTTGGCCGAGTTTTCGGCATAGCTGCGAGCCATGGAACTCGCGGATGCGTCGATGGCATCCATGAGCTTCATCGAATGGCGTTCATGCTGGATCCGGCGCTCACGCAGTTCGGCGCCGACTTTTCTCGCCCAAAGCCGGAAGGAAACATCATCCCCGACCATGAATTCAGCGAGCATCAAATCGACGATGGGGCGGAAGGGCTCCATCAAATCATAGACCAGTGGATCGGCTTTGTAGCGTGTGGTATGCTTGACTCCCAGCAAGGGAGTGAGCCCGTGGACAAGCAGGCTGCGGTGACACAGGGCGGACAGAACTGCATAGCCGTAGTTGAGCATCTGGTTGGGCGGGGAGTCCACTTCGCGCCGCTCCCGCTTGGTCGAAACCCAACCGATGGCGGGAAAATAAAGCTGCCAGTAACGGCGGGCACAGTTGCTTTCGTCGAGCACATCATTTTCGAGCGCGTAAGCCAAATGAGGACTGGGGCGATTCTGCAATTCGAGGACGCGTTGCTGGTTGTGGGTCTTGCCCCGAAGAAGGGTATCCCAAATGCGCTCATTGAGCACGCGCGGCCGGCTGGCCTGCCGCAAGAAGGCACTCCGATCAATCACGCGCGGCAGGGGAGCGGTGATGCCGTTGGGTTGATAGTTTTCGTTGCAGTGGAGGATCACTGCGTTCGATTCCAAAATTGCCGATACAAACGAGGAGGTGAGGTTCACGCCCCGGGCAGCGACAACGACGGCCCTGAGATCAGTATGCGGCAACCGCTTTTCAGTGCGGTCCTGTCCTCGGCATACGATGAATCCGCGGTCTTTCGAGAGTGTGCAGAAAGGCTGCAATACATGTAGGACGTGATAGCTCATGTGTATTCCTCGGTTAATCAACCCGACGTAATCCGGCGGCTACAAATTTGGCCAAGCTGATGGGCGCCGAAGCCTTTGAAAACTGGTCTGTAACCACAACCGTGCCCTGTTCCCAAATTGAATTTAATCTGTATCGACCGGGCTTCAGAGGAGATTTTGCGTGATCAATGCCATTGTGAATCTCAACCGTGCAACCGGATTCGAAATATCCGAGGATGCGACTGCCGTTCTCCGCGAGGATTTGTCTTTGGATTTGATGAGGGCTTTTATGAGTGTAAGCTGGTCTGACCTCCAAAGTGCATTTTGTGGGATTCGTTTTGGTAGGAGTCGCCACTTCCACGATGAAGTATCCGCGATGTTTCGCGCCGCGTCGAAGCTGTCCTGTTCGGTCCTTTGAAAGATCCGAATATTCGGCCAGTGCGTCGGGTTTGGAAACAGTGAGCAGAAGCTTCTTAACCTTTGGCCCTTGCTCTCCACGTCTGTAAGACGAACACCAACTGTCCCAAGTGTCCAAATCCAGATCCGGGTTCTTGGCTAAAAAGGATTCAACGTCCTGTCGAATTACGGGATCCACGATTTTGTGGGTCTCGATATCTTTGCGTGCTTTAATCAACCTCTTGCCGTTGCGTTCTGTTTTGACGGCTAGGCTTTTGAATTCAGTCCGGGATACTGCGTAGTGTCGTTCACCTAGCACTCGTTCACCATACGTGGTGGCCTCAAGTGATGGGTTCTCCAGAAAAAGGTTGCGGGGTAAGATCTTTCCAAGGGGCGTAGCAAATGTGTCGCGCGTCACGTCTTTGGGTAAGCCGAAGTATTTTTCCTTTTCCGCGTCACGTGCCCAGCCTGGAATGAAACTGATGACCATTGCGTCGAGGGCGTGATGCCTTTTATCGTTCCGGTTTTTCTCGCAGACTTCCTCCCAATCCACCGGGTCTTCGGTTTCCGGACAGGGGTTGAGCAGGCTGTTGAGTCGGTAGCGTCGGCGGATGCGAGCTGTAAGCCCGCCGCTTACGACGGTTATCCGGCGCTCACCTTTTTCGGATCGGATCGGCCAGCCGAAATGCAGGGCAACGAGCGTCTGAGCCAATTTGGCAATCCAAGCTGTTTCGGCTAACGCGGTATATCGCTCGACCAGCGATGGTGCATCGGGGGAGGTCAGCAAAAGGAGCTTCTTGCGCCCCAATTGCGTAGTGCGGGCCTCAACGCGTGCCTTGTAGGCATCCCAGCCGACCCAACCTTTTGCCGCGAACCACTCATAGGGGGTCTGATTCGCCTTGGCATCGTTGGTTGCCTTGGTGGTGACGACGTAATTCACCATCGCGTCGGGGCCGTGCACGGTCGGGTGATTTCGTGGCACGATATGCTCGATCTCCAGGCTTTCGACGTCGGTCGGCGCCAAACCCTCGCCCGTGTAAAGGCAGATGCCGCCTTGTTCCTTCAATAATTCCAGCTTGGTGGCGGCAGAGCGTGATCCAGCATTTACTTCCTTGGCTTTTGCCCTGGCGTCTTTGCGCTCCTGTTCGCGCCTCTTCTGAAAGAGCGCGAGATCGCGTTTGGCCTTTTCTCCCAAAAAGTCCGTCCGCACGAATTCGAGCACAACATGCGTAGGCTTGCCGAATCCTGCCTCGGTTTCGAGATAGCGCAGACGCTGCCAAAATGTTTCGAGCCGGTGTCGCACGATAGGATTGTTGATGCTGCCGAGCAGGCGCCGGATAGCATTGTCACGCCCTTCCTTCTCCTTTGTCGCCAATAATACCTCGTGTTGCTGGTCCGGCACATGGATATCATTCCATGAGGCGGGCATGCGTTTGAGGAAGTCCAGATCGGTCTCGATCAAGCCGCGTTGAGTGTCCGTGTTGCCATCCAGTTTGGCCAATTCGTGGGCATGTTGCTCAGACGGGGAGCGACCCGACAATATGAGATCCTTGAGAATTCGCAGGGCCGGTCGTGAAAATCTGCTCCGACCCTGCAAACTGGGTGCCGCCACTTCACTATGCCCCGCAGCAGGACGGGCGCCGCTGGCAAATTTCTTCAACGCTTTTTCCAATACGGATGCCTTGAAAGCCCAGCCGGTGGGTTGATTGTTTTTTCTGTCTTCAAAAAGGGCCCTGAGCTCGCTCGGCGTCAACTTGCTTTCGTAACCGGCTCCTCTGTCCACCTTCAGGTTCTTTAGTTTCATCAGCAGCGTGACCTCGGCGGGCAGGAGTGAGTCGGGAGCCCACTGGCCGTTGTGCTCACGAGGGACAGCTGAACATACATTCAACCGAGGAATCAGCGCGCACTTCGCGATGATACGGTTGTCGAAGCGGGGCACTTTTTGACCGAGAATGCCGTCCCAGTCGTTGGCTCCGCCTTGTCGAAGGCCATGCTGTCTCCTAAGAGCAGGGAAGTAGGACGCATATGGCGCGCCGCCTTTGCCGAAGAGGATTTCATTTTCACGGCCCGCGAGTTTGGGGAACAGGATAGCGGCGGCCGACAGCAGTGCCTTGCATTCGGCAATGACCAGTTCGCGCGGAGCAACAATGGCGCCCTCGTCGCCCCGATTCCTGGCCGGCTCTGTGTTGTGATCAATACGGAGCCGGACTTCCTTCGGCATGGAGGGATTCCACAGGCCAATCCGCCACGCATCCAAATAACATGGGAAGTGATATTCCGATTGCTCCGGGGCCATCTGTTGGAGGACGGCGAGATAGGCGTCAGTCCTCTGCGAAGTGACCATGTCATCGTCATTCTTCTCATTGCGCTTGGTGGTGCGTGCACTGATCCATGCCGGTTTCTTGTCGTAACCCCTTCGTTGGATGGCCGAATGCAGCGCCTTGAAGACCTGCCAAGACTCAAGTTTCTCGCCTTGGAGCAGTTTAATTCTGAGCAGGCTGGACGTGAAGCAGGTGTCCTTTTCTGGACCTGTTCGCGGCGGAAATTCTCTGGTCAGTCTCTTGTCGGCGTCCTGGACCACCTGCCAGCCTTTGCCGTTGGCAGTGCGTGCGACTCGTTTGGCCGCCAAAACTTCAATGCCAGCCTCAGCGCAGATTGTTCTTAACCGTTCCTCGCGAGCCCGATGGGCTTCGCGCGTTTTCATGGCTCGGTATAGGCTGGCTGGAGTTCCTGGCGAAGTCGCTGGTCCGCGTTGTGCCAATTCAGCCGGTATTAGGAGGCTGGCCGCATGAAGAAAATTCGGGCCTAACCGAACCGCTTCTCCGAGTGAGGCCAAACCAAAATCAAAAGCCCAAACGGTTTCCGGTGATGGCGGCGGTGTTTGAGGCGAATTGGGCATAAAGTATCCTATGCCGATTCACTTCGCGGAGTCGGCTATTGTTTGGCGGGCCCAGTCCATTTCAGCACTGCCGGCCGGGATTGGTCAACCGCGCTTCTTGCCCGGTTTCTACGCCGCGAAGCGCTGGAGGAAAGCGCGCACGTCGTCGGGGATGTCGCGGGAGAGATTGGGCACGATCCAACGGAAGAGCTGGCGAATCTCGTCGTTCAGGCCGCCGCTGGTGTCGAAGACCGGAT